>NZ_AWQQ01000054.1 GCF_002607855.1 Desulforamulus profundi
TAGCCTAGGAATTACATCATTTGTAAAAATGTGGATTAAAGGACTACCTCTTAAGTGGTTGTTCCTTTAGCATAAAGTAAAATGGGTTAATTGGTGTATACACCCAAATAATTACAAAATTATACAATTATATCTTCCAATTATTACCTTTTAATTTATGCGAAAGTTTTATGCAACGCTAGTGATATTTTTATTGAAATTTTACTCGGGACATGCTACCATATTTTTAAACCATAGCGAATTAGTTGCATAGGGTTTACTAACAACCTTTTGCTATTTGTCATACGGTAACTGATTGATTAAATGTTTCGTACTGTCATTTATTTTAAGAATATTCTAAAATGATGCAATTTATTTATTTGCCTGTCAAATAAGCGGCAAATAATTTGTCACAAGCTGCTGCCCTTAAGAAATTATAACCTTCCAAGAAATAGTATATTTACAAGGAGGTTCATAAAATGATCGATTCTACGGATTCTCTGGAAAAAAAGTCGAATCGAATGGTTCTTGTCTCCTCCGGGATTCCAAAGCCAACAACTCCTAAGGGTCATACTATTTTTCTGGAAGCTTTACCTTGGTCATGGGCAGTACGGCAGATCCATGAACCTTTTCTCCATTACGAAGTTGAAATCCTGGACAGCGGTACTCCCAAAGGCGCTGTTTTTTCCGTTTATGTTGTGTGCGCCTCTTCCCTTCGTGTTAACAGAGAGCTAATTGGTCTTTCTTTGGAATGCGACAAGCTTAAACATTGCATGGATAAAGCCTGCAGGCCCGTGATCCTGGTTGTCGTTGATGCCGATAAAGAATCCGCCTTTTGGCTGTTTGTACAGGATTATGTTCATCGTGTCCTGGAAAAGAAAACTCCCGGTTGGCGGCAGCAAAAAACCGTTTCTCTGCAGGTACCCTTAGACCAGGAACTGACGACCTCCCTGGAGCAGTTAAAAAGAACCGTGTTTTATGGTTTGGAACACCTGTACCTCGAGCATTTTCACCGTTTCTTTCAAAAATTCAACTCCAGGATCAGTCAATTCTTTAATTCCCCGGAAGAAATGGAACTGGCCGTTAAAGTGGAATCATCCCGGCACTATACCAAACAACTGCTTACCTCTCCGGACAAGTGCAGTTGCTCAACCGCCTCAAATCATTCCTGTAATTCCTGTCAACCACCCGGCGACGGTAATGATGGAACCGGTGAGTCCGATCATAAAATCCAGGCCAGCCTGGAAAAAGCTCAAAATATGAAAGTACTGGACCCCAAAGAAAATAGAATCGCTTATTACTGTATTAGTGAGGCCCTGGATTTTTTGGAGACAGGGCTTCGGCCGGTATACGCTATTCGGCCCAGGGTGAAATGGTCTTTTACGATTACCTGCTTCACTTTTTAAAGGCCTTTGACGCCATGGGTACCAAGGCCATGGTTCATCTAACCCATAGCGACGACCACCGCCGCTACTTTAAGGCGATGGAAGAACTGACGGACATTATCAACACAGCCCTTGACGAAGGGGAGTTGATTGCAGCCAGCGTACTGACCATCCGTCTGGCCGATACCTATTTATTTGCCACTCCTTACCTGATCAGAACCTTTGGGCAGGAAATGACCGCCCCCCTGATGAACTTTGCCCAATCCCTGCTGGTGCTGGCCCATGAAATGGCATCCCTGGTGGAGTCTCCGGGCGCCGTACTGCAATAAAAAACCCGGCCAAAATTTGACCGGGTTGGTAATAAACTGACTAACCTATTTCTTTACATGTTTGGCGGCAAATTCTTCTTCATCCAGGAATTCTAAGAAGGGTTTGTCAAACTGAACCATTGCATTTACCACTAATTCAACCAAGCCGCCATAATGCACATTGAATTTAGCAGTAGCCTGGTAGTATTCGAGAATATCTCTGATGGCGCCTTTACAGTTGGAGCAAGGTGCTGCTACATACTTGGGAACATCCTCTTCCATGACACCCTGGAAGGCATCAAGAATTTGTTTGAATTTCATGCGGCTGGAAACCTTATTCCTGAATTCAGGGAAGTTGAAGGACTTCATAATGGCAAAGCCGCTGCCGCCGCCACAGCAGAAGTTCTTGGCGCCGTGCGGATACATTTCGATAAACTGGGGACAAACAGCTTTAATGATTTCCCGCTGGGGTTGAATAATCCCCATCATTCTAGCCACGTTGCAGGGATCGTGCATGGTGACCGGGAAGTCATTTCGACTGGGATCCAGTTTGTAGACTCCCTTTTTAATCAGGTCCGCCAGCAAGGGCAGGAAGCTCTCCCTGGGAATGTTGTCATCCCCTACAAAGGCCCGGTCAATGGAAACCATGGCGGCTTTGTGGGCGTGACCGCACTCGCCCAAAACAATTCTTCTGACCCCCAGATTCTTGGCGGCTTTCATTTGGGCAAGACCGATTTTTCTGGCCTGGGCGTCATCGTAAAAAATACCGTAATTAACATTATCATAACCGATCATATCGCTGCTCAGGGTCCAATCCAGACCGGCTTCTTCAAAGAGAACCACAAAGGCAGCTGGGTTTTCGGGCCAGGCCATGTATTCACCGGCGTTGTGGGTTAAGAGGATGTCTGCTCCCTTCTTGTCTACAGGAATCTTATACTGTTTCCCGGTTCTTTCGTAAATATCTTCTTCCAGGAACTCAATCATATCCAGGAAGGCTTCTTTGGTAATACCGGTACTGGAACCGGTCTTTAATTGCAGCATGGAGCCCTTCTCATGCAGGGGCTTGGGAGCGATCCCCAGTTCCATACTAAAGATTTTTCTTAGTTCGCGAGCCAGCAGACCGTTGTCCAACCCCAGGGGACAGGTTTGGGCACAACGACGGCACAGGTTGCAGCGGTAAGCTAGTTCACCCAGGCGGAGAATGGTTTCCACATTGATGTCAATGTCTCCACCGTTAAATTTGGTCCAGAAGCTGTCGCCGTTCATATGCTTCTTGGCAATTTTCCGCAGGACTTCCGAACGGAAAATGGGTCTGTAAATTTCCTGCTCGCCGCTGGCCTTAAATACGTGACAGGCCTCGGAACAGGTATTGCACTTCGCACAGTACTCAAAGCTCAGCAGGAAAGGCTGTAAATAGTTCCTGTTGAGCTCGTTGGAGAAAAGCTTCTCCAGACCACGCAGGAATCCCTTAACCAGAGCCTCTTCTTCCTCTTTGGTTTTGGGTCTGATTAAGGTTTCGTTGCCAACAAACCCATCCAGGGTGGTGCAGTATTCCTCTTTCCAGGAGTCTTTAATTTCCTTAAACTCGGGTTCCATGCCCGGTTTATCGTAAGGCGCCGGCAAAGGCATCAGATTTTCAACCTTAACGAGTTGTTCAGAGGATTTACTTATATCCTGAGGTCTAATATCGCCCATTAAAATTTACCTCCTATCTCACAGTAATTATTTACTTCTTGTCCTGCTGTTGCGCTCCAGGATTGATATGGGGGGCCGACCAGGAGGCTTTGGGTTTGTAGCTGATGGCCTCTTTGATAACGCTTTCCATCTTGGAGTTTCTCAGGTTGGGCTCGTTATCCCACAGCACCTTGTGGAATGCAAAGTACTTGCCTACATAGTGACTCATTTTGGTTTGAGGAATGTAAATCATGACCCCGCCCAATAAGAGGATATGAATGGTTAAAGCGGTATCTGCCTGAATGGGTGAGAAGGTAAACAGGGCTTTCATGATTTCCCGACCATAGTTAAAACCGGGGTCAGCGCTCCAGACAACCAGACCGGAAGCCACCACCGCAAACAGGAAGAACAGGTTGAAATATTCCTGGGGAGTGGTGTATTTGGCAAAGGTGTTGTTAAAACATCTCTTCAAGAAGAGGCTGAAGGCTCCAAAACCCAGCAGCAGCGCCCCTGCACCACCGGAAATGAAGGTACCGTAGTAAATCAGGGAGGCTAAGGGATTGCTGTTTACGCCTTCCGGGGTGGTTAAAGACAGTCCGGACAATTCAGTGATAGCACCTACGGCCAGTAAAACAGTCCATAAACCCAACAGATAAATACCTAAGTGCAATGCATAGGAAAGCCACCACTGGTGTCTTTGGTTAATAAACAGGTTTTTGATGAAAAGCATTTCTTTTAACATATCAATAACTTCGCCGGAATGAGAGACTTCTCTGGGCTTGTTCCACCATTCCAAATCTTCGTAGTAGGAACCACCGTAATGTCCCTTTTCGCCGGGCTCCTTGGGAACCGGATACAGTTCCCAGCGACCATGCATGGGCATCTTGGCATACTGATGGGCCTTGTAAAGTGAGAGACCGATGAAAGCAAGGATTGAAGCATAAACAAATACCGTCAGCAACAAGTTAACATACCTCCTTGATTAAAATAATTTTGGGTATCTCTTCAAGAACTACAACCAGGGCAGTGGCTCTGTTTTTATCACCCTTTGCTGTAGGTCGGCCTGAGGAGATACAAAAATCCGCCCTTGATAAATAAGAAGTTTGTTAGCAATTCGTTAGGGCTTGTCCTCCCGGGGGTGATAGCCCAACTGCCTCCTCACTCCTTCCAAAATAAATTATACAAATCCTATATAATTCGACAATTATACAAAGGTAATTATAGACAATTATAGTCAACTAATCAATATAAAATAGACGGGCAAAATAGCATATTATGTCACCTGAACACGCCTCTGACAGATAACCTATAGCGTATGAATTAGATTATACCATGTTTTTATTTAGATTTGCTACACGAACTTTTGGCATTAAGGAACTTCTGTTTTTATTATTTTTATTATATAATTAGGAAATAATTTGTCCCAAAGACCGTTGCGACATGTAGTTTATCATTACGGATCACGGGTTAATTGTATCGGCGATGCGCTTGTTACTCCGTCTTCATAAAAGAGGTGGTGACATTGATGACAAATCATCCTTTTTGGTGCTGATTGTTATGCCATCTCCCACCGGCAGGATAATGGTTTCTATGCTTTTATGTTCCATCACCTGCTCAAGATAACTTCTTAAACGGGCTACCGCTGTTTTGTTTCGTCTCTTATCAATCTCCCCGGATATCACCATTCCCCTCATAAACACATCCTCTGCCACAAGAATGCCCCCCGGTTGCAACAAATCAACGCATTTATCCAAAAACTCCACATATTTTCCCTTTGCAGCATCAAGGAAAATAAAGTCGAATGGACCGGTTTGCTCATAAAGCAATTCCCTGGCATCACCGAATACCAGCTTTATTTTTTCTTCCACTCCGGCTTTTTTAAAGTACCTGCAGGCAGCCTCGGCCCTCGGAGCGTTAATCTCCAGGGTGGTAATCTCTCCTTCCAGGGGTAACACGGCTTTAGCAATCCAGAGGGTGGAATACCCGATGGCGGTTCCAATCTCCAATACTCTTCTGCTCTTTTTGGTGGCAGCCAACCAGTACAAGAGATGTCCAACTTCCGGTTCTACAATGGGTATCATCTTCTCCCTTGCTTCCTGTTCCATTTCATAAAAAAGTTCATCCCGCGGCGGCAGAAGTTCCCGGATATACTGCTGAACTTCTTCTTGAACAATGTTTGTCACCGTGACCTCCGGATTGATATACATAAAAGTTTGTATTTTTATTATATACTAAAAAAAGACAAAAAAGGCCATTTTGTGTTTCTTTGAAGATAAAAAAATCCACGGAGCAATCGACTTGTCAGCAGTACGGCAGACAATGTTTTTTGTAGATCATAAAATGAGGGGATAGCGAGGAATAATTAAAACAGTAGGTGATGCCTGTGAACTTAACGCATTTTAAAGTTTTTAAAACTCTGGCTGAAACCGGTAGTCTGATAAAAAGCAGCAAGCTGTTGGAACTGTCTCAACCCACCATCAACCATAACATCTACGTCCTTGAGCAGCATTACGGCGCCAAGTTGTTTGATCGTTCCAATAAAAAGCTTAAACTGACCCGGTTCGGACAGGTTTTAGAAAAATATGTAACAGAAATACTGAATTTGGTCGAGCAGTCTGAAAAACATATTGAAAGACTTGTCGGGGAATTAAGCGGTAATTTATCCCTGGGGGCCAGTCATACCATTGCCGAAAACGTTCTGCCGAAAATCATGGGCATGTTCAACCATGACTACCCGGAGGTAGATATCCACCTGGAAGTCACCAATACCCAGCATATTGTGGATCACATCCTTGAGAACAAGCTTGACCTGGGCCTCATTGAAGGACCTGTCACCCATGAGAAGGTTATTACCAAACCCTTTATGGAGGATGAACTGCTGGTTGTGCTTCCCTATAATCACCCCCTGGCCATTAAGAAAAATTTGACCCTGAAAGAGCTGGCCACCCTCCCCTTTGTTTTAAGGGAAGAAGGTTCCGGCACCAGGGTGGTGATGGAAGCTGCCTTAAAAAAAGCAGGTTTGGACCCCGCTGAGTTAAATACCGTCATGGAGCTGGGAAATACGCAGGCGGTGATCGGTGCGGTTGAGGCGGGTCTGGGAGCCACCATTTTATCCGGCCTGGCGGTGACCAAGGAAATCCAGCTGAAAACCGTAAAAACCTGCAGGATTGCCAATGTGTCCATTGTACGTTATTTTTCATTTATTTTAAATAAAGATAAACCCCTGTCTCCCATTTGTGAAACATTTCTTTCTTTTGTTACTTCCGAGGAAGTTTTGAAAATGTTTAAGAATTAACACTCACATCCCATGGGTGTCCTATCAAATAGACACTAAGATAACGACCAAGTAACTCGCTTGGTCGTTTTTCTTTTGTAACCTATCAGAATATTATACACATTTGAAAAATTTTTCAAAATATTTTTTATTTTGAAGGAATTATTAATATCTCGAAGAATAAACAGTATTAAAAAGCCAACGAACTATTTTTGGTATGTACCCATTTTCTCAAGCAGGGACTGGGACGGCAGTTACATGAGATTCCTGGAAAAACGGCATATAGTTCTTCTTTGCGGAGTAATTCACCTTGGGTCAGGCATGCTTTTTCCGCACTTGCCTGGCCTATTTTATTTATTGGTTTAATAGTATTTATAAACGAACTTTTTAAGCTATTCTTGCGCACTGCATATCCCATATAAAACTAAGGGAGGAGAGTACATGGAAAACCGCACTGCAAAGCCACAATCAGTATCAAGGCGGGGCTTCCTCAAACTGCTTGGGGGAGTAAGCCTGACCGGCGTAGCAGCCTCCATTGCCGGCTGCAGCCAGGATCCCGCCGGGGGCAAGGGTTGGCTACCCCAACAGTACCAAGTAGCCAGCTCCTGGCCTGTTCAGGTGAAGGGTCGTATTCCCATTGACCCCACCAACCCATCCATCGTACGGGATGATAAAAAGTGCATCCTGTGCGGCCAGTGCATCGAAGCCTGTGAAAGGGTTCAATCGGTGTACGGGTATTACGACACCCCCATCAAGGATGACATCACCTGCGTAAACTGCGGCCAGTGCACTTTATGGTGCCCCACCGCAGCCATCACCGAAAGAGATGAGATTGACAAGGTTCTCCAGGCAATTGACAACAAAGACCTGCATGTGGTGGTGCAAACCGCTCCGGCCACCAGGGTGGCCCTGGGTGAAGAGTTTGGCATGCCCCCGGGCAGCATTGTGGAAGGAAAACAGGTGGCCGCTCTGAAAAAACTTGGATTTGACGCGGTGTTTGATACCAACTTTACCGCCGACCTCACCATCATGGAGGAGGGCACCGAGCTGGTCCGCCGTGTCGCCGGGGATCTAAAAGGCGTTAAGCCGCTGCCCCAGTTCACTTCCTGCAGTCCCGGCTGGGTAAAGTTTTGCGAGTATTTCTATCCGGACCTGCTGGAGCACATGTCCTCCTGTAAATCACCCCAGCAGATGCTAGGGGCACTGGTAAAGAGTTATTACGCCAAAGAAAAAGGCATTGATCCCGCTAAAATCTTCTCCGTTTCCATCATGCCCTGTACCGCCAAAAAGTACGAGTGCAATCGTCCTGAAATGAATGATGCCGGAAAACATGCCGGTAATGAAAAATTGCGGGATGTGGACGTGGTCCTGACCACCCGCGAACTGGCCCGTATGATTAAGATGAAAGGGATTGACCTGACCAAACTGGAAGACGCCAAATATGATCCCCTCATGGGTGAAAGCACCGGGGCCGCTGTCATCTTCGGCGCCACCGGCGGTGTTATGGAAGCAGCCGTACGTTCCGCTTACTTCCTGATCACCAAAGAAAACCCGCCGGAAGCGCTGCTGAACCTTACACCTGTGCGGGGCCTGCAGGGTATTAAAGAAGCTTCTTTAGAAGTTCCCGGTGTGGGTCAAGTCAACGTGGCCATTTCTCACGGCCTGAGCAACGCCCGTAAAATCCTGGACCAACTGCGTGAAGATAAGAAGCAGGGTAACCCGCCCCGTTACCATTTCATAGAGTTTATGAGCTGCCCCGGCGGCTGCATCAGCGGCGGCGGTCAGCCCAGGACTTCCCTGCCCCCGTCTGACCAGGTCCGGCAGGCGCGTCTGAACAGCACTTACCAGATTGACGCCAAGATTTATAAGAAGCGTTTGAGCCATGAAAACCAGGAAGTTGCCATGATCTATCAAAAATTTCTGGAGAAGCCCAATAGTCATTTGGCAGAGGAACTGCTGCACACCGAATACGTGGACCGCAGCAAGACCTTTACGGCCAAGAAAAACGGCTAAGTCAATTTTTTAGGAGGTGAAACAGATGGCTAAAGGCGTGTTAGTTGATCTTACCAAGTGTGTGGGCTGTGGCAGCTGCACAGTGGCCTGCAAACTTTGGAACGATATGAAGTTTAGCGAGAAAGAGCCCGCCATGGGACCGGGCGTCAAGCTTTCAGCAAATAACTGGACCGTCGTAAGTTTTAATGAAGTGAAAAAAGACACCGGCAAAGTGTGGCGTTTTGTCAAACAACAATGCCTGCACTGTCAGGATCCCGCCTGTGCTTCGGCCTGCTTTGCCAAAGCTTTGCAAAAGACAAAAGAAGGCCCGGTTGTTTATTATCCCCACCTTTGTGTGGGCTGCCGTTACTGCATGATTGCCTGTCCCTTTAATGTTCCTAAATATGAATGGGATAAAACCTTCCCGCTGGTATCCAAGTGCCAGATGTGTTCCACCAAGGTGGCAAAAGGAGAAGCTCCTGCCTGCGTTTCCGTTTGCCCTGCCGGTGTATTCAAGTTTGGTGAGCGGGATGAAATGCTTAAGGAAGCCAAGGCTGCCATCGCCAAGGACAGTAAGTATGTAAAAGATGTCTATGGCGAAAAACAAGCCGGCGGCACTTCCTGGCTGTATATTTCCGACGTTCCCTTTGAGCAGCTGGGCTTCAATACCAAGATCAGCAGCATCCCCAGTTCCACTTACTCCCATGATTTCCTGAAATACACCCCTGTGGTGGCAGTAAGCTGGGGTATCATTTTAACCGGACTTTATCATTACACCAAGCGGCGCAACGAAATCTCCAAAGATTCCAATAAGAACGTTAAATTATAAGGGTCTTATCTATTTGTTAAGAATAATTTTTAGGGGGGAAACACATGACGGCTCAAGGTTGGAGTTTTAAAATGACTCCCATTCGCAAGTTATTAATTCTCCTGGCCGCCCTTTGTGTCGGTGTTGTCATATTCCGTTTGGTAACAGGGCTGGGTGTAGTTACAAATTTAAATGACGACTGGCCATGGGGCCTCTGGATCGGATTTGACGTGCTAACCGGTGTGGCCTTAGCCGGTGGCGGTTATTTTACCGCGATTATCGTTCACGTGCTGCACAAGGATAAGTATCTTTCCATTGCCCGTGCAGCAATGTTAACCTCTCTGCTGGGGTACCTATTGGTGATGGCCGGGCTTTTCCTGGATATCGGTCAGTGGTTTAACTTCTGGCGTCCCTTCGTATCCTGGGGTCATACCTCGGTACTGTTTGAAGTTTTCTGGTGTGTGTCCTGCTATACCACCATACAAGTCCTGGAATTTGGTGAAATCTTGACGGAAAGAGTAGGCGTCAAATGGCATAACGCTTTCAAAACCGCTATGCCCTTCCTGCTGATTATCGGTATTATCTTCCCTACCCTGCACCAGTCCTCCCTGGGCGGACTGTATCTGGTGGCCGTTGATAAACTCTATCCCCTGTGGTGGTCAACGCTGATTCCCTACTTCTTCTTAATTTCTTCTTTCTTCGTAGGTCCGGCCATGATCTGTGTGGAATCCACCTGTCCGGCAATGCTTTCAACCACAAGGTACCTGTGGATGTCCTGCGGGGCCTGGCCAGAATCGGCGGCGGCTTTATGATTCTCTACCTGGTTCTCAAGATTTTCGACCTGTCCAATCGTAATGTCTGGAACCTGGTATTTGCGGGCAACCTGGAGGCGAACCTGTTCCTGGTCGAACTGGTCCTCGGCGTGATTGTTCCGATTCTGATTGTGTTTAGCGGCATGAGCGCCTCCCGTTCCGGCCTGTTCATCTACGGCCTGCTGGTAAGCAGCGGTGTCATTCTCAATCGTATGAACGTTGTCTTCACCGGCATGTCAGGGTCTACCGCCGGTTCTTACTTCCCTTCCATTTGGGAATGGTCCGTCAGCATCGGCCTAATTGCTATCGGCGTCCTGGCCTACTGCTTTATCGTTGAAAACTTCCGAATCCTCGGACATGACGATCATCACACAGCCTAACGGAAAAGCAGCCCTCACGTGAGGGCTGCTTTTTATATGGCAGAGCAAGTTAGATTGTTCACAAACCCTATGATCGCAAGCTTACCAAAGAGCAAAAAAAAGCCCTTTACCTGACATTTTGCAAAGAATCCCCTCCCCTGCAAACTCTCCCGTTGAGGCACCTCAATCCGCTGTTTTTTCTATTACGAAGCAATTTTACCCTATATTTCTTATTAATTCACCCTTTTCTCTTGTGCAAATTATGGAAGATCACTATAATAGAAAAAATCACAAAGAGGGGGGTTGTGTCAGCCCGGTCCTCTAAAGAAATTGAAAGCACGGGAGGCGTGTACAGGCCGTACCCGCTTCCCGGTCTTTTATTCTTTCCCCGTCAGGAGCACCTGTTTCATTCTTTCCATCATGCTGCCGCCATAGATGTTTCCTTCTTTGGCTTGCCCGACCAAAGGGCCATGGCCGAAGCCTGCGGCCAGTTCGGTTAAAATCACCTTTAAGGCCTTCATTCTCCTGCGGTAAAATTCCTCGTGATCCACCTCTTGTTCGGAAATCCCCAGTTTGTTTCTTAACAGGTCCGGCCCGTAAAACAGGGGCATCATTATTTGAGAGACGTTCCGGTTTAGCCAAACCTGGCTGTTTAACCGGGTTGTGGCATAGTGAATCAACTCTAAATACAAATCCGACAGTTCGTAGAACTTTTGGCAGTCCGCATCATTAAACCATTCTTCGACGGTCCAGGTTTTCTCGCTTTTGTGCCCCAGGCAAAAGTCCATCTTTTCAACGATAAAAGTACGCTCTACTTTTGTGCCGTCCGGCTCAAAACGCACCGCCCGGCCAATGGGATACGTCCTGCAGTTGCGGGAACGCACGGGATAAATCTCACACCGCCCGTCCTCCAGCATGAAAAAGCAGGGACCGTCCTCGGCATGTTTCAGTCTTGCGTAGGGCCATTTTAATTCATGGCCAAAGTCAACCTTGCAATATTCCGCCAAAAACTGCTGGCCGGGTATCCCCAGGTGCCGGGCCATGATTTCAATATCCCAGGGGTCTAAAAGGATGGTGATGCTGTTACAGCACCTGCCCATACAGGAAGCCTTGCATTCAAAAGTAAACCGGTGATCCAGCGAAACGCCCGGCAGCGACCCTTCATCCAACCTTTTCATCAATTCCTGTTTATAGCTATAGGACATCGTAAAACTCCCTTCACTGTTACTGAAAAACAACTCCTTTGTAATTCGACAACGGGACAGTAATACCTTGTGAAAAAATGAGTTAATTGTTGGGTAAATATCTAAACTATATTGGAATTTACTTTCAAAGAATATTTTAAATTGTTTATCAAATCTTGCTAGTATAACATAGGGCTGAAAACGCTGTTTCTATATTAATTTTATGGTATAGTACAGTAATGCTAGTGAACAATGTCACAAGGGGGTGGTGTCATGATCAAAGGATGGAAAATCCAGTTGTGTAAAATAATTGCATTCCCTGCCTGGATCCTAATCGCCGTTTCCTGCCTATTAATGGCCCTGGTAAGCTGCTGTTCCTGGTTATTCATAGTAGGTCCGAGAAAGATCTTTGGAGGAGCTGTCTCTGCTGCTTCTCCGGCCCTTGCACAGAGAAAAGTAGATAGTACTAAACCCAATACGATTGATCAGCATGACGAACCATTAAACGCTGCATAACTGTTAAGGGGCTTTTTAAAAAGCTCTTTTTGTTTTGGTAACTGGTTATCATTTGGCACCAAGCGGGTCTCTGTCTCACTGAATCATCGTGCTGCGGAGAAATTATTGTTTTTATATTCATAATATACTTAATATTCTTTATATTAATCTCAATCCTTTGTATACTGTATTTAAGGTAAATACAACGGGAGGGATTTTTTATGCTGTTGAGTTCCAAAATTACGGCTTTATCCCCATTAACATTCCCTTTCTTAGTGGTACTGTTTCTAACATGTATTACTTTTGCCATACTGGGTTTCGCCCCCTGGTTATTCACCGGGGCCCAAGAAATACCTTTTGTACCGTCTTTTCTGTATGCAAAATTGACTATAGTGAGAAACACCCTACTGGTTACTACCGACTACCTCAAGCATAAGCCAGGTTTTTTAGCAGCCTTATAGTAGGCTCATTTTTTTTGCATAAAACTAAAAAGGTAACTCAAAAATACTTTTTTGCTTTTCTGAAGGGACATACTAAAAAACAGAGAATTATTTACAAAGAAGAAAGTCAAAAATTTTGAAAGGGTGTACCAAATGGAAGAAAATAAAGAGTTTGAGCTTAATCTTTCCGAGGAAACCATGAAACTGCTTGAGGATTACGCTGAAGAAAAGGGCACAACTCCGGAGGATGTTGCGGAATACATCATTTACGAATTTCTGCGTAATCAAATTCATGTAATAGAGAAGCGTTCCCAGGAGACCGGGGTGCCAGTCAATGAACTGGTGAACATTCAGTTCGCCAAGATTTTAAATTATCTTAGAGATCAAAAACACTAAGTAAAACCAGGCTGTTGCCTAGTCTCCTGGATGCTGGCAACAGCCTTTTGTTTTTAGGGTCTGACCCCTTACTATGTTCTCACCTCTCAGTTGGTTTGTCATAGAAACTCCTGCTGAATATTTTTGCTTTTTCCTCATCAAACAAATCCTCAATTTCCTCAAAACCTAAACTTTTTAGCAGGGCTAATACGTACCTGTTATCCGCCGGCGTCAAACTGGATGCCTCTTCCCCGTACCGGTTTACCAGTTCCGTTCCCTGTCCGGGGTCAATTAAAACGTGGGGACCGCCCACACAGCCTCCAACACAGCCCATGCCTTCGTAAAAATTGGCGTTAATCCGGCCATCCAGGGCATCCTGCAGCATCTGCCGGCATTCCTTTACCCCGTGGGCTTGCACCGACTTAATTTGAATTTCCTTTTCCGGTCTGATCCTTTTTAAGGTATCGGCAACCGCCTTGCTGACACCGCCGGTCCGGGCATAAATTCTGCCGCCGGTGGAGGAATGCTCCTTTTCATCCCCCTCCATTTCCGCCGGGTTAATGCCCACCGCGTCAAAGATCTGCTTTAATTCCTTAAAGGTAATCACCACATCCACAGCGTCCCGCACGTCCGGTTCCTTGGCCTCGGCTTTTTTTGCAATACAGGGCCCGATAAAGACCACCTTGGCATCTGGATGCAGCTTTTTAACACTACGACCACAGGCCACCATGGGGGATACCGAAGGGGTAACATGGGGCGCCAGCTTGCTGTAGACCTTCTTCACCATAGACACCCACATGGGACAGCACATACTGGTCAGCACAAAATCCCCCTCCTTGTGTACATGGGCATCAAATTCCAGAGCTTCCCGGAAAGTTAAAATATCCGCAAACAAAGCCACTTCCACCATGCCGTAAAACCCCAACTTTTTGAGAGCCGCCCTTACTTTGCCGGGTGTCACTTCCGGACCAAACTGCCCGATAAAAGCGGGAGCAATGATGGCGTACACCGGTACTTTGCGGTTTTTTAACACCTCCACCAGGGGGATGAATTCCTTTTTATCCACCAGGCAGTCGTGTTTGCAGACCCCGATGCACAGGCCACAGTCTGAACAGGTGCTGCCGTTAATGACCACATTGCCGTACTCGTCTCTTTCAATGGCTTCCATCAGGCAGGAAACCTGGCAGCCTTCTTCCTCGCAGCCGCAGCTGCACTCTTTTACTTTAAAGACAACCCTCCCCGGGTCACCACCCCCGGTGGCATAATGGATGTATTGATCCACATCCCCGTCTCCCCGGTTTTTCAGCTTCTCAAAGCCTTCATCCAACTTGCCCTCATAGGCGGATTTCACCAGGTCTTTAAATATTTCATCGTAGGTTAGTTTTGTCACGGTGCCCTGGTTTCTAAAACCTATCAAAATCTATCAATGGATGTTTTAAATAGGTTTTTCACCCATTCGACTAATGGGTGGCAGTGTCACATGATTCAACTGCTGGGCCATAAACTCTCGTCTATGTTCCGGGTGGCCTACCTTTACAGATAAACCGCCGTCTACCTTTCGGTATCCGTCCTGCCCGGGAAGGGTGTTACCCTTGCCTCGATCGTTCACTTATGACAGCAGCCTTTCACAACGTGTACTGCTGCCATACCGCAAACTTATGAGAATAGGAGTTACCCTACACCTAACAGTTCTTTCCGGTGAACATGCCAGAAACTCAGGCTGTTCACTCCCTTCATTTTTAGTTGCTTTATGACTGTTTTCTTTATGGAAGCCCATTGCTTCCATAAAAAGCTGTATCTATCCGGCTGGCCGGAATGCAACTAAAACACGAGTAAAAAACGGTATTATCAGCGCTTTCATTTTTGATAAACATATATGCAACCGTTGCAATGTCCTTTACAGCGGCAGTTGTTAACCTAAAACAAATCTTCACGATAACCAGGGGGGACGTGTGTCTATTATCAATGCTTCAGGCCGCGTTATCAAATTGATAAGGGGAAATTAGTAAAACAATTAAACAAATTTACGCAGGGAAAGCAAGATGTTTACAGGAAAGTTAGGACGACCATTATCTAAACAATAAAGAACCGCAAACGGCTTCTCATCTATTTTGCAAAATACATGCTCATAGAAAATGGGTGACTATGTATTCTGCAGCCTCTGCAATGTTTTTGTATTCATAGTTGAGCAACTATTGAAAAGTTGCTCTTGTAAATGGTCTTTGTTTTCCCGGAACATCTGAGATCCCCCTAATATAGAATTATATCTTTCAATCGTCTAATTTCTTCTTATCTCTTACCAATCATAAATTATTATCTTCATGAAGGAATTTTTTATAAGTGTAAAGAGTTAATAAATCAGAAAAAAATTTGTAAAATTTTTAGGATTAACAGGTTTTTAGGGGTGCTTGTCGTATTTTGTTATTTCAAGATCAATTTTACAAGGCAGGAAATTTTATACGCACCGGTACAAAGTTAGATCCGGAATTGTTAAAGTCGCGGCAAGAATATTAACCGTATGAGTAGAATATGTTATGTTTTATGAGGTAAGTAACAGTTACAGATTAATTAAACAAAAGTAAATAAAAAACAATAATCCATTGACATCGAACAAATGTTCTAATTAAAATAATGGTACGAGGTGGTGTCAATGGAAAAGATGCTAACATCTCATCAGGTAGCAAAGCTATTAAACGTATGGCCTCACACGTTGCGCCGCTGGGAAAGAGAAGGGAAATTAAAACCACTGCGCACACCCGGCGGTCACAGGCGTTATAAAGAATCGCAGATAATGACTTTGATTGGTGAAGAGATAACTGAAAGAAGAACAAAGCAATGCGCTGTTTATGCCCGTGTATCCACTGCAAAACAAGCCGAAGCCGGAAATTTACAGCGGCAAAAAGAGCGGTTAATAACTTATGCGGTAGAAAACGGGAAACGTGGCGGCAGAGTGGACAAAAAGCTGGTGCAGGTCATTGAAAGCGAGGTGGTTGCCGGTGAAAATGACGGCGATGGGAGTAATCCTTGAACTCACCGAAACCCAACAAACCTACCTCGATAATCTCATGGCCCGTTACTGTGCGGCAGTCAGGTGGAGCTTTAAAAGATTGCTGGAAGGCAAAGGAGTCCAGGACATCCGTCAAAGCGTACAGGTCAAGTTTAACTTCAACTCCCGCCAGGCCAACGATGCAGTATACGATGCCCAAAGCACCATCAAAAGCCAACATGAATTGGTAAAGTTACACTGCGAAAATGCCCGGGCCAAAGTAGAGTTTACCCAAAAGCGAATAGCCAAAGCCAAATCGTCCAAAAAAAAAGCCAACCTGCAAAAACGGCTGGAGAAAGAACAAAGAAAGCTGTCTTATTGGCAAAAACACCTGGAGGGCAAGACCTTTCCGGCAGTTGTTTTCGGTGGAAAGAAACTTTTTCAGGAAAGGTGTAAAGGCAATATCACCCGGGAAGAGTGGCAGGAAGCCAGAAGTAACCGTTACCTGTCCCGGGGAGACAAGACCAAGGGCGGCAACCTGAACACACGCCTGTACGAGATGAACGGACAAATCTACCTGGATATAGCCGCCGAGCCAACTGGAACAGGCCGCTATAAGCGTATCACCGTTCCGGTTTACCTGGCCCATATAAAATCAAAAAAGACAGGTAAAATCAACGGTCGAAACTACCGGCAGATGGTTTTGGATTACCTCAAAACAGGTACCGCCTACCAAGTAGAAATAATCCGTAAGGACGTCAGGTACTATATCCATATCACCATCGAAGAAGATGTTCCGGTTCCCTATCATGCCTATGGCGCTGTTGGGTAGATACCAACCCTGACGGTTTAGGAATTACACTAACAGACTACTTGGGACAGTACCGTGGCAGTCAGTGGTTAGGCCGGGGTGAATGGACTTATGCCGGAAGCAACCGCAGGAATAACCTTATTGGTGAAACGGCAAAGAAGGTAGTAACTCTGGCAAAAGAAACAGGCAGCACCCTGGCAGTAGAGGATTTGAAATTTAAAAACGACAAGTCCGTGACGGCTAAGTTTAACCGTATGAGCCATGGTTTTGTCTGGTCAAAGTTTCTGGCATATATTGACCGGTATGCTGCCCGTGAGGGTGTGCCGGTGATCAAGGTAAAACCGGCCTTTACATCGGTCATAGGCATTCTAAAGTACCAGCACATGTACGGCATATCTAATCACGAATCAGCAGGTTATGTTATAGCAAGACGTAGTTTGGGCTTCACACATGAGAAAATACCCAAAGTATTGCTTGATAAACTGATCAAAAAAAATCTGAATTCAAGCAAATGGCTAATTGGAAACAATGGTCAGCAGTTAAAAAGGTTGTATTGGCTAAGATTAACAAACTAACGAAAAGGAAGGTGAGAAGCCTGGTTTCATGGCAGGTTCACCGGGAAAATGTGCTGGGGGTTAAAACCTTGAGCCTTTAGATTTTGCGGGTGGCACGGTACACGTTGTGAAAGGCCGTTGTCACAAGTCAGAACCCAGGTGGAGGCAACACCTTCTCCGGGCAGTACGTTTGCTTTAGGCAGCGGCGGGGAACCCTGCGGGGTGATCCACCCGGAACATAAGTGAGAGCTTATGGCCCAGCAGTTGAATCCTGTGATACTGCCTCTCGTTAGTCGGCGGGAGAGAAACCTAAATAAATCTAGATTATCCTGTATAAATCAGATATGTTTAGCTTTCAGAAACCAGGGTAAGATGGAAAAATCTACTTTCATTGGATTGTTTCTCGGAGTTTTTGCCATTGGACTGGGTATGGTCTTTAAAGGGGCAAGCCTTACGGCTTTATGGAATCCCGCTGCCTTTCTCATTATTTTTGTAGGTACTGCGGCATCCCTTTGTATGGCATTTCCTATGGCTGAACTGAAAAAATTTCCCAAGCTGATAAAAATTGTGATGAAAGAACAAAAATTAATTCCTAAACGTGAATTAGTGAATATATTCGCCAATCTGGCTATGGTGGCCAGGAGGGAAGGACTGTTGTCCCTGGAAAGCCAGTTGGAAAGTATCGATGACCCTTTTCTGAGAAACGGTATGCAAATGATTATTGATGGAAGTGATCCTGAATTTGTGCGGTCTGTCATGACGGAAGAGATTTATGCCATTGAAGAACGGCACAGGGCCGGGGCCTTAATTTTTAGTCAGGCCGGCTCATATGCTCCGACTCTCGGGGTGCTGGGAGCGGTTATTGGGTTAGTTGCGGCCCTGGGCAACTTGAGTGATATTGAAAAGCTTGGCCATTCCATAGCGGCGGCTTTTGTGGCCACCCTGTTGGGTATTTTTACCGGTTATGTTCTCTGGCATCCCATTGCGAATAAATTAAAAAGACTTTCCAAAAAGGAAATTGAGCTTAAACAAATGATTGTGGAAGGTGTGCTGGCCATACAGGAGGGCAGGTCGCCCATGATTCTTGAACAAAAGTTGCTTGTTTACTTGTCCCAAACGGAAAGAGCCAAGCAAAATCAACCTGAAAGCGTTACTTCCCAAAAGGAGCTAGCAGCCGATGTCAAGTAAACGCAGGGAACAACACGAAGAACATATGGATGAGACCTGGCTTATCCCCTATGCCGACCTTTTAACCTTGCTTCTGGCTTTGTTTATTGTACTGTTTGCTTCCAGTACAATTGATGCCCAGAAATTTAACTCCTTGAAAGAGTCTTTAAATGCGGCCTTTCACAGCGGCACGGGCATTATGGAGTCACAGTCCGTCACCGACCAGTTAATTGAGAAAACTCAGGTTCAAACAGAGACCCTGGTGGATTTGCAGCGTTTAAAAAAGCAAATGGACCAGTACATCCATGAGAATAACCTGTCTTCGGAATTAAAAACATCTATAATAAAAGACAGTCTGATTATTACCATCCGGGATCACGCTTTATTTGATTCCGGCAGTGCTGCTGTTAAACCGCAAGCAAGAAAGATCATCCTTTCGATGGCGGATATCCTGATCCGGTATCCCCAATATGAGGTTCTTGTAGCAGGACATACCGATAATCAACCGATTCATACAAAAGAATTTGAATCAAACTGGGATCTCAGTTCAGAACGGGCATTAAACTGTATGAAAATCCTTTTGTCAACCTCCCGTTTAGACCCCAGGAGGTTTAGTGCTATTGGTTACGGCGAATACAGGCCCATCGCATCAAATGAGACAGAAGAGGGCCGGGCTAAAAATCGCCGTGTGGAGGTAACCATCAAGCAAAAAATTGTTCCCTAAAGAATTATAGAACTTGCAGACAATCAATATCCAGGTATGCTAACACCCGCTGTGTTTTTATCCGTTCTTGTTAATTACAGGAAAGTAGATTAAACAGTTGCTGTAAGCCGTTTTTACTGGTGGCCACGAAAGAAATAACCGGTAATCCCAGCATCCACCACGTTGACCACCAGATCAGGTCTTCTGTATCCCTTGTGCTTACAAAGGACGGTTCCGGTATTGGTGCTGCTATCGCTGCAGCCATATGTGTAAGTAAACAGTAGGTTTACTGCAAGTCTTGCAATAGCAAATTATTTCATTAACGTTGCATAAATAAATTTTTGTTTTGTAAACCTGAGGAGGTTTTTGTTATTTTGTACTTTTAAAGACAGAGTTTCACACCTGAGAGTTTTGCAGATCACACTTTTGAGTCGGTCCCTCTTGACCAGGTCAAGTTAAGTCAGTATAATTGTATAACATAAGTTTACGGAAAATAATGGAGCCATTTTTAAATTACTTATTTAACCAAATTTTTTAGGCTCAGGCTATTTCAGTCGGAAGCAGAGCCAGTAGTGAAAAGTACCTTGACATGTATAATTACATGCAACTGCAATGGCAAGAAGAACAGAAGTAGATCCGTGTCCTTTTAAGGTAACGCCAATTCGCTAGTTGTCTTCTTGTTATTAAATTTAACGATTGAAGGTGTTAGAATGAATACTTTAAAAGTCCTGTTCCACGTTAACGAATCTACCAGATGGCAAATGGTTCTCGTGAACATCACTAATTTTTTGAATGATGTTGGACAAGGCAGTGCCGATATCGAAGTATTGGCCAACGGCGAGGCGGTTTCTGTTTTGGGGAATAGGTGTCTCCTGGCGGAAGATGGCGGTCAGAAGGCAAGCTGTGGGATAGGTAATGGATCGTTGTTGGACCAAATGAAAAAGTTATCGGAGGCGGGAGCAAACTTTGTAGTCTGTCGGAACGCTCTCAAAAGTCATTCTATCGTCGAGGAAAATCTCCCAGACTTTATAACAGTTGTGCCGGCTGGCATAACGGAAATCGTCAGAAAACAAACTCAAGGTTATGCCTACATCAAGCCCTAATGCCAGACTGTAGGAAGTTCTTGTTCGAAGACGGGCAACCTCTTCTTATCGTTAATGGTAATGTCATCCCACTTAAACCTAAAACTTTATCCCGTTCAGCATGGGGCGGTAGCCGAACTCCGCCCCGTTCACTTTCAAAATCATCTTCTATGCTCACTAGTAAAGAAGGTAAATCCATTAAGGAAGTTACCATTAGCCAAATTTCATCCTTCTGGTGGTGCTGCGTTAGCGGCATGTGTTGTCTAGATGTAAACTTCTCAATTAGTTTGCCGACTCTTCTGGGCAAATCCGTATAGAACCTGATAAGTTATATAAACCCCTTTTCCCTCACGATACCGGGAATTTAAAAAAACAGCCAATTTAAAAATATCTCCTCCCTTTAGGCAAAAACCCCGGGCACTAAAACAATGACTTTGGGCACCGATTTTTTTGATTCCAACCAGTAATTCCCTGGCTGACGCGTGATAATCTTTTAAAAGCTGCTCCTCAACTGTCCACTTGGCAAATCCGCAGGTTTTTAAAATTTGCCCCAATTCCCCGGCATTTATTAAGGCTTCTTTGGGAGATTCCAATCCCAGGAAAGAAAGAGCCTGACCAAGCTCCCTGAAGGTCTGCTCCCCAAGGGTACTAAAAATAAAGCAACCATCTTCTTTGAGGTTTTTATGATAAAGGGCAAAGGGTTGAAAATAATTATTAAACCATTGGAAAACCGCATTGGAGACAATCAAGTCAAAGGAACCATTAATACGTAGATTTTCGCCGTCCTCTACCAGGTAAGTTATGTTAGAGTACGATGATAATTTTTTTTGGCCACCTTAATCATCCGGGGGGATATATCTAAGGCTAGAATATTGGCTCGAGGGAATTCCCTGGCCAAAAGTTCGGTCAGAAAACCAGTCCCGCAACCTATTTCTAAGATTTCCCTAAATTCTTTTCCCACTGCCGTTATTTTATTGCTGAGTTCCTGGGCCATTTTTTTCTGAACTTTGGCGTATTGGTCATAGGTTGACGCACCCCTGCAAAAATTCTTCCTAATTTGTTCTTTTTCAATGAAGGTCATCAAGCCACCTCCTAACTATTTCATTGAAAACCTCTGCCTTGCTTAAGAATGGTACATGGCCACATCCCGGCAACATTTGAAGTTGGGAGTTCTTTAGTTGAGCATGGAGGTAGCAAGCCGCTGCAGGAGGACAAATCTCATCTCTATCTCCGTGAATAATCAAGGACGGCACCTTAATTTTCCCGAGCTTCTCCCGGAGATCCTGATTAATCAAAAAATCAAGACCCGCTGCCAATTCTTTTTCTGACCAGTTTTGTCCCGGGGACAAATATCCTTTTTGAAATTGTTCCATAATCCCTTCCTCCCGCTCTTGGGAGGTAAACATCAAAGAAAAGAACTTCTCCAAAGTCTGACCGGGATTTCTGGTCAGGCTTTTTTTCATCCTTTCCACCAAGACCCTTGGCAAACCGCCATGGTAATCCGGAGCCTGAGTAAACCTGCTGGTTCCCCCTATTAGAACGAGGCCTTTTATTTTTTCAGGCATTAGCAGAGCCAATTCCAGAGCAACCAAAGCCCCCAATGACCATCCTGTTAATACCATTGGGTCTTCGGTTTCCCGGTTTATTGCTTTTAAGGCATTAAGCCATATAAAGATGGTCCTTGGCCATCCCTGGAAGCTTCCTCAACCCCTGAGTGGTAGCTGACCATGATAGCCCTATCTGCAGAAAAATACTTTTCCTGTAAAAACCAAACTCCCGGCCCCAAAGCCCATCCGGACAAAAAAATTACAGCAGGTTTTCTTTTCATAAATGTCTCCCTTAAATAATCCTTAATTGACGACCTACCTGCACCAGTTTTGTTAAGGCCATTTCCAGGTCATCATCCCGTACAGTAGCCATGAGGGTAACCCGCAACCTCGCTGTATTAACGGGTACAGTAGGAGGTCTGATGGCGGATACCAGCAGGTTTTCTTCATAAAGCCGGTGGCTGAATTCCAGAGTTTTTTGAACTGGCCCGATTAGTATAGGTATAATTTGGCTTTGGCTGTCCAGTGTATTGAAACCCTTCTCCTTTAGCGCTTTTCGGAGGATGGCAGCTTTGGTCAGGACCCTCTCCCGCCTCCACGGTTCATCCCGGATAATCCTTAATGCTGCCAAAAGGCCGCCAATAACTGCAGGGGGCAGGGCGGTAGTATAAATCAAAGTCCTGCTTTTATTCCTTAAATAATCAATGAGCACCCGACTACCCGCTACATAGGCCCCGGCTCCGCCAAAGGCCTTACTGAGGTACCCATGTTAATATCTATAGCTTCCGATACTCCGGCTGCTTCTGCCAAACCCCTTCCTGAAGAACCAAAAACACCACCTCCATGGGCCTCATCCACCATCAACAGGGCTCCATATTGCTCTTTCAGTTGGACTATTTCTTTAAGGGGGGCTAGGTCACCGTCCATACTAAATACCGTATCGGTAATGATCAGTTTCCTACGATACATACCACAGTTTTTTAGAATATTCTCTAAGGAAACTAAATCCCTGTGTTTATATCTCCGGTGTTCTGCCCTGCTCAGAATAATACCGTCAACAATACTGGCATGGTTGAGCTTATCACTGATGACTATGTCTTCCCGTCCCACTAGGACTGGGATTACACCCAGGTTGGCAGCATAACCGCTATTGAAAACTAGAGCCCCTTCTGTTCCTTTAAATAGAGCGATTTCTTTTTCCAATTGATCATAAAGTTCATAGTTACCCACTATAAGCCTTGACGCGGTAGCACCAAAACCATATACTTCCAAGGCAGCTGCAGCTGCCTCTTTGACCCTGGGATCATTGGCCAGGCCTAAGTAGTTGTTAGAGCAAAGGTTCAACAGTTTATTGCCCCCCAGGGTAATCCATTCTCCGGAGTGGGATTGAATAGTTTTAAATTGGCGAAAGAGTCCTTTTTCCTGGATTTCCAGTAATTCCTCCGCTAAAAAATTTATATTGGAATTGCCCATACTGGTTCATCACCAACCATAACTTCAATTATTTCAGATGCACTGTAAGTACAGTTGTGTTAACGTTTTATAGTTCTTTCTCCCGACTCCCCTATGTAATAATGGTACTTAAAATCACTCCGTTAAGCGGATTTAAATTTACCCTGTAACAAGACCTTTTCCTACAATATCTGCACAAACAGCTTTAATGGAAGTATAAGTTATATCCAAAACTTCCGTTAATTCTTCTTCGCTCATTGAAAGAATGGGCATCAAAACTATGACGTTCCCCAATGGCCTGGTAATAAGTCCTCTTTTTCTGGCTTCCAGGGTCACCCGGTGTCCGATATTCAGGGCAAAAGGGAATGGTTCTTTGGTAGCCTTGTTTTGTACCAGCTCTATCCCTATCATCATACCCTTCTGCCGAATTTCTCCTACCCAGGGTAAAGCATAAAAAGTTGCCAGCCCTTTGGTTAATAATTCAATTTTGGGCTGAAGGCCCGTAATGACTTGTTTTTTATCAAAAATTTCCAAATTGGCTAGAGCAGCAGCACCGGCTAAAGGATTGCCAGTATATGTATGTCCGTGATAAAAAGTCTTTTGCTCCTCGTGGGAGCCCAAAAAGGCCTCAAAAATTTCATCGGTGGTGAGGGTTGCTCCCAAAGGTAGGTATCCCCCAGTTATTCCTTTGGCCAGGCACATGATATCCGGAGCCACTCCTTCTTCTTCACAGGCAAACATTTTACCGGTGCGACCAAAGCCAACAGCTACCTCGTCAGCAATCATCAAAACATTATAGCTGGTACATATCTCTCTGACCCTTTTTAAGTAACCTGGTGGACTGGTAATCATGCCTGCTGCCCCCTGGACCAGTGGCTCGATAATGAGGGAAGCAATTTCCCTTCCCCTGGCGGCTAAAAGTTCTTCCAGTGGCTCCAGGCAGGCCATACCGCAAGAGCCCTTCTCCTTACCCATGGGACAGCGGTAACAATAGGGTGAAGGAACTTTATAACCATCAAAAAGAAGTGGTTTATATAAGCGATGAAAAAGATCAATACCTCCCACACTGACAGAACCAACGGTGTCGCCATGGTAAGAATTATCCAGATAGACAAATTTCTGTTTTTCCTTATTTCCCCCCCCCTGGCCTGGCACCAGTACTGGAATGCTATCTTGAGGGCGATTTCCACGGCTGTCGCCCCCGAATCGGAATAGAACACCTTGGTTAAACCTTGCGGCGTAATTTCCACCAGTTTCTTGGCCAACAGGATAGAGGGGACATTGGCTAAACCCAGTAGGGTAGAGTGGCTGATTTTATTCAGCTGGGCCTGGATTGCTTCGTTGATTTCCCGGCAACAGTGGCCGTGGGTAGTGACCCATAAAGAAGATATGCCGTCAAGGTATTTCCGTCCTTTAGTATCAAAGAGATAGCTCCCTTCTCCCCTTTCAATAATGGGCGTCTCTTCATTACGATATTGTTGCATCTGAGTAAAGGGGTGCCATACATATTCCTTATCCCAAATCTCCAAATTTTCCAAAGATTGCTTCCTCCAATCCATTGAAATTTAAAGAATCTTCCATGAGCTCAACCAGGTTACCAATCTTTCTTTTATCCACATCGATGGAGGGGGAGAAAGGGACTACCCCAAACAAAGGAACACCAGAAAGTTCTTTGATAACCCAAGGATTGAGATTCCCCACCTGGTCAGTTCCAGGACTTAGGCCATTAATAATTACCCCCAGAACAGGAATTCCCTGGGTCTGGGCATACCGGACAGTCAGGAGGGTATGATTAATGGTCCCTAGGGAACCACGCGCGACTACCAGTACCGGACAACCCAGCTCCCGGGCCAAGTCAGCCATAAAAAAATCCTTTAGGATGGGTACGCATAAACCTCCGGCCCCCTCCAAAATAACCAGGTCATAGCGAGGCAAGACCTCTGCAACTGCCTGGTATACCTTGGACAGTTCTATGGGGGTATATGTAAGGATGGAAGCCACGAAGGGCGCAGCAGGAGGTTCCAGGGCAACGGGATTTAAAACTTCCAGAGGCTCATCCTGCAATCCGATTTCTCTATAAAACATAGCATCTGGGGAAAAAAGAATTCCTTCACGCCTGGTGGCTCCCGTTTGAAAAGGCTTGATGGCCAAGGTCATATAACCTTTTTTCCTGAAAACAGCTAAAAGTCCGGCAGTGATCACGGTTTTTCCCACCCCCGTATCAGTGCCGGTGACAAAGATTAGCCTTTTCATAGGACGATTTCCCTTCAAAATTTCACCCCCCTTATTGTTAACCTGTATTTGTTCTATGGTTAACACTATTATACGGGGGGAGTTGTATATTTTCAACCTATTTTTGGCACTATGTGATGAGGCCAATAAACTTGCTTGTACGGCTCGGAGGTAAAAATATAAGCTTGTTATAATTTATCCTAATTGAGGAATGATTCTACTGCAAAAACCCCCGAAATTTCTGGAAACCCCACCCCCAAAAGTAGGAACTAAAGGCATGAATATCGAATTATATTAAAGAGATAAGAAGAAAATAGGGTCTAACCAAACACTTTTTGCAGTGGAATCTTATTTGAATAGGACTATTGTCTTATTTCATATTTGCTGCCGTATTCCCGGCAGAGCTACCCTACCATGTTAAATTTAAAGCAAGTAAAAAAGGGTGGCTTGCGGGCCACCCTTCCGGTTATTTCTTTGATTTTTTCTTGTTCTTCCTTGCCCTGTCCTCGCTTTTGACATCGATAACATCCCGCTGCCTGCCTGCTGTTTGGGAGGTTTCACCCTTTTTGGCAGCTACCAGCATGGTCCCACTCTTAAACAATAAATACAATACCCCCAACCAGGAAACAATGGCAGAATGGCCAGCATACTGACAAACCAGGTGGTTTGTTTTTTTATGCCGATGGCGTAGCAAACCACAGGGAAAGGGCCGCGATGGATAATCTCCACCCCAGAACAATATACTGCTGGGCCTGTTCCGTCAGCTTACCCTCACCCATCCAGGTAATGAGCCCATAGACTGCCGTGAAGGCCACAAAAATCAGGGTAAATGTAATCCGTTTTTTTCGAAGTTCTCCGGCTGTGATATCCAAGGGGCATTCACTCCAAACAGCATAGTTTTAGATTATTTTACCATTATAGCATACAACCTGCTCACCCGCCTCAATAATCTAACGATTATCCAGCCCTGTATCTAAGTTTTTCCTCATTTCCGAACGGGTCAAGTTCTGGTTCTCGTGAATAATATTCAGGTATTCCTTGGCTGCGCGGTTGGCGAATTTCAGGTTGTTGGCCACCACCGCCAGAAACATCAGGGCGTGCATGTAGTAGGCCCCGGTCAGTTTGGTATGCCACAAATCGATAAACTCACTCATTTCCTGCCAGTAGGCGTCATCCACCGGATAATGTTTGGCCGGCGCCCCTTCGAACAAAGCTTGCCGCAGTTCCCTGTTCAGCCGTTCAAAATCCCTGTTGGCATGCTGCAACATGGCCAGGATGGCCTGAAATTCCGGACCGATGGGTGGGTCTCCCAGCTGTTTCCGCCAGGCGATGCGGGCTACGGTGGTATCGTAAGTATCTTTGCACTTGTGGTAAAGGTTGGAGTTAAAGTCAATGTACCTTTCTAATAGCTGGTCCTGCCAGGGATAGGGAGTTTTATTCTCACCCAGCTGTTCTTTCCACAGTTCCAGATAAAGGCGGCTCTCATTTAATAGGTTTTTAACTTCATGCCGCCTTTGCCGGTACTCCTCATCGGGCATTAATCGTAATTGGATAAATCCGTCCGCCAGATTGCAGAAAAACTCCGCCGTTACATCATTCAACCGCTGTAAACCGGTGATCAAACGGTCCCGGTAACGAGGTGGAGCGACCAGGGCATTCACCATCAGCCCGACGCCCAATCCAAGGAAAATGACCAGGCTCCGGTAAAGTGCTTCGGAAAGAAAGGCTTCCTCCGGTGAGCTTAAAATGATCACCATGGGCACCAGGGCCATCACCACATCGCCAAAGCCCAGTTTCAATACCGTCCAAATCACCAGCGGCGTTGCCAACCCCATGGCCAGGGGACCGGGGGCCCAAAGATGACCGATTACCAGCGCTACGGCAACTCCCAGGATATGCACGTTAATTTGTTCGATAGCATTCCGCAGGGACCTGCTTAAGGAGGGCTGCACATTAATAATGGCTGTTACCGCCCCCACCACTGCGTTCAAGTTAAACACCTGGGCCAGGTAGACGGACAACATCACCGCCACGGCGGTCTTCATCATGCGGGCCCCAAAGGGCATCTTTAACCTTAATCTTTTTAGTCTGGGCATTCATCTCTCCTTTGATTGTCAACAACTCTAAACATACTCGTTCGAATAATTCACGCAGTCTAACCTCAACATCCTTCCTTCTCACATCTTACTTTCTCACACCTCACTTCTCAATAGTGGCTGCGCTTTCTCCCGCCACGTAGCCGGAGGACCAGGCCCACTGGAGGTTGTAGCCGCCACAGTCGCCGTCAATGTCCAGGATCTCCCCGGCAAAGAACAATCCCGGCACGATTTTGGATTCCATGGTCTGCGGGTTGATATCCCGCACATCAATGCCGCCGGCGGTCACCTGGGCAGCGGACCAGGGGTTGGTGCCCGTCACTCCAAAACGCCAGTCCTGTAAAATGTCAATAATCTTTTCCCGCTCCCGGGCGGTCACTTCGGCCACTTTTTTATGGATATCCTGGATGCCGGCCTGTTTTAGCAGCACCGGTACCAGCTGCTTGTTAATGAAACCCACAAAACTAAAGGCCAGGGTTTTGCCGGGATTGTCTTGAAAACGTTTCGTTACATAGGCTGCCAGTTCATCCCTGGAGTAGTGATTGATCATAATCACCCTGAGCCAGACCCTTTCTTTTTTCTGCAGCCAGTGAGCAGCGGTTCTGCTGAGATCAAAAATGGGCGGGCCGGATATGCCGTACTCGGTAAAAAGAATCTCTCCCCGGGCCCGGGCTACAGTCTTATCCTTGACAAGAATCTCTGCATCACCGTCGAACTTAATGCCTTTGATTGATTTCAAGAAGGGTTCCGCCAGTTTTAACTGCACCAGGGCCGGAAAGGGCTCCACCAGCCGGTGGCCCAGTTTTTGAGCAAGTTCATAGCCGCTGCCAGTGGACCCCAGGTTGGGAGCTGCTTTCCCACCGGTGGCCAGAATAACCCGCTGGCCAGAATACTGCCGGCCGCCTTTGACCAGGATTTCAAAACCCCTTGGGCCTTTCTTAATTTCCTTGACCTCCGCTTCGACGACGGTTTCCACTCCTAATTCCTCCAGCTCATGCCTGAGAACATCCAGTACACTGGAGGCCTGGTTGGAAAAGGGAAACACCTTTCCCCTCTCTTCAACTTTGTGGGAAATCCCCAGCCGCTCAAAAAATTCAATGGTCTGGCAATTATCAAATTTATTCAGGGCAGGATAAGCAAATTTGGGATGCGAGCCATGAAAATGGGACAGCTGCATATCGGTGTTGGTCAGGTTGCACCGGCCGTTGCCGGTGGCGAGAATTTTTTTGCCAACCCGCTGGTTTCTCTCCAAAAGGGTGACTTGCGCCCCGTGCCGCCTGGCCACGATGGCCGCCAGCAAACCTGCTGCCCCGCCGCCCACAACAATTACATCAGGTCCCTTTGCCTTAGACATAAGTTCCATCTCCCAGCGGTTTATACTTCGCAGCCACAGCCTCCGCCACCCGGATGCCGTCCACAGCCGCTGAAACGATCCCCCCGGCATATCCCGCCCCTTCACCGGCAGGGTAAAGGCCGGCAATGTTGGACTCCCGCTGCTCGTTTCGTTCAATGCGGACGGGAGAGGAACTCCTGGTTTCCACCCCGGTCAGCACGGCATCCGGCAGGGCAAAACCCTTTAGCTTTTTATCAAATTCCAGGATGGCTTCCTTTAGTGTTTCCACCACGTACCGGGGCAGGCAGTGTTTGAGCTCCGCCAGGGTGACCGCTTTACGGTAGGACGGTTGGACCTGGCCGATGGTCCGGGAAGGCCTGTCTGCGAGAAAATCACCCACCAACTGCGCCGGGGCGTGATAATTGCTGCCAGCCAGTTCATAGGCCTGCCTCTCCCATCGCCGCTGGAACTCAACGCCGGCCAGCGGGTGTTCACTGCCGAAATCAGCGGGAGTCACCCCCACCAGCAGGGCGCTGTTGGCATTGGCGGCATCCCGAGCATGCTCGCTCATCCCGTTGGTAACCACCCCGCCCTCTTCGGATGCTGCCGCCACCACCACACCACCGGGGCACATGCAAAAGGTGTAGGCGGACCGGCCGCTGGGTGAGTGGTACGATAATTTGTATTCAGCGGGCCCCAGCCTGGCATGACAGGCAAACTGCTTATACTGGGCCCGGTCGATGACAGACTGGGGATGCTCAATTCTTACACCGATGGAAAAGGCCTTAGGAGATAGTTTAACACCTCTGTCATAGAGCATTTTAAAGGTATCCCGGGCACTGTGACCAATGGCCAAAATCACCGCTTCAGTATCAATCTTTTCCTGGTCATTCACCACAACTCCGGTAACCGCCCCCTGCTCCAGTAAAATCTCCGTCACCTTGCTGTTAAAGCAAACTTCTCCTCCCAGGCTGATGATGTGCTGGCGGATGTTTTTCACCACATGCCGCAAAATGTCCGTTCCCACGTGGGGCTTGTGGGAATACAAGATTTCCGCCGGGGCGCCCGCCGCCACCATTTCTTCCAGCACTTTGCGGCACCTGAGGTCGCGGATCAGTGTAGTAAGTTTGCCGTCTGAAAAGGTGCCCGCTCCCCCTTCCCCAAACTGGACGTTGCACTCGGTATCCAGCCTGCCGGTGGCCCAGAAGGTTTTTACCGCCTCGGTTCTCCGGACCACATCGGCCCCACGTTCCAACAACAGGGGCCGGTATCCCATGACGGCTAAGATTAAACCGGCAAACAAACCGGCAGGGCCTGTGCCGATAATCACAGGCCGGTTCTTTAACGGCACCGCACCGGGTGTAATATACTCATAGGTAAGGTTGGGCGTGGGGGTAACATCTTTGTCTCCGGCAAATTTGCATAAAATTTTATCTTCATTGACCAAAACGGCATCCACCGTGTACACAAAACAAATCTTGTCTTTTTTTCTGGCATCAATGGAGCGTTTAAAAATGTTATATTCAATTAAATCCCTTTCTTTAATCCTCAGTTTTGCCAGTAAACCCTTCCTAATGTCCGCCTCGTCCTGATCCAGGGACAATTTGATTCCTGAGACTCTAATCATGCTGCCAATTCCTTTCCATAGAGCATCTACCATAATTTTACACCAAACAGGCAAATACAATTCTCCAATGATAGTACTATTTTTCTAGGCTTCCCGGATTGTTCCTGCTAAATCTTAACAAACCTTTAAAACTCGGGATATCTGTAAATGAATTAGGATCTTTGCTATTATTTTTAGCATTAATAATCTATTTATCTAGAATGATCTTACAACTATGTTGTATTATAGTTAATTTTTGAATATAATTCATATATAGTTAGTTAATTAAGGAGGTGACTTAGGTGGAAAAGTTCTGTGAGAAAATTAACGAAGACATTACGATCGAACCGAAAATGGACTATGAGACCGGGCAAACGCAAGTTGGGTGGTTGTTCTTCAGCTGTTACAACTTCTATAGAAAGTGTAAAGGCGCCTGCCCTCAACAGGAGCACCTGATTAAAGATAGAAAATAAGTTTTTGCTGGTATTTTATTTAAGTTTCACGATAAAAACCAGGGTCACCGGCAGTCTCCCGCCAGACCCTGGTTTTTGTTTTCAATGTCTTAACAGCTTTAAAAAGGGTAATCGTCATTTATTGTACTAAATATACCCGGGCAGCTTACGATTTGGTAAAATCATACCATGACATGTTTCAGGAAAGGAGCGACCCCTGCTTGGTTGAGTCCCATTTAAATCCCGCTCATCAATATGTGGTCTACATGCTGGAATGCTCCGACGGGTGTCTTTATACCGGCATCACCAATCGGTTGGAGCGCCGGCTGGAAATGCACCGGCAGGGTAAGGCCAGCAAATTTACCCGGGGAAGGTTGCCGGTAAAGCTGGTCTATATGGAGGAAGGATATTCCAAGGGCCAGGCCCTGTCCCGGGAGAAGGAAATCAAAGGGATGCACAGGTCAGGTAAGCTGTTGTTAATTGAGAATTTTAAACCACAAACATAGGAGCCGCCCGGCAGGGCGGCTCTACCTCAAATGGTTAGCGTATTCCCCACATTGTTCAACACAAACCCATCCCCAAAGGCCTCTTGCAGCTTCATTTGAGCATGGAAACCCGTGCAATGGGAGACCGCCAGCTTCTCCACCTGCATCTCCTTTAATGCCTGAATGGTTACGTGCAGCCGCTCATCATTGGCCGCCACCAGATGGGTACCGCCCACCACCGCATAAATCGACGGGCTGCCCGTGACCTGTTGGGCGTACCGCAGAATATTGATCAGGCCCGAATGACTGCAGCCCACCACCACGACAATTCCCCTGGGGGTCCGAATAAAGAGGGCCTGGTCATCCAGCAACGGGTCGATGGCGACCTCTTCCCCTTTCTTTATCGCAAAGTGCGGGTTTAAACCCTCAAATCCGTCACCCTGGGCACCTGGCCGCAGAGAATAATCTCTTTGCTTAAATGTACCGGCCCGCTTTCTAAACGGAATTCCGCCCCCAGGGCGGCCAGTTCCTCTCTGGTGAAGGGAATCCCGTTGAGGCTTCGCTCCCCTGCCGGGTTCACCGAATATTTCTCATCAAAAATTCCCGGGTGTCCATAGACCGGTTTGGGTCCACTGAGGGCCAGAACTTTTTTCAGCCCGCCGGTATGGTCGTTATGCCCGTGGCTCAGGGCGATGGCGTTAATTTGAGTTAGGTCAACCTTTAAGGCTTTTACGTTATGATCAATGGCCAGCCCCTGACCCGTATCAAAGAGCAGCTTAAAACCGCCGCATTCAACCAATAACGATAACCCGTGTTCCGCCAGCAGGTGTCTTTTAGGGACCGTATTCTCGGTGATCACCGTAATTTTCAGGTTAGCGTCCATAGCGACCCCCCTTTTCTCTGCCTCCCTTTACCAGATAGGCAGCGTTGCTAAGTTCTGTCAATTCCAGACCGGCAAAGCCTGTTTTTCCATTTCCTGCAGTAATACTTCCGGCTTTAACCGGTGATCCAAAGGCGGCCCTATTTCCGTAAAGGTCTGATTCCATTCGACGATGCCAACTCTGCCGCCCGGGCGCAGAACCCGGCGGCATTCTTTCAGCATGCCCCCCAGGTCGGGGATTTCATGGGCCACCATAACCATCGTCAGACAGTCTACACTTTCTGCAGGCAAACTGATTCGGTCGGGCGGCGTCAAAACCCAGGCGATATTGTACAAGTTGTTTTGCCTGCTCCTGGCTAAAGCCTCCACCAGCATCGCCTCCTGAATATCCAAACCGAAAACAAAACCGCCGGAACCCACTCTTTGAGCTGCCGGCAAAGTGAGGTAACCAATACCGCAGCCCAGGTCTGAAACGATCTCTCCCTCTTGTATTTGCAGGAGTTCCATGATTTTACCGGGGGAAATAAACTCTTTTCTGCGCGGGTCATCTAATTTTGCCATTTTCCTGGCATCAAAAATATGTGCCACCGGGTCACCGCCCTTTCGTATTACTTGTAAAACTCTAAATATTTTTCTTGTTTTTTTAGGAACAAAGAATGCCGGAAATGGCTGCTCGGAAAGGACAAAACCTCTCCTCGGGTCCTTCGTCTTACACACGAAGCGCTTGTATTAAGCTGTATCTACTATAATAGCTCTTTTTTAGAGGCTTGTCATTATTTGTTAAAAAAGTTATTTGACGTCAGAAAGATGACATTATAATGTCTCCCCAATGACTTTTTTGTAATTTTCAAAACAGTAATATTATTTTAACAAGTTTCCAAGGAGGTTTCGCATATGAGATACCTGGCGGTTGTTAACCCACTGACCATGATGTTTGTGTACTTTGTGGTGGCCCCTGCTGTGAAAGGCTACAAAAAAGTAAAGTGCGCCATTAACCCCAACGCTCCGGAATGTGCATTGAACTCATAAAATAAGCGCTTCTTCACCGGAACCGCTGGCAAAATGCCAGCGGTTCCGGTTTTCTGTTTTAAAAACTGCCACCTCTTGTCCCTTTAAATAATCCCATTTTCCGCTCACTCCGGCAGCCATGGCCCCCAGTTCCAGGTGCATCATGGCAATGCCGCAGTCCAATCGTTTCGGGATATGATAGGAATCCTGCAGGGAATCCACGCTAACCGTAATTTGGTCCGGTTCAATCCTGAAGCGCCAGGGTTGTCGGTTGACCGCCGAAGGGGCTAGGCGGGCCGCCTGCAAGGCCGTTCTGACCCATCCGGGCCACTCACCGGGTGGTAATCCCCCGGTCAGTTCGGACAGTTCTTTCCTTTGCCTGCTCCTGGCCATGCCGGACAGCAATTTTTCTTCCAGAGTATAGCCCTGCTTGCTATATCCCAGCGGGGTTACTGCCAACACCTTCTCTCCGGGATCGATATGAATCCGCCGGGCCACTGCCTCAGGCCGGAAAAAGCCTCCCACCCAGCAGGTGGAAAGTCCCAAGAGGGTGGCCTCCAAAATAAATCCTTCTCCCAGGTAGCCAACCTTTTCCTTATAATTGGGAAAACCGATATCCCCGATAAAGGCGAGATAAGCCGGGGCCCCCTTAATCTTCCCGTAGGACCGATGGCCCCCTTGAAGATGGCCCCCGATGCATCCAGCACCAGTTCGGCTCTGGCCTCCGTAAATCTGAACTGCAGGCATAACCGGTCCAGCCTGGCAATTACGTCATCGGAAATAGGATCGGCTTTGAAACTCCTGCGGGAAACCCTGCCCTGAATTGCTTGATACCACTCCGGTTTCGGAAACAAGTGAATCACCCCATTAAAACAAAATCGCTGCTAGTTTGAGGACTGCTTTACTGCCGTATACTCCCCGGCATCCTTCAGATAAAACAGGATCAGGGGGATGACCATAATAAAACTGCAGGTGAGATACATATAAGACAGTCCCACCTGTTTGGAGAGAACCCCCAGGAAGATGGAACCCAGCCCGATTCCCAGGTCAAAGGCGCTGAAAATAGTGCCGTTGGCGGCTCCCCGGCGGAAGGGTTCCACCCGGTTGATGGCCATGGCCATGGCCGTGGGGTGAACAATGCCAAAACCCACACCCATGGCCACCGCGGATGCGGTAAACAAAGTATCTCCCCGGGCCATATACAGCAGAACAAAGGCCAGGGATATCGCCAGAAATCCAGCCCCATCATCTTCCCGGGGCCGTTCTTATCAAAGCTTTTACCTGCCCAGGGCCGTATCACAAGCAGTGTCAGGGCATAAACAAGAAAATAAATGCCGGGGTTGGCAATGCCAATTTTCTGCTCGTACAGAGTGATAAAGGAGACAATGCCCCCGTAGACCAGAGCGGTAAAAAACATAATAACGGAAAGGGAATACACCCTGGGCTCAAAAAAGCTGTTAAAGGTAAGTTTTCCCTTTATTTTCTCTCTAACTTCCTGCTGGTAAGAAATGCCCAGCGTCGCCATTAAAGCCGCCACGGCGATGACAAAGCCGGCCATAAAAAGGGTGCTGAAATCCGTCTCATGTAAAATAATCAATCCCAGGCTGGTCCCACGGCCATGGCCAGGTATTGGACAACCCGTAGTAGCCCATCCCCTCTCCCCTTCTGGCCGGAGGCACAATATCCGAAGCAACCGTGCCGGCTCCGGTGGTGGTAAAGCCCCAGGACAGGCCATGCAAAAAGCGTAACAGGAACAACAAAGTTAAGCTGGTGACAAAGGTGTAGGCCCCCATGGCCAGGCAGAAGGCAGCCAAGGCAGCAAACAACACTTTTTTACGGCCCACGGCATCCAGCATGTAGCCGGAAAGGGGGCGCACCATGACCGCTGTCAGGGAGAGCACACCGATGATGTAGCCCACATTGCTTTCATCCCCCCGCAGCACATCTGTCACAAATACCGGCAGGGTGGGCAGCAAAAAATAAAAACTGGTAAAGATCAGCAAATTGGCCAGGCAAATTAGAATAAAATCCTTCGTCCAGAGAGGTACTTTTTGCGTCATATTTATCTCTCCCTTTCAAATCCCAAAACTGTCTGCCTTTTAAAACATTTATCATCCGGATGCTTTACAAACTTCCTCCGCAGGCCCGGTGGGTATCTTTCTTAGGCTCTGTAAATATCTGGTGATGAGTATGGCAATGATCAAACAAACAGATGTCCCGGCTACAACCCCCTGCCACCCCCGGTGTACCCACAGGGTCCAAGGAGCGCACCGCCCACCCCTCCACCGATATAATACATAACTAAGTATAACCCCGATGCCCCGCATTTAGCTCCCCTGGCATTTATACTTACCCAGGAACTTGCCGCAGAATGACCGGCGAAGAAACCAAAGCAAAAGATGGTTAAACCGGTGATAAAAATGGTGATGTTGTCACTGAACGTCATGAAAAGCCCTACCATGGAAATCATTGCACTGGCCGCAATGGTGATAGGATTCCCCCACCGGCTGGACAGCGCGCCGGATAAGGTGGAACTGACGGTACCCGCTAAATAAGTAATAAAGATTAAACCGATGGCCTGGGTGGAAAGAGAATAGGGCGGTGCCGCCAGTAAAAAGCCAACATAATTGTAAACCCCCACAAAGCTGAACATAAGAAAAAAACCTATCAAATAACTGCCCCGCAAGGCAGGATTTCTCAAGTGGCCCATCATATCCCCGAGGCCGCGCCGGAGGCAAAAGGGGTGGGGTTGAAAATTCTTGGAAGGCGGCAGCAACGCCCAGAGTAACAGGCCCGCCACAAGATTACAGAACCCAAAGACCCAAAAGACCTCATGCCAGGAAAAATGATGGGCAATGGCGCCGCTGATGATCCTACCGAGCATTCCCCCAATGGAGTTGCCGCTGATGTAAAGTCCCATGGCCAGGGTCAACCTTTTCTTATCGATTTCCTCCCCGATATAAGCCATTGCCACCGACTGCAATCCACCCAGCAGCAACCCCTGGATAAACCTCATCAGTAAGATAAAGTAAAAATTTTCGGCAAAACCCGCAGCAAAGGTGGGAAGGGATGCAGCGATCAAGACGGCGGCCATTAAATTTTTGCGTCCCACGGCATCTGAAAGAGGTCCGTAATAAAATAACGACAGGGCGATGGCAAGGACAACCAGGGAGACGGACAAACTGGACACCGTGGGAGAAACACCGAAGTGCCGGGTAAAGGTCGGCAGCAGCGGCTGCGTGGCATAAATATCGGCAAAGGTCGCACAGGAACTGATAAACAGGGCAAATAAGGCCCTGGTAAAATGACTCATTGGCTCACCCCGTTATTCTCCTCCAACCGGACTTCTTTTCCTTGTATCAACACGCCACTTGGGGTACACTGGGATATTGGAGGAGTTCATTATGATTTTACTACAGACCGCCAACATTTCTAAATACTTTGGCGCAAAACAAATATTGAAAGATGTAAATTTAACCATTCAGTCCGGTGAAAAGGCTGGTCTGGTGGGGGTGAACGGGGCAGGTAAATCCACCCTGCTGAAAATAATAACCGGTCAGTTAACCCCTGATACCGGAGGAGTGTTTGTGGCCAACGGGTTAACCGTCGGCTATTTATCCCAGGACACCGGCCTGGAATCCCGGAGAACCATTTACGAGGAAATGCTCTCGGTTTTCCAGCAGTTGATCGATCAGGAAGAGCAGTTGAGAAAATTGGAAGAAATGATGGGCATGGATGAAGTGAAGGCGGATGAGGCCCGCTACCGCCGCATCATGAACCAGTACGCCCAGCTTTCGGATACCTTTCGGGACCAGGGGGGCTATCGTTACCGGTCATTGATCAGAGGCGTTTTACAGGGGCTGGATTTCCCGGAGTTGGATGACCACTCCCCCGTCTCGCTGCTCAGCGGGGGGCAAAAAACCCGCCTGGCCCTGGCCAAAAACCTTTTAATCAAGCCGGATTTACTGATTTTGGACGAGCCCACCAACTACCTGGATATCCGCTCCCTGTCCTGGTTGGAGCAGCACCTGCAGTCCTACCCCGGGGCAGTTCTGGTGGTTTCCCACGACCGCTACTTTTTAGACAAAGTTGTCAGCAAAATTATTGAACTGGAGTTTGGTGCCGCCACCACCTACAAAACCAATTATTCCGGTTTTATTGACCTGAAGGCTCAGCAGCAGGAAACCCTGCTTAAACAATATGAGCAGCAGCAGGAAGAAATAGCACGGGCCAGGGATTTTGTTCAACGCAACATCGTTCGGGCTTCCACCACCAAGAGGGCCCAGAGCCGGTTGAAGGCGCTGGAAAAAATGGAACCGTTGGAAGCCCCGGCAGTCACACAAAAGAAGGTTCATTTTTCCTTTGCCATAAAGCGGCCCAGCGGTAAGGAAGTTTTACAGGCAGCAGGTTTGCAAATCGGGTACCCGGGCGTGCAGTTGGCCGGCAATATTACCTTTCTCATTGAGAGAGGGGAAAGTGTTGCCCTGCTGGGACCCAACGGCATTGGCAAGTCGACCCTGTTGAAGACACTGATCGGTCAGTTGGACCCCCTTGGGGGTACAATACGAAAAGGGTCCAACGTCAGCATCGGTTACTATGCCCAGCAGCAGGAAAAGTTAAACCCTGATAAAACGGTACTGGATGAACTATGGGACGATTACCGTTTAATGGATGAAAAAGACGTTCGGACCGTGCTGGGGAACTTCCTGTTCCGGGGTGATGAAGTCTATAAAAAAGTGAGGGATTTGAGCGGCGGTGAGAAAGCCCGGCTTTCCCTGGCCAAATTGATGCTGGAAAAAGCCAACCTGTTAATCCTGGATGAACCCACCAACCACCTGGATATTTTAAGCCGGGAAGTTTTGGAGAGCTCTTTGATGGATTATTCTGGAACCATTTTGTTTGTTTCCCACGACCGGTACTTCTTAAACAAAATGGCCACCCGGGTCATGGAACTCACCCCCTCCGGCATCCGGAACTACCCGGGCGACTATGACTACTACCTGGAAAAGCAGTCCGGTCAACAAACGGAAATCCAAGAGACCAAGGAACCGCCAAAGCCTCAGCCAGGGAAACAAAATTATCTTGAAAGTAAAGAGCAGCAAAGGCTGGAGAGAAAACGACAGAAGAGAATTGAGGAATTGGAACGGTTAGTCAGCCAAACCGAAGAGGCTATCCGCCGGCTGGAAGAGGAACTGGAAAAACCTGAAGTTGCTCAGGACTACGCAGCTTGTTTGAAACTGAGTGAGGAATTAAACCAAAGGAAATCCGACCTGGATCTTTATTTGGAGGAGTGGGTAACTTTAACGGAAGAATAAAAGTCCGTCAATTCCCCCATACGTTACCGATGCCCCATAGCGTTAAATACGGGAAAAGCCGCCCCTACGGGTGGCTTTTACTTGGTTAATACTATTCTTCGGTGTTATTTTTCATTTTTTCAATGGCCTGCTGGTTGGAATGCACCATTTGTGCAATGTCCCTGGCAGACTGAGAAGATCTTTCGGCCAGCTTTCTTACTTCCTGGGCCACCACGGCAAAGGTGCGGCCATGATCCCCCGCCCTGGCTGCCTCAATGGAAGCGTTCAGGGAAAGCATATTAGTCTGCTCGGCAATGTCGTCAATGATCTCAGCCACCGAGCCAATGTCCTGCTGAAAGGAAATTAACTGCTGCAGCTGATCCAGAATATAGTTCTCGATGGCCAGTTGCATATCCAAGTTCAGCCTTTTTAAAAAGGCCACCAAAGCCTCGGCATAGGCTTCGGTACAACTGCCGTGATGTTTGGCCAGGATTTGTTGGATTTCGGCATTGTAGATTTGGTAGGACCCCAAATACCATTTGGGGTACAGGCCGATTTGCTGGTGTTTCTTGCCAATGGCCAGCCTTCTGTCAATGTACGATTCGTCAATGGGATCACACAGGGAAATAAAATACTGCTTTTGGGTCTCCTTTAAACGGTCCACCGTACTGTATTTACCAATCAGTTCTTTAAGGTAGGGAAAATTTAGTATGTATTTATAAAAATTCTCTACCAGCCGGTCAGCTTCCCTGGTAAACAGATCCTTATGGGCGGTCATGACCTCAACTTCCCGGTCGGTAATATCCAGGTAGGCCAGTTGGGCCTGCCGCTTGGCCAATTTAACTGCCTGGTTCGTTAATTCGTTCAACCCGTCATCCCCCTTCAGGTTGTAATTCCAGTGTGTAATAATTCTCCATATAAACCAATTATTCCTTCGACATTTTTAGAGAGATTATTTTTTTATGTGATTTTCCTTTCCTTGATCGCTTGGCCTGTAGTAGGTTACCCCCTGCAGGGAATCCGGCAGATATTGCTGCTCTACGTAATGACCCGGGTAGTTATGGGGGTACTTGTAGCCGGTGTGGCCCAATTCTTTGGCGCCCCTGTAATGGGTGTCTCTCAAATGGGGGGGCACCCTGCCGATGGGTTTATTTCGAATGTCTGCCATGGCTTCATCAATGGCGCAGATGACACTGTTGCTTTTGGGCGCGGTGGCCAGGTAGATAATGCACTGGGCAATGGGAATACGGGCTTCGGGCATGCCAACGGTTTCCAGGGCGTTCCAGGCTGCATGGGCCATCAGCATGGCCTGGGGGTCGGCCAACCCGATGTCTTCGGAGGCATGGACAATTAACCGGCGAACAATGAAACGCTGGTCTTCCCCTGCCGCTGTCATGCGGGCGTAATAATGGAGCGCTGCGTCTGGGTCTGAGCCCCGGATGCTTTTAATAAAAGCAGATATGACGTCGTAATGATTGTCACCTGTTTTATCATAACGAATCACCCTTTGCTGGGTGGAGTCCTCCGCCACTTCCGGGGTAATATGACGGTACCCGTCCTGGGCCGAAGCGGTGGACAATACAGCTAGTTCCAGGGCGTTTAAAACATTTCTGGCATCCCCTCCGGAAATGTCAATCAAATGCTGCACGGCGGCCTCATCCAGCTTCACTTTGTACATTCCCAAACCATGTTCCTCATCTGCCAGGGCGCGCTCAATAAGGCGGCGCAGGTCCTCCTCACGGTGCTCCGCCAGTTGGAAAATACGCGACCGGCTTAACAGTGCCCCGTTCAGCTCAAAATAGGGGTTTTCCGTGGTGGCCCCAATGAGCGTGACTTCACCTTTCTCCACCGCTTCCAACAGGCAGTCCTGCTGGGCCCCTCGTTTTAAGGAATGAATTTCATCGATAAAAAAGATGGTCCTTTTGCCATAGTAATTCAAATTATCCCTGGCCTTTTTGATTTCCGCCCTGATCTCTACCACCCCGGCAGAGACGGCATTTATCTTAACAAAATTGGCAGCGGTCATTTCCGATATGATGGTGGCCAGCGTGGTTTTGCCGCTGCCCGGGGGGCCATAAAGGATGATGGAACCCAGCTTGTCTGCTTCAATGGCCCGGCGAAGGAGTTTGCCCCGGCCCACGATGTGCTCCTGCCCGATAAAGTCATCCAGGTTCCGGGGGCGCATCCTTTCGGCCAGGGGCGCCGCCTGCAGACCCATTCTGGATGAACTGAATAAATCCATACATTCACCTCAAAGACATAATATAGGAAATCAGTTTCATCATATCAAATCCCGCCGGCGCTGTAAATTTTACCCTTTGTTTAAATAACTTAATATCTTAGGTACCAGGTACCACAGACAAAAAACACCCCGGCAGAGAGGGGTGTTTTATCATACACTTTTTAAGCTTCAGACTTTTTAGCCGCCTTGGTCATGGTAATGCCGAGACCTACGCAGATGTAGTAGATGGCGAAACCATACCAGAGGGTGTAGAACATGTAGAAGACCAGCATGAAGGTCATCAGACCTTTATTGTCTTTTACAAACTTGGTCTCAACGCCGTAGTAGTTATAAGCCGGCTCAATGACTTTTTTCTGGTAGTTTTGCAGGTAAACGGACTGTTTAAACTGCTGCTTCTTTTCTAGATCCTTGCCAATGGCCTTGATGATGCTGTACCACCGGTTGGTGGCATCCCTGGGATCGGTATTATATTTAGCCTGCACCACATCGCCTTTATTCTCGAACATGGACTTGCAGTCTTCTGAAACGTTGGCCAGCAATTTGCCAAAGTCGGTCTTGAGGACAATTTTCTCCTTGTCGACCTTTACTTCAGCGCCGTCCACCTTTTGCAGGGCGGCGGACCATCTCTTGGCCTGGGATTCGTCCTTGCACTTCAGGTTCACTTCAATGGCAGTGCCGTTCCACTTTTCAGCTTTCTTGATCTCCCCTAAAATAACTGCCTGGGCGGAACCCTTGGAAATGGAGTTGAACATGTCATCGGCCCAATCCAGCCCGTTTCTGCCGTTACCGAAAGAGGGGCTCATCATATACAGGTAGATGCCGCAGAAGGCAATCATCATGATGATGCCATCCAGAATGCTTTACTGTCTCTTATCATTAGTGGCTCACTCCTTTCCCGCTGCCGGCAACGGCTTTGGCGCTTTCAGCCCGTAAGGTGGGAATGCCGCGGATAAAACTCATGATAATCCAACCGGCAAAGATTACGACTAATCCGAAGAAGATCCAGGCACCGATATCCGCCAGCAATTTGCCTGTTTCGGGAGTCATTTTTATATAACCCATTTGAGTCATTTTTTCAGGCATTGCAAAGGCTCTGTTGACGAAACCCGCCAGGATAGCCACAGCATAAAAGGCTCTGATGTAGATACCCGGTACTACCTTGGTGGTGGCTGCGCCGATCTGAATGCCCAACAGGGAGCCTACCAGCATGCCCATGGCCAGGGTGTAGAAGATGTAGCCGTAGATGGCGTACTGGGCGATGGAGCTGTAACCGGCGGTAAAGATAATCTGCAGAATGTCGGTACCAACGGTGGTGAAGGAGGATACACCCAGACCGTAAACGAACATCGGGAAGGTCAGGAAGCCGCCGCCCACGCCCATGATGGCTGCCGCAAAACCTACAATGGCACCGCAGATTGCCACAAACCAGCCGGAAATCTGACGACCACCGGGGGTGATATCTTCGTCAAACTTAACCATGGGAGCAAGCTTAATGCTCTGAAGCTTAACCGCCAGTCCGGTCATACCGACGGGACCGCCGTGTGCATCGCCTTTTTTGACTTGCCCTTTGGTTTTGATAAAGTCGTACATGGAGTAGATGCCCAGGAAACCAAGCATGAAAACATAGACCGCACTGATGACGAAGTCACTGAAAACAGGGTTCATGTTAAACAGCGCCCGGTTCAGGGTACCGCCGGCGGTAACACCAAGTCCGGAACCGCACAGGAACGCAATGGCCAGAGGAATGTTTACGTTACCCAGTTTCTTGTGAATTACAGTACCCATAATGGCCTTGGCAAAAATATGGAACTGGTCAGTACCAACAGCCAGGATACCTTTTACACCCAGGCTCATCAAGGCGGGAGTGATAATAAAGCCGCCGCCGGCACCGATGCAGCCGGTAATCAGACCTGCGCAGACACCTACAGCCATCGAACCGTAAAACATCGTCGGGTTATAGTGCGACGGTCCAAAGGAACTTTTGCCACCAAGGAAGGCCGGTAAATCAGCCGCTTGGCCAATGGCCGGAATAATCAAGGGCAGCATCATTATGAATAAAATGAGCAAGTGTTTTCTACTTTTGATAATGTTGTTGGACATTTCCAGTTCCCATCTGGCATGGGCCCTGGAGGCGCTCATTAGCGCTTCATACAATCCCCTCATGCGGACAACCCCCTTCAATCAGTTTTAGGAAAAAAAGGTGCTTTTGTTTAAAAAAACAACCATCGTGATGACAATAAACTTAATGAATTCTCAACAATGCTTATTGATTATTGCTTAGTACGGTGTTAGAATAACTATGAAAAGAAGAAATTTGTATTGACAAAATTAAAGTTTTTCTTGGTCTCACCCCCTTGCTGTGGTATTTTGGTTACCATGGCTATTTGTTTTTTAATAATCTCCAGGCTAACATGACCTGAGATTATTTCCGCTGAGTAATGAAAATCTGCAAACATGTTGACGGGTGGAATATTCAACTGATCGGTTATAACATGAAACCGGTCAGTTTTTATATTGACATTGTTTATCAGCTGAACCTGTTTTAGCTTTTCCCCGGCAAGGGTCCAGGTCGTTTTTACTGTGGACTGTGTTTTTTTTTCAGGATCTCCTCTTTAATCTGGTAGACAAAGGTTTGGCCGGCTTCATTAAACTGGTAGCTACCAGGTCCTGACAATTGTTGGCTTTTATGACTGCATCTGCTCTTTTTCGTACCTGTGCCTCTTTGTTTAGTTTCCCAAGCAGGATGTCTGCCCGGATATTTTCCAGGCCCGCGGAGACCTTGGCCAGGTTGGCTTTAATTTCTTTAATCTCTGCCTCATTTTTTTGTTCTAACTTGATGGTATTAAAGAAAACCTTACCTTCATAAACGGCCCGACCCTGTGACAATAATAATAGGGCTGCTTCTTTTGGTATCTCCCGGGTGTGGTACGCCACCGGGTATGGAACGGAACTTTCATCCAGGCTGTCTTTCCCGTCCAGTATGATAACATCTCCTGTCAAATAATGGGTTAGACGGTTCACCAGTTGTTTTATCTTTGCTGACAACTCGTTGTTGTCTTTGACAATCTCAAAATCAAAAGGATTGTTGTCTTCATCACAAGCCAGCAGAAGTGTAAATTTTTTCCTGTAGTTCTGGGGTGAATAAAGGCTACCGGCAACATCAACGTGAAAGGAATTTCCTTGAAGAACACTGTTTACCATATGAATGTAGACGGGTTTGTGAATAATCCCACTTTCTTGGGCATCCGGCAATCTGGCTTTTATGAAGGCAATTCTGGCTGACTCCTCTCCCAATCTTCTTAGTGCGTTGTAGAATTGGATGCTGTTGGCCTCTGCCAAACCCATTTGCCTGCAGACCTCATGGATGGGGGTCTTCACTTCCGGGGCCACCATTGACTTGATAATCAGCGCATCTAAAATTTGAACCACCGGTTCCTGGACAATGACATTGCGCAGTTCCTGCATAATTCTTGTTTTGCTTAAGAGTTCCTTTAGACTGGGGATTTGAGATGTTAATTCATTGAAGTCAAAGTTTTTCTGATCCTGGGCTTCAACTTCTTTATACAGCTTTTTTAAGCTAAGAATTAAACCGTTAATTCGGTTCGGCGAAAGGTTCTCGATGCTGCCGAAGTTCGCCACTACACGCTGTTTCACCTTACCGTTGGCCCGGTAATTTTCGATCAGCTTGATGTAGACATATTCTTTACCGTTTTTCCTGGTAGTGATTTTACGAAAAAACACACCTTCACTCCCAATCTTCTTGGTAAATATACCCCAATACTTAATATTATTTTTTTCATTTCATCATTTTAAGTAGCCTATTTTTTGTCTCTTAACTTTGTGCAAATAGTAGCAAAGAGGTTTTATAAATGCAAGCACTTTTTTGCACAAAAATAAAAAATACCAGGCGCACTGGTATTTAACCCTATAAAAATAAGCATGAATCCATAATTCTATTGGCCTGACATAATTTATTTGTCAATAATATTTTATTAAAAAAGGGGTTTTTTACCCCCCTTTTACCTGTCACATCCTCTGGTATAAGTTTGCAAATAATTAATTGGTGTAAAAACCTCATAAAAGTATTGACAAAAATAGAAAGTCGTATCTAAAATTATTAGGTATCCACTACAGGTAAAGGGATATCCCAAACTTATATTTTTTGATATGCATAGAGAAAACACCCCGTCCAGGGGTGTTTTTCGTTTATGCTTCTTGTTTTTTAGCGGATTTACTCATGGTAATGCCCAATCCCTGGCACAGGTAATAGATGGCGAAACCATACCACAGGGTGTAGATCAGGTAGAACACCATCATAAAGGTCATGACGCCGCTGTTATCCTTTACCTGCTTGGCTTCTACTCCGTAGTAGTTGTAGGAAGGCTCAATGACTTTTTTCTGGAACTGGGTTATGGCCACTGACTCCTTAAACCTCTCCTGTTTTTCCAGGTCTTTTACAATGGCTTTTGTTATGCTGTACCAGCGGTTGGTAGCATCCCTGGGGTCGGTACCATATTTCTGCTGCACAACATCACCCTTATTTTCAAACATATTGCTGCAGTCTTCGGAGATGTTTGCCAGCAGTTTGCCCAGGTCGGCCTTTACTTTAACGTTTTGTTTATCAACGCTAACCTCTGAGCCGTCCACCTTTTGTAAAGCCTTGGACCACCTGTCAGCCTGCGCTTCGTCTTTGCACTTTAAAGCAACCTCAATTTCAGTGCCGTTCCACTTGTCGATCTTTTTAACTTCACCCTGGATTACATCGTAAACGGAACCCTTGGAAATGGAGTTGAACATATCATCGGCAAATTCCAAACCGTTTCTGCCGTTGCCGAAGGACGGACTCATCATGTACGCATAGATACCCAGGAAGGATGCCATCATAATCAGCCCGATAAAAAAGGCTTTGCTATCTCTAATCATTAATGGCTCACTCCTTTCCCACCGGATGCCACGGCGCCTTTGGCAGATTCAGCCTCAATGTGGGGATACCCTTGATAAAGGACATTATGATCCAGCCGGCAAATAGAAGTACCAAACCAAAGAAGATCCAGGCTCCGATATCGGCAAGGAGCTTGCCGGTGGCTGCATCCATTTGAATATAACCCATCTGCGCCATTTTCTCGGGCAGAGCAAAGGCCCTGTTCACAAAGCCGGCCATAATGGCAATGGCGTAAAAGGCACGGATGTAAATGCCGGAAACAACCTTGGTGGTGGCTGCGCCGATTTGGATGCCCAGCAGGGAGCCCACCAGCATGCCCATGGCCAGGGTATAGAAGATGTAGCCATAGATGGCGTACTGGGCGATGGAACTGTAACCGGCGGTAAAGATAATCTGCAGAATATCGGTACCAACGGTGGTAAAGGAGGAAACACCCAGACCATAAACAAACATCGGGAAGGTCAGGAAGCCGCCGCCCACACCCATGATGGCTGCGGCAAAACCAACGATGGCACCGCAAACAGCCACAAACCAGCCGGAAATCTTACGGCCGCCGGGTGTGATGTCTTCGTCAAACTTCACCATCGGAGCAAGGTTGATGCTTTGTAATTTAATGGCCAGTTTAGTCATGCCCACCGGACCGCCATGGGCATCTCCACCGGTTTGATGTCTGGTTTTAATGAAATCATACATGGAGTAAAAACCAAGGAAGCCTAACATTACAACATAAACTGTGCTGATCATAAAGTCGCTTAACACAGGGTTGGCATTAAACAACGCCCGGTTCAGGCTGCCGCCGGCGGTAACACCCACACCGGAACCCACCAGAAAGGCAATGGCCAGAGGAACGTTAACGTTACCCAGTTTTTTGTGAATTACAGTACCCATGATGGCTTTGGCAAAGATGTGGAACTGGTCGGTACCGACCGCCAGGATCCCCTTAACGCCCAAGCTCATCAGGCAGGAGTGATTACGAAACCACCGCCGGCACCGATACAGCCGGTAATCAGACCCGCACAGATACCCACAGCCATGGAACCGTAGAACATGGTGGGGTTATAGTGAGAAGGTCCGAAGGCACTTTTGCCGCCAATGAAATAAGGTAAATCTGCCGCATGACCAATGGCCGGAATAACTAAAGGAAGCATCATGATTGCTAAAATCAGCAAATGTTTTCTGTTCTTGATGATGTTATTGGACATTTCCAGTTCCCATTTGGCGTGAGCCCTGGATGCGGACATTAACGCTTCATACAATCCGCGCATTTGGGCAACCCCCTTCAAATCAAGTCTCAAAAGGTGCTTAAGGTTAAAATTTTTGTCTAATGGTAGTGACAAATATTCATTAATTATTTGCCCCAACGTATTGAATGTTCTTTGCGAAGGTGCTAAAATCAGAAAGAAAATGAAGAAATTTGTATTGACAAAAATTTTTTCTTATATCTCACCCCCTTGATGCGGTGTGTTCATTGCGTTGAGGATTTGGTTTTTAAGAATCTCAAGCTGTATATGGCCTGAGATGATTTCCGGTGAATAATGGTAATCTACATATAAATTGATGGGCGGTATCTTTAATTGATCCGTTATCACATGGAACTGGTCTGTTTTAACGTCCAGCCCATCCTGCATGGGAAGTTCCCCGGCGCCGGCATTATGAAGGACCCAGGTGGTCATGAACTTCGATTGTTTCTTTTGGTTCAGACCTTCTTCGTTAATGCTGTAACTGAATGACTGGTCACTTTCATTAAAACTGTAAGTAACCAGATTTTCACACTGGTTGGTCTTGATAACACTGTCTGCTTTCTTGCGAACAATGGATTCTTTGGTTAGTTTGCCCAGTAAAACGTCTGCTTTGATGGTTTCCAAACCGGCAGAAACCTTGGCCAGTTTTGCTTTGATCTCCTTGATCTTCCCTTCACTTACCTGCTTATGCCTGACAACCTGAAAGAATACGTTATTATCTTTTAGCACACTCCCCCTTTCCAGTGCTGCCAGGATTTCTCCATGCACATCCGAGACCGGTTTGGCAACGGGCAAGGTGGTGTTGTGGAGAAGGTTTTCTTCGTCCAAAACAAGGATGTTTTCGGACAACAGGTTCTTTATTCTCTTAACCAGGACACTTAGTTGCCGGGGGATGTCGCATGATTCCTCCGCATATTCAAAATCAACCGGAGCACCTTGATGGTCGCAGGCCAACAGCAGAAAGATTTCTTTCTGATAACCCTGTGGCATGTAAACACTCCCCGTCATGTCAACGTCAAAGGAATTCCCTTCAAACGTACCTTTAAAGAGATGGATGATGACGGGCTTGTGAATATTATCATTACCACCGGCAACAGGAATTCTGGTTTTTAGCAAAATTTCCTTTGCTTCATCCTGGCCTAATGCTTTCATTACGTTGTAAAACTGCAGACTGGTTGCATCAACCAGGCCCATGTTTTTACAGACCTCTTGCACAGGTTTGTTGACTTCACCGGCTGTCATGAATTTAATGGCCAGTGCCTCTGCTACCTCGTAAGCTCGCTCTCCCAATAGTTGAGTCATAGCCTGCTTCAAGTGGGAGATATTCAAAAACCTTTTGATTTCATTGGCCTGTGAAGTAATATTCAGAGAAACTTTAGGTTCATTTACCTGGGTTTCAATTTCATTGTGCAGTTTTCTCAAGCTGGCAATCAAGCAGTTAATACGATCCGAGGACAGGTTATCCACGCTGCCAAAATTGGCAATGACCCGTTGTTTAACCTTCCCATCTTGACGGTAGTTTTCAATTAACTTTACATAGACATACTCTTTGCCGTTTTTCTTGGTGGTTATCTTGCGAAAAAACACATCCTTCACCCCCCAAACCTAAAGCTAATGAATATATAACCGGTTGACGAATTCTGCTTCACATAAAAAGCAGGTTTTTTATGACAATTATTTTGTAAATAAATTATTCTATTGGCAATAAATTTTTATAGGGGAGATATTCTTTGTCATCTTCTGTTTTCGGTTATGCTATCAAAAGGTTTTTTTGATTTCAAGTACTTTTTTTGCACTAAAATAAAAAATATTTTTCATTAGCAAATCTTTATCATTACGTATTTGAACATTTATAAAGATTATTCATGGTATGACAAAATTTATTTGTCATTACTCTTTTCGAGATAAAAAGATATACTTTTTAGAGTAAAAATCGGTACTCATAGTGAAAAATTTGTTTGAATAATGTTCTTTGATGTTTTTCTTGGTTTTTTCTTAAATAATCTTGACAAAATACTTTTTCTTGCTCTTGCCTGCAATCCAAAATCCTATTTTTTAAGAATAAATCCTAAAAATGATAAACCTGCAGTTGAAACCATTTATTCCTAACTGCAGGTTTTTTCATCCTATTCTTTCTCAACCAGCTTTTTCAGCAGTCGACCGAATTCGGTGGTGACAGTGTAATAATCGGTCCAGGGAATGCTGTATTCGTAACCATATTCCAGGGGGCGGTCTCCCACCAGAATATTGATGGTATTGCACCCCAGGGCTTTCAAACGCCTTACCTGTTCTTTTACCAGTTTTGTCTCCGGTCCGGGGTTGGGATTGCCGTCGGCAATGACAATTAAAACCTTTTGCACAAAGGGACGACCTTCGGACATTAACCGGAGAGCGGCATATTTCAAAGCGGTACCCTCGGGGGTGGTCCCTTCCGCTCCGGTCATGCCGATGCGGGCTTTGTTGGTTAAACCGGGGGAGTAGAGTTCGTACATATTTACTGCGCCTTTCAGGTTAAAACCAAAGACCCAGGTTTTCACCGAATCAACCGGTTCCAGGGCCTCCACAAACAGGGCTGCCAGGTTGCGGGCCAATTCTACTCTGGAGTTTCCATTCCCTGCAGGGTACACCATGGAGGCGCTGGTGTCCACCAGCAGGCCGATGTCCAGATTGCGGGTGCGGGTTTCGATAATTTCCGTGCAGCGAAAAATTTTGTTGGAAAACCTGGCCTGGTAAAGGGAGTCTTCGTCCAATTCGCCGCTGGGAAGTTGATACTGGTTGATCACCTGCCGGGTGTTGGCCCAACTCAAACGGTTTCTAAGTCGAATGACAAAGGGTTTAACCACGCTGCGGGCCTGTTCATATCTTTCAGCGGCTCCTTCGTCCGGTAATGACCTTCGGAAAACCACCATGGGCGGCGGTGGCGGCGGGTAACCGGGGTCGAGACCCGCTTCCATCAATTCGCTCATGTTAGCCACCTGGAGCTGCTCCTGGCGCATGTTTTGAATCAGGTTTTGCAGATCGCTGGGGATATTGGTTTTGTTGTTGGCCGTAGCACTGCCAGGCTCCGCCTGGTGTTTGCCCCGGTTGTTGTAATCCAGCAGGGAACTGGGCAGTGAATAGGCAATATCATGCTGCACCAGGTTGCCAAACAGTTCGTCGTAAATTTTTCTGGCTACCGTTCGGGTATTCAGTTTCTCCAACCGGGCCGGGTTGTCAATGTAGATCATCTTTTTCAGCATGTCCGCCACGTTGTTGACCCTGGCCAACCGGGAGACATAGTCCCTGGAGGATCGCATCACCAGCAAAAATTCTGTGGCACGTAAATTCAGTTCGTTTTCCATCAGGTTTTTGGTGGGCTTATGGGCCCATTTGTCAGGGTCCAGGTCAAATTCATAGCGGCGGTGCTTCCAGAAGTAGCCCGCATAACCCGGGTAATACAAGGTGGTCAGGTGTTCCACGTAGGTGTCTTCCACCACATTGCGGATTACCGCCATAAAGGGGTTGCCCGGCATTTCGGTATAGTATTCCGGGGAGCTGAACTGGGCATGGGCGGCCTCATGCAGGGCCATGCCGGTCAGTACGTCCACGATGTCGGGCATCAGGTATCCCTTGGGGGGGTTGAAAAGTGGTTCCGCGCTGAGGGCGATTTGTTTGGCGGCAAAATCGGTTCTGGTTTCTTTGGAGCTGAAGTTGACGATAAATTTATGGCGGCCATGGACGATGTCCACCACCCTGGATACCGCCCCCAGGATGGCTGTCATGGCCATGGCCTGGGCGTCTGTGTCTTCGGAGGTCAGGAGTTTGTGGCTGAAGAGGGCATATTGCTGGCCGGTGCCGTTCTTGTTGTTGTCCAAACCCCGGCCGGTGAGCCAGAAGTCTGAGAGGCTTTTGTTTTTCCAGAGTTCTGTTTGGGTTGGAGAGGCCATTGGATGTCACCTCCATTAGTAGGTTGGTTTGTTCGGTATTTGCAGATCCGTGAGGTATGTTTTGCATGGCATACCCTACGGGTATTCCATACTCCGCAACTCTTGCCTATTGTTATTTCAAATACGCTTGAATCACCTGCAGCACCGTAGTTTGCTCGCTGTCCACGCCACCCTCCGGGGAGAAGCGGTTCACGAAGGTGTATTTCAGGGCGGTATTTAAGGGTTGTCCCCGTTTGACCAGCGCGGCGGCTGAAATGGCCGGGCGGAAGCCGGTGGGGCGGCTCAGGCTTTCTTCGTGGTAGAGGGTGTTTAATTTATGGGTGATCCTGGCCAGCAGCAGGGCGTGGTCCGGGGTGGCGCCGTAGACCTTTTCCAGCAGGTCGGCCATTACTTCAACGGGCGGTAGCGTCAACTGCAGGGTTTCAAAGCGGTCTTCCACCGCGGTGTCTTCCATAAAGGTGCCGGTATGGCTGCGGCCCCGGTTTTCGGTGGCGATGAAGATGCAGCAGGGATGGACGGAGATGTATTGTTTGGTTTCTTCGATAAATACTTCCCGGTTGTGGTCCAGGATGGTGTAGATGGAGTTGTGAATGTCCGGCGTGACCCGGTTGAATTCATCCAGGGCCACAATACCCGGGCGCTGAATGGCAGCTACGAATTCGGATTGGATAAAGACGGTTTGTCCCCCGATAAATTCCCAGTGACCAAACCAGTCCCTGGGGGTGCGAATGGCCCCCACATTGACCCGGTGGAAGGGCAGGTTATGGGCCTGGGCCAGTCGTTTGGTCAGTTCGGTTTTTCCTGTGCCGGGGTCGCCGGTCAGCATAACATTGATGCCGGAAAACATTAAATCCTGCATAACGGATAATTTCTCCGGATCTACCCAAAAATCCGGTAAAATTTCCACATTGGTACCCCATGGGTCTTGCTGAACCGCTTTTTCTATAGTCATAATGAACCCTCCATATGGTTGTTAATTAAATGCTACTTCTACAAACTATTATACATACCCTTTCGTGTTAGAAAAATGCAAGAAATGTTGGGTAGTACGGGGTCATTTGCCATAGAACCATACCTATATATGTACCCCGTTGAAGTTTTTCTCTCGCCGCATTTTAAAACAGGATTTTCCACTTGGATGGCGAATGTGGTAATGGAACGGCAAATAACGGGGGTTCCGCTGTGGAAATCAAGCGTATGGATCAACAATACATCTATTGGAAACACAAAAGCCAGTGGTGCGTAGCCAAGGTTCAGGTGAGTCCTTCGTCGGACAAGGTCTACCTGTACATCTGGCAGTTAGACGGAACCTTTGTGGGCATGACGGCCGGCAAAAGCCCGGAGACTGTCCTGCAGTCCCAGGGCTACAAGCTGTGGTTACGGGAGGGAAGTCCTAATCTCAAGAACCTTTTAGGCGAAAAGATAAAAAACAAGCAGGAACAGATTGAATTGTTTTAAGATGGGAATAATGTCCAAAAGGACGAGTATAAAGCAAAGTTTCAATTTAGGAGGATTAGAGATGGCACAAGAACCAATGTTTGATGTGATTCAGGAGTATGGCGGCGCTGCTTACAGCCCGGATTTCGGCGCCTGGGCAGATCTAAATTATGAAGAAAACGGCAAAGAATTTGCCCGTACCACCATGGTACTGGTAAATCCCGCCTGGACGGAACCCTTGGAAAAGGCCGGGGGAGAATATTTCCCTCCCAACTGGGCCTATGATCCCGAAGCCGATATGTACCTGCTGCTGGTGAAGTGGCAAAACGGGGTGCGCCTGCCCATAGCTTTCCGCAAGGAAGAAGCCGGCAAGTTACTTTTTGATAATTATGTAAAGATACCCTTTGATATTATGATTGCCAATAAGAAAATATCCGGCAATATTGAAGAGGACGAAAGTTTGAGAATGCATGTGCTGTGGGATGTAAAATTCAGCAAATCGCCGCAGGCTGCCTGGCCTGAGTAAAATTTCATAAATATTTTGGAGCAGCGAAGGGTTTACCTTCCTGCTCTTTTTTGGTTATATTAAATTTACCGTTAATTTTATGATGGCCGAAAGGATTCCTATGAGAAAGAATACAACAGCCATAGCCATTTTATTTATTATTTTGTTTCTGGTTATGGTGGGTTTTGGTATCGTCATTCCCATTATGCCGTTTTTTATTACCCACCTGGGGGGAGGCCCCACAATCCTTGGGCTTTTTATGGCTTCTTACTCCCTGATGCAGTTCTTCTTTTCTCCTTTTTGGGGCAGGTTGTCAGACCGGATTGGCAGGCGGCCGGTCATTCTGATCGGTTTAAGCGGTTACGCCATTACCTTTATTCTCTTTGGCTTTGCCAACAATTTGTGGATAATGTTTGCCGTGAGAATCCTGTCCGGTATCATCTCATCGGCAACTCTGCCCACGGCAATGGCCTATATTGCCGATTCCACCGGGGAAAGCGAAAGGTCCAGGGGTATGGGTATGATGGGCGCCGCATGGGAGTGGGGATGATCTTTGGCCCTGCCCTGGGAGGATGGCTGGGCCATTACGGCTTTCACCTGCCTTTCTTTGCGGCGGGCGGCCTGGCCCTGTTAACCTGTCCCTTTGCCTATGCTTTCTTGCCTGAATCGCACACCGACCGGGGCAGCCAGGTTACAGAAGCCCAGGCCAGGTTATCCCCGGGCGTCATCAACCATCCCCTGTTTACTCTCTTTCTCCTTGGTTTTATCCTGCATTTCACCATGGCCATGTTTGAAGGAACCTTTGCCCTGTTTGCCAAAGACAGGGTTGGCTTTGGCCCAAAGGAAATGGGGACATTGTTTACGGTTCTCGGCGTGATCGGGGTGGTTGTTCAGGGAGGATTCATTGGCAAGCTGGTGAAGCGTTTTGGCGATGTTAATTTAATCAAGGCCGGCTTAGCCATTTCCGCTGCGGGGCTGCTTTTAATATGGGTTTCCCCCGACATGGGCGCCATGTTTGCCAGCACTGCCATTTTTAATATCGGCGGCTCACTGATGGGACCCAGCGCCTCCACCCTGGTCAGTAAAAATTCCACCGGGGGACAGGGCGCCTCCATCGGACTGATGCAATCCTTTGGCAGCCTGGGGCGGATTTTAGGCCCGGTGGTCGGTGGCGTGTTATATGATATTAACATGAACATCCCTTATATCGCGGGGGCGGTGATCCTGGTTCTGATCGTCCTGCTGGCAGACAGCAAAATTGAAAAGTACGATATCGTAGCGGCCCGGTAGGCTAAATAAAGCCGCGACGCCAAATCACCCGCCCGCAGAATATCAAAATGGGTGCGGTATGCGGCACCCGCAGCCCTTTCTGCTTAATGGCCTTCAGGGTGTCCGGGGCCATTTCATAAATTTCTTTGCAATCGATTGTAGACCAATTTAACAGATCTACGTAAATTCCTGCCTGGTAGATGAAAAATTCAGAACATGACCAATTATGAAAATATTTTAAGATAGGGCCCATGTACCGTGAAAAAACATGATAAAATCAATACCAGGCATTTAAGATATAATATTTCTTGAGTATAATTGTTATTAAATAGATGGGAAATATGACCAAATCCACAGGAATGAAATCGGTTTACCAAAGGGCATGCCTATAGGGGGGCTTTACAATGACGGAAGTTTTAGCGGAGAAATTGAGCGGCATCGAAAAAAATTTTTGGCTGCCGGCTTCCGAGATTTTGGAGATCGCCATGAAGTTTAAAAAAGAAATGGCAGAGGGTTTGTCCGGAAAAAGTTCTCTCAAAATGCTTCGCACTTTTTTACAAACCGCCGACGGCAGAGAAACAGGAACTTTCTTAGCCATCGATTTTGGGGGAACCAACATTCGTTTGCAGCTGGTTGATCTTTTTGGGGGCGGCCGTTTTGAGATCAGAAAACAGCAATCTTTCTTACTGAAAGACCCCTGCGGAGCTTATGATTATACTTCCCAGGATGCCAATGCCGGGGATCTGTTTGATTTTATCGCCATACAAATCGCAAATTTACTGGAGCATGACAGCACCTATCCTTTGGGCCATACCTTCTCCTTTCCCTGCAGGCAAATAGGAGCCAACAGGGCGGTATTACTGAATTGGACCAAGGAATTTAAAACATCCGGCGTGGAAGGCCAGGAAATTACCGGTCTCTTGGAAAGGGCTCTGGCAAAGAATAGCTTGTTCAATGTTAAACCTGTGGCAATCATTAACGATACCACGGGGACGCTGCTCACTGCTGCCTATTGCGATCCCTGCGCCGACATCGGCTCCATTAGCGGCACAGGTCATAACTCCTGTTATATCGAACCGAAGGAACCTTCCTCCCAGGGACCTATGATCATCAACATGGAGTCCGGTAATTTTAACAAGCTTCCCCTGACCTATTATGACAAAATCCTGGACCAGGCCAGTGAAAAACCGGGGGAGCAGCTTCTGGAAAAAGCCGCTTCAGGACGGTACATCGGTGAAATTTTTCGTTTAATCCTTACGGACCTGATACAACAGAGGCTGCTTTTTAAAGAGAAAATTCCTGATTTTGTCGCTGCTGCGGATTCAATTACGGCCGGGGATTTGGCTTTCATGCTGGCGGACGAGACTCCCGATCTGGCTCATATCTCCGGCTGGCTAAAAACAAACTGGAGCGTCAAAGGTTTAACTCCGGAAGAAAGGCAGGCTTTGCAAAGGATTGCCTCACTGGTTACCACCAGGTCTGCCCGGCTGATTGCCGCCACCTACGTCGGTATCGTGCGGCATGTGGATCCGGAGCTTAACAGGGACCATGTCATCGGGGCGGACGGCTCCCTGTTTGAAAAAATGCCCGGCTATGTGGCAAATATTAACAATGTCTTTAAAGAAATATATCGTGACAACTCAAATAGGGTATCCCTCGTCCTGACCAGGAACGGTTCTGGTATCGGCGCCGCCATCGCAGCGGCCACCTGTATGGGTAAGGGGAATTAAGCTTATCTGCTGATGTAAAAATTCCCATGCCTTTATGTTCTAGAATGCTTGCTTCTTAAATTACTCCAGGGTTGAATGAAGTGATTATTTATGGTTATTATACCATTTTTTATTTACAAGGTTACACAATGATTAGGGCAATCAAATCCAAGGTTACGGATTTAAAAAGACCTGAAATAAAATCAGGCCCATTAAGCTATTTTATTTGAAACAAGCCCTGTTCTGTTTCGCTCCAGCTGTGGTCCTTCTTTATTTCATCGTCCGTAAGGTTGAAATATTTATAACTTATCATGCCGGGTAGATCCGGTGCCGGGTCGTTCCATGTGGTGTCCAGGTGATACCACCGGCCGTTTATTTTTACTTTGTTCCAGCCGTGGGATTCGGTACCGCGACTGTTGTGGCCGGTTCCTATGATAAATTGGTTTTCGATACCTACCATGTCCAGCAGCTTGCACATGGCTGCTGCATAGCCCTGGCATACGCCGACACCGTTCACCAGTACCCCGTAGGCGGTATAGGATTCCTTGGGGATGGCATTGCTTTGATAATTTTCATAATCATACCTGGTATTCAGTACGACATAGTCATGCAGGGCCTTTTCCTTCTCCAGATCCGTCATACCCGGTTTAATTTCCTTTTTAATAATCTCCAGGGATTTTTCCTCCACGGCCTGGATCATCTCCTTTACTTCCCGGGCAGGGAAATTATATTGAAAGAGTATTTCTATACAGGTTGTCCTGCCGCTGCGGACCCTCACTTCCAGAGACTCTATGTAATTCAAGTAAGGATGATCCTGCAGGACCTGTTGGGCCACAGACAATACTTTTTCTACATCGCCATACTGCTCCTGGTTATCCGTCATGAAAACCACTTTTTCTTCTGCCTCTTTAAGACCCTTTAAAACCTGGTTATACAAAGGGTCACTGTTCTCTTTAATATTCTGATGGAAGACAAGAACTGTCTCCTGCTGCACCGGTGCTGAGGTGATGATCACCGTTTGTGTGGTACTGACCCATTGAACCTCTGCCCCCAAGGATTCCGAGACAAAGCGCAGGGGTACCATGGTGATGTTCTTGATAATTCTGCCCGGCACTTGCAGGGAAACCTGCACGCCGTTGCGGTAGGCGCTGGGGGAGCCAATTGGCAGCACAATGGTTACATCGTCTTTTACCGCAGTTATGGTTTTGGCAGCGGGGTCCCAGCGGACGCTGGCCCTTAAGGTTTCAAAGATCGCCCTTAAAGGTACCAAAGTTGTACCGTTTTCCAGCATCACCTCAGCCTCCAGGGGCTGACCGTCGACAATAACCTGGGCTGCTGTGGCTGGCTTGGAGAAGGTAAGGATTACGGTCAGGATTGTGAACAATGTTAAAATCTTAAGCTTCATCCCTTTGTCCCCTTTTGTCAAAATTTCTGTCATAGACATAAAAAACCGGATGTCAAAGGATCCAGGTTTTTAACTGGTTAATTACAGTAAATCATACCATTTTTGCTGTTTTATTACTATAGTTCCTTCGACCCAATTCATGTAGGAAAGCAAAAAAGCCAGGCTTATGTCTTGTAACATAAGACTGACAACACCAGGAAAAGTTCTGTCTACTATATTCTGCAAATTTATACAAATTCCTGTCGGGGAAATGACCAACTCCACTGATTTCCCCTCTTAAGACTAAGTAAATAATTCCACTTTATGAAGATTGTGGCAGCCTGTATGGCTGGGATCTTTTGCTCCAGACCGTTCTGGCCAGGGCCAGATCAATGCCCTGTATTTTTAATGCACTTTAAACTCCTTCTTAAATCTCCGCTTCTTCATATGTCCCCCTGTGACCTTATTAGTTTTGACTTGCTTCGGAGTCATCCTTTGGAATAAACAGCCCGTTCTTTCCGAAGCAGATCATCACAAAGTTAACCAGAAAATGTGCCCAAACGGGCGCCCAGATGTTTTGCGTTGTTTCATAGAGCCAGCCAAGGGCCAGGCTCATTACGAAGGTGCCCAGCAACAATATCCATTTCTTTAAATACCGGACATGAATGACCGCAAACAGCACACTGGTGAGAACGATGCCGAAACCGGGCTGCATGGCGGCCCGAAACAACAGTTCTTCCGCAAAGGCCCCAAAACTCATTAACAGAGCGAGGGTTGGGTAGGAAAAGGTGTAAAAAATTTTGTTGGTGCCGTCATCCAGCAGTTTATCATGGGGCACGAAGATAACCAGCAGTATTTGCATGATCACCAGGCCCGCTGCCAGCAGCGTACCGCAGCCCAGCACCAGGCCTGCATTGTCCAATCTGAAAATGCTTTCCCAACGGTCCCCTGCCGCACATAAAAGAACCACAGCGCTGCCAGCCCGGTTAATAAAATGACAACTTGGGAAAGGAAAGCGGCCTTTAGTAACAACCTTTTGTCCTGCATATTCCCTGTCCTGACCTCTTTTTCTTTTTGGTGCCGGTTGTTGAATTCAACAACCGGCACCGTTTCTCCGTTTCTTTAGGCGCCGAAGTAAAGGGTTTCCCCGCTGTCAAACAGGTAGATGACCCTTTCCTTAACCGGCCTTCCCAGAATATTTTGCACCGCCCGGGTATAAAGATTGATTTGACCCCGGTAACGTTCTGCCGGGGAGGCTTGTCCGGGGTGGACGGCATCGGACTTGTAATCGATCAGCAGCAGCCCGTCCCCTTCGTCCGCCAGGCAGTCAATGACACCCTGCACCAGGACCACCTCCCCGTCGCCGGCCCGGGACAGTTCCGGGTAGACCTCCACCGCCGGCAGGGCCAGGCTGAAGGGCAGTTCCCGCTGTACTTTCCCGGCATTCAGCAGCCTCTGTCCCAGCGGGCTGGCAAAAAAGCCGGTAATTTGAGCCGGGTCAATCACGGCGGCCTGTTCCGGGAGCAATATTTCCCGGGCCACAAGATGTTCCAGCAGCCTGTGAATGTCCTGCTCAGCCGGGATTTTCTCCAGTGGTATGTGCTGCATCACCAGGTGGATGGCAGAACCTCTTTCCGCCGGGGTAAGGCCCTTGTCCTGCTGCAAAAATCTGGGCCGCCCGGTGATTTTCGGGCGGTAGGGCACGGCCTCGTCCTCCAGCCGGGCCAGTTCATCAAAACGGCGTTTAATTTCGGTAACCGCTGCTTTGGCCGGCTTTGCCGTCAACTCCGCCAGGGGATAGCGCCAGTTGAGCCTCCGCTCTATCTCTGCCGCCTGTCCCAGGTCCCCAAGGGGAGCCAGCGCCTTTACTTTTTCCAGCAGTCCTGCCACCTGCTGCCGGTTGTCCCGGGGCGGGTTTTGCACCTGATGCAAATTGATAAAGGCAGTCTGCCAGGTGGAAGCATCCGCTGCCACTTCCGACAATGGCTGTGCCTCCGACCGGGCCAGCTGAAGCAAGGCCTGGCCGTTCCGGTGCCGGGCAATGGCAGGACAGAGCCAATCCAGGTAGGTCCTGGCAGCCGTCAATTCGGTATCGGGCAGCGGCCAACCGGCCTGGGCAGCGGAGGAGCACCATTTCTCCAGGGACTTCTCCAGATCCCGCACCGCTCCCACAAGAATAAGCTTTTCCCTGGCCCGGGTCAAGGCCACATAGAGGACCCTCATCTCTTCCGCCACCGATTCTTTTTTGATCTGCTGCTGCAGTAGCAGTTTGGGCAGGCTGGGATAGGAGACCCGGGTTGCCAGGTTGATCACCTGGGGACCCAAACCCAGCTTCTTATGCATGAGCAGTTCTTTGTTTAAATCCATCAGGTTAAATTTTTTGCCCAGTCCGGCCACAAAGACCACCGGAAATTCCAGCCCTTTGCTCTTGTGAATACTCATAACGCGCACCACGTCTTCGCTCTCACCAAGGGTTCTGGCCGAGCCGAGATCGCTGCCGGCGTCCTGCAGGCGTTCCACAAAACGCAGGAAGCGGAACAAACCCCGGAAAGAGGTGGCTTCAAACTGTTTGGCCCGGTGATAAAGAACCCGCAGGTTGGCCTGGCGCTGGGTGCCGCCGACCATACCTCCGACATAATCGTAATACCCGGTTTCCCTGTACAGCATCCAGATTAAATCTGCCAGGGGCCCCCGCCTGGCCTGGGAACGCCACCGGTCCAGCTTGGCCAGGAAACCGGTAAGTTTGCGGGAAAGTTCCTCCAAATCTGCCCGGGCGGCAGAAACCACCGCATCATAGAAGTCCCCGTCACAGTTGCACAGCCGGATTTCTGCCAGTTCCTCCGCTTTAAGACCCACTATGGGAGACCGTAGGACGCCGGCCAGGGGAACATCCTGCCGGGGGTTGTCGATGATTTTCAGCAGAGATAAAAAGGTTTCAACCTCCACCGCTGCAAAATAGCCTGTACCCAGCTCCGCATAGGCGGGAATCCCCATGGCCCGCAATTCTTCCAAAAAGGTATTGGCCCGGCCGGTGGTTGCCCGCAGTAAAATGACAATATCGCGATAGGTCACCGGGCGGTATTGGGCCAATTCTTTGTCCCAGACCATAAACTCCGGTCCCGTGGACAACTCTCTACCCTTGATCATCTCCAGAATACGCCGGCCCACCAATCTGCCTCCGCCTGGTCGGCGCCAACTCCTCCGGTTCCCCGTCCGGGTCGGGCATTTCATTGTCTTCGCAGTTATCCGGTAGTTCTGCCTGGTCAGGCTGTGCATCTTTGCCGTCGATCAAATGCAGTTCCACCGGTCCCTCGGCGGTGATGACCCCTTCCAATGCAGGAAAATCAGCGCCGTACCGGAGTTCTGCCGCCTCGTCATAATCGATTTCCCCGGCGGCCCGGGTCATGATCTGCCGGAAAATAAAGTTGACGGCATTGACCACACCCAGCCGGCTGCGGAAGTTTTTGCTCAAATCGATACGGCAGCCGGCAGCGTTGCCCGTCACTCCGTACTGCCGGTATTTCCCCAGGAAAAGCCCGGGTTCCGCCAGGCGGAAGCGGTAGATGCTTTGTTTGACGTCCCCCACCATAAAGCGGTTGTCCTCCCGGGACACCAGCTGTAAGACAGTCTCCTGCACCGCATTGATGTCCTGATATTCATCCACCAGCACTTCAGCAAACTGCTTTTTTAATTCCAGGGCCACGGCGGAGGGTATCATTTCCCCGGGCTTGCTTGCCTTGTCCAGCAGGATGGACAGACAGTAATGCTCCAGATCCCCGAAGTCAACCAGACCCTTGGACTGCTTCTTCTTTTGATAACGTTCCATAAATTCCACCGTGAGGGCGGCCAATTCTTTGATCAGGGGGTGGAGGGAACGCAAATCCTGCAGCAGAATTTCGGGTTTGGCACAGAAATAGGTGTTGACGATTTCGTTCACTTTGTCCTTGGCCTTATTTCTCAAGGCCTGTACCCTGTTCTTAAGACCTTCGTCCACCTCCCCCCGGCAGGGACTTAACTTGCCCCATTTGATTCCGGCAAAGGACCGGTACAGCTTGTCCCAGCTTACCTCACGGCAATCAACCAGCGGCTCTGTCTGAATAAGATCTTCGGTCAGGTTTTTGCAGTAAAGCTCCGGCCCGCCCGGCCGTCCGGCCCAACCGGCGGCTTGTTTCAATAGGCGCAGCACAGACTGCATTTCCTGACTTATCTCTTCTTTAACCTGGTAAATCCAGGGCAGATCATCCAACGATTGACCTTCCGAAAGGGCAAAGGTTTCTGTCATCTCTGCCAGCCAGAACCGGGGCCACGGGTGACTGCCGGAAAAGCGGTAAAGCGCCAGGACCAGGTCCTGAAGCTTGCTGTCATCCCGCTGGCCACCGTAGGCATCCACCAAACGGGCAAAGGTTTCATTGTCCTCACGGTTGTATCGTTCTTCAAATAGTTCTTCCAGCACTTCCAGCCGCAGCAGTTCTGCTTCCACCTCATCGGCCACCCGGAAGCCCGGGTCGAGATCCAGCAGGTAAAAATAACGCCGCAGCAGGTCAAGGCAAAAGGAATGCAGGGTGGTAATGGAGGCCCGGTTCAGCATGGCCAATTGTTTGGCCAGCCGCCTGGAGTGAGGGTTTTCCTTCAACGCTTTGCTTAAGGCGCCTGCTATGCGCTCCCTCATTTCCGCAGCCGCAGCATTGGTGAAGGTGACAATCAGCAGTTGGTCCACATCCACCGGCCGGACCGGGTCGGTAATCAGCAGGATGATTCTCTCCACCAGCACCGCTGTCTTGCCTGCCCCGGCCGCAGCTGCCACCAGTAAATTTGTGTCCCTGGTGGTGATGGCGGCCCATTGTTCATCGGTCCATTTTTTATCACGCATGGTTATCATCACCCAGACTTTCCCTTATCAATGACCAGAGCGCCGGCTCCTCCAGGTCAAACAACAGGCGATACATGTTGTCCTCCAGCAGGGGATCGAACTGGCACACCGGCTTGAAAATACAGAAACGACAGGCCTTGTCCTTCCCTCGCCGGTAAGGCTGATTTCGATTTCGCCGTAGATCATCCGCCGGCCGGTGGACTTCAATTTTTCCTCCAGGTAGCTTCTCAGCAGGTTGAACTGTTCCTCGCTGATCACCCTGGAATTGCTGTAAAACTCCCCGTTCTTCTTCAACCCCACTGGCAGCAGCTCCGACTGGCCATTCAGTTGATTGTCCATTTGGGCAATCACCAGGGGATCCGCCAGCAGCAGGCCTTTCATTTTCAACTGCTTGAGAAGCCCCTTCTCCGCCTCTGCCGCAGCCAGGGGACCTGTGCTGGCAACGAGGGGGTCCTTAACGCTGAAGTACAGCATAGCCGCCGGCAGGGCCGGCTGGTTCACCAGCTGATCCGCATGCCGCAGGGCCACATCCAAATACATCAGCAGCTGCAGCTTCAGGCCGTGCAGAATATCCGCCAGTTTCAGTTCGGCCTGGCCGGATTTGTAATCGATAATGGTAAAATACGGCTTGCCCCCTTCCCTGGCACAGTCGATGCGATCAATGCGACCGGCCATTTCCATCACGCACCGGTCCCCCAAGTCAAATTGTACCGGCGGCAGTTCCGCCTGCTCGCCAAAGCCGATTTCCACCGCCACCGGGCGGAAGACGCCCCTTCTGGCATGCTCTGCCAGGGTCAGCACCGATCTTTCCAACGTACTCTTTAGTTTTCGAATCAGGTAGCGGTGGCGGGCTGTGCTGAGAAGGATTTCATTTTGCAGCTGGGGAGCCAGTTCTTCCACAATTTCTCCCACCATGGTCCCTGCCGTGGTCCTGGTTAGCTGTGCCCAATCCGTTCCTTGCTCTTTGATGCGGTCGGCAACGTTTTTCAGGGCAGCGTGGAAAAACTGTCCCAGGTCCGGCGCCGCCAGTTTAAACTGCCCCCGCTCCTTCAGCTTCAGCCCGTGGGACAGAAAGTGAGCAAAGGGGCAGGCAGTAAACTTCTCCAACCGGGACACGCTGGCCTTCAGCCGGCTGCCGTAAAGCCGCTGCCCAAGCCCCCGGGACAGGGAGGTTTCCTGATTAACGTGAAACAACCCGGCCAGCACCCGGCCGCAGGTTTCCTTAAAGGCAGGCTGCTGTACAAACCAGGAGTAAACGTCCAGCCAGACCGGGTCCACCCGGCGGCCCGCTTTCATTTCCTGCAGCATGGCGGCCAGATAAGACATGCTGCGTCCCGGGCAGGCGATAAACTCCAAATCCCCGTCCGTACCGGGCGGTTCCACCGGAACCACCCGTTCCTGCAGGCCGGGCAGCAGTTCCTTGATCCTGGAGATGATCTGGGAAGGAACCAGTGCTTTTCCCTCATCGTCCGCCTGGGGGTAGCTCAGCCACAGCACCTGGCTGGCCCGGGTCAGCGCCACGTAGACCAGGTACTGTTCATCAAATATTTTTCTCCGGGAACCCGGGGCCAGGGCAATCCCCGCTTCCCGCAGGGCTTCCCGTTCAAAATCGCTAAACAAACCCTCTTCGCCGGGCCGGGCGGGCAGCACCCCGTCGCTGATGCCCAGCACCAGCGCCGCTTTCACATTGGGGTTGCGGGAACGCTCCAATGTTCCCACCACCACCTGATCCAGTCCCGGCGGGATCAAGCCCAGTTTCAGGCCTTCCAGCCCGGACTCCAGCACCCGGGCATATTCCTCCAGGGAAAGTTGCTCTTTTCCCATGGCCTCCACAATTTCATCCAGCAGCAGCAGGATGTTCTGCCACAGCTGGGCATGTTCCCTGGCTTCCACCAACCGCCCCTGTTGCTCCGCCTCCCTGGCCCAGGTTTCCAGCCTTGCTGCCACATCCAGGGACTCCAGCAGTTCAAACAGGGCTGCGGTAATCTCCCGCACATTTCGGACCTCACTGACCCTCCGGTTAAAGTTCAGCAGCGATTCGGTGGACGAGTAACGTACCTGGTTAATCAAGGCCAGTTCCCTGGCCTCCCACTCATTGCACTCCTGTTCTTCGCCCAGGGTGTAGCGCCTGCGGTAGGTCCAATCCCGGCCATCGCTCCAGCGGGAACCACGAATGCCGTGGGCCAGCACGTAGTTTTCCAGCTTGTCTACTTCATCCCGCCGCACCGGTACCAGGTCGGTTTTTAAATAGCGGAAAACCGGGTCGTAGGCCCACTGCTGGGACACCGTTTCCAGGGCACTGCGAATAAGCTCCACCAGGGGGTGGTGCAGCACTGTTCTTTTCTGGTCAATAAAATAAGGGATATCGTGATCTTCAAAAACCGTGCCGATCAAATGGCTGTAATTGGCCAGGTCCCTTACCATGACGACCATTTCCCGCCAGCGAAGTCCCTCTTCCCTGCTCAACCGAAGGATTTCCCTGGCCGCTGCCTCCACTTCCGCCCGGCGGTTGGCACAGGCCGTAAGCCTCACCCCTGCTGTTTGTTCACCGGGCACAGCCGTGTAGCGGAAATAGTTTTTCTCCAGATATGCGATGCCCGGACTATGTTTAAAGCGTACGGGTGTCTCGTGTTGCAGCAGCACGGGAGGCTCCGTAGCGATCCTTAAGGTACCGGCCATTTCTCTCAGGGTATGGTAGGTCTCCACGGGTGGATAGAATGCATCCAGTTCATGACAGGGTTCCTTTATGTAAACCGGGTCGAAACACAATGCTACGCTTACCCTGTTTGCCGTCACCAAAAGCTGTTCAATGACCCCAAATTCCTGGGGGGTAAAGCCGGTAAAACCGTCTATGTAAATCTCAGCCCCTTGCACCGTCGGAGCGCTCCCCAATCGCTCTGCCAGCAGGTTCAGGTAATCATCCGGGTCGGTAAACCGGCCAGCCAGAAACTCTTCCAGCTGGCTATACAGCAGGCTTACGTCTCGCAGCTTATCCAGTATGGCACTGTCACGGTCCTGCTGCAGCCGCTGAATACTCTTTTGTAAATCAGCGGGTTTAATCCGGTACATTTTGAGCTCGGACAGGGCACCGGCCAGGCTGTCTGCAAAACCGGGCTGCCTGGCCGCCCGGTGAAAAATCTTTAATTCAGACTTCCTTTGTTCCAGAATGCGGCGCAGTACCATGCGCTTGCCCAGTTCCCCGATGTGGTCCTGGCAGCCCCTCCCACCTCCTGCAGCACCCGCCAGGCCAGGCGGCGGAAGCTTAAGACCTGTGCCCGCATGATGCCCTGCAGCCCCGGTGTGGACACCAACATGTATTCATATTGGAAGGTGGCCTGTTCCGGTACCAGCAATATGACGGGCGGGCCCTCCTGCCGGCGCCGCAGTTCCCGGCGAATCTCCTCCAGGCAGGTATGGCTTTTCCCGCTGCCCGCTCTCCCGATAATGAATCGAAGGCTCACACAGGTTCCCCCTTAGCAAAATTCTCTGCTTTCCAATTCGCTCAGTCCGCTGGAAAACCCTTTCTTTAACAGCTTCTACTTTTGTCGCTAATCATTATTAATGTGGTTTATGCATTCAAAGAAAGCCTGAATTCAAACAGGGACGGTTGATGAAACAATGCTCTCTTCTCATACCCATTGCCTGAACAATCAATCAATTATCTTTGTCTATAGCACATTAGACAACCTGCCATAATTCCTCTTCATGGTAAATTTTAAGAGAAATTTTTTGCATAACACCTAACCTTTCTTGGTCTTGCTGAAGTAAAAAAATAAGTAGTATCCCACCAGGGATACTACTTAAGCATTTTAACTTAATTGCTTGCACTATTTTGTTTCATGTTGTAGTAGACGCCGGCGAGAATTAACAAACTGCCAATGAAGAAAGACTGGCTGAGATGCTCATGTAAGAAAAACCATCCCAGCAGTGTCCCCACCACCGGTTGAAAGAAGAAGAAAAGACCGGCCTGGTGGGATGGCACAAGGGCCAACCCCTTGTTCCAGCTGAAAAATGCCAGGGCGGTGGAAATGATCCCAATGTAAAGGACACTCAAGAGAATGGGTAGCTTGACCAAGTCCCCGGTAGACCAATCGGAGAGCTCAAAGAAAATGCAGGGAAAGGTAAGCACCGTGGCAATGACAATGCCCCAGGTGGTAATCTGCAGCGGCGAGTAAACGGACGAAGCTTTCTGGAGAGCACCGAGTAATAGCCCCAGAACAGGGCGGCGGCCAATAAGAACAAGTCCCCTGCCAGGGCCGACCCTTCACCCTGCAGGCCGGGCATTCCCACCACCACCAGTACCCCGGTCAGGGCAATGTCGATGGAGACCACCTGTTTTACAGTGATCTTCTCTTTCAATAACAAGACGGCGAAAGCTGACAGAAAGACCGGTGATAACGTAGTGATGACCGCGCCCATGTGGGCTGAAGAAAGCTTTGTTCCAATAAACTGGGCGGCAATGGAAAGAAAATAGCCCACAAAACCGATCTGGAAAATCAGCCATCTCTCCCTGGTGGGAACCAGTTCTTCTCTTTTTAACCAGCAAATCCACCCCAGCAGGAAAGAGGCTATCAAGTAGCGCAAAAATAGCAAGGTAAAAGGTGGAATGGTGTCCAAGGCATATTTGCTTACTACATACATACCGCCCCAAATTCCGGCGGCCAGCGATAAATAAACGGCTCCCCCGAAAATCCCTTTCAAGTGCACTCCTCCCCTGAAATTTGATTAATCTCAGTCTCTATTTTAACAACCATGGAGAGCCCGATTTTGTCCTTTCTTTGCCACTTATTTATCCTATTTTCGGTATTTACTGCGGTAGGCAGCGGGTGACATTTTGTTTTTATGCAAAGGGTCCCCCGCAGGGGCAGAAGTAATTGGGCATAGAACGGTTGGCAAGATGTCGGGGACCCCATAGTTTTTGGGGGGTGGCGTATTTGAGGCTGCCGGCGTTGACGGCAGCCTTTGCTTTGTTTTGCCTTCTCACTTTTTCTTCCCGGCAGTTTTATCAGTACTTTTTTTCTTACCCACGGCATTCACCGCAGTCAAAATCACCTGGCGGCCTTCTCTGCTTACCTCAATTTTATAGTTAATGATCCCTTCCTTATAGAGTTGAACTTTCAGCTCTAACAGAGCTTTCCCCACCTGTTCCTGCAGTTCCGGGGTAAAGAAAGAATGAATCCCTTCCCTCTCCGAGTCTTTCCTAACGGATTTGGATACGGGCCTGGCAATCGCTGTATCATCCCAGGCATTTTCAAAGGTGATTTCTTCTTTATAATTGGCCAGCATTTCCTCATCGCTGAGATTTTTTCTTATTTTGCTCTTGCTCATTGCCCTTCACCTACTGTTTTTTATTCACCATTATAAAAGATAAAAAAACCGTGCACCAGAGAAAACCTTTCGCTTATCCAATTTCCTCCTCCAGTACCGCCTTTAATTGCCGATCCCTTCCTTAATTTTCTTTTCCATCAAATGACCGTAACCCAGAATAATTTTATCGTTGTGCAGTCTCTTTTTAATGGCATGGATTTCCACCGGGTAAACCCGGACTCCCTGGCGCGAGATTTTATCCAGCAGCGCTTCCGAGAACGGACGCTCTGTTTACAGCAGCCCGGGCCGTCGGTATTGGCAATGGCGCACAGGGCTGCGTTGGCGGCCCTCATGGAGATCGTCCGCTCCACATCTTTGGCGCAGGTGGCGTCGTATAAAATGCTGAAGAAAACTCCCACTCCCAGACCCGCGCCACAGGCCCCATGATAAGCACAGGTACAGCTGGGAATAAGATATCCAGCTAGTATTTCGCCATATAACCGGTAAAAACCCTTTTAGTCAAATAGAATAGCAATATTTTAACGGAATCCCGGGAAATGCTACCGGGTTATTTTTAATGGTAAATTACAATATATTGGAAATTAATGGTATATAATGCAGCAAGAATAATGTTGGTTGATTAGAAAAATAGGACCACACTGAGATATTTTTCTCGTTGATATGCTTGTCCATTACAGGTACAATTAAATATATGGCTTTTTGTGCCACTGTATGTAGAAAAAGGAGATTTTTATGTTTTTAAATAAGGTAACTGTCTGCAGCCTGGTTATTTCCAGTGTTTTATTCTTTAACAGCACAGCCTTTGCCGGGACCTTTTACACCGTAAAAAAGGGGATAGCCTCTGGGTGATCTCCAGAACCTACGGCACCACAGTGGAAGAACTTAAACGAATGAACAAGTTGACAGGTGATAACCTGTCCATTGGCCAACGCTTGCTTATCTCCGGTGCGGCACTGCCTTCAAGGGGTGCAGTTGACAGATCACAATCCCATGACTGGTTAGTGGGCCAACCGGATCAGGAACAACCGGGTGCTCAGCAAGACACCCAGCAAGATGCCAATGCGCAAAGGGCTCAACCAAAAACTGTTGAACTGGTTAACTGGTTTACTGAGGGAAAATCTTTGTTTAAGAGCGGTGAGGTTTTTTCCGTTACCGATTGCAAGACGGGGGTGAACCTCAATTTAAAGGTCCTGTCTGCCGGCAATCATTGTGACATAGAACCTGCAACCTCAGAGGATACAAAAACCATGAAAGAGTTATTCGGCCAGTGGGCCTGGTCGCCCCGCCCGGTTGTCATTCATAAAAACGGCAGAAATATTGCCGGTTCCCTTTCCGGTATGCCCCACAGCGTAGATACCACTCCGGACAACGGTGTTACGGGACATTTTGATCTCTACTTACATAAAAGCCGCCCCCATGGCAGCGGTATCTCCGAGCGCTATGTGCAGCAGCACTATACCGCAATTTCCCAGGCTGCGGCCAAATAAAGTCTGTAAAGCTCCCCAAGAACGGGAGCTTTTATTTTTTCAGTGACCAAAGAACAGATCAAAAACAGGGAATTGCTGGGAAGTGTTATGGTGAGGCACGGTTTCAAAAGAATCGGCAGCGAGTGGTGGCATTTCGAGAATACGGGCGCAAAAGTTATCCCCTTTTGGATATTCCCTTTGATGCTTTTTAATCCGTCTTACTGCCTGGCCTGTAACCAAACTTTTAAAGTTCCCTCCCCGGTCTCACCCGGGGCAAGACGAAATTTAAGTCTGATGTAACGGGCAAAAAAGCTGCTTACCATAATGCGTGACTGTCCCGGCAACAGCTCGATTTCAGGTTCTTCATCCAAAAAAACAACGTTATCGGGGCTGAATTGTAATTGAACCAGTATCTTTTTTTCTCCAATATTTTTTACAATATAACTGTAAATTGTGTAGTCCCAGATTTCATGTGACTTGCTGAAACCCCATAATTTCTTGACAGTATAGGTTTCTTCTTGGTTAACTGTACATGGTTTTTGGCACGGGCCCCTGGCAACTGTACTGATCCTTAGTATTGGATGCTGCGACATATTCGGGCTGTCTGAACTATAGAAAAGGATAACACCGTTGGTATCCAGCTGCACAGGCACAAGTGCCAACCCCTGGTTTTCCCACTTACCGGAATGCCAAGCCTTTACAAAATCTGTAACATCAATGGTAAATACCTTTAAACTGTAAATAGGGATTTTTTTAAAGAGTGGGGTATCACAGCCGGTCTGTTTTGATAATTGGTATAACAATCCCGAAAAGGTTCTTTCAATGCCTGGATACCCATATAATCAGGCGGGTGCCCCAGACAAGGAGGATCATAAAGAGAGATTTTTAATTTAGCCGAGGTAATTTCATCATCACCCGGGATCTCAGAAAGGTCAAAAAAAATATATGAAATAAAGCGAGTATAAAACATATATCCCAAGCCCGTTTTTCCCACAGGCAAACAAGGTGAATGACACTGGGGCCGGCATTTCTTATCACTTATCACAAAGGTGTCTTTCGTTGCCCGTATATTAAAAATGGTCATAAGACTGCACCTCATGTCTTTTTTGTAGTATATGTCTTTAATAACACCACCTGTGACTTATTCTGCCAAAACTGTATTTCGTGTTACGGGCAGGCAACTTCTTCTCCGGCTGTACAGGTATTTCTTTCCTTCTTATTTTGAACCCCATGGAACCAGGTTGGGGCGTGGATCCAGAATGGACTCATATTGTTCTGCGATACCATAATGAGCCCGGGGATCCAGCTTTTTGTAGCGGTAATATTTATGCAGCCGGTCCTCCGGTTTCATCCAACCAGGTGTTTCAGTCTCAGAGGGTGGTTTTCACCTTTTAAATGTAAAATATTTATGGGAAGCCTACCGCAGTGGAGAGGGGTTTCCCGCCAGCGGTAATCAAACTCTGGAAAATACCTGACCATAAATGGTCGGAAGGTTTTGTGGGCACACCAGTATTGATCTTCCCGGTAGTGGGTTTCAGTCCACATGTCAAACAGCCGAAAGGCGTACCAGTACAGATCCTTTCGTTTTGCCAGTGCCTTTAACACTTCCGCAGCATTGTCTTCAAAAACCTCATCGGCATCCAGGATTAAAATCCAATCTGGTTCAGTATCAACAGCCATTTGCCATAGTTTCTTTCTTAGAAAAATTTCATTATTAAAGCAAGAAGTTTCATTAGAAACCATTGTCAAAGGAATCCCATCTAAAACCTTTTTACAGACCTCTACCGTCTCATCCTCACTGGCATCATCCAGAATCACGGCGTTATCGATATATCGTTTGGCCTGTTTCAGAACCCTTTCCAAATATCTGCCCGCCTCATTTCTGACTAACATAGCCAGTGTTATTTTACTTCCCGGTTCTGTTCCTATATTGTTTTTTGTCTTCCCTGTTTTCCTACGTCCTGAACGGATCTTCTTTTTATATACAGCCAGTTCACCAAGCTCCGACTCCCTGTAAATATGGAAAGGTGGGTAGTGAGTATCGGCATACAATTCCAGGCCAAGGGCCACCGCCCTGATACAAAAATGCCGGTCCTCCCCCCATAATCCGACGTTATAAATCTCTCTGAAGGAAATTCCCATGGACAGGGCCTTCCTGCTGAGCAAGGTGCAGGCCCCCAGACCTCCCACCCTATAGGTACCGGGCTTTGATAGCATATCCAGAAATTCCTGTGTCCTCTTCTTTACATCTTCCTCACTTAATTCATGACCCCTTGGTGCCTGAAATAACTGGTACTGATCCGCTACCCAAACCTGGGGCAAGGGTTGTAGGTCAGGCCCCCACTTGGTCCAAAAGACTTCGGAAACAATGTCTTTATTAAGGGAGACTAAATGCTTGATCGTTTTGGGATGAAGATATAAATCAGAATCGGCAAGGAATAAATAATCGTAACCTTCTTCATAAGCCATCTCGAGAAATTTATTTTTAAAGGCGGCTACTTTCCAGATCAGTTCCTCGTGCCAGTAATGTGTTTGCTCATCACAAATATATTTATCAAGGGACTTTACCTTAATAATCCGCACATTATCCTTTTGCCTGGCAAAATTGTCCAACAAAGAATGATCGTTATTATCATCAATAAAGACAAAATCCATTTGCAGGCCTGATTTATCCAATTTCTCCAGTGACTCTAGAAATTCTTTCAGGATTACTTTTTTTTGCTTGACAGGACTTGCCACCATAACTCTTTTTGTCATTCATATCACCTTTCCACTGAACGAATAAATGCCGGTTTCGGGGTGTCCACCTCCACTGTGGGCAGCATTCTCTCATAAACATTAAAAGCAAACGAATTACCAGATCTTTCATCTTGTCTAAGGCACAAAAATACCTGCCTTGGTATCCCTTATCGATTATTAAAGCATAGGCGTGAATTTCCCGACTGGCAACAGAAATGTATTCATGGACCGGCTTCCTGGCGGGTAGAGAGTCGAGTTTCTCGACCAAACTAACCAGTTCCCCGCTTAATTGCCACAGCAGGAATTCCTGGTCTGGATCTACGGCTAAATGATAAATTTCAAGCAACAATACAATCAGGGCCAATAACGTGCCACCGCCCGACAGTAAATCCCGCCAAAGGGAATCTTTATTTTTAAGTGGACAAAACCGTGCCAACCTGTCACAATCTAACAAGAGGTGACCCCTTTGGATTAACCCTATTAACTGTAGTAACGGATAAAGAAAACGGGTGTTCATTCTAAGTGCCGACAGGTAATTTTCTTCTGCTTTTATGAAATCCCCGGATAAACTGAAAGCATCACCTGCCAGGCAGAGAATTTTATATTGAGGGAAAAGTTTGCTGCTTCCGGTTTTAAAGGCATGCACCAGATCCCCAGCGGCTTCTGCATATTGTTTAAGGGTTAGAAATGTCATTCCCCTGATCAATAACAAATCCCCTTGTTCGGGCAGCATCGACAGCGAGTTATTGAGAAAATCAAGAAGTCTTTGCAAATTCTCCAATCCCCATAGACCGATGGCTGTATGCACAAGAACATCCTCAAAATACCCCTCTGATCCCTTCATTTGGGACAGTGCCCATTCCAGACAGCGAACCCCCTCGGCAACTTGCCCCCTTTGGAAATGTTCAAGGGCCAGGGAATATAAAAGAAACGGGTCCCCAGGGTTCTTTGCCAGTTCTCTGTATATTATGGAAGTGTTTCGGCTGAATTTATCTTTTTCAGCCAGCTCTGCGTCTAAATAACCGTAATGATGAATCACAACAGGTGCGCTTACCAGCCCCTTACCCCCGGTTGCTTTTAAAATCGAAGGCGCCACCTGCTCGTGAATAGCACCGGTAAAACGATAGGAAGGCTTATTCCGGAACAGCCTTACCACTTTATCTGTGGTAAACTCCTGGCCGTTGCCAAGAAAATTGATAATCGTTAAAAAATAGCCTTCAACCTCTGCATCATTTAGTAATTGATGAAACTCTTCCGTGCTTCCGGGCGCCAGAACCTCATCGGCGTCAAGAACCAGAATCCAATCGCCCGCTGCTTGCTCCAGACCAAAATTTCTGGCCTGGGCAAAGTCACCGGTCCATGCGATATGAAAGACCCTGGCACCTGCTTTTTGGGCAAGAAGAACCGTATCATCTGAAGACCCCGTATCCACCACAACGACTTCGTGGACCAAATGTTTAACACTCTCAATACAGGACAAAATGCAGTGCTGTTCATTTTTTGCAATCAAGCACAGGCTTACTTTCATTCCTTCACTCATACGCCGACTCCACCGGTCTGGAATTTGTAATCGAACAACTCCCGTACAGCATTCATTTTGTCTTGATAAAACTGTTCCAATTTTTGAATCCCTTTTGGAGACGTAATTAATAAGGTTTCCAAATGTGAAATTAGCCGTTCCAGATTTTTGCATGCATCACCGGGCCGATCCGGTAGATAGTGATAGCACAAATCAAGCAGGTGCAGAGAGCATTGTACGAGCTCTTCCTCGTTCCCCTGCATACCTTGAATTGCCATGCCGCCTTGTTGCATGAAACGACACAAACCCAACAGTACCCTGGAAGTGGGCCTTAATTGTTTGTTTTTCCACATGGTCAGGGCCAGGTTCCGGCACTCCTTTAGACAACCCGTTAACAGGAGTGCCACGGACCTGTGGGTTACCGCCATGTTTGAGAATTGACTGTCTCCGGGGATACGATCTAAACAAATTAACCCCTCCTGGAAATTTTCGGAATAAATACGGTAGCGCCCCAGGTGAAATAAAATCTCTTCTGTCATATGCCGGCTGACTTCCGAGCCTTCCAAACACTTTTTTGCTAAACCAGGATAGCCGTAACTAAAAAATAACTCTGCAATACTTAGAGCAATGGGAGTATGGTTTAAATAACCTTTCTCATTAAAATAATCAAAGGTAAAACGGGGCCCATGATGGGTCAGCATTAATAAAAACAAACTGGTGGCCGGGTAATAGTAGCTTTTATTTACATGTAAGGCCTGCTCATAACAGGTCTGTGCGACGTCCGGCCGGCCCATGTTTTGGCAACAATATCCCATGTGATAGTAAGCAAGAAAGCTGCCTGCCCCCTGCATATGCGTGTATAAGACCGGAGGGACGCCACATTTGACAGCCTCTTCAAACCATTTGACAGCCAGTTTGTACTCTGCTTTCTCTTCCAGAGCAATCCCAGTCAGGTAATAGATATCCGTGTACTGGGGATACCGGAGGGCTGCCTCCTGCCCCAGACATATGGTATCATCAAACTTTTCCAGGGCATTGAGACAGGTAAGAAGGTACCGCAGGGCCGGCATGCGGAAATGCAAATGGTTATCGGTGATATTCCGGTAGGCACTTTCCAGGAACGGCAGGGCTTGAGCTGGTTTACCCAGACCAAGCCATTCAATCCCCAGGTAATATTGAAGAAAAAAGTTCTGCGGCTCTGCGGCGCATGCTTCCTTTAATGCGGTTAAATTGCGGCCTCTTTTGCGATTCCGCTCCTTCGGGGAGACTGCCTGGTGCTTTATAATGATGTCTTGGGTAAATCCAACGGCCTCATTTTTATGAATAATAACCTGCTCGTGTATACGGCCTGCGAAGTAATAATCCTTTGTATTTTTAAACAACCGCAGGACCAGAAAGCGATTATATTCTCCGGTTGATTCGTTAATAGGATAATCAAGGGGCAGCAGATACGCTTCAATTTGGTCATCCTTTATAACCGTCTTCTTTAACTGGCCCGGTTCACAAAACAACCTCTCATCCGCATCAAGGTATAAAATCCACTGCCCGCCGGACCTGGCGATGGCATAGTTACGGGCCGCGCTGAAATCTCCCTGCCAGGGGTAAGTATATATTTTGTCGGTATACCTGCCCGCAATCTCCAGGGTGTTGTCGGTGGAACCTGTATCCACAATGACAATTTCATCCACCTGGTCTTTAACACTTTCCAGGCAGTCGCCGAGGTTGCCCGCCTCGTTCTTTACAATCATAGCCAGAGTAACGGTATTGTTCATTCCAGATGGACCTCCTCTGTGATTTCGCCGTTCCGTTGATCCCCATCTGCTAATTCTTTCCCAAGCCTTTCGCGCCAGTTCTCATAAAGTTCTATTTGTTTAAGATAGTATCTTGGTTGGTGGGGGTCCAATTCTATGGCATGGCGGTAGTGAAGGTCAGCTGCCGCCGGATTCCCCAATTCCCGGTAGGCCTCTGCCAAAAGAAAATGGGCCTCCCCGCTGCGGCTAACGGTCAGATATTCTTCTAATAACTCCACGCTTTTTTCCCGGCATCCGGCTTCATGGTAAAGCAAGATAACATCCCACTTACGCTCTGCCAGGCAATCAGGGTTTACCCGGTTTAACAGTTCGTTTACTTTCTCAGGTTCCCCTAGATTAAGCAATCTTTTAATCAGATCCAGCAGAAGAGCCATCCCTTCTTCCCCCAGATACATTTTCCGAACGGTCTTCCGTTTCTCCTGGATCTTCATAAGAAGTTTTAACACATTATCCGTCTCCTCTGATAAGCCCATTGCACGCATTTCTTCTATAATGGAAAGAACCTTTTTCCTTTTCCCTTGAACCCAAAAACAAAATAACTCATTTAATTTTGCCAGCGGGTAAAGATAACTGTCCGGGCTATAGCCGCTTAATATCCTGAGGGCTTCCAAAAACCGCCTCTCCTGAATCAGGCAAAATGCTTTCCGGTATAAGATTTCAGCTGTCCCATTGCCGGTCTGAATCGCTTCCTCCAGAAAATCCAAGGCCAACCGGTAGGCCCCCTCTTGGAAGAAGATGTTGGCCAGCACCAGTTTGGCCTGGGGTATACTAAGATCCAATACTTTTTCCAGGCACTCCCTGGTATATTCAGGATTTGACCGGGGGTTTAAAATTTTAATAATCTTTTCCAGGGCAGGTTGGAAATTTGGATTATCCCGTAAACTTTTAAGGTAATAGTCTAAAGCTTCTTCATCATTTAAAAACGTTTCAGCAATATCACCTAAAAAATAGAAGGCACGGAAACCCCTGACTCCTCCGAAGGATGCATATTGAGGCGGTTGTTCCGGTAAGGAAACAGCATGCAGGAAAAGGTCTCTTGCCTTCATGTATTGCTTTAGAGCAAGAAGGCAAAGGCCCCCGTAATAATAGAGATCTGCATAATCGGGAAAGACCCGCAGCCCCTGTGCAATGGTATCGAGGGCCTTTTCCGGCTGCCCCGCAGAATGGTAGGCAAGGACGATATATCGTAATAATTTAGGGAAATAAATAGTTTGGGGATCCGTATGATTGGCCGTTTCAACGAAAACCTGCGTTGCCTCTGCATACTTTTCAAGACGAAACAGCTCAACACCATAGTGATACCGCAGCAGGTAATTTCCGGGTTGACTTTCCAGCTCTTTTTCAATGATTTTCAGGTTTCTGTTCTTTTTGTCCTTTTGATCTATTTGACTATCTAAGTAACCATAGTGCATAATCACGATCTCATTGGCCATTCCGTAGGAGGCCTGTTTATTTTTCTCCAGAATGACATCTGCAATTTGTTCATGGATAGCGCCACGAAACCTGTATTCAGGCCTGTTTCTGAAAAGACGAAAAACCACATCCGGACAGGTTTCCGCCCAGCCGTCAGCTCCAATATAATTAATAATTTTGATAAAGTAGCCTTCCACATTCTTTTCGGCGGTGTACCTGGCCAGAACATCCCTGCTCTCACGGGCCAGTTCCTCATCGGCATCCAAAAAGAAAATCCACTCCCCCGTCGCCCGCTGGATCGATGCATTCCGGGCATCACTAAAATTTTCATTCCAGTCATAGGAGTAGACCTTCGCTCCCATTTCCCGTGCGATTTCGGGTGTAGCATCAGTGGAACCGGTGTCAACCACAATGATTTCGTCAACCACACCGGCTACACTTTGCAGGCACCTGCGTATATTCCCTTCCTCGTTTTTGACAATCATACATAAACTAATCCGGTTGCCCATAGGTGATCTCCTTGTAACATTTTTTATTATAAATTATGCATTAAAGTTGTAACTTTCCACACTTACTGAAAATATTCTATATAAAGGCATATATTGCTAATAAATTACACGGGAGGTTAATCTTATGCCTAACTTCAAAATTTTCCAAGACAATCCAGATTACGCGAGGATCAAAATCTATGGAAGTAACAACGTTGCTTTCAACACAGACACCTCCGGTAACCTGGCCATTACTTCAACCGGTCTTGCCATTACTGCTCCTACCAACGGTCTGACAGTGACGGCTCCTGCCAGCGGTTTGGCAATCACCCCACCCACCGGCGGATTATCTATTACTCCGCCAACGAACGGTTTGACCATTACGTCAACCGGTCTGTCAGTCACCGCACCGGCCAACGGGCTGACGGTGACGGCACCAGCCAGTGGTTTATCCATCACCCCACCCACCGGCGGGTTATCCATTACGCCGCCAACCAACGGGTTAACTATCACTTCAACTGGTCTGTCCATTACTGCACCGGCCAACGGGCTGACAGTGACGGCTCCGGCCAGTGGTTTATCCATCACCCCACCCACCGGCGGGTTAACCATTACTTCAACCGGCCTGTCCATCACTGCACCGGCCGGCGGTTTATCCATTACACCACCCACCAACGGATTACTGGTTACAGGTACGCTGGCCAGCACACTGGCAACCACAGATGTATCCGCCACAAGGGCAAGCGTTACCAATACAGCTGGTTCACCCGACACAACCTACACTGTCCTGGGTGTTGCAACCTGGACCTTTGGTGTGGTTAACAACTCCCTGGATGCCAACGCACAGGCACTGGTTAGGCTGCAACTGAGCCCGGACGGCACCACCTGGGTGGACGAAGTCAGCAACACTACCATAAACCAGAATTCTATGGCAACCTTTGTCGCTACCACATTCCTGAAGTACGCCCGGTTATACTATGCCGCTGTTAACGCCGCCAGTGCCGTGACGTTAAATATCTTCTTCCAAGGTCAAACCTCTTAATAATTAAATAGCAACGGGGTGACTGGTGTTAAATACACTAGGGTAAGGGATAGACCTTATAGTATTCTAAGAAAGGGTTTATCCCTATTTTATTCTTAAAATACTAGTTAAATGTATTATGTTAATATAGTACTGGTAGTATAATATAGAAAATATTGTTTCTGATGGTGGTGCATCTCAGTGAGGGTGGAAACGGTTACAACTCCTGATGGGAAAACCCGGTATATGCTGGTTGGTTCGGATAGTGAGCCCGTCCTTCCCGTCATGCGGTTCATTAAGTTCAAAGATAACAGTGGAGCTGCTCGAAACAGCCTACGCGCTTACTGCCAGCACCTGAAACTCTTTTTCGAGTTCCTTGAGCAGGAGGAGCTGGATTACCGTAAAATCAACATAGACGACATGGCCGACTTCATGCGCTGGCTCCAGAATCCTACGGGAATCTGAAAGTAATCCCGGCGACACCCGTAATGTCCCCCCGCAAGCCAGCCACTGTGAACACCGTAATCTCCACGGTCCTTAATTTCTACGACTACCTCATGCGCCACGAGACTACAGCGTCCAGCTTTCCGAGAGGCTTAAAAAGACCATCCCCGGGAGCAGGAGGGGCTTTAAAGACTTCCTCTACCACGTCAATAAAGACAAGGAGTATCCGGCAAAGATTTTAAAGGTGAAGGTTCGCCGTTCCAGACCAAAGACTATACCCAAAGAGCAGGTAAAGAAACTGATTGATGCCTGTTCAAACTTAAGGGACAAATTTTTAATCCAGCTTTTGTGGAAAAGCTCCATGCGGATCGGCGAGGCCCTGGCCCTGTGGCTGGAAGACTTTGAGCCCGACGGACAAAAGATCCATATCCGGGATAGGGGTGAACTTCCCAACCTCGCCGAAATTAAAACCATCTGCAGCCCCCGGACGGTGGACGTTTCACCGGATTTGATCAACCTGTTTTTTGACTATGTGGCTGAATTCCACACAGACGAAGTGGATACAAACCATGTTTTTATAAAGCTGTCCGGGGAAAACAAGTACCAACCATGGAGTACCAGGACGTCGCCTCTCTCTTTCGCAGGTTGAAGGCCAAAACGGGAATTGACGTCAGCCCCCACATTCTTCGGCACAGCTCCTTGACCGAACTGCGCCGGACCGGCTGGAAGCCGGAACACTTGCAAAAACGGGCAGGACATGCCCAGATTCAGACCACCATGCAAATCTACCTGCACCCGAGCGACGAAGACCTGCGCCAGGATTGGGAGAAGGCAGAGGAAATGATGCGCCTTAAACGACAGTAAAAGGAGGGTTCTGAATAGTGAGCACGGTATATAGGCCGGTTCCGACGCCAGAAAAATGGCGGGAAATCGAGGAAACGCTGACGGGATACTGGGAAAAAGACAGGTGGGATATTACCGACCCCATCTTTGACGAGTTTCGGCCTGAACGTTGGACACTACCCAATAAGATTATTGACTTTTCCCGCCTGCAGCCAGGTATTAAGGAAGAGGTCAAGTTTTTCTTTATTCACCGCCTCCGTGAATATACCTTGCGGTTACAAACGGCGGTCTCTTACGGAACTTGCTTTGCCCGCTTGGCTGACTTTCTGAAGCAGGTTTATCCCGGAATCGGAAGTTTTACGGATTTTAAGATAGAGATAGTTATGACCAGGTGGCGTTCTTATCTGGTTGAACAGGGGGTTTCGGTCAACAAAAAAGGCCGTTTATCCAGTACCCAATACGAAACTCTGTTACAGCAAGTATATCAGTTTATGCTCAACTTCTACGACGACCGGGAGGAGTTTGAAAAGAACGTCTGGGACGTGCGGAAAATACCGGGAGCGAAATATACCCAAAACGAATCTCGTTACCTGCTTTCTTTTGAGGACATTCCCTTTCCCTTCCGGCCTCTGGCTAAAAGATACCTGAAGGTGCGAGTAGGTATTCGGTCATATAGCCAATGTAATACAGACTTAATAGCCCTGCGTTTGTTCCTGCGATTTATACATGAACAATATCCTCATTGGCAGGACCTAAAGAAGTTATCACGTAAAGACATGGAAAATTACTTGGCGTGGTACCGATCATATACAGAAGGCTGGCAAAAACAGCATCGTGATTGTCTACTCAGCCTACGGGGCTTTTTTGACTACATCCAGCGGGCCGGATACCCGGAGGCGCCGGAAAAACCCCACTTTTCGTTGTTATTCAAAGAAGATTTTCCTAAACGTGCTATCAGGTCGGAAGAGGATATTAAATTTATCCCTGAAGGAGTTCTAAAACAACTGGAAGAAAATCTGGAGCAATTGACACCTTCGCAGTATATCCCGATAGTTGTTCTCCTCCGCGCTACGGGCTGGCGCATTTCCGATATCCTGAACCTCCGGTATGATAACTGTCTAGACCGTACCGCCCAGGCTGGTGGCTCTGCGGCGATATTCCCAAAACTCAGGTGTTAAACCACCGCGTACCCATTACCGACGAGGTAGCCGCGGTGGTTCAAGCCGTAGTTGATGAAGTTAAAGAAAAAAGCATGCCGTATAATAACCCTAAAAAACTGTTGTTTGTTCGTTTGGACGGAAAACGTAAGGGCCGGCCACCAGAAGGGGCGGTAATTAGATAAAAGAAGGCCATATCCACACTTAGCAGGGAAAAAGGGCGGGAGTACGTGGGGGAGGAACGTTTAAATGTCCGGTAAGCACCAGCGTAACACGGAGGGATTGAAAAAACACGCCCGGCGCAAGAGCGAGGAAACCGTGAAAAAGATTGACGAGGCCATCCAGAGGCTGATTAAAGCCGGGGAGAAAATCAACTTCAACAGTGTTTCTCTGAAGGCCGGGGTGAGTAAGTCTTATCTTTACACCCACCAGGAGATCAAGGAGCGCATCGAGAATCTCCGTAAGCAGCAGGCGGCCGCGCCTTCTCCGAAGCAGATAAAACGGGAAATGACCGATGCCAGCAAGGACATCATTATTACTGCGAAGAATAAGCGCATCAAGGAACTGGAAGCCGAAAACAAGCGGTTGAAAGAGGAACTAAAAATACTGCGGGGAAAACTTTACGAATCGCTGGAGTAGGATTGATTTTGTGAGCGTTATCATCCCTAAAATATGGCCATGCTTGTTATCGTCAGGTTGTTTTTGGGGGAGATCCTTGTCTCCTAATGGAGTTGTTGCTTTTCTATCCCTGGGAAACTTCCGACTGCCGCGGGAAAGAAGAATTAGAAACACAGAAAATATATGCCATAAAGTGCTTCGTGCTCAAGTAAGATTCAAGAACGGGTGTGTGCTCGGTCTAATACAAAAACGTACGTTGTGAATATATAAACAATGAGAGAGCCTTATTTTAACAGGGCTCTCTCATTGTTAGTATAGATAATCATTTTCACCCCGTTATCATTTTTTAAGTTAAGTGGATAAACAATTGACCAGGATTTGGTGAAAAAAGTAGCCTGCTCATTTCCCCGGGCGTTAGTCGGTATCATCGGGGTGGAATTTGGGGGTGCAAAGGTTGATACCTCCATGCCAAATCTAAACTATATCGGCTACAGGTTTCATCAATCCCTGCCGCAGTACCTATACCATTCGGATGTCTGCCTGATTCCTTTTCAGATATGGAAAAAGAGGGGTCTTTTACCCCTCTTTGCGGCAGTTACAGTTGGTGTTTTTTCAGAACTGTTCTGTAGCAATAAAGTTTACCCCACAAATTGGATGTGACTGCATCTTCAGGCATGTTGAAAGTAAAGCTTCCAACAAAATTGAGTCCAACTTCATTGACCGTGTCCTTAAATTGTTCCAGGTTAATAGTAGGATAATCAAAGGTTAGAACGATTAAGCCGTTGTCCCTTAGGGTTCTTTTAAACTCCCCGAGGGACAGTTTTATGTCCTGAGGGCTCATATGTTCTAAAACAGATATACAAAATATTTTATCAAACTTTTTATCCTCATAGGGAAGTGACGTAATACTGCATTGATTAAAACGGATCTTTTGACAGTAGGCAAGTAAAGCCGGTTTAGACACTTTGTTCCCACAGTCATTTAAAATGTTATTTATGATCGCTTCCGGTGACAGTATTCTTTTGTCAAGATCACAGGCATGAACTTCTTTGCAAACATCTGAAAGGTGAAATTTAAAAGGGTGACAGATTCCACAGCCAGCATCTAAAACAGTATCCTCAGCTCCTGTAAATTTACTGGCCCATTCATACTCATAGTATCTGCTCCACCAAGTAGGAGGAAGTTCATAAACCATATAGTCCATTTTAGGGTCACTGTAAACAAAAAATCTTGAATCATATTTTTCCATTGGTGTCTCCTTGAAAATTTCTGTAAAAAGGATCTGCCCATGCAGCAATCCACAGTTCCTGTTTTTCCATAGATTTCACTCTGTTGCCTAAAGCTGTTTTAGTTACTCTATTTAGGAAAGGGACATTTAATGTAAACTTCTATGAAAGAACCAATTTGCGAACGACAGTATTGCCGCATCTCGCCCTTACTTTTTCTTACGGACAGATAGTATCTTCTACGCAGATGATGGTCTGGGCACACAGGTTGTTCAGGGTGAAACTGACGGTTACAGGACCAGAAACCGTATTAGGATCCTGGGTGGTTGTGATTGCAGCAGGGTCGATAGCGATAGAGGAAGTAATGGAGAACGCATCCTGACAATCGCAGGACGTTACACCGGTATTAAAGGTTAGTGCACCGGAATTGCTCAATACATCGCAAAATTCTTCAAATGTCCCTCCGTTTTGTAAGAAAGCATACTTAAACTGAACATCATAGGAAAAAGAGATGGTCGGAACAGGACTGACGGTAAACGCCGCATTGTAAAGAACAGCATTGGCCTCCGACGGGGAACCTAGACCGATCGGTGTAAAGGACGGGGTTGTACAGGTGACCGTAAAGGTTTCTGTCCGGTTTAAGGTCGTAATTTCCTGAACACAAATTTTTCTGACAGCCATTGAAATGCCTCCCTTTATTATGATTTATTGTATAATATTCTAGGTTTTGACATTTGTTACACTTAGTGTATTTTTAAATAATGTTTTTGCAGCTTACCCGACCTGTAATGTTATTTGTCTCACAGCAGCTGCACCAAACTTTTTTATGTCGCATATTGTAAACACAAAGGTCAAGTCTGGAGGTAATTATTTTGAAAGAGCCAAAGCATCCTCTGATTAGCCTTTGTATGATTGTCAAAAATGAAGAATTCAATATCGTTCGTTGTTTAATTAGTGTGATGGATTATGTAGATGAAATCCTGGTACTGGACACCGGTTCCAGTGACCGGACACCGGTTCTGGCACAAGAGCAAGGGGCCAGCGTCTTCTTCACTCAATGGGAAAACGACTTTGCCAAGGCAAGAAATGAAATTAAACAACGGGCCCAGGGAGAATGGATTTTTTACCTGGACGCAGATGAAGAACTGCCCCCGGAAACCGGGCGGTCCCTGCGGCAGTTGGCCCAACAAACCGAGGCGGAGGCCTTCACCTTCAGCATCATCAATTACACTTCTGCTTCGGAGCCGCAAAAATGCCGTGGCCTGAACATACGAATGTTTAAAAACAATCCCAACTATTGCTTTGAAGGTGCCTTGCATGAACAGATAGCACCCAGTATTCTGCGCCACAACCCTGCAGCAGCCATTGTCTATTCGGGTTTAGAAATTTTGCACTATGGCTACTCCTTTGATCATCCGAAACGAGCACAAAAAAACCGGCGCAACATAACCATACTGGAAAGCATGCTGGCAGAGAACCCCACGGACGATTTTATTCATTATAATCTGGGGGTTAGTTTTTATGTGAGCGACCAGTTGGAAAAAGCAAAACATCATTTTCTACTGGCTAAACAGTATGAGAACAAAAATTCCAACTACCTGCCCGGGTTATACCGTAATTTTACCCTTTGCCTGGTGGACCTGGGAGAGTACGAGCCGGCTCTTAAACTTGCCCAAGAAGGTTTGTCTTATTTCCCCGATTACCCCGACCTCTATTATCTTCAGGGGGAAATTTTTACATCGGTAAAGCTTTTTGAACTGGCGATGGATCGTTTTAAACAGTGCCTGAAATATAACAAGATCAACCCGCATTATATCTCCATGGAAGGGGTACAAAGTTTTTTAGCCTGTGAACAACTGGCCGATATCTGCATACATCTGCAGGATTGGGAGCAAGCCCTGAATTATCAACTCCAGGCCATTCAATCCGGGGCTGCTTCTTATGCTTCATCCCTACGTCTGGGTCTGCTGGCACAGCGTTATTTTAACAATTCGGAGGACACCATCAGCTTTTTGCAGACACACTTACCCCATGTAAGTCCGGAGGAACGAATCAAATTATTATTTGACATGGGCGAGTACAAAATTGTTGTGCGGGAAATAAACACCCTGCCGCAGCCATTCCCTGAAATCTATGTTCTTGCCAGCAAATCTTGCATTTATTTAAAAGATTGGCAGGCGGCTGAGAATTTTCTTTTGAAAATTCCCTCTTCCCATGAAGAAGTTACGTCCCTGGCTGCCATATGCCAGGTGCTGCGTCATGACATAAGGCATACAGAATTTAGTCGTGAAAAGGATGTGCTAAACCAATTTTTAGCCCAACATGTGGCACAACTCATTGACCAGGAACAAAACCGGCCCGGGAACGATTCTTTTTCCCCGTCTTTCTTGAATTTTGCCTACCAACTGGTTTCCTTTGATAGGGTTAAAGCCGTCAAGTTCTTAGAAACCGTTATGGAACCCTTACACCTTTCCCTACTCTACAGCCAAATGGGGCAGCAAGCCTTTACTCAGAAAAATCACAACCTGGCAGAAAGACTCTTTTCACTTTCCCTGTATCACCGAAAATATGCAGTCAACTACAAATGGTTCGGCCTCATCAACAGCTGCACAGGCAATAAACTGGAGGGGATTAGGTTTATCCGGCATGCCTGTGATTTGGAAAAGGACAGCCAAAATTATATTTCTTTATTAACTGTTCTAACTGATTTCTTCCAACATTGCTTAAGGCATATTTCTGCAAGCTATCCTCATACTTCGCCGGTACACCATCATCTGTTAGGGTTAGGCAGCTTTAAGAAGAAACTAACCGGAAAGGAAGAATTACTTTGCCAATCAACATAAGCCTCTGCATGATCGCTAAAAACGAAAGTGATTTTATTGGCAACTGTATTAAAAGTGCCCTGCCCTATGTAAAACAGATCATTGTTGTGGATACCGGTTCAACTGACCAAACTCCCGAGATAGCCCAAAGCCTAGGAGCGGAAGTCTATCCTTTCTCCTGGATCAATGACTTTAGCGCAGCCCGTAATTATTCCCTGGAAAAGGCCACGGGAGATTGGATTCTTTTTTTGGATTGTGATGAGGAGATCGACCCAAACCTGGGGCATCATTTAATGGAGGCAATTCAATCGGAGAACTACGATGCCTATTATCTTGACATCAGAAATCTTCTGGGAGAGGACCAAGAAATTACCTTTCAATCTGTCAGGTTGTTCCGTAACCTGCCACAATTCCGGTTTAAGGGAAAAATTCACGAGCAGATCTCCGATTCTATCTTTCAACATGCCGGACCCGCTAGAATCGGCCGTCTTAATGTAACCCTGCTGCACCATGGTTATAACCCGAAAAAGGTAAACATTCCCTCAAAAATTGTACGAAACGTAAGGTTGCTGGAAGAATCCCGGGGGGACCGGGTCTGCCGGGACGGCTTTTATCTTTATAATGTAGGAATAGAATATACCAGGCAAGGGCAATATCAAAAGGCTTTGGAAAACTTTATTGAAGCTTTAAAAGTAACCAATCCCAGTTCCGGATATGCTCCCCCGTTAGTCTATAAACTGGTGGTTTGTCTCATTGAACTTGGCCGGTACCGGGATGCTTTAGAACAACTGGCTTATTTTCAAAGCATCTATCCGGACTACGGTGAATTATTTTTCTTACAAGCCGCCAGTCACATTCGATGCGGGCGTTATTCCCTGGCTGCCCACAGCATTGAAAAAGCCACAAAAATGAGACACCGTAACCCAAAATACCCTGTGGAAGGCAAAGTTTTTGGCCAGTCTCCCGAACAGTTATTGTCACAAATAAGGCCCTTTCTCCTGCGAGGAGCAAAGCAGTTTCAGTTAAGTGTTTGTATTCTGGCAAAAGATGAAGAAAAGAACATTGCCAGGTGCCTGCGCAGTGTTGGTGAGATAGCCAATAAAATTATGCTGATTGTTACGGAATGCTCCGATAACACCCTGAACATCGCCTATCAAATGGGCGCCAACCTTTACCGTCTGAACTGGTCAGACAGTTTTGCCAAACTCAGAAACTTTGCCCTGCAGAATGCCGGCGGGGACTGGATATTATTTTTGAACGGGGACGAGGAAATGAACCTGGCTGATCTGCCTGTACTGCTGGAAGGTTTAAATACTTCCACTTCCGTTGGTCACAGGGTTCTGCTAAGAACTTTTTTCGACCCAAACAACAGGGGCAATTATCAGGAACAAGCTGTTTGCAGAGTCATTCGTAATAAACATGATTTGCATTATCATTCCCGGTTTATGGAAGATGTTGACCGTTCAATTACGGAGAAGCACGGGGAAATAGCGCTCACCTGCTTGCCTGTTACCGTTTTTCATTATAGTCAGAACGTAAAATCACAATCCAGGCAGGCAGTTTTTCGTAGAAATGTCTATTTACTTGCCAGAGATATGAAGGAATATGGTAGAAATCCTGTACTGCACCGGGAGATGGGATTTCAATTCTATAAAGCTGGGAAGTATAAAGCGGCCCTGGCACATTTTCAGGTGGCCCATGGTTTATTTGGCACGATAATACCGGCTAACTTGTACTACGGAATGATAAAATGCTTATTTAAATTAGAAAAATATAATGAAACAGTAACGGTGGCAAACACAGCCATCGATTTATACCCGGACTACACGGATCTTATCTATTTACAGGGTTTTTCCTACTTAAGAACGGGTAGTCTGCAGGCCGCCAGAGAATGTTTTGAAAGATGCCTGCAACTGGGTGATGCTCCCTGGGAAAAGTACCATAGGGGTTCCGGAGTTGCTAGTTATCTGCCCCACTGCCGGCTGGCGGAAATACATCTACTGCAAGGTGATACAGATAAGAGTTTAGAACACTACCGTTCTGCTGCTCAAACCGTTGGCGGAGCAGACCTGGCCATCCCCCCTCTCACGGATATACTCTTGTCTCAATCTCAACCCGGACGGGTGTTAGAGTATCTTAACGAAAATAACCTGGATAACTGCCGTAACCTTTGTACGGCTGCCATTGCGGCCAGTAAAAATAAATGCCTGCTGGAAAGTTTAGAACTATGGCAGGCAGCTGTGGAAAAGTTTATCGCGGCAAAGGATTTCGAACAGTACCAGGCCATTGCCGCTGCCATGTTCCATGCTTTAACCGATATTTACATGGAAGCAATTGAGCACAATCCAAACGCTGAGCAATTGCAAAAGATCCGGGAATTTTTTAAGAAAACAAGACAAAATTACTTTCCAATTTAACGTAAAGAATCCCTCCATGACCGTTCCTTGTTTCCTCTTGTCCTAAGAAGAAACATAAACTTGCATTTTTTCCGCTGTATTAATAACATATTAACTTCTATTGAATAGCATGTAGTAAAAAAGTTTTTTGAGGAGGGATAAGTCTTGTTTAACTTTAAAACAGATTTTTTGAACAACGACCTAAAGAGAGACAACTAACCAGTCAAGAACAGGAACCCCTAGAGAACGATACAACCTTATCGTGGCCTGGTCTGAATGAGGTAATAGAAGCAGAAACATTTCTATCAAAACCGGAGGAAGATGAGCAGGAGGAAGTTAACCATTGTGCAGAACCCGGCAGGGACGAGCAAATTCCGACTGAAGCAATCGTATCAGACGAGGTCCCGGTGTTTTACCACCCGGGCAGAGCATGCGTTGAAAGCATTAACAGGAGAAACGTCCAGGACTGTGAGAATACCCCGGTAACCATCACCGGGCTTACAACCGGAGTAACGGCAAAAATACCGGTGGTTCTGGCAGAATTGGCGGTACAGATAAATTTGGCTTCCGTGATTAAGTTACCTGAAAAAGCAATGGGAATAAAAGATATTGGAAAGCGGGTAAAGCTCACCCAATGCCTGCTTTTGCTTGATCCGGGAGAACAAATTCCTCCTGTGCTTTTTCTGGAGGGCTTTGTTCGTAAAAACATTACTTATGCTTCAAGGGGCTGTGCCAATGATAAGGGGATATGCGGTGACATTCGCCATTGTGCCGTTGATGTTCCCTTTAACTGCACAACAACAGTTGAATTCATCACAGATCCAATACTGCCCATCATTAATACCAGCGCTGAATTTGAATATATTAGAAAACAGGCTTTACCCACCCGTAATTTCGCCGAAAAAGATGAACTGCTTTCCGGTGACTTTTCGGAATTTAACCAGGCAACCGAGGAGTTTTACAACGAACTCCCCTACTGTGAATTGGTCAGCAGCAGGATTGTTGAATATGATGAATTTATTAACCGCACCCGACCGTGTGGCGACCTTCCCATTGAAGAAATCGAGTTTTCTGTAATAGAGCAAAAAATGGTTATTTTGCTTACTATTAAGGTTCTTCAAAAACAACAGGTAAGTATTCCCCCTTTTTCGGATGCACTGCTCAGTGATTTTCAAAGCCAACTGCCTGAAGTTAACAATGAGAGTAAGTTTACAAAAAACCTGTCGGAAGATGACACAGGCTTAATTGAAGAAGATTCTTTTCCGGAAACCGAGGTCTTCCCCTCTGACCTGCATGATGAAGAAACCGTTGAACCAGAGACACTGTTCTACAAGGAATACCTACCGTCAGTTGCTGACCCGGGGGTTACAGGTCCGAACCTGAATATCGAAGAAATAACCGAAATGTCCCAGGAGGATTCTACCCTTCTTACAGATCAGGAAACCGGTGATACCGGCCTTCTCATTGAGGAAACAACTGAAATCCCGCAGGAGGATTCCACCCCTGTCACAGATCAGGAAACCATAGGGGTAGGTTTATCGGTTGAAGAAGCAGCTGGTTCAGAAGGTAACCTGCCTGTTATAACGGAATTAAGCGGTTGGAATGATGAACCTCAGGATAAAACTGAACCTCTAAGAAATCAATGCCCTTTTAAACGTTAACCTGATCCTTTAAGAAAAATTCAAAAACTATACAAAAATTAGGTTTCAAGTCCAGAAAATGTAACCCGAGTCAAGCAAGATGAATATCATGCACTATCAAATTATAAAGGGGGATTACCTGAATGTCCAAAAATGATGTCTTTGATCAATTGCAGGGAGAATTGGTAAAAAGCAAAAGTCATGCAACGGCAACATGCGTTAATGTTACCGGCGGAACTCAACCGGACTGTGTGAGCACAACCGCTGCCATTACCCAAATAACCGGTCCCGTAACCGTAAAAATACCGGTGGTGCTGGCCGAACTCACCGTACAGGTCAACATGGACTCCATGATTACCCTGCCTGAACCGGCCCTGGAAATCAAAAGAATCAAAAAGCGCCTGAAAGTTACCCAGTGCCTGCTGCTGCAGGACACCAACGTACTCTTCTTAAAAGGTTTTGTACGTAAAAATATTGAGTATTCTACCCGTGGATGTTCCAATGCCGAGGGTGTCTGCGGCGACATCCGCCATTGCACCGTGGATGTTCCTTTTAGCTGCTCAACACCGGTTATCTTTAACGGGGCTATGCCGGCAACTTTAGGCATCAATACCAGAGATGAGTTTGAATTCTTCCGCAGACAGGATTTACCTGACCGTGAATTTGCCGAAAAAGATTTTCTGCTTTCCGGTGATTTCTCAGAATTCAACCAAGTCAGCCAGGAATTCTTTAATGAACTGCCCTTCTGCGAATTGATTAGCGCAAGGATTGTTGAGTTTGATGAACTGATTAACCGCGTCCGCCCGCACCACAGCAACTTACCTTTTGAAGAAAGAGAATTCAAACAAGTTGAAGAAAAAATGGTTCTCTTTATTACTCTGAAGATCTTACAAAATCAGCAGGTGCTTATTCCTAATTGATCTTCGGCGTTGACATGTCAGAGGTTTTGAAGAAGTTTGTTGAAAAAGAACCTGAATGCACCGAAAGTTTAAGGATTTCTTAATATCCTGATTTTAGGGAAGTAACCTTGCTCCCCAGGGCATAGGCATTACTTCCTTATTCATTTGTTTAAATTAATTAACATTTTATTCATTACCTTCCATATTTTACTGTATATTATTCGATTAAGAGTTAAGGTGACACTTTTTTCCATAAAATTCGAAAATTTTTCTTGACCGGGTTGGTAGAGAAGGAAATCAAACTCACCTGTTCATCTAATTGGTTTTTTTCCATAAAAAGTAACATAAAAAGTCCGCCTTGAATAACATGCAATAAATTCATTAAAGGAGGATTGATACAATGTCAGGATGCTTTCCCCCACCCAAACCAAAGAGAGTCTTTACCGGCGGGGTCCAACCCGAATGTCCCAATGTAACAGTACCGATTATGGGATTGGCAACCGGCGCCACAGTAAAAATACCGGTTATACTGGCGGAATTTACCGTTCAGGTAAATGTGAACTCAACCATTACTCTCCCGGAACCGGCTTTGGAAATCAAGAACATCAAAAAACGGGTTAAAATAACCCAATGCCTGCTGCTGCAGGATCCCATGCAGCCGGCCGGACCCACCGTGCTGTCCCTGAAAGGATTTGTGCGTAAAAACATTGATTATTCCACCCGCCTTTGCTCCAATACAGAGGGTGTTTGCGGGGACATTCGTCATTGCACCGTCGACGTTCCCTTCAGCTGCACAACGCCCGTTACCTTTAACGGGGCTTTACCGGCAACCATCATGACCAATACCGTGGAAGAGTTTGAATTCTTCCGCCGGCAACCGCTTGCCGGCCCCGGCTTCGCAGAAAAGGATCAATTATTGTCAGGGGATTTATCCGAGTTTAACCAGATAACCCAGGAATTTTTTAATGAACTTCCCTTCTGTGAATTGATCAGTGCCAGAATTGTTGAATTTGATGAGTATCTCAATCGTACCCGCCCCAAAACCGCTACCCTGCCCTTTGAAGAGAGGGAATTCAGGCAAGTGGAAGAAAAAATGGTTATCTTTATTACCCTCAAAGTCCTGCAAAACCAGCAGGTGGAAATCCCGGCAAGCATTTAACGGGCACAGAATGCAAGAACACACTCGAAATTTATTTCGGGTGTTTTTTCTTGTGGAAAAAAGTAACCGAATTCCCACCAGTGGAATAAATTAACAACAAATGTAATAAAGGAGGTAAGCTGATGAACCAAAAGGAGTTTAAACAGTACATCAAAACCATGGTTAACTCCATGCTGGAAAAAATACCCAGTTATTCCGAAGAAGAACTGGCAGAGTATTTCAGCGAAGGTTTTTCGGATGATTACTCTGAAGATTTTCCGGAAGATTTCGACCAGGACATCCCCGATGACATGATTGAAGAATTGGCAAACGACCTGGCCAGGTGGAAGAAACCTTTGGTTTTGGTAAGGACTGGGGGAATACCGCTGATTGGGGAAACCTGATTGACTGGGCCGGTATGAATGAAGATCTTGACGGTTACGGCAGCAGCGGCGTGTGTGACTTTAAGGATCCCTGTCATAAGCCCCACCATAAACCGCATCTTAAACCGCACCATAAACACCACTGCCATGATGATAAGCTGCTTAAATGCTTTATTTTCACCTGTCTAAAGCTAAAGCTCATTCTGTGCTTGCTGAAAAACAACAAATTTTGTCTCAGGGAAATTAAGAAAGAAATTGCTCTTCTTGAGAAAGCAATTTTCAGTCCCACCTTTGGTTTAAAGGAAATCAAAAGAGAAATCAGGCGTATCGAATGCGGTATTTTCAGTCCCACCTTCGGATTGCCGGAAATTAAGAGGGAAGTAAGAAACATTGAACTGGGTGTTTTCAGCCCCACCTTCGGCCTGCCGGAAATAAAGTCGGAGGTTTCGCTGATTGAAACCATTGTGGCCGGCATTGCTGACGAGATTGACAGTCCGACCTTCGGTCTGGTAGAAATTAAATCCGAGGTATCGGAAATCCTGGCCATTGTCAGCAATCTGAATGTTGTTGTCCCGACTCTTCTGCTGGTGGACATTAAATCCGAAGTCTCCGCCATTGAATCGGCTGTCTTCAGCGAAACCTTCGGCCTGGCAGAAATTAAGTCCGAGATTTCTGAAATCCTGGCAATTGTAACCAACCTCGACTTCACCCTGTTCTCTGACATTAAGTCCGAAGTATCCACCATCGAGTCTGCTGTCTTCAGTGAAACCTTCGGTTTAGAAGAGATCAAGTCTGAGGTATCCGAAATCTTCGGCGCTGTCTTCAGCCCAACTTTCGGCTTAGAGGAAATTAAATCCGAGGTATCGACACTCCTGTTTGAATTTGAGCAATTTGCAAGCGCACAGGGATTCTCCACAAACCTGACCACCGGCCCCTTCCTTGCATCTGCTACCGAGGATAATGCCGAAGTTAAAGCATTTAATGCCACCGCAACATTCCAAAGCGTAACGTTTGAAGTATTTGATATAGGCACCTGTCCTATTTCACTTGTTAACTCTGTTGCATTCTTAGATATCACTCCCTGCTGCGGAGCCAGTGCTTTTTTTGTAATTAATCCTCTTCTTACAGAAACGAACTTAATCCTTAACGCCCAAACCAGCTCCACCTTTGGCATCTTCCTTTATGCTGCAACAAGGGCACTCTTAGTTAAACAAACAGAGTTCTTCTCTGCAGACTTCCTGCCTCTGGGTACCATCTGCGTATAATCCATCGTCTCCCGGTGCCGGCAACCTGTTGCCGGCACTTTGCTTTTTAGCCAATTTTATTTTTATGCTTACCTCTACAAAAAATCATCTTTCCCTGGCACTTTAGTAACAATTATCATCCCTTGTCATATTATGTAAAAGATAATTATTAAAGGAGGTCTTTCTTGTGTGGAACTGGGATGACGATGATAATCCCTGGGGCAAGGATATGGACAAATGTAAGGATAAAACCTGCAGCGGTGACCAATACGATGATTTCGATTTGGACCACGATGCCGTTTTACTGCACAAAATTATCAAGGCCCTCTGCATTCTGAAGCGGGAGCTTGCAAAATGCGAAGAAATCCTTTGCAATCCCAAGTTTGGTTTGAAAGAAATTAAGCGTGAAGTGAGAAACATCGAGCGGGGTGTGTTCAACCCCACCTTTGGCCTTTTAGAAATTAAATCCGAAGTGTCAATGGTGCAAACCATTGTCGGCGGCATCATGGACCAGCTCGATAACCCCACCTTTGGTTTAAGTGAAATCAAAGCCGAAGTATCGGAAATCCTGGCCATAGTAAGTAATCTTGTCATCGACTGCCCGGTGGCTCTGCTGTCCGATATTAAATCAGAAGTCTCCGCCATTGAGTCTGCGGTCTTCAGCCCCACCTTCGGCCTGCAGGAGATTAAGTCCGAAGTCAGCCAGATCCTGGCCAACCAGGCTGCCAGCCCCTTCTTGACCACCGGTCCTTTCTTTGTGGATTGTGATGAGATAACCGTCCTGCTGAAGGGTCTCAATAACACAAATGTCGTACAAAGTGTTACCTTTGTTGTACGTAACCTGACAGACTGCCCGTGTGTTGACTTAATCGAGGTAGGTTTCACAATACCGGCGTGCTGCAGTGAGGATACAGAAGTTGCCATCCCCGGTACCGGGCAAAGAAATCTCGAAGTAAGGGCCATTACCAGCTCTGCCATCGGCGTCCTGGTTTACCTGGCCACCAAAACCGGCGCACCTTTCAGCTTGGCAGCAAAGTCAACGAATTTAAACATGCAGAGTGGGTACCCGTCGCTACCTTCTGTACCTAAAGCCCCCGGTCGGCAACTCCCGGTTGCCGACCCTTTCTTTTCACAGTATCCACTCCCCCGACATATACTGGCTTAGAAAAGTGTATGGAGGAAAACCATGATCTCATTGTGCATGATCGTCAAAAACGAGGAACGCAACCTGGCCAGGTGCCTGAACAGCGCCAAAGACTGTGTGGATGAAATTATTATTGTAGATACCGGCTCCCAGGATAATACCGTAAAAATAGCGGAGCAGTTTAATGCGAAAATTTACCATTACAATTGGGATGAGGACTTTGCCGCCGCCCGCAATTTCAGCCTCGACAAAGCAGCCGGAGACTGGATCCTCTATTTGGATGCCGATGAGGAACTGGAACCCGACTGCTGCGAGCGTTTAAGAAACCTGGCCCGCACGGACCGCTATGAGGCTTATTTTTTCCAGATCATTAATTTAACGGACGGCAATGACCCCCTGAAGCATATAAACGTGCGCATGTTCCGTAACAAACCGGCGTACCGCTTTGAGGGGAAGCTTCATGAGCAGGTTATCAGTTCCATATCAGCCGGAGGCAGCACCGCCGCTGTGGTAAACTCCGGCATCAGCATTTTGCACTACGGTTATCTGGCCTCGGAATTTATAGCCAAGAACAAGGCCGTTCGCAATCACCGCATTAACCAGCGACTGGTAGACAATGACCCGAACAACCCCTTTTACCTGTACAGCCTGGGAGGTTCCTGTGTTAATTTGAATGATCTCGAAGGCGCCTTAACTCATTACAAGAAGGCCCTGCAGTACGTTAACCTGCGGGCCATGTACGCCCCCAGCATCTTTATCTCCCTGATCTCCTGCCTCTTGAAAATGGGACGGTTGGATGAGGTTGTAGAATATATCGAACAATGCAAGGCCAACTACCCGGACTATGTAGATATCTACTTTATTGAGGGAGAGCTTTACTACCAGTTGGGTCATACCGGGAGAGCCACGGCCTGTTTTGAAAAGTGCCTCAGCCTCGGGGAGCAATCCTCGGGTAAATATACCTCCCGCACCGGGGTGGGCAGTTTCCTGCCCAATTTTAAACTGGCGGAAATTTATCAAGCCGAAGGTGACTTTAAGAAAGCCCTGCAGTATCAAATCCAGGGGCTAAGACTGAAGAACACCGACATGAAGAACTATATAACGCTGGCTAAAATCCTTAAGTCCTCCCTGAATGACGGGCGGCAGGTTTACGAAATTTTAAAGGCTAATGTCAAACATGCCAATAAGGTTACGGAACAGACCATGCTGGCCCGGATACTCTATGAGATTGAGGAGTATGAACTGGCATGTCAGTTATTTAATGAACTTCCCGGAGATAAAACAGACGTCGCTCAATACAAATGCATGACCTTCATTAAGACGGGCCGGTTTCAGGAGGCAAGCCGAACGTTAAAGGATATTCACGAATCCCATTTATATGAAACCATTTTAGAAGAGCTGGTCACCGCCCGGTGGACCGCCGGTCCCCCGGTGAATGCCCTGCCCTGCCTGGAACAAAGCACCGCCCTGGACCCTGAGTATCGCGAGGTGCTGCAAAGCGTCAACGCTTTGTTGTTCAATCGCTCGCCTGCTGTGGAAGTCAATGTCAGCAATTATTATTTTGGCAAAATCCTCAATAAGCTCCTGGCCCAAAAGGGGTTTGCAGCGGCCAATAGCCTGTTAACCCGCTGCGGCCTGGCCTCCGCAGAGGCCAAAATTGCTTATCTACTGGAAGAACCGGCCAATCAGGACAGGGTTGAAATGGCCGGCAGGCTGGCTTTGCAGGAAATGAAGAAAGGTTCGGTTCACCCGGACTACTATTATGCGCTGGGCAAGTATTTTTACAACAATGATGAACTGGATACCGCCCAAACCATGCTTCACCGGGCATTGGACATGGTGCCCGCAACAGACCGCTATGAACGCTTGGTAAAGGAGATCTATAGCAGACAAACTTTGAAAATGGTACAGGCGGCATTGCAGCATTATCCCGATGATCCCAAGTTTAACGGCTGGTTGATTGAACTGCAAAAAATTCTGAAAAAGGATACCCGGTTGAAGGGAGTTCATTAAATGCCTAAAACCATCAGCTTGTGCATGATTGCCAAGAATGAAGAGCAGCATATCGCCCGCTGTATCAACAGCGCCAAACCCTTTGTGGATCAAATCGTGGTGGTGGACACCGGTTCCACCGATTTCACGGTGGAAATTGCTGAACAACTGGGGGCGGAGGTCTACCACCACGTGTGGCAGGATGACTTTGCAATGGCCCGCAATCAATCCCTGGAGTACGCCACCGGGGACTGGATTCTCTTTTTGGACTGCGACGAAGCACTCCAACCGGAGACCGCTCCTTTGCTCAGGAAAGTGATTGAAAATGAAAATTATCAGGGTTACTGGGTCAATATCACCAATCTGTTTAATGACCAGCCCAGTACCAGTTTTACAGGTTTCCGGCTGTTTCGCAACAACCCCCTGCATCGCTTTGAAGTGCCCATTCACGAGCAGATATTGCCCTCGGTGATTCGCAATTCTTCCCCGGATAAAATTGGTCAATCCAATATCACGATCTACCACTATGGTTATGAAAACGACCCGGCGGTGTATAAAAGTAAAATTGAGCGGAACTTAAGGATTCTATATAAGGCCCTGCAGGATTATGGTCAGACCGGTTTTATCCCCTTTTATATCGCCGTTGAACACCAAAAACTGGGAGAATACCGGAAGTCTCTGGAATACTACCGGATGTCGCTGCAGAAAACGCCTTTAACGGAATCCTACGCGCCGACCCTGGTTCGCAGTATGGTGTTCTGCATGTTAAACCTTAAACAATACCAGGAAGGCATTGACTTCGCCGACCGTTATTTACAGGCGTATCCCGATTACACCGACCTGGTGTATTTAAAAGGAGTCATCTATGCCGAACAGGGCAAAACTGCCCAGGCCCTGGCCTGCATGAACCGGTGTCTGGCCATGGGTCCACCGCCCATCCGGCTTTTCTCTACGCACGGTATTGCTGACGAAAAACCCAGGGTTTTAATCAAGAATTTAACGGACAGCTTAATCCAACAGGGAGCGGACGATTTCGCCCGGGGGAAACCTTCCCAGGCTTTTACAGCCCTTGATACTGCGTTTAGCCAGCTCAAAAAGACACCTTTCCAGGACATCTTTAATAAAATGATAGAAACCAGGCTAGCAGCCTTATAGGGTACCCATACCAGACGAAAGAGGAAGGAGCAGTGCCCAGGACTGCTCCTTCTTCTTATATCAATCTTTATAACCCTCTACCGCCGGAACTTCTTAATCAAGCACCTGACATAATTGACCATGTCCAGGTCAAAGATGACCTGCTTCCCTGGAGTACGGTTCTGTTACATCGTTATTTCACAGTCATCCCCTACCAGCAGCCGCAGGGCCCGGCGCTGGCTTTCCTGCCGGTAAACCTTGCTGTTGTAACCGATTAAACTATCTTCAATCCGCTCCACATTGCGCAGGTGACAGTTGTCTAAAATTACAGAATGTTCTATACTGACATTTTCCAGAATACTTCCGTTACCCACGGTGGTGTAGGGTAATTGAAATAAAAAATGACTTCCACAGAAAAGCAATCCACGTTGTATATTTGCTCGGGCACGTTAGTGTCTGTGGCGGGGTAAAAATTATCCTGGAACATGCCAACGAACTGGTCAAACACGGTATACGAGTCAGCCTGCTGGCCCATTTCCCAAAACCGGATTGGTTTGAGATCAAGGCAGATTATATCCAGCTTCCCTTTGGTATTGAGCTGGCCCGGGGCATTCCCGGTGACTGTGATGTGGTGGTGGCCTCTTACTGGGATCAACTGGGGGCCTGTGTGGAGTCCTGCACCGCCCCGGTGGTTTATTTTGAGCAGGGGGATTTTCACTTGTGGGACTGGGATAAGGTCAGTGAGGATAAACAGCAGCTCATTCACAAACTTTATCAGCTACCCGTGCATGTGATTACCTGTTCTGAAACCGGCGCCCGTAAGATTAAAGAAGTCTTTGACCGGGAAGCCCCGGTCTTTCCCAATGCCCTGAACGACCAAATTTTCTATCCAAAAAGCCGTGAAGCGGAGAAAAAAATCGTCCTCGGGGTGGGCCGGGATACCACCCCCTTTAAACGAATTCCGGATATCTGGGAAGCCTGCCAACTGGTGCGGGAAAAGGGTTATGACGTGGAATTCCAGTGGGTCACCCCTTTCCCCCCGGCACAGCCCCTGGGTACAGTGGTGATCAACCCCTCCCAGGAGGAACTGGGTTCGGTTTACCGCCAGACCTGGACCTATGTTTGCGCTTCCGAATATGAAACCTTCCCCCTGCCTCCCCTGGAGGCTATGGCCTGTGGCACCCCGGTGATCACCACCCCCAATGACGGGGTGAAAGCCTACGGGGTGGACGGGGAAAACTGTTTGTTCTTTCCGGCCGGCAACACCCGTGCACTGGCAGATACCATCATTCGCCTGCTGGAGGACGGTCCGTTATACCGGCGCCTGCAGGAAGAGGGCTACCAAACCGCCGCTCTCTTCAACTGGCAGCAGATTATCCCTAAGCTGAAAGCCTTCTATAAGGAGGTGGCAGGTTACCGGCCGGTGGGCATCAATACCGAACAGGATTGGCTAAAACTTGCTCCTGTGGATCTGAACCCCACGGAACAGCAGTGCGTTGAACAATTTTTAAAGGGCACGGCGGCGGATCTGGTCTATCTGCCCTTTACCTACCGCATTGGGGATGAATTCTCCGTTGTCCGCTGGCACCCGGTTTTTCAAAGAAAGCTTACCTTAAGCCGCCAGGCGGATTTCCTCTATTGTTCTTTTCAAGAGCGTTCAGCGGAAGACTACCCCTATTACGACGCGGTTGGCGAAGTGCTCTCCCAAAACTACCTGGAAGCGGTAACAAAATTTAAAAAATTCCTGGATGAGACCAAAAACTCCCTGGAAGCAACAGTTTTATTAAGATGGGTGGCATGGTGCCTGATTAAATTAAGCCGGTTCAATGAAGCTCAAAACCTGCTTAATAAAGGGGTTAAACTCTACCCATCCTATGTGGATATCTATTATTTGTACAGCTTGCTGTTTCACCACTATGGCAGCACCCTTGAACTGCAAGCCGTCAGGAATACCATCAAGACCCTGGGGGATACGGTGAGTTTTCCTGAATATATTCAAAACATTGAAACTTTGGTACCTTAAGCCCTGCCACCGGCAGGGTTCTTTTTTGTGTTCTTTCTTCCGGCAAGAACCAAATTTTACTTGCCGCAATACTATGGAAGAGAGCAGGACTGATTATCCATTACAGCGAGGTACGGCAATGAATATTTGTGTGGTGGGAACCGGCTATGTTTTGGTCACGGGAACCTGTTTTGCGGAGATGGGGAATACGGTATGGTGCGTGGACATTAACCAGGAAAAGATTGCAGCGCTGCAGGCAGGCAAGGTCCCCATTTATGAACCCGGTTTAAAGGAACTGATTGAGAAAAATTTAGGGGAAGGGCGGCTCTTCTTTACTACTCTCCTGCAGGAGGGTCTGGCTGAAGCGCTGTTCTGCTTTATCGCTGTGGGGACACCGCCCGCTGCTGGCCTTAAGGATCAGTTTTATCAATGAAATGGCCTGCTTATGTGATGCGGTGGGCGGCGATATTGCCAAGGTTCGGCTGGGCATCGGCACCGACAGCCGCATCGGCATGCCCTTTCTTTATGCCGGTATCGGTTACGGCGGTTCCTGTTTCCCGAAGGATATCCGTGAATTAACCGCCACCGGGCGCAAGTACGGTGTGGAAATGAGCCTGGTTGAGGCGGCCCACCGTGTCAACGAGAGACAGAAGCGTTACCTGCTGCGGGCAATTTTAAAGCGGTGGGGGGAAGATTTGCAGGGCAAAACCTTCGGGGTCTGGGGATTGGCCTTTAAACCCCAAACGGACGATATGCGGGAAGCCCCCTCGGTAGTCATTATTAACGAGTTGATCAACCGGGGAGCGGTGGTGCAGGCCTACGACCCGGTGGCCATGGAGGAAGCCGGAAGAATTTTTGACGTCCATGGTGAAAGGATTCAATTTGTCAACCATATGATGGAGGCCCTGAAAGGGGTTGATGCCTTGCTGCTGCTGACCGAATGGCGGCAATTCCGCCAGCCTGATTTCCAGGAGATGAAGAAACTGATGGGGCAGCCTGTGATCTTTGACGGGCGCAATCAATTCGATCCGGAGCAGATGCACCGGTTGGGGTTTGACTATACCTGTGTGGGGAGAAACGGCTATGGCAAATAAGCGTGTTTTAGTAACCGGCGGCGCGGGCTTTATCGGTTCTCACCTATGTGAGTACTTGCTGAACCAGGGGGAAGAAGTCCTCTGCCTGGACAATTTTTTCACCGGCTCCAAGGAGAATGTCCGGCATTTAATGGGCCACCCCCGGTTTGAATTGATTCGCCACGACGTGGTGGAGCCCATTTTGTTGGAAGTGGATCAAATCTATAACCTGGCCTGCCCCGCCTCGCCGGTCCACTATCAATACAACCCCATCAAGACCACCAAGACCAGCGTGCTGGGGGCCATCAATATGCTGGGTCTGGCCAAACGGGTCAAGGCCACCATCCTGCAGGCCTCCACCAGTGAGGTGTACGGCGATCCCCTGGTACACCCCCAGGGGGAAGACTACTGGGGCCATGTCAACCCCCGTGGTATACGGTCCTGTTATGATGAGGGAAAACGCTGCGCGGAAACCCTGTTTTTTGATTACCACCGGCAGCACGGCCTCGACATCAAGGTAGTCCGTATTTTTAACACCTATGGTCCAAGGATGCATCCCCAGGACGGCAGGGTGGTCAGTAATTTTATCATGCAGTCTCTGACCGGCCAGGACATCACGGTTTATGGGGACGGCAGGCAGACCCGGTCCTTTTGCTATATTGACGATTTGGTGACGGGTCTGGACCGAATGATGAACCACTCCGGCGATTTCACCGGCCCGGTGAACCTGGGCAACCTGGGGGAATTCACCATCCTGGAACTGGCGGAGAAAGTCATTGCCATGACCGGCTCAAAGTCCGGCATTGTATTTAAACCGCTGCCCCAGGATGACCCAATGCAGCGCCGGCCGGATATCACCCTGGCGAAGGAAAGGCTGAACTGGGCCCCTGCTGTTCCTTTAGATGAAGGGTTAAGGAAAACCATTGCATATTTTAGACAACTGCCGGGCATCTGTTAACAAAACAGCGGCTGGATGGGATCTTCCCAACAGCCGCTGTTTTACCTTTTTCCATCGTCAGCTATTACTCCACTTTTTGGACGATGCACTGGTTATGACGTATACTCACCTGCCGGTACCAGCCGGGTAATTCGGAAACCACTTTGGTAGGCCCGGGCCAGCTTGGGACGTCATCAAACACAATGAATCCGTATAACTGGTTTTCCTGGTAACCTTCCAGCATCTTTTTGTGTAAATCTTCGCTTTCAGACCCCCGCCAGGAACCCAGTTCAACCACAGTTGGTATCGGCGCATGAAACCGGGCCGTTTGATATAAGGCCCTGCCTGCCTGGTTACTAACCCAACCCTGTATAGGGGAAATCAAAGCAGTTATTTGATTTAGACGTTCCGCAATCTGATCCATCTCCGCCATCATCCATGGTTCCTCCTTACTGTCATGTCTTAAATTACTTAAGGGATACCAGTTCTTTTAATACATATTTACACCATCTTTGATAGGTCAGTTCATTTTCCCAAAAGGAGCCTGCCCATTCCCCCATTTCCACTAACTCCGCCGGTTTCATGGAATCAAGGATGGCATGAAGATCGGCAACCGAATTTGTATATAAACTCATCCCGTCCCAGTCAATAAATCTTTTAAAGGGCCTGGTATCCAGGTCCCCGATTAAAAAGGGAACCGCCCCCAGCTGCATGGTCTCAAAAAATCGAAAGGAACTGCCCCCATACCCCCTCGGGCAAAGCCCGATATAAGATTCCTGTAGTTTCTCCACAAAGAACCCGCTGCCCAGATTACCGTCGAAAACAAAGACATCCTCCCTGTCCTTGAGAACCTGGGCCATTTGCTGCCGAATGCCATGGGTAGCCAGCCGGCCTACAAAGGAGGCCAGGTATCGTTTTTGAGGTTTTACCGGGGGAGCCTGGTGAGGTGAACATAATAAGGGAATATCGATCCCCTCTTCACTTTTTCTGGAGGCCAGGAAAACAGAGGCCCGGCCCGGGTTTACCAGAGGACCGTCGTCATACTGGCAAATGGTAAAGGTTTTGGCGTCATCCAAAATAGCTTGATCCATCTCCTGTTGTAGCTCTGCCAAGCATATTTTTCCATAAAGATGATTTAAATGCCAGCGGGTCCAGAATACCGGCAGGTAATGCCAATCAGCCAACCGGGGGTTTTCCACCGTCAGATCCCTGTTGATCAAAAGATAATGGTAAAAGTCCTGTTCAACACCGTAATCTTTATTATGCCTGGGGTACTTGAATACTTGAGCGGCCGGCTGTAGTTTTTTTGGGACCGGTAAAATGTAGATTTTCATTCTCTTTAAACCACCCTACTCGTTCTTTCTTACATAGAACGCATCTCCCCACGAGGATGAAAGGGGCAAGTGGTTTCAATACGCTCAAAACCATGCTCTTCGAGAAATTCATCAATCTCATGAATCAGGCACAGCCTTCGTATAACTCTTTAAAATTAACTTCCGTATTAATGACTTCGATAAAATGCAGTACGTTAACAGCACCCTTCAGGCTTTTAACTCCGCCCCCTGGATGTCTATATTAAGAATGTTAAAATCCTCCGGTGTCAGTTCCAACTCCGTTATCAAACGGTCAAGGGTTCGCATGGTACTTCCCTTTGAGACACCTCTTGAATAGCCGGATAAATTTTTTTATGTTCTTTTAATGGCAATATGGAACTGCTCTGGTCAAAGGAAGTAACGTGGAGGTTAATCGAACCGTTATAATCACTGATGGTAACATTCGCCGCCAATACATTTTCCTTTCCCTTGATATGTTCTTGTAACCTTTTATAGACCTCCGGGTTTGCTTCTATAAACAAGACCTTTTGACAGCCCATTTTCACAGTTCTTTCCCTTCATGGGCGCCAATATGAATGACTCCTTTGGGTTTAACGCCATGTTCCCTGCACAACAAATCCAAATCAAGCATCTCTGCGGGACTGCCCAAGAGAAGTCTTTTCAGCCGACCATTGACGGCTAAAAATTGGCTGTTGCGGAATTGAGACAAAATTGGAGAAATATTTCGTATATGCCCTAAAACATTGTTTTGAAGCAGGAAAATCTCGTATCGACAGTTTTGCATGTATTCCAGCAACTTCAGCAGCTTTGCGCCGCTGTCCGGAGAGGTGCCTGTATATCTGAATTAAACAAAATCAATGTTTCCTTTTTTCAGTAAAACCCAAGTACCGGACAGAATTTTGAATTCTTCTTCCCCTGCGTTGACTCTAAGAAAATTTATTCTGTGCATCCCCTTGACCCGGCAATAATCCTCCAGGGTCATGTGATGTCCGTCAAACCGGTGAAACTGAACACCCGGCACATTTTGGAGGACGTGTCTTCCCCATTCCCCTGCCTGTGCAGTATCTAAAACGATATCTCCTTTTTGGATAAACTTGTGAATGAGGGATTTCTGACCTTCCTCAAGAACGTCCATCATCTTTTCAACCCACCAAACCCCTTCTCCCTCTGTGTGAACAGCCCACCCGAATCTGTCAAAAACTCATCCACAGCCCTTTTGACCCCGGGAAAATTAGGATGTCCGTAGTCATGACCGCCTATAATCCCTCCTTTTGTGACCTTGGGAAACCACACCGTTAAATCCCTTAATACCCCTTGGAAGGAGTGATCGGCATCAATGTATACGAAGTCAATCTGCCCAACAATGTCATTTACAGCATCGATGGATGGCTTTCGGATATGCCGGTATTTCTCTGCAAAGGAGCTTAATCGATCTAAGGTGTACTGGTAAAGCTGATCAAACTCAAGCTGTGGTAAATTCATAGGGTCGTTATAGTTCTCCATGTGCAGATAGGGGTCTACGCCATAGAGCTTTTCTAAGGTTGGAATCTTTAGCAATGATTCTGCATGGCCGCCAAAGGCAACCCCGATTTCAGCTCCTACCTTTAGTTCCTTTTCCTGCACAACTTTCCCAAATAACCCGTAAGCTTTACCCCACCCGTCATCCGCAGCCTTGGCCATGGCCTGTATTTTATCCATTAAAGGGTTGCTCACCTGTTTATTGCACCATCCTTCCCCTATGATCCACTCAAACAACCTTCCCGCCGCTGCCGGTGGCACCGGATTTCAGCCGGATGGGTCGTGTTTGCAGGTGTTCGTACCAATTGTACCGCCCTTCCCTGCTCATGATATAATCCACATCTTCATCATGAATTAAGTCTAAATAAGGGAGCAGTATTTGCAGAATGGTCAACGAAATTTTGCCTTTTTTGTTCTCCCGAATCCAGTAGGATTCATGCCCGTAGCGGTGTAAATGAAATGACCCCGGCATTGACAGCATTTTGTCATCAAACCTTACAATATCATTCTCTTCCAGGTACTCACCAAGCTGAACTTCAATGACTTCCAAAAGAACCTTGCCCGGGTTTTCCAGCCGGTGTTTGAAGCCCGTCTGGACGAAGGTGCTTTCACCGCTGCGGACAAAGGATCCAACCCCTTCCACCGTCACTTTGGCGGTACCCTTGACCACCACCCAGTGTTCACTGCGGTGATGGTGCAGCTGGTAGCTTAATTTTTTGCCGGGCAGCACCAGGACGGTGTCATCCCCTTGTTTTTGAATCTCTTTGACACCGTAATAAATGGCGGGCAGGGTGTTCTTACCCACCGGTTCGATCAAAATATGGCCTTCGTTGACTTTGTAGCCCAGTTCCTCAATTTGTCCTGACACTAAAAATTTGTAGTTGCTGTTTGTGACGATATAGATGTGACCCGGGTCTGTCAATTTCAGGCAGCGCTCAATGGTCATCTGGAAAATGGATTGATCCATCCCTTTAAGCTTTAAAAACTGTTTGGGATAGTGGGTACGGCTGAGGGGCCACAGTCGGGTGCCGGTCCCACCGGCCAGAATGATTGCTTTCACTTTTTTGCCTCCCATGCCAGCGGCTTATTTCTTTTTTAAACTATGTAGCGGGATGGCAAATGGTGTCACCTGGAAAGTACCCCGGCACTTACCAATAACAGGTTTGCGCCGGGGAGCAGAATCTATTCAACGGCAGATGCGGTATACCAGGCATAGGTGCCGGCAATGCCCTGCCGCAGGGGAATTTTGGCCTGCCAGCCCAATTGGGTAAGTTTTGTAACATCCAGCAGTTTTCTGGGTGTGCCGTCGGGTTTGGCGGGGTCAAAGACGATGTTCCCCCGGTAGCCCACAATGTCTTTTACCAACTGGGCCAGTTCCTTGATGGTAAGGTCCTGGCCGGTGCCTACGTTGATAATTTCACTGTCATGATAATGCTGCAGGATGAACACGCAGGCATCTGCCAGGTCATCCACATGCAGAAATTCCCTTCTGGCGTGCCGGTTCCCCATACTGTCACCGTGGGCCGGTTTTCCCTTTTGGCCTCGTGAAATTTTCGGATCAGGGCAGGCATGACATGGGAGTTGGCCAGGTCGAAGTTGTCGTTGGGGCCGTAAAGATTGGTGGGCATGACGGAGATAAAACGGGTACCGTACTGCCGGTTATAGGCCTGACACATTTTGATGCCGGCAATTTTGGCGATGGCGTAGGGTTCGTTGGTGGGTTCCAACTGCCCGCCCAGCAGGTATTCCTCCTTGATGGGCTGGGGTGTAAATTTGGGGTAAATGCAGGAACTGCCCAAAAACAGGAGTTTCTTTACACCATGCCGGTGGGCGGCATGGATGACGTTGGTTTGGATGGCCAAATTCTCATAAATAAACTCCGCAGGATAGGTATTGTTGGCTTGAATGCCGCCCACCCTGGCCGCCGCCAGGAAGACGTAGTGCGGCCCTGCGGCACGGAAAAATTCTTCTACCGCCCGCTGGTTCCGTAAATCCAACTCTTTGCTGGTCTGGTAAACCAGGTTTGTATAGCCAAGCTGCTCCAGCCTTCTCTTAATGGCCGAGCCAACCAGTCCCCTGTGTCCGGCGATATAGATATTAGCGCTTTTCTCCATCTGGAACCCCCCGCCTTTTACTCATGATACTGGTGAACCCTGAAGCCTTCCCTTTGGCAGACCAGGTCACGTTCGGTTTCCTTTTCTAAATCGTAGTCCACCATTTCCTTAACCAGCTGCCGGAAGGAGATTTTAGGGAACCAGCCCAGCTGCTGCTTAGCCTTGGCAGGATTTCCGAGCAAAAGGTCCACCTCGGTGGGTCTGAAATAGCGCGGGTCTACCTCCACCAGGACCCTGCCGGTGGCCTGATCAATCCCCTTCTCCTCCAGCCCTTCTCCCTGCCATTCAATGATGATCCCAACTTCCCCAAAGGCTAATTCCACGAATTCCCGTACCGAGTGGGTTTCGCCGGTGGCAATGATATAATCATCGGGCTGCTCCTGCTGCAGGATCAGCATCGGCGGCGTGGCCCCAGTCTCTCTTGGCGTTCAGGTTGCCAGGTGGATTTTTTCCTGCAGACCCAGCTTGATCCTGGCCACCGCCCGGGTGATCTTCCGGGTGACAAAGGTCTCCCCCCGGATGGGAGATTCATGATTAAACAAAATGCCGTTGCAGGCAAAAATATTGTAGGCTTCCCGGTAATTAACGGTAATCCAGTAGGAGTACAGTTTGGCTGCGGCATAGGGGCTGCGGGGGTAAAAGGGAGTTGTTTCGGTTTGCGGCGTTTCCTGCACCTTACCGTAAAGTTCACTGGTGGAAGCCTGGTAAAACCGGGTTTTCCCTGCCAGTCCCAAAATTCGAATGGCCTCCAGCAATCGCAAGGTGCCCAGGGCATCGGCATTGGCGGTGTACTCCGGTGTTTCAAATGAAACCTTAACATGGCTCTGAGCAGCCAGGTTATAGATTTCGTCCGGCTGTACCTCCTGGATAATGCGAATCAGGTTGGTGGAATCGGTGAGATCCCCGTAGTGCATAAAAAAGTTGACCTCCGCTTCATGGGGGTCCTGATAAAGGTGGTCAACCCGGGCGGTGTTAAAAAGGGAGGACCTCCTTTTGACCCCATGCACCCGGTAACCTTTCTTTAGCAAAAATTCAGCCAGGTACGCACCGTCCTGGCCGGTAATCCCGGTGATCAGGGCTGCTTTTTTCATCATGCTGACCTCGCTTATGGATGGAATATCTTGATATCTTCCATCCTATGTTCACCTTTTCTTAAAGGTTTTGTTTGGGCCGCAAAAATGATCCTTACACAGCAAAGGGAGGCTTCCGCAGGCGACAGGTTCTTATTTTTTTCTCTTTTTCATAACTTTATGTAGAGGCGGCATGAAGGGTAAAGGGGGTTTTTAGGGATGATCAGTGTCATTATGCCGGTCTATAATGCGGTAGAATTTTTGGAGGAAACCATGGAAAGTGTTTTAAACCAAACGGAAAAGGAATTTGAATTGCTGATTATCAATGATGGGTCCACTGACCGGAGTGAAGAAATCATATTATCCTTCTCCGATCCCCGCATTCGCTACTTCAAGCAGGAAAATCGCGGCCCGGCGGCAGCGAGGAATCAAGGATTGGAAAATGTCAAAGGTGATTTTGTTGTCATTCAGGATGCCGACGACGTATCTTTACCTTGCCGTTTTGAGATTCTAAAGGGTCGTTTTACCAACCCCACTGTCGGCATTGTACACTCGGATGTACTCCTGATTAACGAAAAAATCAGCCGCTGGGCTACTGGGCGTCCAGCAACCTGGAAAGAAAGCGCATGATAAGATTTTATTTAAAAGTGGGAACGCCTTTTAACAATAACAGTGTCATGATTCGCTGTGAAGCTTTGCAGGGTATTCGTTATGATACCTCCCTGCGTGTTGTGGAGGATACCGACATGATTTTCCAAATTGCCCGGAACTGGGATGCAGTGCATGTGCCGGAGCCTTTACTGCTGTACCGCCGTCACTCCAGCAACATATCCAAGGAGAAAGACTATCAAGTGCTGTTCGCCCATGTGCACAAGTTTCTTGACAATCATTCCCTGGAGGAATTAATCCCCGAATTGGATTGGCACCAGGGAGACGCCGACAGGAACCAGGCGAAGGCCTGCGCCATTATTTCCTTGTTTTTGCTGCGCCGCGGCATGATACCGGATTGTCAACGATGGTATAAAAAGGCCCAAACATTGGCAAAGGAACCCGCTGGTTCCTTTGTCAATGCCATCGGTCATATGATGGTGGGGAACTTTCATGAGGCCATCAAATTCCTGGCCTCTTGCGACGGTGAAGATCCGGTAGCAGTAAACTATCTAGGGGAGTGCTTGGCGCTGACAGGGGAAATGAACAAAGCCCATGAACAGTTCCTAAAAGCTTTGCAATTAAAGCCTGACTATGAAGAACCCCTGGAAAACCTGAAAGGCCTGGTGGGAATAAAAAGAACGGCGCCCATTGACAGGTCCTGGACGAAATTTTAACCAAGGTACCTGGTACTTAAGTTATTAAGTTATTTTGTATGGGTAGAAAAAGCAAAAATACTTTTGGTAGACCGGAGTATTCCGGTTTAATATTTCCGTCAGTTCAGGATGGGGCGGTTTTCCATAACCATAGCAGGGTTCAGGGTTCACTGGGTAATCCAGGAAAATAATTTGGCCATTATTCATTTGTTTACCTCCGGAATTTGCTTAATTAATTAACCTGCCGTTAAAGCAGCCGTTGTATTCATTCGTAGATAATTTCATCTAAAATAGAAGAACGGCCAGGGTACTGGGGGAGGAGTCCTTTGTTCCGGAGGCGCAGGTGAGGGCAATGGTTCTTCTTTCCTTTCAGGTTGGCTTTTCACGGGTAATGTGTGGACAACCGAACGGCTTCTGTTCTTTTTCCCGGCAACCACTCCCACCATGGCCAAGCCCAACGCCGCCACGCCCCCACCGGCCACCAGCAAAGTCTTTGGTTTACCCAGCTTTCTCTTGAACTCAGACATTGTTTTTGTCACAGGCTTGTAATCTTTTACCATATTATCAAACTCTTGCATCCAGTAATCCATACTATCTCTATTCGGATCCCAAGCGATGTCATCCTCATGGTTTCCCTCGTCCATATCCTGGCCTGTCTCTATTTCCTTTTGCCCTTCTTCCTCGAGGCAATCTGCCGGTTGATCCCGATCTGCTTCATCCCGCTCCACTTCATCCTCCAGGATGGTATAGATTTTTTCATCTACCATCTCGTCCACGACCTCCCAAATTTCTTCAATGGTTCCTTTCAAGCGATCGCCTCCTAAACAGGTTGATTTATCTAAACTTGCCTCGTCTTAACCCATAGATTGTTGCTACCATTGTATTGACCCTGCGATTAATCGGTGACAAGCAAGAGGCAGCCAATTTTTTTCATTAAAGTGCAAGACCTCCATTTTTGCCAATGGGGGTTCACATTCAGGTACCAACTTCAACCACTCTCAGCCCAGTTAAGGTAATACTTACTCTCAGACTTAAATATTATGGTAAAAATTGAGCTAAAGGGATGATCTTGGATGGAAAACCGCAACTATCCGTGTGCCACGGTGGAGGTTATAAATGTACAGTCCTGCACCTCTATTCCGGTGCCGCAGCCGACCCCGGCAGCTAAACCTACGAAAAGTCTTAGGTGTAATTTAATCCAAAATCACAGTTTTGAAAAAATAGTAAAGGGCGGTCTGAGGGGGTTGAAACTTTAGCTTTAGAGGATCGATCGACAATACCCCTGCCCCCTTGGCTGGTGAAACTAATGATGAATGCGATGACCCGAAATAATGCCAGAAAGAGTGGAATCAAAGACTTAAAGGCCAGGCACTATGGGGTATAAAGGCAGGTAAATCGATAAATTTACCTGCCTCTGTCTACAAAGAGATAGCCTCTCGAATAATCGAGGGGCCATTTTATCTGTGTTATGTTGCGACATTTAGCTACTACGTAACAGAATAAGTCAATAAGTTGGAGGAATCTCCCTATTCTTTCCTTTTTAAAAAGCAAAAGTGGAAGCACTTGCCTCCACAAAAAAATTATATAACACTCTGAGGTAACGAATTACTGTCCCTTTTCTTCTAACAATTCCTTATACTTGGGATCTTCACATACCTGTAAAAGCTGGGACCAAACTTCCTTTGCCTGTTCAAGTTCGTTGGCCCGCATATAGGCCAGACCGAGATCATACAGGATCTGGTGATAGAGTTCGGTGTCAAAGGAGTAGTTATCTTCTTCGTAGGTCTGTTTTAAGTAGACAAAATCCTCAATGGCCTGTTCGTTCATACGGAAGGTATCATCCGGTGCGTTATAGGTTAAGTAAGCCCGCAAATAGCGCAGCCTGAGGTTACCTGCCTCTCTTTCCACCGCCCTGACCAGTTTTAGCCCTTCAGCAGTGTTCCGGAAAGTCATGTCGTTGACGCCGGCGTTCCTTGCTTCCAGTGTCAGGCAGCCGCCGTAATAAGCCTGGGCGATGGTGTCCTGAGGATCCCCCTGATAAATTTCTTCCCACAGCCGAAGGGCTGCCCTGGTGGCTTCCCTGTAACCGGCCAGAGCCAACTCGTACAGCCGGAAGCCCTCCAGGAAGGTCTCCTTCCGGTTTTTATATCCACCGCTGAAAGTATTTCCTCGCTTACCTGATCCTTTATCTCGTCTTGCTCATCCTGTGCCCACACATCGACCTTGTTCTCATCGTCGTCATCCGGTGGAATATCGAACTTATCCCGGGTGTCATATCCCCAGGCATCGCTCTCTTGATTGATGAAATCCCGCAGTTCGTTTGTTTCCTGATCATCGTCTGCCGGTAGGAGAATAAAGTTGTCTTGATCATTCTCAGGTAATTCATCCGTCTTGGTTAGGGCATCATTTTCCCAGGCATTGAACCAGTCACTAAGGTCCTGGCGGCCCTCCGTCTCGACTGGCTCAAGCCCGGGAACGGACTCTGCGGGTAAATCGCTTTCCGTTACATGCTGCGGATTGATAAGATCCTTATATTTACCATCCGGGTTGAGGGATAAAAGTTTGTTCCAGATGGACTCAGCCTCTCGGGCTTCGCCCAGGTTGTTATGGGCTGCTCCCAGATCATAAAGAACCTGCCAGTAACACTCCTCGGAAAATACACTTGCATCCAATTCATATCTGGCTGCCAAATAATTAAAATCCTCAATGGCGGTTTTCGTGCGGTGGAAAACCGTCTCCGGCAGCTTCAGGCTTACAGAACCACGCAAGGTGCGTATTTCAGTATTATCGGGTTCGTTGGAAACTGCCTCATCCAGGATTCTCAGACCTTCCATGGCTTTCTCCCAACTCTCCTGGGAGTTACCGTCTTCCCGGCCCAGCAGGGCCATGGCGCATCCGTAGTAAGCCTCCACCAGATTATTTACTTCAATTCGCAGTCTAAGGTCTGCCAGTACTTCGAGGGCCTTTTCAGCCGCTTGTACATCCCCTGCCACACCCTGGTTAACCGAAAGTTTTGCCTTATCAAAAATTTCCTGTAGAGACCCATCCCCTTCACTTTGACCGGGTCTTTCAAGGTAAAAATTTGGCAGGTCAAAAAAACGGGGTTTCTTCCAGGAATTCATTTTAAACATGCTTTTTCCTCCTCCCCCAGGCCCAAGGAAACAGGCTTGATAAATTTGAAAAACACTATACCAATATTTTATGGATAATATTGTGTTTTGTGCCTGTACGCGAGCATAGAAAAAGCCCCTGCCGGGGCTTTAATGATTTACAATGCACTCCATACAGCTGTACTTTGCACCGTCGGACTTGATGCAGAGCAGGCAGAACAACTTGCCGCAAACTCTACAGGTTTCGTAAAAATCCTCTTCAACGATCTCTCTGCCGCATTCCTGGCAAAGTATCTTCTCCATCGATTACCACTCCAGTAAACTACTTCTTCTTGTGAGGAATGTTTGACATGTAGTGACTGACAAACTCCTGGACGATTTTGGGAATATCCTCTGCCGGGTTATCTCCCTTAGCTGCTTTTTTGATTTTGCCCGTTAGTGCTTCCAATAACAGCCTGTCGGGATCATCACTATCAAGCAACCGCCGTATTGCTCCGCTCAACCGCATCGGGTCTGCATCCTGAAACACATTTCTGCCTGTAGATACACCGGTACCCCCTGCTTTCAAAGAGTCGGCGATCATGGTTAATAAATCAGTAGTGGAGTCCATCTTAGGGCCGCCGGCAATGACCACCGGTACCTTTACTGAGCCGGTAATCTCGGCAAAGGTTGCCGGTGAACCGGTATAGTAGACTTTAATAATATCCGCTCCCACTTCCTCCGCCACCCTGGCTGCGTGTTTGATCTTAACAGGATCGTACTCGCTTTCCTTACTGCCATCCCTGACGTACATCATAGCCAGCAGGGGCATTCCCCACAGATCACATTCCCCGGGCAATCCACCCCAGATCCTTTAACATGTGGGCTTCATTTTTTGCAGCCAGGTTCACATGCGTAGAAATCGCCGTTGCCCCCAGGCGGATGGCATGTTCCACCGAGGAAACCAATTCCTTTCGGGTGGGGTCTGGCGCCAGCGTAGTGGAAGCCGCCAGGTGAACTATTAGCTCACAACCCCTGTGGCTCAGGAGCCTCCTGGCGCTCCGAAAATACGATTTCCCTTTCGGGAATGCCGGCCAGATCTGCTTCATTTTAAATCTCGGTGACGAACTCTGTCTTGTGGGGGTAGTGGCCCTCCCTGCTCTGCTCCACCGTTACCACCACCCTTTTAATGGGTGAGTTGTTCACTAAACCCCAAATATCCTGTCGTTCTAAGGGTACTACCCTCCCGTCAAACCATATTTCTCTTTGTGCCTGAGTCATTGAGCTTCCTTCCTCTCATCGAAGTTGTGTGACATGAGACTATGTTTTTTACTTATACAACCTATGGAAAAACAAAGCAAATTGTTTTAAAAAATGTAATATTTGAGGTTTTAACCCAACAAAAAAACCCCTGACTGCAGGGGGTAACTCTACATACAGGTTATGATTATTAATAATTAGAAACCGTCCTTTCAGTTCTTTAATTAAGATGAAAATTCATCAAAATCGCCAGAGTTTTGGCAATTTCTGTGTTATCCTTAAAACCCCCAAACTTTTGCGCCTCTACACCTACAGCAGAGATAGGAACGCATGATCCTGTGTGTCCCAAGGTTGTCCAGGCAATACCCGCTCTGTTTGACAGTACATTTTGTATTGCAATATATATTTGTAGTTGGTCACCACTTTTTTCAACCCCATCCATGGCCCTCTCAATTTTTGCTTTTTCATCCTCTTTTAGGTTAATCAGACCTAAATCTTGTTCAATGTACGTAAAGTAGGCAATCCTATCCCCGGTATAGTGTTTCACATAATCCTTTTTATAATTAGTAGCATCTAATAATGTTTTAATATTTAAAAACCCATTCGTACCATAACCTAAAGCCATGCCACCGGTTTCATGGTCAGCAAGAACTAAAATTAGAGTTTCATTTGGATATTTTTTATAAAACTCGTAAGCCTTGGCAATTGCTTGATCAAAGGCCAGTGTTTCCTGGATGCTTCTTCGTGCATCGTTCATCTGACAGGCAAGGTCTATCCTGCCGCCTTCCACCATCATGAAAAAACCTTTTTGGTATTTAGACAGCACTTCAATGCCCTTTTCTGCAATCTCAGCCAGGCTGGGTAAAGGGGATTTGCTGTTTACCCGATCAATTTCATAAGGCAGGTAGGAATAGGTAAAGCAGGCCAGTACCTTTTGCGGATTGTCAGGCTGATAATTTTTAAAATTTGTTACTTCATTTTCTGTAACAAATAAGTTATACCCTTTGTTCTTAAATTCTTCTAATAAATTTCTGTTATCCTTTCTATTGGATTTAAGCGGGCCGTTTTTCGGTACAAATTGTCCATAGCCGCCGCCGGCTAAGAAATCCACTCCACTGTCAAGCAAATCCTCTGCAATCTCATTTTCATTGTCTCTGCTTACATTATGCGAGGCAAAAGCAGCCGGGGTGGCATGAGTTAGCCTGGTGGTGGATATGATCCCGGTGGCCATTCCTTTTTCTTCCGCTGCTTCCACCAGAGTTTTTACATTTTTCCCGTCCGGCAGCTTTGAAAGCATACCGTTTAAGGTTTTAAAACCGGTAGCCAGGGCAGTGCCTGCTGCTGCTGAGTCAGTTATCAGCGTATCATTGGCCGAATGAGTGGTGATTAAACCGGCTACAGGGAAGGTGTTCATAAGTAACTTTGCATCGGGGTTACCTTCCTGGACCTGCTTAAAGTACTCCGCTGACTGTCTTTGGGCAATGCCCATACCGTCACCAATAAAATAAAAAACATATTTGGGTGGACCCGCTTCTGCTGCTCCAAAAACCGGTACGGTGAGAACAAATAAAAGGACTGCTAACAATAATAAAGTGCTCCTAACTGATCTGGAACAGCTTTTTATATACATTTTGAAAACCCCCAAAGAATTATTTGATGTACTTTTATATAATTTCCGTTCAGATAAATATAAACACTTGTGAAATTTACCACCATAGCTTTATACATGAACGATCAAAGCAGCTAACCCATCAGCAATGTTTAAAGAACTTCAGCCCACTTTTTAATTTCGACAAAGAACAAAAATCCCCATGCACCTTTTTCCATAATTTTTCATATTTTACAATATATTTACTCGGATAATTAATTTTAAATGGGGTAGGAAAAATGATTGGACTCGGTTTAATTGGCTGTGGCAACTGGGGGTTTAATTATCTAAATACTTTAAATTCAATACCGGAAGCAAAGATTTTAACTGTTTGCGACTTAAATGACGATGTCCTAAAGAAAGTCAAACAATTCCATCCCCACTTAAAGACAACCAAAGATTGTCAGGACTTGTTAAAGGATGACGAATTGAGCGGCGTAATCATTGCTACTCCACCACATACTCACTTTTCCATAGCGGTAAACTGTTTAGAACGCAACAAGGCCGTACTGGTAGAAAAACCAATCACACTGTCATATAGTGAAGCGGCTGAATTGATTACATTGGCACAAAAGAAGAATACTCTTTTAATGGCCGGCCATCTGATGGAATACCACCCGGTTGTGATGAAACTCCATGAATATGTAAGCCAGGAAATACTGGGGAAGCTGAGATACATTTTATTAGATCGAACCAGCCTAGCTAGAATTCGGAGTGATGTCCTTTGGGACCTGGCTGTGCATGACGTTTCCATTGTTAGATATCTGGTTAACAAGAATCCCGTGTGGGTAGCCGCACAGGGAAAAAGCTTCTTACAGGACGGCATCCATGATTTGATAACCATATCCATGGAATTTCCCGATGACTTGTACGTGCAAATTCATGCTAACTCTCTTTACCCACAGAAAAAACGCCAAACGGTTGTTGCGGGCAACAAGCTGGTAGCCATTCTTGACGATACCCGGGATGATTTTAAATTAACGCTGCTACCCTATAACGGTGACATTACTTTGCCTAACCTGGAAAAAATCCCTCCGTTAACCGTCCAGTGCAAACACTTTATCCACTGTATTCAATCAGACTCCGTGCCCAGAACCGGGTTCGGCGATATTACCTGGGTTATGAAGGTAATGGATTTAATCGAGCAATCTCTTTTAAATAACGGATCAAGACGTTATTTTACTAAGCCCGGCGGTGATCATGATGAGAATTAAAGTTTATGATGAAGACTTGAAAGACCGGTGGGATGAGTTCGTTATCAAGTCCAGAAACGGCACATTTATGCAGCAGCGCCATTTTTTAAACTATCACCCCCGGAATCGGTTTATGGATCATTCCCTGATGGTTTATGACGAGCACGATCAATTAACGGCTGTCATTCCGGGCGCTATAAAACATAATGGAGAAAAACGTCTGCTTTCCTCTTATCCGGGAGCCTCTCACGGGGGAATTGTTATTGACCTGAAGTTTAATACTGCCAGAGCACTGGCCCTGGTCCCTATATTGATTGAACACTGTCAGGCTAACAACTTTCATTCTATAGAACTTAAAATGGTCCCCCGTATTTATCATTGTTGGCCCTGTGATGAAATCGACTTTGCCTTACGTTATTACGGTTTTTCCCTTAGCAGCACGGAATTGGCTACAGCCCTGCCGCTAAAAGAAACACCCTTCAAAACACACTACATGGCCGAAAGCGCACAAAGGAATAGGCACAAGGCTGAAAAACTGGGAGTTACCATAAAGGAAAGCAGTGACTACAAAACTTTTCGGAACATATTGACAAATAATCTCAAACAGCGGCATAAAACCCATCCCACCCATACATTACCGGAAATCGTGGATCTGACGCAAAGATACCCTCAATCCATCAAGCTGTTTGCAGCCTATTATGAGGAAGACATGATCAGCGGGGTGGTAGCCTTTCTGCTCAACAGCCGGGTTATCAACTGTTTCTACATCGCTAATAACAGTGAATACCAGCACCTGCGTTCATTGGACCTGTTATTTTACAGATTAATCAACTGGGGAATCGAAAGAGGTTACCATTACCTGGACTGGGGCATCTCCACTGAAAACAAAGGAAAGTTTGTCAACCAGGGACTCTTTAGATTTAAAGAAAAGTTTGGCGGTCGGGGTGTTTTGAGAGAAACCTATTCTCTAGATTTGTAACAGAAGGTGATTTTGTGAAAATTCTTTTTATCGAAACGGATCCTCAGTATTTACTGGGCCTGCCCCCCGGTTTTCAGAGGCAGGGATGTCAGGTCACCGTATTAAACGACATCGTGGAGGAAGAACTGGACCGGGTGCTGAGGAAAAACCGGCCGGATCTGGTAGTAACGGCCGGCTGGACCAAAATTCATACCAAAAGAAAACTGAAAATTTTAGGACAGCTCATAAAAAAACACCGGGTAAAACATGCCTACTGGGCAACGGAAGATCCTCGCTGGACCGATGAATGGTCATTACCCTATATTGAAGCCACCCACCCAAACTTTATCTTCACCATCGACCGGGAATCGATACCCTTCTACCGGGAACTTGGCTATGCCGCCCACTACCTGCCCTGGGCATGCAATCCGGAATTCCACCGCCCTGCCATGCCAAAAGAGGAATACAAGTGCGATATCGCCCTGGTGGCCACCGCCGGCATAACCTGGAGTTCCTATCGTAGGGACAGTGCACAGATATTATTAAAACCCCTGGTGGAAAATGGCTATGACGTGGTGATCTGGGGCGGCCGCTGGGATACTCTGGACCCCGATATTGTCGGGTTTGACGTAGATGCCTACCACCTGCGGGGTAAACTGCCGTACCTGAAAACCAATCATGTTTACAGTTCCGCTAAAATCGTTCTCGGTTTTCAAAACGTAACCAACGAGTTAACCTCGCGAACCTATGAAATCCTGGGCGCCGGGGGTTTCTTCTGACAGTGGATACCGAAGCCGTCCGGGAAAAATTTAGACCGGGAAAACACCTGGTGGTCTCCCGGTCAGCGGATGAGACCTTGCGATTGCTGGATTACTACTTGAGGCACGAAAGAAAGAGAAAGAAAATCGCTTTGAAGGGTCAGAGTCAAGTCTATTCCTACTTCAATACCTACAACTATCGCGCTGCACAAATACTCCGGCTTACCGGCTTAAGGTAGGGACAAATATGCAAAAAACCATCAAGTATGCAACCCGGTGTGCCGGTATCGCCATTACCGGCCAGACCTATACCACTGTAACATTTCAACCGGCTCCGCCCGATACCGGTATTGTCTTTGTCCGGGAAGACTTGGCCTGGCGACCGGAGGTCCGGTGCCGGCCGGAATATGCCTGTACCGATTCCCGCTGGACTTCACTGGTTAAAAACGATATTCGGATCGAACATACCGAACACCTTTTAGCTGCCATAGCCGGGCTGGGGCTGGACAACATCAGGATTCACCTGGACAGTCCTTACATTCCGGTGGTCAGTAGCTTCAGCAGCCGGGATTTTGTTGAGGCGCTCTTAAAGGCAGAGCCGGTTTCCCAAAACGTACCCAAAAAATATTTTGCTGTCTGTGAGTCGCAATGTTTGTTTGACTCCTTTTATTACGACGGTGTCCGTTATGACCGTGTTCTACTGGCTTTGCCCGCCCCACGACTTACCCTGACTTATCTGCTTGACTACCCCGGCAAGCAGCTGCCCACGCAACTAGCTCATTTTGTTTTGGATGATAGTCATGAGTTTATTTCGGGCTTGCGCCGGCCCGGTCCTATATTATGGATTATGAGTATGACGAGGTTGTCAAATTAATTGGAAAAGGGTTGTATGATTGCCTGGTTATTTCTTCGGGGCCTTTACATTTGCAATGGAACAACGAGCCGGCCAGACATAAAATCTTGGACCTGCTGGGGGATATTTCTACCCTGGGTCAGCCGGTTAAAGGGCACTTCATTGGTATTCGAACAGGACATAAAGCCAATATCAGGATGTGTCATAAGTTAATGCAGCAAGCTTAAGGGGGGCTATTAAAGGTGATCTCTCACGCAAAAACTTTATTGGGGAAAGAAGAGGAAGACAGGGTTATTGAGGTTTTGCGCAGCGGCATGCTTGCTGCAGGCGGTTATGTGCATGAATTTGAAGAGGAATTTATGCGCTATAATCATTCCTCCTATGCCGTTGCCACTTCTTCCGGTACAACGGCACTGCACGTAATGCTGGATGCACTGGGTATCGGTGCAGGAGATAAGGTGATCACCACTCCCTTTTCTTTTATTGCCACTGCCAATGCAATTCTCTATACCGGGGCCACGCCGGTTTTTGTTGACATTGACCCGGTAACCTGTAACCTTTCCCCCGCCCAACTGGAAATTGCGGCGAAAAATCACCCGGATGCCAGGGCGGTGTTGGTGGTGCACCTTTTCGGACTGCCGGCAGATATGTCTGAAATCATGGCAGTGGCAAATAAACATAACCTCATCGTCCTGGAAGACTGCGCCCAGGCCCACGGCGCTGCTTACCGTGGACAGAAGGTCGGTAACTTTGGCAAAGCTGCCGCCTTTAGTTTTTATCCGACCAAAAATATGACCGCCGGAGAAGGCGGCATGGTTATCACCAATGACCCGGCCGTTGAAGAAAAAGCCAGAATGCTGGTCAACCAGGGACAGCGAAGGCGGTACTGCCATGAAGTAGTGGGATATAACTACCGCATGACCAATATCCATGCCGCCATCGGACTGGAGCAGCTAAAAAAATTAGAAACGCTTAATGAAAAAAGAAGAAAGCACGCAAAATTCTATGACGAATTCATCGTCAACCCACTGGTACAAAAACCGCCGGCGCCACCTGACAGGACGCACGTTTACCACCAATATACACTCAGGGTAGCTGACCGGCACCATTTCACCGGTTACCTGACTGCAAAGGAAATCGGCTACGGCATTCATTACCCGCTGATTATTCCGGCCCAGCCGTCTTACCGGAATAAACCGTACAGCGCCGGCACCTGGCCGGCAGCGGGGATCTTAGCAAACAGCTGTGTTTCTATCCCGGTGCACCCGGCCCTTAACGAAATCGACTTATCAACCATTGTAGAAACAATTAATAATTACCGTTAAATTCGTTGATTAAAGGGGGTTGCAACGGTGATTATCAGCGGCCATCAACCGAATTACCTGCCCTGGCTCGGATATTTTCATAAAATGATATCCTGCGATTTATTTGTAATCCTGGACGATGTAGTTCACTCGAGAAGCGAAATTACCAACAAAAACAAAATAAAGGGACCGGAGGGGGCCAGATTGTTAAGCGTGCCGCGAAACAGAAGCGACAAGCACTGTTTAATTAAAGATGTAACCATCGCTAAAGACAGTATGTGGCATAAAAACCATTGGGGTTCTTTGCATACCTGCTATGTCCGGTCTCCCTACTGGAAGAAGTATGAAGAGCTTTTTTTATCCATTTATTCCAATCCCGGCGAAAAGCTGGCCCAACTGAACCTACGGTTAATCCATGTCATGCGGGAAGTACTGGAAATTAAAACTCCCCTGGTACTGTCCTCTGAGATTTCGGGGATCACAGGCAGCAAAGGGACCAGAATCATCAATATCTGCAAGTATTTTAACGCCGACATTTACCTGTCGGGAACCGGAGCGCGGGCCTATAATGACGAAATGGACTTTGAGAGAAATAACATTCGTCTGGTATATCAGGAATTTGAACACCCGGTATACCCCCAGTTATGGGGCAATTTTATACCCGGTTTGTCGGCAGTGGATTTGATTTTTAACTGCGGGCCTCAAAGTAAGGATTATCTAACGAAGCAGGTGGTTGTATGAAAAAGATTCATGTATTAATCTCCGGGTCCGGTTCCCTTTACGGCGTTGCATTATTCAATCGTTATTAAAATCGGACTTGGCTCTAAAACTGGTGGCCTGCGATATAAATCCCAGGACTTTGGGGCTGCACCTGGCCCACCGCGGCTATATCGTACCACCGGTGCACCAGGAGGAACAATATTTAAAGCAATTATCAAATATTATTGAGAAGGAAAATATTAACGCGATTTTTGTTGCTTCCTCCAAGGAAATATCCTTTTTTAGCAATCATAAGGCCCAAATTGAAGAGAACACCGGGGCCAGGGTATTTGTTAATCCACCGGGTGTCTTAGAAATATGCTGTGATAAATGGCATACCGTTAATTTCCTTAAGGAACAGGGGTTTTATTTTCCCCGCACCCTCCGTTACCCGGAAGACTGGGAGCAAATAGATGCTTTTATTGAAGCCGTGCATTTTCCAATCATCGTGAAACCCCGGCGCGGCGCCGGGTCACAGGATTTATATACAGTAAACAGTTTAAATGAACTTAACTCCCTAATCACCGGCAAAAAAGACATCGTTCTGCAGCAGTATTTACCGGGAGACCTTGGAGAATTTACCACGGGCATCTGCACCGGGGCAAAGGGTAACGTTCTGTCCGGCATCACTTTAAAAAGATATTTACAGGATGGTATGACCATCGCTGCTGACTTTGACGATTTCACCGAAATTACCAATTACTGCAAAGAGGTGGCCCGGGTTTTAAAACCATACGGACCCTGCAACTTTCAATCACGCCTGCTGGAAGGAAAGCCCTACATCTTCGAAATTAACCCCCGTTTCAGCAGCAGCACCGGCATGCGTTCACTGTTGGGGGTTAACGAAGCTGAAATTTTACTCAGGTCGGAAATATTGGGCCAGAAAATCCTTGAACCGCCAATTCTTAAATGCAGCGTAATCCGACAATATACGGATTACCTGGTAAGCACTGAACAAATTATGAAATTGAAAAAGGAAAACTTCTGTATCAACCACTCTGAGGAAAATTAGCAATATTTTCCGGCAAATTGTGAACCAACAATGTATAGCCGTGACTGGAAGCAGGCATGAAAAAMCCCCGGGGAACAAAGGTACCTGGTACTTAAGTTATTAAGTTATTTTGTATGGGTAGAAAAACAAAATTCGCTCCAAAAGTTATCCACAGTTTACAAAAAGCATAATTTCCTGGCTAAAAGAAAAAGTGGTTGGAAGTCTTCTCCTCCCAACCATTTTTTCCGCCAACTCCACTCTATAACATAAGAAAACGTTTCTTGATTTCCTCTTTATTCTGCAGCTGTGCTGCGGTTCCTTTATAGACTGTTTTCCCTTTGCTCATAATATAAACCCGGTCCGAGTTGCAGAGCCGCCTGGATATTTTGCTCCACCAGCAAAATCGAAAGGCCGGCACTTTTTAGTTCTTGTATTTTTTAGCGTAATTCTTTGATAATGGCCCGGAGCAGGGCCCGGGCCACCCCAGCATTAATTCAAGTGGGGACGGTTCTTGACTTGAATTTAGTTTAACTTTACAATCTGGAAGAATGGATGTAAGCCTTTTCTTTTATTTCCTGTTCCGAATAAATATAGCGGGGTTTTCCCACCACACCCAGGGAAAGCAGTTCTGCCCGGTTGTACAGCGTCCCCCTGGACACAATTTCGATCTTGATCTTGACTTTATACACATCCTCCAATACCTGCAGTTGATTGTCACTCACAGAATCGCCGGGCTTTTCCTCCTCGATCACCAGGTGCAGCCCCTGTGGGCCGGGGCCAGCCACCCAGAAGCGGCGGCAGGAAAGAGCAGAGACAATTTCCTGCAGGTCCCAGATATCCAGTACCCGGTTCCCCACTGTCAGGGTGTCCTCCTGGCGCCCGCGAACTTCCAGACAGCGCTGCCGCATGGGTGGCGTGAGCAATGGCTGGAATAGGGAAAACGCACCAGTACCGTATCCTCCCGGTTAAAGTGAACACCCAACCCGACCAGTTCATTGGTGAAGGTCGCAAAGTCTTCCCTGGTCAGCCAAACCGATACCGGGAGGCCGGTGGTGCCGAAGGACTCGTGGTACTGGTAAAGTTCACCACGGGGGACACAAAGCAGCCCAAAGGGTGATTGGTTCCGCAAATCCTCCTTGGTTTTTTTCAATTCCTCCAGGGAACCCAGGGGCTGCTCCTGTATACGGTCCCGGTAAAAGGCCGAGGCTTTACAATACTCCAGTAACTGGTTCAACCTGTTCAGCTTTTCCTGGTCGTTCATTGTGCTGCCTCCTTCCTTTAAGCAAGGTTTAAGAGATGCCGGATATTTTGGCCCAGGATTTTGGCCCTTTCCCTGTCTGAAATATCAAGCAGCAGAATTTTTTGCAGTTCCACGCCGGGATGAGAAAGGGGCGATTGCCGGTATTGGTAGAATTCCTTGCTTCCAGCGCCAGGCAGCTGCCGTAATAAGCTTCAGCGGTGGGGTCCTCGGGGTTCTTTTCGTAAATTTTTTTCCATAGCTCCGGGGCTAGTTGGGTCGCCTTCCTGTTACCGGCCACCCCCAGGTCATGCAGCCTGAAGCCCTCTGTGTATTCATCTTGACGGGTTCTTAATCTCTTGCTTAAGACAGCTTCATCCCCGGATCACATCCGGATCAGTTCTCTGTATTTTGCATCCGGGTTCAGGGACAGGAGTGTTTCCCAGGCTGCAGCGCATTCTTTTTCCATGCCCAAACGCTCGTAAGCCCTGCCCAGATCGTAGAGAACCTGCCAGTAGGTTTCTATGGAAAAAATTCCGCGATCCTTTTGGTACCGTTCAACCAGGTATTCCAGGTCAGTTATTGCAGTCGCTGTTCGGCAGAAGAATGCTTCCGGCAGCCTTAGACTGTGGTTGGCCCGCAGCAGGCGGATCTCAATATCATCGGGGCTATAGTTGACAGCTTCATCAAAGTTTTTCATAGCTTTGATGGCATGGGAAAACAATTCCCGGTGGTCGGTACTGTCCCGCCCGATCATTGAAACGCAGTCGGCATAATAGGCCTGGGACAGCCGGTCACTGGGGTCGTTATCAATGTTTTTTTAAAGAAACTGGAGGCCATCCTGCTGCATGTTTATCGCCGGCCAGGGCTGCACTATGAAGCTCCTTTCCTCGAACCAGATGCTCCTCCCGCTCTGCCTTGTCGACAGGAGGTTCTGTTAAATCATACCTGCCGCCCCTGTATGGGTAAAAATTCTATTGGTGCCTGTACATGGAAATCAGGTTGGCCCAGCGTAAGACACAAATAAACCCGCTCAACTTCCCATTGATGAGAAATTCAGCAGGTTTATTGTTTTGACCTGATTCAACTGCCGGCGATCCTTTATAGAGAAACAATCACCCAAGTTTAACAGGGATCGCAGGGGTCACAGCCGTCAACGGGATTACACGGATCGCATGGATCACAATCGTCAACCGGGTCACAGGGGTCACAGTGACCCCAAAGTGATTGAAAGCGGCTCCAACTGCAGAGTGAAAAACTTAATCAATGATGTGCCGCACCGGAACGACCAGGTCGATACCATGGCCCGGGAGGTTGAATCCACCCTGGTACCGGATATCGAAAAGTACAAATTAGAGGCCCTGGATGATTTTGCAAAGAAGCTGCAGAAGGAGTCAGATCTATAACGAATCACATTTAGGTTGCATTACTAACCCTGTCAAGCGAACGCACTTGTTGTGTTCGCTTACTTATTTTAATCGTTCTTGCCCGGCAAATATTAGCTATTACCTAAATATTTGGCATTTTTTCCTTAAAAAACATATTATGTAGGAAATGGAATTTCCCGTGATTTTGAAACCAAAATGATGGTTGTTTTTACTATGTTTAAAGAGGATGTGTTTTTTAATGCCAGTCATAAATTTAAACCCCTTGTCCAAGATAAATGTCCAGCGGAGCCGGAGCCAAAGGAAGAAAGCATAGACCTCTGTGCACAGGTGGTGTTTGCCAGGGAAAGCGAAAATTTCTTCGATATTCACCATATTTCCCTGTCGGTGTACCGTTTTGCCGGAAAACATCAGGCTTGTTTCCTGCCCAAGAATATTTCCAACGGGTATTTTGTTTATTTTCCGGAGAAAAACTTCACCAACCTTTTTAGCAAGCCAATTTGTTCTCCCTTACCGGTAACAGTCTTGACAAAATCAGGATACAGATTAATACCTACGAGCTTGCCTTTCTTCGCCTCCGACAAAGCGGTTTGATAATCTATGAAATGATGGTCCTTTAATTGGAAACCGATTATTTCTCCATCTTCTTTCCTGACGGCAGAGTTTATTTCCCTCTGGCCCTTTGCGTTATTGTTTGGCATGATTGCATCTCCTTTAAGCCAGGGTAAGCAGTCTTCCTAAAACCACATAGCCAATGCTGATGATCATGCTGATAAGAACCAGGTACATAATCCACCGGTAACGTCCCATGTCAGCTCACCTTCTTTTGTAATGTAACGAAAAATGTGAATAAGGGGCCGAAACCTTTTTTCTCTTGCGGAATATTTTCTTTTTCCCTCAGGTATTCCAGAATCCCCTGGGAGATGGCCCGGGCCAATACCTGTTGGTATTTCTTATCCAACAGCTTTTTTCTTTCCGCCGGGTTATTGATAAACCCCGTTTCCACAATGACGCAGGGCATGCTGGTATGAGTCAATAAATAATACCTGCCGGTCTTAATGGTGCGTTTCCTTATTTCAGGAATCCGGTGCAGTTCCTTCTGGATGCACTCCGCCAGCACTTTCCCTTGGACTGACTTACCATAGTAAAAGGCCTCCGGACCGATACACCTGCCCGGCCCAACATTCACATGAATACTGACCATGGCATCTGCCCAAATTGTTTGGCCATCTCCGCCCTCCGCTGAAAGTCGTACCTTTTGGCCTCTTTTTTATGCAGGCCGAGAATGGCATGATTATAGTCCCCCTGCCGGGTTAACAGGACCTCTACGTTGTTTTCCTTTAGAATCATGGCAATCTCCTCGGCAATTTCTAAATTTAGATGTTTCTCCATGATCCCATCCCGCATGGCCCCGGGATCATAACCGCCATGTCCCGGATCGACGGCGATGCGGCCCATTGGTTCTGCAGCCTGGCATACATTACAGAACAGTAAAAAGACCAGCGCCATAATCATTGGCATCAATACTCTCACCTGCCTGTCCTTATTTATTTTTGCCTTAAGAGAGCAAAAAATGCCGAAAAATTACCGTGTGTTTAGAAACCACAAGCTTAATCCAATGTTACAGTTAAAAAATCAGGCCAGAATTTTTCCGGCCTAAAATAAACATATTCCTATTATGTTTAACATCTATTGCATCCTAACCTTACAAAAAAAGTCGTTCCCCCGGATCCTGTTTGGATTTTGATGCCGGCATGGTGCCTGGTAGCGATGCTGTAACAGGTGGAAAGCCCCAATCCTGTGCCGTTTTCCTTGGTGGTAAAAAAGGGGGTTCCCAGTTTCTTCAGCACAGCCGGTTCAATACCTTCTCCCTCTCCCGGGTCCCTGACGGCCAGGATCACCTCTTCTCCGTCCGACAAGGTTTTTACGGTTACCTCCCCGCATTTGCAGTGCTCCCTTTCCTCCAAAAAACTGGCAAAAGAAAAAACGCCGAGGACAATATTCGGGGACAAAAATCAGGAGGATCATCCACAGGTAAAATTTCTTCGTAATGTGTAAGGGAAAAATTTTACGACGAAACTTCCCAAGCAAATTAACACCACTTTTTTAGGGGTCAATGTTTAGAGGCAATTCAACAATAAAAGATAAAAAACCTTTAATAAAAATGTAGGTTTTTGTCAAAGTCAAAATTTTTTAAAAATATTCACAATTATTGGTGTTGTATTTTCTGCCTGGTTTTATCTTTACTAAGAGGTCGTTTTGTAGTTTAATGTAAGTATTTATATGATTCAGTGATAATCTAGGGAGGCTGTTTTATGAAGTATGAAAGTACCCGCGGCAATTCTCCTGCAGTTTCTGCCGCTGAAGCGATTAAGAGAGGCATTGCCCCCGATGGCGGTCTGTTTGTGCCCATAGAACAAGTAACCTTGACGGATAGGGAACTGCAAAACCTTATCCCCCTCTCCTATACCGAAAGGGCCGTATTGATTCTGAAGTCATTCCTGACCCACTATACCGAAGAAGACTTGACCCGTTGCGTGGAAGCTGCCTACGGCGGGGACAAGTTTGATACACCCGAGGTGGCTCCTGTGAAGCCCCTTACGCCGGATACCGCCGTGCTGGAACTGTGGCACGGTCCCACCTGCGCCTTCAAGGATATGGCCCTGCAGATTTTGCCCCAGTTCCTGGTCAGGGCGATGGAGAAAACCGGGGAGACTTCTGAGATTGTCATCCTGGTGGCCACTTCCGGGGACACCGGCAAGGCAGCCCTGGACGGTTTTGCGGACGTGCCCGGCACCAGTATTATTGTTTTCTATCCTGAACAAGGGGTCAGTGCAGTGCAAAGGCTGCAAATGGTCACCCAGGAAGGGAAAAATGTGCATGTCCTGGGGGTCCGCGGCAACTTTGACGATGCCCAAAGCAGCGTTAAGCAGGTCTTCGGGGACAAAGATTTCTCGGAGATTTTAGAGGAAAAGGGTTACCGTCTCTCTTCTGCCAACTCCATCAACTGGGGTCGACTGGTGCCCCAGATCGTCTACTACTTCTCTGCCTATGCCGATTTGGTTCGGACGGGGACCGTCCAGCCGGGCGAAAAGATTAATTTTGTCGTCCCCACCGGCAATTTCGGTAATATTCTGGCCGGTTTCTATGCCAAGGCCATGGGACTACCCGTCCACCGCCTGCTCTGTGCCGCCAACGCCAATAATGTGCTGACGGAGTTTATCCAAACCGGGACCTACGACCGCAACCGGAAGTTTTTAAAGACCCTCTCCCCTTCCATGGATATCTTAATCTCCAGCAACCTGGAGCGGTTGCTTTACGAATTAACCGGACGGCAGGCGGATAAAATCAACCGCTGGATGACCGAACTGAAGACCGGCGGTGTCTACACCGTCGACCAGGACATCAGGGAGAAAGTAAGCAGCCATTTCTGGTCAGACTTTGCCAGCGACCGGGAGACCCTGGACACCATCCGGGAAACCTGGGCGCAGCACCGGTACCTGCTGGATACCCATACCGCCGTGGCCATCCATGTGCTGGAAAAATACCGTCAGGCCACCGGGGACACCACCTATAGTGTGGTTGCATCCACCGCCAGCCCCTTTAAATTTAACGGCAGTGTCGCCAAAGCCTTTTAGGGGACCGGGCAATTGCCGGCAAGAGTGAATTTGAGCTGCTCAATGACTTGTCCGCCTTTACCGGTTGGTCAATCCCAACAGGGCTGCGGGACCTGGACAAGCGACCGGTGCTGCATGAAGGGGTAACTGATAAGGATAAAATCGATGAAGCGGTAAGAAATCTATTGCTAAACCGCTAAACTACAAAAAGTTTTCGAGATAAATCGAAAATTTTTTAACCCCCGTTTGTCACAAGACGGTGGTTTACTATTGTTGGAAAAAACATATTTTTGGCAGTTATCTTCCGAACTTGGAAAACAGTTGTCATTCACGGTCTTGTTTCCCGGGCGGAACATATCCGTTACGCATACGTATCCATATAGCAAAAGAACTATGGGGGTGTATGTATGCAATCTATGTATGCTCCTCTCAGGCAGTATGAAGCGCCTGGTGTTTTATCTATTCTTAACGAAGAAATCCTTTACAACCTGGCAAATGATTTTTAGCATCTTGTGGGATACGACATCAGAGTAAGCATTGGTAAAAAAGAGAGTGAATGACCGCCGGTCACTATTTGAGCAAGCGTCCCGACACCTTTGAAGTGGTGGGCGAGCAGTTGACCAAAGAATCCATGGCCATCGGTATCCGTAATGATGATGTGGAGTTGAAAGACGCCATTGACAAGGCCATTGCCGAAATGCAAAAGGACGGCACTTTAACCAAGATTTCCATGAAGTGGTTCCAGAAGGATATCACGACCAAAGCTGAATAATCTTTATCATGATTTGATAAAACGCTTTGATTAGTACTGATTTCATTTTTGGGTAAAAAGCTAACTAAGCATTAGCTAACAACTAATGGACAGACCCAAAAGTACTGTAGAATTCGCTAAGGTTGGTGACAACATGCAATTGGGCCCATTGGACATAAATTTTATTTTTCTGATACTGCCCAACTTACTGTTGGGAGCGGAAAGCGAGCTGTTTGGTTATGAGGAGGGAGCCTTTACGGGAGACCGCAAATGGGGGCGCCCGGGTAAGTTTGAACTGGCTGACGGAGGCACCATCTTTTTGGATGAAACCGGTGATCTCCCCCTACACCTTCAGGTGAAACTGCTCCATGTATTGCGCAGGGACCATACCCGGCAGATTCATTTGGAGGATCAGATCAAACACTACGAGAAACAATTGCTACTGGGGTATTTAAAGCAGGTTAAAGAAGGAAAGTTAAAATTTACCGACCTGCCTGCCGCCCTGGGGTCAGCCGCGCCACTCTTTATCGAAAGCTGAAACAGCACCAGCTGATTGAGATGTGAGAGGTGGGAGGTTAGAGGTGGGAATTAAGGATTATTTAAGAAGGTATATGCTGGATTCATGTAGAATAGCTTATGAATATGTTTGAAAGGAAGTGAGTCATGGAAGAGATTTTAAAAGAAATCCTTGGCGAACTTAAAACCCTGAACCAGCGGGTAGGGAAATTGGAGGAAGGTCAAGGGAAATTAGGGGAAGGTCAAACCAGGTTAGAAGAAAGCCAGAGAAGGTTAGAGGAAGGTCATAGGCGGTTAGAGGAAGGCCATAGGCGGTTAGAGGAAGGCCATAGGCGGTTAGAGGAAGGCCATAGGAGGTTAGAAGAAAACCAGGCCCGTCTGGAATCGAAAGTTGATAGGCTGGAACTTCGCATGGAAAACGAAGTCATTGATAAAATTCGGGCCCTCTTTGACGGCTGGCAGGAGCACGAAGAAAAATTTATCGATGTGGCCGAAAAGATTGATTTGTTAAATCTAAAATTCGACCGCCTGGAAACTAAACTCAATCAAGTTGCCATCGTTCAGAAAGACCATTCGGAAATCCTGGACCTGCTGGCCGCTCGTTCCATCCGTCAAGAAGCGGACATACAAACGCTTAAAAGAGCAAAATAGAAAGGATACCCCCTTCTAAACTGGCGTATTGGAATAATCGCCTTTCTTAGAAGGTTTTTGTTTTGCATAACGAATTCGGTTGATTATCCAGTTAAATAAGGAGAATTTTCATGCCTCCTGATCGAAGACGATCGCAATATTTGCGAATTACGTCGGAAATGTTTTGTACTCCAAGTTTATAAATTTCCCTTATTCTATAAAACCAAACCCCTGGTAGGCAATGTCTCCGCGTTTTTGTTAAGCCATTGTTCATGGTTTCGTAAGCTATGTATATGGCCTTCACCATGCAACCCCAAAAAGGTTAAGCGGCCAGACTGCGGTTAACCTTTATTCCCGTATCGTTTAACCATATAATTAAGCATCATTCCTTGATCCTCATGTTCCAGCACGTGGCAATGGGTCAAAAGTTTTTGTTCCCCTGCAAAGTTGTGAGAAAAATCAATGGCAATCCTAACGGTCTCCCCGGGCCACACTAAAACGGTGTCCTTCCAGCCTAAATCGGTGACCAGTCTGCCTAGTTGATCGACGGCCAGTTTTTTAACTTGCTCAGGCTACCGTCTCTCTCTATCACCTGGAACATAAAGCCGTGCAGGTGCATGGGATGGGGCATACTGTTGGGCTGGTTTCTGAACTCCCAAATTTCGGTGGTGTTTTTCTTTACGGTAATGGGGTATTGGTCCATTTGATAGCTCATTCCGTTTATCAGCCACTGCATACCGGATGCAGCCAGGGTGATGGGCCTTATGCTTACTCCCGACGTATTGATGGCCTCAATCCTGGATAAGCTTTGGGGGACCGTCCGGTCATAGGGGATGCGGTCTTTCAGTACCAGCTTAAGAATATGAAATTCCTTGCCGCTGCCAATTTTTGGAGCCTGCACAGGGCTGCTGCCATGACCTTCATGTCCCCCGTGCCCACCCTCTTCCCGGTGCATGGGGTCAAAGGACAGACTCTTCAGAGTAATAACCTCTCCGGTGTCAAAGGTCCTGAGATCCAAAAGAAGATCCACCCGCTCGCCGGGTGACACAAATATCTCCGAAGTACGATAAGGCTTATCCAGCAAGCCCCCGTCGGTTCCAATCACATAATAGGCAGATTGTCACCGCCCTTTACAAAGGCCAGCCTGTAGATTCTGGCGTTGGAGCCGTTTAATAGCCGGAAACGGTAAACCCTTGACCGAACTTCCAAAACGGGATTGGCGGTCAGGTTGACAAAGATGACATCTCCTTCGTAGCCCATAAACTTTTCCATTTCAGTGGGTTGGTATACCGGTTGTCCCTTTTCATCCAGCCTTTTATCTTGAATGACCAGGGGAATATCCGTTTCTCCCAGTTTTAGATCGAGGGAATTTCTCAGGTTCAAATCATCACGGTCCTCCACAATAAAGAAACCCGACAAACCCATATAGGACTGCCTGGCAGTCATTCCATGAGGATGGGGGTGATACCAGTACGTGCCGCCCCTGCTCTGTACGGTAAAATGGTACTTGTAGCTGGCACCCTGTGGGACGGCATAGGAAGGATGACCGTCCATATACCAGTCCACATGTAACCCGTGCCAGTGAACAATTGTATCTTCACTTAACTGATTAATCAAGGTGGCCTGGAATATATCGCCTTGCTTTAATTTGATAACCGGGTTAATAAAGCTTGCCCCCCCGCCGGTGGTCTCATAAACATATATACGGGCTTCTTGATCGCCAACCAATGGTTGGACCGCTTGTTTGGCTGTCAAAGACGGGGTACCCCTCAATGTTCACATCATCAACAGCGTTTTGTCGCTCATGTTGGGCTTATCATACCAGCCATATCTTACAAAAATATCACATAAGTTTAACATTTTTGTGATATTTATAAGCAAAATCTTTATCAACGGATGATAAAAAATACACCGTCGGCTGCTCCTCTAACAGAACATCCCCCGCAGTGGCCCACGGGGTATGTTTCAATGGTTATTTCTTTATTCTATTTTTCCTGCGTGCATAATACCACCCGGCAAAGGCAAAACCCGCTGCCAGTGCGATGGCTAAGAGCGAATCTTCCAGGAATTCCATGTCAGTTCCCCCTCGTTGGATACGTAAATGGTATTTACTCCCGGCGTCGCGCCGGTTCAGGCACCAGTCGGAAGGTAGCTTTTTCTTCTTTACGGAAGTCCCTATAGGGATCAAACCGTTTCAATCGCAAGGCATTGGTCACCACCGACACGGAACTGAAAGCCATTGCAGCCCCCGCCAGTACAGGGGACAGGTAACCCAGGGCAGCCACGGGAATCCCCAGTGTGTTATAAATCAAGGCCCAGAACAGGTTTTGTTTGATGTTGCGCATAGTCGCCCGGCTCAGTTTAATGCTGGCGGCAACTCCCCGCAAATCCCCTCGCATCAGGGTAATATCCGCGGCCTCCATTGCCACGTCCGTACCGGTTCCGATGGCAAAGCCTACGTCTGCGGTGGCCAGGGCCGGGGCGTCGTTGATGCCGTCACCCACCATCCCCACCACCTGGCCCTTCTCCTTCAGACGGTTCACTTCCCTGGCTTTGTCCTGGGGCAGCACTTCCGCCAGTACGTCTTCCGGCGGAATGCCCACTTGTTTGGCGATGGCCTCGGCAGTACGCCGGTTGTCCCCGGTAATCATGATGACCTGAATGCCCATACTGCGCAGGGCTTGGATGGCCTCGGCGGAGGTTTCCTTAACGGTATCGGCCACGGCCACAACGCCGACGGCCTTGTTGTCAACAGCCACCAGCATAGCTGTCTTGCCTTCACCTTCCAGTTCATCAACTTTCTTTTCTAGGGTGGAGATGTCAATGTTTTCAGAAGACATTAAACGGCGGTTGCCGATGAACAGCGCTTTACCCTCAATGGCAGCCACAATGCCATGACCCGGGATGGCTTCAAAGTTTTGTGGTTCCACCAGATCCATGTTTCTTTCCTTGGCCCCTTTGACAATGGCCTCACCCAGGGGATGCTCCGAAGACCTTTCCGCAGAAGCCACCAGCCGGATCAGTTCCTCCTCGCTGATTTCACCAGTGGCAGTGATCACATCCGTCAGGGACGGCTCCCCTTTGGTAATGGTGCCGGTCTTATCCAAAACAATGGCATTGAGGGCATGGGCCTTTTCCAGGTGTTCGCCCCCCTTGATTAAAATGCCGTTTTCCGCGCCTTTGCCGGTACCCACCATAATGGAGGTGGGTGTAGCCAGACCCAGTGCACAGGGGCAGGCAATCACCAGAACAGCCGTAAAATTGATCAAGCTCGAGCCACATTACCGGCATCGGCAAAGAAGTACCACGCCGCAAAGGTGGCGATGGCAAATGCCACCACCGCAGGTACAAAATAGGCCGAAATGACATCCGCCAACCGTTGAATGGGCGCCTTGGATCCCTGGGCCTCTTCAACGATTTTGATAATCTGGGCCAGGGCGGTATCTGAACCAACCTTGGTGGCTTTAAATTTGAAACTGCCATGCTTATTAATGGTGCCGCCGATCACCTCATCGCCGGCCTTTTTATCCACCGGTATACTTTCACCGGTCAACATGGATTCGTCCACCGTGGAAAAACCCTCTTTCATCACGCCGTCCACGGGGACCTTTTCCCCCGGACGTACCAGCACCAGATCTCCCACCTGCACTTCTTCCACCGGGATGTCTACCTCTTGCCCGTTCCGCACCACCCGGGCGGTCTTGGCCTGGAGGCCCATCAGCTTCTTGATGGCTTCGGAGGTGCGACCCTTGGCGATGGACTCCAGTAATTTACCAAGGATAATTAATGTAATAATGATGGTTCCGGTTTCGTAATACACATGGCCGGGGTAAAAGAATGTGGCCCCTGCGCTGTAGAGGTACGCAGCGGTTGTACCAAGGGCAATGAGCACATCCATGTTGGCGCTGCCGTGTTTCAGTGACCGGTAAGATCCCCGGTAAAATTGGAACCCGGCGATAAACTGCACCGGCGTGGCCAGAGCGAATTGGAATACCTTGTTATGTAGCAGCATGGGCAGTGGAAAATTAAATAATTCCGCAAACATCACCGCCAGGAGGGGCAGGGACAAGATGGCCGACATAATCAACAGGCGAATCTGCTTACGGGTTTCACGTTCCCGCTCCAGTTTCTCCTGATCCCCTTCAAAGCGCTTGGCTCCTTCTTCAGCCTGATAGCCCGCGTCCGTTACTACTTTCTTCAAATCGGTAACACTGACGATCGACGGGTCATACTCTACTGTCGCCTTCTCCATTGCAAAGTTTACATTGGCCCTGAGAACGCCTTCCCTGTTCCCCAGCGCCCTTTCCACCCGAGCCGCACAGGCGGCGCAGGTCATGCCTGAGATTTTGAGAACCACTTTTTCGGTGGGCACCCGGTAACCCAGGTCGACAATCGTTTTTATAATCTGGTCAATGCCAACACGGTCAGGCTCAAAGTGAACGGTTGCCTTTTCTACCGCCAAGTTTATGGATACGTCCGTAACCCCGTCCAACTTCTTAATCGTCCGTTCTACCTTGGCTGCACAGGCGGCACACTCCATTCCCATAATTTTTAGAGACACTTTATGGCTGCTCACAGTTCATACCACCTTTTTCTGTCCTTTGTATTATTCTGCCGGCTACATATGTATGGTGTTATTCTGGCCAAGTTTCAGGAAAAATAGTAAGCTTTGATTCCCAAGTGAAGGGGTAAAGGAATGGGATTGTTTTATTTTAAAAGATAGATGTTACAAAACCTTGACATTTTTTACACAAAAACGTGACAATTCGTTATACCAGTGGCCACTTGATCAATTTGCCGCAAACAAAATAAGACAGGCTACTCCAGTAAGTGCCTGTCTCCCAATATCCATAAGCATTTATGAAAAGTTTGGTTATCATACCGGTTGTATCTCCTTATACAGCACAGCCCGATTCTTTCCGCTCTTCTTTGCTGCATAAAGCGCCTCATCTGCCTTCTCGATAAGTTTAGTCACCTCTGTACATTGACCTGACACAGATGCTACCCCGGCTGATATAGTAATAGGACCGTTGGTAAAGTGATGACTGCCGACTCCTGAGACAATTCGATCTGCCATCTCTTTTGCATCATCCCGATCCATTCCAAAGAGAAGGATAATAAACTCCTCTCCCCCGTACCTGGCGATAAAAACCTCACGGCCCAAAATCGATATCAAATAGTCTGCCAGTTTTTTAAGAAGGATGTTCCCCTGCTCGTGGCCATAGGTATCGCTATACAACTTAAAATTGTCAATATCGATAATGACCAAGGATAATGGCTGGTTTTTGCCCGCCGGATGGCTATATTATACCAGCGATATTGATACAAGTTGTCCTGTGCCAACAACTTCTTTACCTCCGTATGACGAGTTTTCTTAATTTTATTTTACCATAGTGGGGTCTATTAGCCCCATTTGGTCGGCAGTGTAAATGCTTTAACAACCCGCGTGTCCAACTGGGTACCATAAGCCTGAGAATAATATTAAATGGTTAAAGAGAATTTTTCAGATAAGCGCTCTTTTATAGTAGTACCTAACTGCAATGTTTTCCAAAGAAAATGCTTAATTGTCACAAAAAAGATAAACTTTTCCATAAAAATTATCACAAAAGTATCATTAAGGAAACAGTTCAGTGAAAGCTCTTTGCTATGCTTTAAAAAGCATAGCCCTTCGTGGTGATGTGTATCTCACAACCCGAGAAAGGCTCTCGGGTTTGTTGGCATTTGGAGGTTCAGGATCACCCTACACTGCACGGGTTTACCGGCAGTACGACAGTAAAGGAAGTGCCTTCGTTTACCTTGCTTTCCACATTGACCTGGCCACCGTGTCCCTCTATGATCCTTTTTACAATGGCCAGCCCCAGGCCGGTCCCTCCCTGGCTTCTGTTTCTTGATTTATCGGCCTTATAGAATCTTTCCCAAATCATCGGTAAATCCTCCGGGGATATGCCGGTTCCGGTATCATGAATGCGGATGTGGACCTGGTCGGCCTTGCTGGCCACATGAATGGAAATTCTACCTCCGGCGGGTGTATGCCGGACGGCATTGTCGATTAAGTTGATAAACACCCTTTCGATCCGGTCACTGTTGCAGGTTACGTGGGGTAGCTTTTTTTCAATGTCAAGGTCCAGGTGGACCCCTTTTTGTTCAATCAGTTGAGTGAGCTTGCCCAATACCCTGGCCAGAAGACTTCGTAAATCACAGGGTTCCTTATCAAAATCAAAGTGACCCTCTTCCATGCGTTTCAGATCCAGCACTTCGTTTACCAGCCTCTTGAGGCGGTTAATTTCGTCCAAGATATTGTTGAGATACACTTCCCTTTCCTTCTCGTCCTTCACCAAACCGTCCACCATTGTTTCCGTAAACCCCTGCATAATGGTAAGCGGAGTTTTGATTTCGTGGGCTACATTGGTGACAAACTCCCGGCGGATTTGTTCCTGCAGCTCCAGTTGCCGGATTTTCTCCTGCAGGCGGGAGGCCAAGGTATTGAGGGAGTTAGCCAGCAGACCAATCTCATCGTTGGACTGAATATCCACCTTGTGCCGGTAGTTGCCGCCGGCCATCTCCAGGGCCACCTGATTCATCTTTATCAAGGGCTTGGAAATAATTTGTGAAAAGATCAAACTTAACAGGGCCGCCAGAATAATTCCCCCTACCGCCGTATTAATGGTCAACCTCTGCAGGCCGCTCAGTTGATCTGCCAACGGTTCCAGCGGTGCGTGGATAATGACCGCCCGGTTACTATTGTCATGGTCCTTAAAAGGAATTCCTACAGATAGCACATCGGTATTAAAGAAGGGGTTATTTCCTTTATGCACCACTGCCCTGCCGCTGAATAATTGTTCCAAATCCTGCATGTTCAATGGGCCGTGGTGGGGATTGTTCATGTCCATCGGCATGTCTTTTGTACTGATGCCCATCCCCTGGCAACTGATGACGCGTCCCTTCTCATTTAATATCATGACATTTGCGTTGTACAGGCTGGCAATCATGGCTACCTTACTGTCCAGGGCGGCAGGATCCTTTTCGGCACGGGCAATATCGGCAATTTTATGGCCCAGGGTGTTCAGCTGCCTGGCCTGCTGCTGATAATACATGCCTTCCATAAAACTGGTCTGGGCAGCACTGGCAATGCCGATGACCACCAGCACCAGGATGGTCATAATCACCCAGAGTTTGGTGACAATATTATTTAACCTCATGCTTCCACCTCAAATTTATACCCCACACCCCAGACCGTTTTAATGTGAGAAGGCACCCCGGCAGCCCGGAATTTGTCCCGCAGACGGTTTACATGTGTGTCAACCGTTCGGGCATCCCCGTAGTAATCGTAGCCCCAAACCTCTTCCAATAGCTGCTCCCGGCTAAAAGACCTTCCCGCTGACTTGGCCAGCAGAGCCAGCAGTTCAAATTCCTTTGGCGTGAGGGTTAAAGGCTTGTCCTTTGCCAGCACTTCCCGGCTAATCAAATCCATACGCAGACCGGGAAATTTTAAAACGTGCTCTTCCTTTTTACCTTCCGTTCCCACCCGGCGCATCACCGCCTTAATCCTGGCCACCAGTTCCCTGGGGCTGAAGGGTTTGCCCATGTAGTCATCGGCCCCGAACTCCAGCCCTAAAATCCGGTCCACCTCTTCATTTTTGGCCGTCAGCATAATGATGGGCACCCGGGAAACCTTTCTGATTTCCTGGCACACAGTAATGCCGTCCACTTTGGGCATCATGACATCCAGGATAATTAAATCCCAGGGCTCCGCCCGGAATTTCTTTAAAGCCCCCTCACCGTCTACGGCCTCCTCCGCATAATACCCTTCATTGGTCAAATAAATGCCGATAACCTGGCGAATTTTTTCTTCATCGTCTACTATTAAAACCCTTAACTGGTTCATGTTCGTACCCCCTTCATTATATGGATAAAACCCTGAGGAAAGTCATGACTTTGCTGTCTATATAGTAAAACCTAAAAGAACCGCTGTCAAAGTAATCAAATGATTATTACAAAAATGTTAAATTTACGAGAAAGAAACGTAATATTTACATGCTATGATTACACATGTAGTAATGAACAAAGCAAGAGAGGAAGATGCTTGATGATACAAAAGATTACAAAACGTACTAAACTTGTTGTTCTGGCTCTTATCTTGACTACGTTATCAATGGTATATCTGGTACCATTGCTAAACAGTATTATTACCAGTATCAATATCAAAAGTATATGCAGAACTATTCCGTTAACCACGAGGCACATCACCAATAATAGGTTTATATAGAAAGGATGAACTTAATGGAAAAGTTTCTCTATATTGCTCTGCTCCTTCTCTGCCCCATTATACACCTGTTCATGATGAGAGGTCATAAACATCATGCCCATCAACAAAACAGCCCAGCAGTTCAAGGGGAGCAGCCGGTTACTAAACCAGAACAAAAAATATAACAAAGAGGTTGGATCATCCAACCTCTTTTATAGTCTTGCCAACTGATCGTGATGATTATTTTTATTAAACTTTCCACCATTCAGGCCAGTTTCTCTTTCAATTTCTCTAAATATCACTAAAACGTGACATTGATGAAACAGTTTTGTAAAAAGTCTTTGTTATAGTAAGAACTGTAAAGAATAAAACCCCTATGGGAGGTGAAACCTGATGTTTATGAAACACTGGATGCTCCCTGCAGTTGCCCACTGCAAGGGTGGCTGCCATCAATAGTCCTGGATAAGACGCTAAACTGTCCAACCTAAATAAAACATAAGAAAAACGAATTGGAGGAATGAATGATGAAACGTAAGATTATGTTGGGTATTGTTACCTTAGCCCTTGGTGCATTGCTTGTTCCCGCCGCCTTTGCGGCAGTTGACAAACCGGCTGACAGCACTGCCAACGTCAATAACGCAAAAAACCAGCAATCCTTTAACCAAATGTTTGACCAGCACAAAACTTGGCTGGATAAAGCCGTAAAAGACGGCAAGATCACCGAGGAGCAGGCTAAAAACTGGAACCAGCACTTTGATCAAATGAAAGAGTTCCACAGCAAAAATGGCATGGGCCCGATGGCCGATATGATGAACGGCATGATGGGTCCTAACGGCGGCATGATGAACGGCATGATGGGAAACGGTTCCGGCATGGGCCCCGCCATGATGGGCAACTTCGGTGCCCAAGCAAACAAGTAATTAAACCGGCATAACCGCATGATAAAGCCTTAGATACAACCCCCTCTTACTATAACTGAAGCACGAACTCCCGGATGTAGCGGGTGTTCGTGCTTTTTTTAAGTAACCTTTAAATCAGGTTTTCAGCACCGCCAGGGGTGTTTTCTGTGGTTTCAATGTTTTGGAATATTAAACCATATATTTAAACATTTACACAATTCAACACATATCTTATTATAAATCAATTATAAAAAGTGGGACCCTTATGTTTGAAAATATGGCAAAACACGTAAAATAGGGGAAGATTTACTATGACTTACCGTCGCGCTGTCCTTATGCTAATAGGTGCTGTTTCCTTGCTTTCCGTTTGGGTTTTGCCAAATGTCTCATTAGATACCGGTAAACTTTACATGGTATTTCTTCACGCATTGAATATCACAAAAATGTGATAAAAATGTAACCGGGTTGTGACAAGTGTGGTATATACTAACGGTAACAACCCCCAGCTTATATTTTAAAAGCCCGGAAAAGGGCTCTTTTAAAAACAACCCTTTTGGGTAAGCAAATATAATAAATTTTTAAAGGAGGTTTGAAGCAGTTACTAAATAGCTATTTAAATCTGCTAAAAAAGCAATAAAACAGGAGGTGAAAAAACCTGTTTCTTGCGGTTTCACAGTTGTAATTAATCATAAAGACTGCTAGAATAATGATGTAAATATTTCCATGTCGCAAAGACACGCTGTGAAAGTCGGGCATGGAATACTATCAATCCAGGTGGAGGTAACACCTTCTCCGGGCAGTACGTTTGCTTTAGGCAGCGGCGGGGAACCCTGCGGGGTGATCCACCCGGAACATAAGCGAGAGCTTATGGCCTAGCAGTTGAATCCTGTGATACTGCCTCTCGTTAGTCGGCGGGAGAGAAACCTAAATAAATCTGGATTATCCTGTGTATATCAGATATGTTTAGTTTTCAGAAACCAGGAATAAAGATGAAACACGAATTACCCGCATTGCCCTATGACTATAATGCACTGGAGCCTCACTATGATGAGCAGACCGTCAGATTGCACCACGATGCCCACCACAAGGCCTATGTGGACGGCCTGAACAATGCCGAGGCCAAACTGGCGGAAGCCAGGGAAAAAGGGGATTTTGCCCTGGTTAAACACTGGGAGCGGGAACTGGCCTTCCATGGTTCCGGTCATATCCTGCATACCCTGTTTTGGGAGAACATGAGCCCCAACGGCGGCGGCCCCGCCACCGGCTTGGTAGCCGAAGAAATCAACAAGTTCTTTGGCAGCTTCGAAACCTTTAAAAAGCAGCTGTCCGCTGTAGCTGTGGCGGTGGAAGGTTCCGGCTGGGCCCTGCTGTGCTACAACCCAATGTTTAAAAAGCTGGAAATCCTGACGGCAGAAAAGCACCAGAACCTGACCCAGTGGGGTGTGGTTCCCCTGCTGGTCCTGGATGTCTGGGAGCACGCTTACTACCTAAAGTATCAAAACAAGCGGGCAGCCTTTGTGGAGGCCTGGTGGAACCTGGTCAACTGGGAAGATGTCAACAGGCGTTTAGCTGACTGTTTGAAGTAATATTGGAAAAGTGAAATGCGGCAGGGATCTGCCGCATTTATTATTTGCTCGTATTTAAAGGGAGACTTTTCACCTGGATGTTATCTCTGATCCAGAGAGTACGGAACACTTTTTCCACTTCATCTTGATTGCCGCTGGTGAAAAATTGCTCCGTTCCCGGCGGGCCTTCTTTAACAGCCAGGTCATTCTCATCCAACACCCTGCTGACCTGTTTGGCCGCGGCGGCGCCGGTATCGATGACCGAAATGCCGGGGCCGGCCAATTGTTCTATCATGGGACGCAAAAAAGGGTAGTGGGTACAGCCCAGGACGATGGTGTCCGCTCCCTGCTCCAGCATGGGTCGGAGAAAACCCTTTAACACCTCTTCGGTCTCCGGTTCCTCCAGCTTACCATATTCAATTAACTCCACCAGGCCCGGGCAGGCTGGGTAATGACCTTGGTATTTTCCGCGTACCGTTTCACCAGAGAGGCAAAGCGGTCGCCGGCGATGGTCACACCGGTGGCCAGGACGCCGATCTTGCCGCTGCGTGTGGCGGCGACGGCAGGTTTGACGCCCGGTTCCATCCCCACGATGGGGACGGTAAAAAGTTTTCGCAGTTCCTCCAGGCCGGCGGATGAGGCGGTATTGCAGGCCACCACAATTAGCTTGGCTCCCTTGGAGAGTAGAAACTCTACAATGGTCCGTTCACGCTGCCGGATCAATTCCGGGTCCTTTTCTCCGTAGGGGCAGTAAGCAGAGTCCGCATAATAGATCAGGTCTTCTAAAGGAAGCAGCCGGCGAATTTCCTTGGCTACCGATAATCCACCTACACCTGAGTCAAATACGCCTATGGGTTGCCGTTGGGTCAAGAAAATCACCTCGAAGTCTTTGGTAAATGCTGTAATTCATTATACTCTCCTGTTTACCGGGAAGCAAGCCAAGGATTTTTACCAGGCGAACCATTATTAACTATAATGAAACGAAATAGTTGGCCGCGAGGGTTTATTATATAACAAAAAGTTATGCAATAACAAAAGGAAAGTACATAAATCTTGGCGAAGGGCTAATAATGTCATTTGTAAAGGGGGTGGCGTAATGGCAGAGACAAGATTGACACAAATGACAAAAGCTGCCGGGTGAGCGGCCAAAGTGGGACCGGAGGTCCTGTCGCAGGTACTGCGGCATCTTCCTAAGAATACAAACCCCAACCTGCTGGTGGGGCTGGACACATCCGACGATGCAGCGGTTTATCGTCTGAATGATGAACTGGCCACCATTCAAACAGTGGACTTTTTTACACCCATGGTGGATGATCCTTACCTTTTTGGCCAAATTGCAGCGGCCAACGCCTTGAGCGATGTTTATGCCATGGGCGGCACACCGCTGTTGGCCCTTAATATCGTTTGCTTCCCTTCCTGCTTGTCTTCGGACATCCTGGGAGAGATTTTAAGGGGTGGGGCGGATAAAGTCACCGAAGCCGGCGCCATCATTGCCGGCGGGCACAGTGTGCAGGACGACGAACCCAAATACGGCCTGGCTGTCACCGGCGTGGTACACCCGGACAGGGTCTACAGCAACGCCACCGCCGGGGCGGGGGATCTTTTGATTTTGACCAAACCCCTGGGCACGGGCATTATCAATACCGGTATTAAAGCGGCCATGGTAAAACCGGAAGTGATGCACAGGGCGGTTGCCACCATGGCTTCCCTCAATAAAGAGGCGGCCATGGCGATGCTGGATGTTGGAGCCTCTGCCTGTACCGATATTACGGGCTTCGGTTTTTTGGGACATGCTGCCGAGATGGCCCGGGCCAGCGGTTTAAGCATAAAGATTTATGCCGGGGAGGTCCCTGTTTTACCGGGGGCGAGGGAACTGGCCCGCATGGGGATTATACCCGCCGGGGCTTATAACAACCGGAACCACCTGGGCGATCAGGTGAAAATTCAGGAGGTGGTCACCCGGGAAGAGACGGATATCTTTTTTGATCCCCAAACTTCGGGAGGGTTGTTGATTGCCAGCCATCCTGCCAGGGCGGAAAAGTTAATTAGGGAATTGCACCAGCGGGGCGTGGCGGACGCCAGGATTGTGGGCGAATTGACACCCCCGGACCAAGCTTTGATCACCATCCAGAGGGGGAAATAGCGTGGTAAGGGAAATTAATAACCGCGGGCTGGCCTGCCCGCAGCCGGTTATCAATACCAAAAGGGCACTGGAGGAAATGGAACAGGGCACTGTAGTCTCTGTTGTGGATAACCAGGTGGCCCGGGAAAATGTCACCCGGTTTGCGGAAAATGCCGGGTGCAAAATCAACGTGGAGGAAAAGAACGGGGAATTCTATATCACCATTACCAAGGGTGAGGGGACAGGACCGGTGACCGTGGTACCGGCCAAATGTGAAACCGCACCCACGGTTTACCTGATTGGCAGCAACACCTTTGGCAGTGGGGCCGAGGACCTGGGTGAGACACTGATGGTCAGTTTCTTTAACAGTCTCCTGGAAAAACCGGCCCCCAGGGTCATCATGCTGGTTAACTCGGGGGTTCGTTTGTCTGTTCAACAGTCCCGGGTACTGGAACAGATCACAAAACTGGCCGAGCGGGGGACCGAAGTGATCTCCTGCGGCACCTGCCTGGACTATTACAAACTAAAGGACCAGTTGGCGGTGGGCCGGGTGACCAATATGCTGGAGATTCTGGACAACCTGACCGCAGGGGGAACGGTAATTACTTTGTAACACCTGGCCCAAACCTTGCTGGATCCCCCTCAAATTACGTTACTGGCGAACCGGTTGAACGGTTTGACTACCGTTTGCCCAGTTTGCCAAACTGCCGGTTCTGGACCCGGCGGATCCCCGGGAGGCAAAGGAAATGGCCAGGGAAGCCTTCAAGCTGTCCGAGGAACTGGGGCTGCCGGTGATTTTACGGCCAACCACCCGCACCTGTCATGTCTGCCAGGACGTAGAAGTAACGGGTGAACTTTCTGCAGATTCATGTAAAACAGGTTTGGGGTTAGACCTGCCGGTGCAGTATCAAATCCCGCATCGGCATCCAGTGCGAAGTGGAAGCAATGGCCTACGGCAGCCTGCCGAGGCCGGAGAAGAAAAGTAAACGTGTCTTTGATCTGAGGGAAGAAAATTCGTAAACCGCGTCTGCCTTACTATATTGTATGAACCCGTTCATAAACGGGTATTTTTCTTTTTATGGCGGTATTTTATGCTACTTGTTATAATATAGAAAGGAAATCAGCGTTACATGACGAACTACTACATTCCGTGTTGCCACAGGCAGAGGTATTGATTGCATTGTCTTTACTCAAGATTTTAAATAAAGTATTGGGGTGTCGTCATTGATCGAGTTATTAAAGGGACTGCCGCGGGAATTGCTGGTAGTTGTGATCGCTACTTTACCGGTGGTGGAGTTAAGGGGTTCCATTCCCTATGCCATGGGAGTCCTCAATATGGGTTCCTGGCAGGCCCTGGGCTGGTCTGTGCTGGGCAATGCCATTCCTGCGCTCATCCTTCTTCATTTTCTGGGCCCCATGCAGCGATTTTTGGAAAAGCGGCTGCCGGTAGCCCAAAGCTGGTTTACATGGTTGTACGGTCGTTCCAATGAAAGGGGCCAACTGATTTCTAAATACGGCCCCCTGGGGTTGTTTCTTTTTGTAGCGATGCCTGCCCCGGGAACCGGCGCCTGGACAGGCTGTATCGTGGCCTTTCTGCTGGGCCTGTGTCCCAAAAAGGCCCTGGCGGCTGTACTGGCCGGCGTCCTGCTGGCGGGCGTTATCGTGACACTGGCTGTATCCGGAACCCTGGCGGCATTCAGACACTTTGTCTAACAGGCTCGGCAGAAAGATCCGCATCCCGGTAAAACTCGCATACCAGGCTGAGACCGGCCTTTAAGGGCATCTTCAGACGGAATCTTTCCATGGAACGTTTGTCCAAAACCGTACTGGGCACATAAACCGCCCCGGCTAAATTTTGAATGGCCGGGGGGACATTTTCCTGTTCTACCCGGTAGGAAAACCTCGATACCTGGTCCGCTGCCCGGGTGATCTCATGAACCTTTAAATGAACCACATCCAGGGGTTTGTAAGTGGTGGCCGGGACTACGGATTTAATGGTCCTTATTTTTCTTTCATAAATGGACAATGCGGCATCCAGCAGGGCTTTGTAGCCCATATTGTATTCAATCACCACCGGGTAGCCGTTAATGGTGGCAAGGGTCGTGCGCTGTAAACTGCGGGCCAGGGGAGCCATCTCCTCGGTTCGCAGCAGTTCGTTAAAGACGGTAAAAAGATCGTGGCTGTGTTCAGGAATTAACTCTCCCTGCAGGGGCTGCCGCAGCAAGAGGAGAATTTCCCGGAAATCCGGGATTTTTTTGTTTTTTTGGCCAGCCCCGGCAGGGTCAGTTGGCCATCCTCGGTCAGGATTTGGGACATCTGGCAGCGGATTCGCCGGTACCAGTGAAGGACAGGTTGGCCGGCCATAAACTCCGGCAGGTGCACTACATAGATGCCGTGGGCGTTGGCGTATTCCCAGGCCGGGGGAGAAAACTCCCCTGCCACAAAGACGCCCCCCACGTAATTCACGGTAAGGGTTTCCTTTACTTTTTTGCCCCCGTAAATGCGGTGAAACAAGTCTCCCCGGTTGTTATCCAGCAGGTCTCGGATCAATTCCCGGCGGGAGGGCAGCGTTTGTTCCAGGTCCAGCAGGGTGGCCTTCAGGTTGCGTACCAGCTGCATGTCAGCGGTATGGTCCAACGGCTCGGGCCCCCTGGCGGCCACCAGCAGAACGGTATTTAAACAAAAGGGGCTGTTATTTAAATCAATACCGATCACCCCGACCTGATGCTGTGTCCCCCGGCCGCCTAATTTGCGCCGGGGGACGCCGGCTATATATCCGTTGTTGCGCAGAATATACGCAACCATATACTCAAATAATTTGTCTCCGGGAATGTAAAAAGACAATGGGCACCTCCAGCGTTAAATGTTGTCCCATAGTTAATATGGCCAGATTGAAAATGTTTATGACAGGTTCCAGCTATTATTAAGTCCGTGCATAAATATTCTTATTGAAAGTTGATCATATTATAATCACCGGACTAGTTGTGCAACCCTAAGGTGTTCGCCTCAGTCCGTTAAAGGAAACCCTCCTGGATTGGAGGGTTTCTGGATTTTTATCCTGCCGGTAAACCAAAATAAAACAACCCACCTGAAGTGGGTTCTCTGAGGAAAGCATCTTATTCATTTGATCAAATAAAGACTGAGCGGTACTTTCACACAAGAACCGGAGTAATCATCGCGTTAAAAACCGCCCCACGGTTTTGCCCGGGAATAAGCATATTCCCGGGCCCATTTCTCTGCTTCGGAACAAACTTTGAAAACCCTGCGGTCTCCCACACCCCGAACACAGGATTCCGCCAGCCACATGTGGCCGTCGTTATCGACCCGCCAGTAGGTGTTTAAATGATTGTTGCTGGTTTCACCGTAACCCTGCTCTTCAACGAAGGGGGTTGGTTTATAATACTGGCGGCTACGAGGGTTAATACGAAACAATTTGTTCATCAAAATAAACCACTCCTTCCTGCTGAGATATTTATATGATTATAAAGGATATGTATTAATAATAGAACATAGTTCTGTTAATTTATAGTAAATATTTTAATATTTTTCGGACGGCAATGTGCAATTTTCTGTCATTCCTAAAGCTATCCTATGCAGTTTCTACGGGATTTGTTAATGGACTCTTTTTTCGTTGTCCGGAATTTTACTTAACCAAAACTGAATAATAGGATCGACGGTTTTCATGACATCCAGGTCGGTATGGTAAAGCGGGTGTTTTAGAACGGGCCTGCCCATCAATCTAACGGCTCTTTCCAAATTCCGGTTGTTAAAGCCATCCCATAAGAGACGGAAACGGGCCTGCCTTTCCATGATTTTATGGAGATGCCGCATTTTTTTTCATAATTGGTGCCTCGGGCGATGGACCGGGCCGCTTCCACCCCGCTGGCGATACTGGAAAAAACACCGATTCCCAGCCAACCGGTAACAAAGCCGCCACTGTTTCCAATAAAGTACGTATTCCCTACCCGGTGCGGGAAAACAAGGCCGGTTTCATAGTCGATGTCCCAGTTCATGACAGTTTCCGGATTGATTTTTTCAATGTTTATAAATGCCTGCCAGTACTGGGAGAGTTCATCCTGAGCGATGTAAGAAACATTCAAAATTAAGGTGGCCCTTTCGGTTCCTAATGGAACCAGATAGGCAAAACCACTTTTGGCATACCCGGTATTAAACCAATAGCGAACTTCCTGCGGGTTAAATCTGCCTAAAACGGTGGCCCCCCGCACCCAGGACTGGTAAGTGCTCTTCCAGATACCCAGTTCTTTGGCATAATCTTTGGTGCCGTCCGCCACCACCAAATAGTCAAAGTCTTTTAATAAGTCTTTGGGCTTAACCGGGGATTCAAACCGGACAGGCGTTTTTAACCTGCCTGCCAGTTGAATTTCAAGGGAATACTGGTCCTGACCCCGTAAAACGCTATAGCCCAAATGTCCCCCCACCGTATATTCGGTGGTAGGTCCCTGCACCCGCAGCAGCCGGATATCAGTGATTGGTTTAATATCTATGTCAAAACTCTTTTTTAATTCCTTTATTTGATCTTTTACGGGACGGAATACAAAATTCAACAGCACGGGCGCAAAGGGAAAAGGACTCCCCAGCCTATGTCTCTTCTCAAAGATCACCGGTCGGATACCCTGCTTCTCCAGTTCCAGAGCGCAGGAAAGTCCGGCAATGCCTGCACCGATAATGGCTACTTTCATAGGTTTCTTTCCATCCCCTGTCATTTAGAAAACCAATTTACTTAATATTTTCCGCTGAAAAGATAATAATATGCCTTAGAATTATGAAAGGGATACGGGGGTGAAACGGGTTGGCCAAACTTACTCAGAAGGATGTTCAACATAATGTATTTAAACAGGCCTATGACGCTGAAGAACTCCGCCAGGCAAAATATGCTTACTTTTCCAAGACAGTGAACGATAAACGTCTAAAGAAAATTTTTAAAGTTTTTGAGATGACTGCCCAGAGCCACCTGGCTGAATTAAAACAGGAAATGCAAAAGTTGGACATTAAATAGGAGGGTGCTATGGATAGCCTGGAATTTCTAAACGATGCTCTGGAAGACAAAATCAAGAACCAAGCCTTTTATAACGATGCTGCGGTCAGGGTGCGAAATCCGTCCGCCAGGCAGTTATTTCTCAAACTAAGAGATGAGGAAATGAGGCATATCGAGATATTGCAAAAAGAAGTTGTCGCCATTGAAAACAAACCCTTTGCGGTTACAAAGATTCTTGCCAAGATTAAGAGCTAGCACCGTGCTAGCTTTTTGCATGAACAACAGCAGTTATCGGAGCGCCCGAAAGGGCCATTGACCGGCTGTGCTGCAGGGCAGCGGGCCAGTACTCTTTTAACCCTTTCCGACCAAAGCAGAACCAGAGTGGTACGTACCCAGATTATGCCGTCAAATAAAACCCAGACCGTCATTTTACTCCCTCTTGTCCAAACGGGAGATTAGCATAAACCACAGGGCTGTAGCCAGGCCGATCATGGCTGCGAACAGCGTAAAAAGCCAGAGATCCATCCTTATGTCCCCTTTCTGAGTGACTCTAAAAGTAATTTGCCCTCCGGTGCAAGTGGTATGCACGGGATCATCTTTGATTTCATTAATTTGTAACACTTAAAGGTTTTTCTCGTAATATATACCAGGGTCAATTTTTTTAGTTTTCAAAGAAAGGGGTTATTGCAGGTGGCAGGTGATCGTGGGTCTAGTTACAATGCATTTACATTATTTTTAATCTTTATTCTCCTTTACTTATCTCAAAAGGGTACCAATGCCAGTGCCTACTCTGAGACCGGTCAAACAAAGGCAGATCAATATCAACAACCGGCTAAGCCGGCGGCTGTTGGTCTGTCTGACGGAGACGTTGCAGAGTATCCGCAAAGCACGGTCATTGAGACGGATGAGGAGATAACGGATGGCCAGCAAGAAACTTTTGTGCAGCAACCGGAAGTGGTTGAAAAAACCGAAAAACCGGAGGAAACTCCGGTAGAAGAGCAGCAGGCGGTGCCGGAGGTCCTCCTCGAAGAGCCTGTCGAAGAAACTCCGGAACCCGTTGAAGAGAGTACCGGTGATAGTATCAGCCAGGTGGACGAAATTATGCAAACCATGCCTCAGGAAATTGTCGAAGGAAGCGTAACGGAGCCTGAAGCAGGGGAACCCACGGCAAATATTTCCGACAGCGAAGTGAACGATGAACCCGTATTAGGGGGCCAGAACAACCTGTTCTTGAAGCCCACCGTTATGACGGGTATTCATGCGAAGAAACAATCACCCGGTCCTAAAGTTTCCATTAAGTTCGGCAGTTAAGAAAAATAATAAACAGGTGTTGGAATGCCTCCAACACCTGTTCCTTTCTCAGGGTAACAGCTCAACTCCCAGGGCAGCCAAACGGCTGCGCTCTGTCCGGCTCAGGGTGATATGAGCGAATAAATTCTGGTTTTTAAAGGATTCAATCAACGTAACAAAACCATTGCTGGTTGCCGTAAGCCGGTAATTGTCAATTTGCTGAATATCCCCTGTCAGGACAATTTTGCTGCCGATGCCGGCCCGGGTGATAATGGTCTTAATGTTTTCTTTGGTTAAGTTTTGTGCTTCATCGATAAGAATCCATTGTTTGGGGATCGAACGGCCCCTTATGTAAGTGAGGGCCTCCAGTTCGATGAAGCCTTCTTCCATAAACTTTTCCACCCGTTCGGAGGGAGAACATCTTTCATCATGCTTGGAGGCCGCAAAGTTACGGGTTAGGAATTCCAGGTTATCATAAATGGCTGCCATCCAGGGAGTCAATTTTTCTTTTTTTGTACCCGGCAGGGCGCCGATGTCACGGCTGTGGGGAATTAAAGCCCTGGTGACAATCAGCTTGGAATAAAGTCTTTGATTTACCACCTGCTGCAGCCCTGCCGCCAGTGCCAGCAAGGTTTTCCCGGTGCCGGCCGGTCCCAGGATGCTGACCAGTTCGATGCAGGGGTCCAGCAAAGCATCCATTAGGAAAGACTGTTCCAAATTTCCTTCCGCCGGTCCCAGGCCAAAGGCATGCAGGTCCTGCGCAGGGGATGAATCAGTCCTTTGCTGTAACGCCCCAAATGACGGCCGCCCAGGCTATCTTCCATGCAGACATATTGATTTTCCAACAGGTCTTTGGCCACTTCGATGTGTCTGAGTTGGTAGAAATCCTGCACCTCGTCATAAGAGATGCTGATGGTATCCCAGCCCTTGTACAAATAGTCCAGGTTTACCTGCTCAGCGGCATAATTTTCAGCAGAGATCCCCAGGGTATCCGCGATCACCCGCTGGCAGATGTCCTGGGTGACTAGGATAACCGGGGACTTTTGTTCTTCTCTGAATCCCTTGGCAATGGCCAAAATTCTTGTATCTACCTTATCCTTTGGCAGGTATTCGGGTAACAGCACGTTGCAATGGTTTACTTCGACCTGAATTTGATGGCCGGTGGGAAGTAAAACGCCCTGGTGCAGCTGTGGTCGCAGGCTGTCCAAAAAACGGATGGCCTGCCGGGCACAGTGCCCCCGGGCATCTTCTAATCCTTTAAAACGATCCAGTTCATTGACAACTGCTAAGGGGATAATGATTTTGCAGGGTTCTAAGGACGAAATGATCTCCTTAATGGGTCGGTCCAGCAAAACATTGGTATCCAAGATCCTTATATGCACGGCTTCCCCTCCTGGCTAAATTTTTTAGCCTAACTAATGTTATTTTACGTTAGGATCATTAAAAGTCGATAAAAGGCAGGTTAAGGATAGGCAAAATAATTCCTTTTATCTTTGTAACAACTTATCCGGGAGAGGAACTTTTTAGAACAAATTACTAAGGTTTATCTTTGTGCAATGAAGGTTCAAACAAAAACGATCACCGGGAAGGTGGTCGTTTTATGTATTGTGTGTGTCCCATTAGTCAAAATCCGGGTCGGCGGAACCGGGTCCGTTTGTTTCCTGAATCATCAATTGGTTAATTTTCTCCAACCCCGTCAGTAAACCGGCTATTTCCTCCTGGGTCATGGAGGACAGAAGACTGGCCAGATAGTTTGTACGCATTAAAGAGATGTTTTGGCCCAATTCTTTCACCTGAGGGGACAGGTCAATATGAACCACCCTGCGGTCCTGGTCGTTGCGTTTACGGATGACTTTGCCTTGTTTCTCCAGCCGGTCAACAATACCTGAAACGGTGCTTTTAGCCAACCCCAGCCGGATACTTAGTTCACCCAGTGTAATGCCCGGGTTTTGGAATAATTCCTGCATTAAATGAAGCTGGGGAACGGTTAAACCGCAACCAACAGTTTGCGCCATCATATATTGACGAAATTTTCGGTTAAGAGTTCTTATTAAGTCCTTTAGTTGTTCGGCTTGTTGAATTAATTTTTGTTCCACAGGACCGCCTCCGTTACCAAAAAATAAAAAAAATTATTTTATTTAGAATATCACTAATTCAAATCATAGTAAATACTAATAGTCAAAACATAAACAATATTCAGAAGAATATGTATTGTTTAACAGTTTTGTCACTTATTTACAAAACTCTTCCTGTTGAGTTCATTCTAAAGAAGTGTTATGATCTTCCTGATTATTTATAATAAGGAGACTCATAATGCGGTACAATTCAATTTTTGATATCATTGGTCCAATCATGGTTGGCCCGTCCAGTTCCCATACGGCCGGCGCAGCCAGAATCGGCAAGACGGCCCGGGACATTTTTGGCAGGCAGCCAACCAACGCGGAGATTACTTTATACGGGTCCTTTGCCCAGACCTACCGCGGTCACGGAACGGATCTCGCATTGGTGGGCGGTATTTTAAACCTTCATGCAGACGATGAGGATATGGTCAACTCTTTCCAACTGGCCCGGGACCGGGGTGTGGAAATCATTTTTAAAATTGTTCCGGAGGAATCGGATTATCATCCCAATACCGCCAGGGTAAGACTCAGTGACAGCGAAGGATCCCTGGAAGCGGTGGGTATTTCTTTGGGCGGCGGGAAGATCACCATGACAGAAATTGAAGGGTTTAAGATCTCATTAAGCGGCGACAGCCCCACCCTGCTGGTGTTTCATCATGACCGGTACGGAGCTGTAGCCCGGGTAGCACAGGCTCTGGCTTGTAAAGAGATTAATATTGGTCATATGGAGGTCGCCAGAAAGTCCAGGGGAGACCAGGCCCTGATGGTCATTGAAACCGACCAGGATTTAACCAATGAAATCATTGAAGATGTTAAACAAATTGACCATGTATACAGTGTAGCACTACTGACACCTTAGATGAAAGGGGAAGACTGTTGAAATACCGTACTGTAGCTGAACTGGTTGCACTTGCCCGGGAACATGGGAAAACCATCGGGGAAGTGGTGTTGGAACAAGAGGTACAAACCACCGGTCGTGCCAGAGAAGAGATTTTTCCCATATGGAAAAAGCCTGCTGGTGATGGAACAGGCTGTGGAAAAGGGAATCAATGAGGCTGTATTATCTCGCAGCGGGCTGACCGGCGGGGATGCCTTGCGTCTCAAAGAATATGCGAAAAGCGGCAAAAGTTTGTGCCAGGGGGTCGTTCTGGATGCCGTAAATTATGCCCTGGCAACCTCGGAAGTCAATGCGTCCATGGGATTGATCGTGGCAACGCCTACGGCCGGTTCCAGTGGTGTACTGCCCGGGTGCCTGTTGGCCGCCGGCCGGCATTTAGAAAACAGCCGGCAGCAGATGGTAAGTGCCTTGTTTAATGCAGGGGGCATTGGTTACGTGATTGCCAACAACGCCACCATCTCCGGAGCCGCCGGAGGATGCCAGGCGGAGATAGGAGCGGCGGCGGCCATGGCAGCGTCCGCTGTGGTTGAATTGGCCGGAGGGTCGCCGGAGCAATCTGCCCATGCTGCAGCCATCGCCCTGAAGAACTTGCTGGGCCTGGTCTGTGATCCTGTGGCAGGCCTTGTGGAAGTGCCCTGCGTCAAAAGAAATTCCATGGGTGCCGCCGCATCCATCGTTGCTGCAGATATGGCCCTGGCTGGGATAACCAGTGTCATACCCTGTGACGAAGTTATTGAGGCCATGTATAAGATAGGCACCATGCTGCCCTCCTGCCTGCGTGAAACTTCTCTGGCCGGATTGGCCACAACCCCCACCGGACAGGAATTAAACCGGAAAATCAATAACAAAGATAAAAAATAAAGGTGATGGAGATCATTCCATCACCTTTTTCCTTTCTTTATTATTCTCACTTCCAACCTCTCACATCTCACTTCTCAATCAGCCTGCGACCATCTTTACATCATCCAGGGCTGCCCGAATCATTGCTTCCACCACTCTTGAAACCGGCAGGCCTGTTTCCCTGGCTAACCGTTTTATATGATTGATGGTTTCTTTATTACTCACAATATTAACTTCTTGAAAATCGGCCAGAAGGACCACTTGTTCCCGGGATATTTGTTCCATGTGTCTGTGAATGTTATTCAGCATTAACGACGCCTCCACTTCTTAATATTACCCAAATCATTCCCCATCAAGGGTCCTATCCCTTCGGAGAATTCTCTGTAGGTTTGTCGATATGAAAGAGAGATTCGACACCAATTCACATTTCCGTTTTATCTGTCGAGAATAAAGTTGGTAAAATTTAGATAAACTAACCCATTATGGACGAGATTATTTACCTGAATATGGTTGAAATGGAACGAAATCACTGGTGGTATAAGGGTAGAAGGGAAATTATTGGAAAATTAGTTAAACCTTATCTCCGGCCCGACATGAAAATTTTAGACGCTGGCTGTGGGGCTGGTGGAACCATGGAATATATGTCAAAATATGGTTCTGTAGTTGGTGTGGACATATCCGGAGAAATGGTGGAACACTGTCGTAATATCGGGCTAAATGCCCTCCACGAAAGCGTTCTGTGTTTGCCCTTTGAAGACCGGTCCTTTGATCTGGTGCTGTGTTTGGATGTATAGGAGCACCTGTCCGAAGAAAAACCGGTATTGGAGGAATTAAAAAGGGTGGTTCGGCCGGGGGGAATCCTGGTTCTCAGCGTGCCGGCCTTCAATTGGCTCTGGGGCCGGCATGACGACTTGAACAATCATTACCGGCGATATGATTTCGGGGAATTGATTCATAGTAAAAACTGTTTCAGCGAGGCCAACCGGTATATTCTTGTGCAAGACCAGGGAGTGGAACAGCCGGATATCGAGAGTTCCTTGGGAATGCCCGCATTAAACAGTGTCTTATATCTTGTTGGATCAACCCGGGCAGGAAAAGTTAATGCGATGTGCTGCAGCAGTGTGACTCAGGTGACCTATTGCTCGGCCAAGGTTGCTGTAGCCGTCAATAAAAATAACCTTACCCATGATTACATTAAAGAGAGTGGCGTTTTTTCTTTGTCTGCCCTGGGACAAAACCAAGGACACATGGCCCATTATTTTGGAAGAAACTCCGGCAGGCAAATGAACAAATTTGCATCCTTTAAATATAAACGGGGGAAGACAGGCAGCCCCATCATCGAGGGCTGTCCGGACTATTATGATTGTCAAGTGGACCACCGGGCAACCATTGATCTGGACACGCACACTTTATTTGTGGACAGGGTCATGGATGCTTCGTCAGATTCTGAAGAACCCCTGTTAACATACCGGGATTACGCCCGGGATGTCCGAAATTTAATCAACGACCCCAATATGTCACAAAGAACAGTATGAAAATCTTCTTCTTGCGGCAATAATTGGTTTCTATTACAATGGGTGTTAACACGGAGGTTTTTATAAAGGAGGTTGACCCAAGTGTTTGTAAAAGATTGCATGACCACCTCACCCATTACCATCTCCAGAAGCACCCCGATCTTAGAGGCCCTGGAAAAAATGAAGAAACTGAAGGTTCGCCAGCTGCCCGTAACGGATAAGGGCCGTTTAGTGGGGTTGGTTACTGAACGCGAATTATTAACGGTTACTCCATCACCGGCAACCACCCTGAGTATTTTCGAAATGAATTACCTGCTTTCCAAAATGGTGGTTAGCGAGGTTATGCTGAAAGACCCCATTACAGTGAGCCCGGACACAACCATCGAAGAAGCGGCCCTCATCATGCGAGAAAATAAAATCGGTAGCCTGCTGGTCCTAGAAGCCGATGAACTGGTGGGCATTATTACTCAAACCGATATTTTCGATGCCTTTATTGAATTTTTCGGACTGAAGAAAGCGGGGACAAGACTGGTTCTGCAGGTGCATGACCGGGTTGGAGCCATTGCGGATTTAACGGAGATCATTAAAAAGATGAATATTAACATCAGAGGGCTGGTCATACATAGAAAAGATAATGACGTCATACACATGGTGGTCAGGGTTAACACAATTGATCCCGAGCCTCTGGTCAAAGAACTGGAAGCCAGAGGCATCCCCGTACTTTCCGTTAATTAAATAAACTAAAAATCCCCACAGTATGGATGGTTCTGTGGGGATTTTTCCGTATTTGATTATGCTTTGTAAATAACCCTTTGGTCAATCTCCTGAATGGTGTTGCAGCCGGTTAATATCATGGCTTGCTTTAACTCAGCGGTCATTTTATCCAGAAGCATTTTCACGCCTTCTTCCCTGCCGCCAAAGGCTCCTACCACCAGAGGCCTGCCCACCAAAACGCCGTCGGCGCCAAGGGCCAATAACTTCAGAACATCCACACCGGTACGCACACCGCCGTCAGCCAGGATGGTTACCTTTCCTTTAACTGCAGCGGCAATGGCGGGTAGAACATCCGCTGCCCCGGGAGTGCAATCCAAAATTCGACCCCCGTGGTTTGACACAACGATGGCACTAACGCCTGCCTCCACGGCCTTTTCGGCCTCGTCAACCGTCATGATACCTTTCAGGATAAAGGGAAGTTTGGTGGAACTGACAAGTTCCTTTATTTCTTCCAATGTTTTAGGACCTACCGGCTGACCCTTAAGGGCCATGGTCACCAAACCCGCCCCGTCGATGTCTACCCCGACGGCCCTGGCGCCGGCAGCCTCTGCACGGCGAATGCATTCAATAATAACCTTTTGTTCCCGGGGTTTAATAATGGGGATACCAAAACCTTCTTCAGCGGCAATGGCCTCCAGACCGGAAGTATACATGGCCGGGTCTGCGCCGTCACCGGTCCAGCCAAGGGTGCCGGCCTGCCTGCTGCCGGAGACAATCATGCCGATAAACTCCCCCTCTGTTAGAACTCCGCCCATATTATAGGAAGTTCCGGTCATTGGTGCGCCCATAATGGGACTGGACAGCTTGCTGCCAAACAACTCAGTTTCAGTGACGGGATCCTTTGCCCCGTGTAAAGTACGCATGTTCAGACTGTACGATGCGAGAGCCGTTAAATTATTACGGAAACTGATGCCGGTACCTGTGCCCCCCATGCCGGGAACCTCTCCGGAACAGGCACGACCGTCACAAACGGGACAAACCCGGCAATAGCCTTTCAGTTGTTCTTTAGCCAGGTTTCTCATGGTTTTTAAATCCATGCCGAAATCACTCCTATCATTGTTAGTTATATGATTGGTTACTATAAGCTTTCGATTCTGGCATTCATAATCCTGCAAAATTTACTGTATACCTGTTTGTATTTGATCCTGTTTTTGACTGGATAAGAAATCCTGGCTTTTTGTTTCTGCCGGTTTAGGTTCGGCGTTTACAGGGGGTGTCCTAAATGAGAGATAAAGTTCTCTGCCGGCTGGTTGCCACGTAACATGAACCGGGAAAATTTCCTCAATGGTTGATTTGGTGACATAGGTGGTTCCATTGAGTACCAGGGGTGGGTCTGTCAAATAAATCTCTTGACCATTAAGTGCGGCCCTTTTACCATTGGGCGTTAAACCTGCATTAAAGCCGTTTTGGTTTATACTAATGGTATTTGTTTGGTTGTTCCAGCCAAGATTATATCCAAGCAGTTGGCACAATAATTTTAAAGGAATGTAGGGTTTGCCCTGCTTGCTGAAGGTTTTAAGCTCGCTTTCCAAAGTTACTGCTTCATTATTAAGGTATACATTTACAGGTTTGTTGTCAACAAAACCGGAATTCAAGTCAGTTTCATTCCAGACGATCATGACCGGAGTGCCGATGGGAACCTGTTCGTAGAGCCATAAAATGTCTTTATTGTACAAACGGATGCAGCCATCGGAAGCATAGGTACCGATGGAATGGACGTTGCTGTTGCCGTGAATGCCGTAGGGGCCGCCCGGAGCACTCAGGCCAAGCCAGCGTGGCCCCAGTGGATTGTAAGGCTGCCCCCGGGAATATTTTTTTGTAGTAATAAGGGTTCACTATTTTGTTGATGATTCTAAATTTGCCTTCCGGGGTAAAGCTCCGCTGGCGACCGGTTGCTACGGGAAAGACCCTTTGCAGTACACCGTCCTGATAAAAGCCCAATTGATTTGTTTTTTTGTTAATAATAATCATTTTACTTTCCTGGGCGCCGGCAACCGGCGCAAAAATGAAGAACGACATAGCCAGGCTAAGGACTATTGTCGCCCATCGATAAAAGCTTTTTTTGTTGAACGTAAATGACCCCTCCTTCAGGCTTTTGTACATAACTATTAGAAACAGGGACGCACTATGACTAATTTGGTTCTGGTTTCATAAAAAAGATACCGTTGTTTAACGGGGAGTAAAGGACTATAATTTGAGCAAACCGTAAGAAGGGGAGTTTCTGCTTGTACGAAATATTAGAGACAACAGGAGAAAGGGCTGTTTTGGTGGGAGTAAGACTGCCGGATATGCAAGAATGGCAGTTTACTGAGTCCATGGAGGAGTTATCCAGCCTGGCAGATACCGCCGGGGCTGTAGTGGTCGGGAAGTTCATGCAAAATCGCCAGCGCCCGGAACCGGCAACCTTTATCGGAAAGGGAAAGGCGGAGGAACTGGCCGACTACTGTCGGGAAGCGGCAGCAAATATTGTAATCAGCGACCGGGAACTTTCACCGGCTCAAGCCCGCAACCTGGAAGAGAAAATCGGCATCAAAGTGATTGATCGAACCCAGCTTATTTTAGATATCTTTGCCCGGCGTGCCCAAACCAAAGAGGGCAAGTTACAGGTGGAGTTAGCCCAATTGAAATATTTATTGCCTCGTTTGACGGGCCTGGGAACTCAATTATCCCGCCTGGGGGGCGGTATCGGAACCCGGGGACCCGGCGAAACCAAGCTGGAAACAGACCGCAGGAGGATCAGGAAGCGCATTTCCGACTTGGAGAGGGAACTGAAAGAAGTTCAGCAGCACAGGGCCTTGTTGCGGAAAGACAGAAGGGATGAACCTTTACCGCTGGTCAGTCTGGTGGGTTATACAAACGCCGGCAAAAGCACTTTGCTCCGTACCCTCACAGGGGCAGATGTTCTGGTGGAAGACAAACTTTTTGCCACCCTCGATCCCACCACAAGGCGTGTTCGGCTGCCCAACAACGATATTGTTTTGCTTACCGATACAGTTGGTTTCATTCAGAGTCTTCCTCACCACCTGGTGGCTGCTTTTCGGGCGACATTGGAAGAGGTGCAGGAAGCTGACTTGCTGCTGCATGTAGTGGACGTTTCACATCCCAACTGCGAGGGGCAAATACGTGCGGTCGAATCTGTTTTGGAATCTTTAAAGTCTTTAAACAAACCCGTTATCATGGTCTTTAATAAAATGGATTTACTTCAGGACCCCCAGGACCTGCCCCTTACCGAGTATCCAAAGGTCAATATTTCTGCCCTTACGGGGCAAGGGATTGAACAACTGCTGTCCTTAATTGCCGATGCATTAAAAGAACGCTATTCAGTGGTAAAACTATGGATCCCCTACGATAAAACAAATTTAGTTTCCCTTTTGCATCAGAAGGGTAATGTACGTAAAGAGGAGTATGGTGTGGAGGGAATTCAACTTGAAGTGGAAATCAGCAGGATCTGGGCAAACAGGGTAAAGGAACAATTATAAAGTTATGCATTTTGTATATTTTTAAAACTTTATCACAACCCCAACTTGACCGGTGCCGAATGTTATGAAATGTTATGATATGATTAAAAACGTTCGCGGTACTTGTCCAAGATTAGGAAAGATGACAAGAAATTAACCGTTGCATAACATTCAATGGCGTGTTATGATAACAAATGTCGCCGCAAGGTGGTACTTAAAATTACCAGTTGATAATTCGTGTTATCGTGGTAAGATGAAGTTCCGTCGCCGATGAGGCGGTGTAAAAATTACCAAAAAMTTTCACTTGAAATGCAAGTGAGGGTTATGGTAAACTAAGATTCCGGTCGTGAGGCCGGGCTAAAAAATGGTCTTTGAAAACTAAACAGTGGATGATGGATGCAAAACGGTCAAGTCAAAAGTCAGCGTAAGCTGAAACTGTGACGACCACATTTGAATCCTCGTCAAGCGTTAAATAACGCTAGCGAGTAATTCCTGAATAAGTAATAAAGAGCTAAATCAACTCTTC
>NZ_AWQQ01000055.1 GCF_002607855.1 Desulforamulus profundi
GTTGATTATATGTGGATTTATTGGTATCCTTGTCCATGCGATGTCTCCTTATTTTTGAGATTATGGACAGGACTACCTGTTATACCTCAATTATAAGGAGATTTTAATCATTTTTACAGGATATTGCTGGAAAAACAATGATTTATTGGTTTTTTTCTAGAATTTTAGATATTGACATTTTGGAAATTTATTTATGCAACGCTAGTGATTTTAATCTTCCATATCCAGTTTTTGGGGCATCATGATGACGCCAAAGGTCTTCGGGTCCGTGATCAGGGTGGACGCATCCTTCAGGGGGTAAATCAATTCCGGGCTGGTGGCAGTGCCCACCACCGTATGGTTTTGCCGCGACCAAAAAAGACCTGATGACTGGTAAATTCCGGCCACCGGGTCTTCAGGGGCCATTGCTGGGAGAAAAACAATAATTCTTTCTTGTACGAAAAATTATAAGTTCTTGTTTGTTATTTAATAATATAACTGCATCATGTACTGGATTTGATGTCAGGTGTGCACAAATAAAACATATTCTGGCCTTATTACAGTGACAAATTCCTTGTAAAGTTTATTTAGGAATGTAAATAGTTTGCCCCACTTCCAACCGATCGGGGTCAGCCAGAGGATTGGCCGCCAGCAGGGCATCCAAAGAGACGTTATATTCCCTGGCGATTTTCCAGAGGGTGTCGCCGGGCCGCACCACATGCACCGTGTGGTCCAGCGGGGGGCCGCTCCCCGGGGCGGGTTTGGGTGCGGCGCCCCCCTTCTGGTTATAACCGGGCACAGCAGCAATGCGAACCGGTGTCCCCACCGGGACCTGGGGGAATAGTTCTTCCGCATTCTGGTTGTGCATACGAATACACCCCAGCGAAACCAGTTTGCCGATGGAAGACGGGTTATTGGTGCCATGAATGCCATAATTGCCTCCGGGGATATTTAACCCCATCCAGCGGCTGCCCAGCACGCCGCCGGGGTTGGTTACTTTATTGACCACTTTATAGTCACCCGCAGGCGTGGGAGTTGAGGATTTTCCCACCCCCACCGGATAAGTTTTTGATAATTGACCCCCCACATAAACACTCAGCTGCCGGGTTTGAGGGTTGATAAACAGCTCAATACCGGCACGGTACATTTTAGCATCGGTCATCTTGCCGCCTCCTTTCAGGTCCGTTACTTCCATACTATGAAAACCCGCCTGCATGGGGGCCAGCGTACCGCCAGTATTTTTTATCCTTGGGTAGTAAATAATAGGAAGTAAAAGCTTAAGGGCATTTCTTACGGGTCTAGCTGTCAGCCATCAGCCATCAGGGTCAAAGGCTGAATGCTGATAGCTGAAGGCTGACGGCAGGACCCCAAAGAAATACCTATGAGCAAAAGAAGGTTTTTCCACCGGACGTGGGGAATAGCAGTTTATTATTGCTTAGGGGGGAGAACATGGGACTGAGGCTGAATGCCCATGCCAAGATAAATCTAACGCTGGATGTCCTGTCCCGGCGTCCCGACGGGTACCACGAAGTGGAAATGATCATGCAGAGCATCGCACTGCATGACACCTTGGAAATGGAGTTTGAACCAAAGGAAATCGTTCTTACCGTGTCGGGGGTTCGTGTAACTGCCGGCCAGGACAATCTGGTTCTGAGGGCCGCCCGCTTGCTGCAGCAGCAGGCCGGGCCGGAGGCCGGGGCGAGAATTCACCTGCACAAGGAAATACCGGTGGCTGCCGGCCTGGCCGGCGGCTCCACCGATGCGGCTGCCGCCCTGCGGGGACTCAACCGGCTGTGGAACCTGGGGCTTGGTAATGAACAACTGGTGAAACTGGCCGCCCAATTGGGGGCGGATGTATCCTTTTGCCTGACGGGCGGCACCGCCGTTGCCAGGGGCATAGGGGAAATCCTTACACCGCTGCCTCCGGCGCCCGCCTTTGGCGTAGTCCTGGTGAAACCGGCTTTTGGGGTCAGCACCGCAGCGGTTTACAGGGGACTGGACCTGGCGGACCTGGGCCGCAGGCCCGACACTCCGGCCATGGTCGGTGCCCTGCAGAAGGGGGACCTGGACCTGGTTGCCCGAAACCTGTGCAACGTGCTGGAGAGTGTCACCTTAAAGCTGCACCCGGAACTGCAGACCATTAAAGAACGGCTGCAAGAGGCGGGGTGCAGGGGCGTATTAATGTCCGGCAGCGGGCCCACCGTGTTTGGCTTAACCGCCGATCAAAAAACAGCCGGTGAAATTGCCCGTCGAATCAACCTGCCGGAATGTCGGGTTTTGGCGGCCTTTATGGTATAATGTGGTATATAAATGAAAGCAATCCTTTACGAAGGAAAAAAGTAGCTGCTGACTAGGTTGGGGACCAAGAATGATTAAGGGGGCGGAGAGAATGAGTGAACCAAGATTAGTACCGATTAAATTGGATGCTTACAAGCCTTTGCGGGAGATTGTTTTTGAGACCCTGCGGGAGGCCATCCTGTCCGGCAAACTGGAGCCCGGAGAACGATTGATGGAAATTCAGCTGGCCGAAGAAATGGGTGTCAGCCGCACCCCTGTCAGAGAAGCCATCCGCAAGCTGGAACTGGAGGGTTTCGTGGTCATGATTCCCCGCAAGGGAGCCTATGTGGCGGGCATTTCCTTAAAGGATGTAACCGATGTTTTCGAGGTACGGGCCGCGCTGGAGGCGCTGGCCGCGGGGCTGGCCGCCGAACGGGCCACCGAGGAAGAGATTGAACAACTGCAGAGATCCCTTTTGGCTTATTCCGAGCAGACCAACCGGCAGGACATCAACGGCATTGTGGAAACGGACACCGATTTTCACGATCTGCTTTACAAGGCCAGCCGCAACGAGCGGCTGCAGCTCATTATCACCCACCTGCGGGAAGTGATCCAGCGGGTGAGGACGGTATCCCTCTCCCAGCCGGGCAGAAGCAAAGATGCCGTGGAAGAACACCGGCAGATTGTGGACGCCATCGCGGACCGCAATGTAGAGCTAAGCCAGACGTTAGCCAGAGAGCATATCTATAATGCGGAAAACAGCATGTTAAATTCCCTTAAGGGGGCACAAAAGAGGAATGATTGATGCGCTGGTTTTGGCCGGCAGTCCAAACAACGGAGCATTAAAAAACACAAGCAGGGAAAAATATGAAGCCCTGATTAAAATTGGGCCATGCAGCATGGTCACCTATGTGGTGAATGCCCTGAAAAATTCGGGGCAGATCGGCAGAATTCTGGTGGTGGCCCCCCCGGCCGTGAAGAAGGTGCTGTCACCGGAGGTCCATTGGGCAGCATCCGGCCAAACTATGATGGAAAATCTCCAGCGGGGTTGTGCTCTGATGGAGCGCCCCTTTTTGCTGGCCACTTGCGACATCCCGCTGCTGACTCCAGGGGCGGTAACAGGATTTTTGGGCCTTTGCGGGGACAACCGTGACGATCTTTATTTCCCGCTGGTTCCCAGGGAAGCGGTGGAGGGAAAATACCCCGGGGCCAAACGGACATATGTGAAATTTAAGGAAGGGGTTTTCACTGGGGGGAACCTGTTTTTGGTCAACCCCCGGGTGGTTAAACATTGTCTGGGCATCGGCCGGGAGTTGATCCATTTACGTAAAAACCCCCTGGCCCTGGCGCGCCGGGTAGGAATCTCCCTGCTCTTTAAACTGCTGCTGCGGGTTCTGACACTAAAGGAAGTGGAAGAGAGGGCTTCCCGGCTGTTGGGCATCAAGGGCCGGTCGGTCATTTGCCCTTACCCGGAGGTGGGGATGGATGTGGATAAACCGGCGGACCTGCAATTGGCGCGCCGGGTGCTGGGATTTGAAGAGCGGCAGGTGTCCGCCAAGGAACTGTGCAGGGTGCCATAAAAGATTTCGTATTAAAACGGCCCGGTATTATCCTTTAACTCAGACCATAAGGAGCAGGCAGAATGGCCAACAGGTTTGTAACCCTCAACGACATTTTTGAAGCCAGGGAACGGCTGAAGGGCATCAGCAGGCATACCCCGCTGGAACCCTCTGAATTTTTCAGTCAAATGACCGGCTCCAACGTATTTTTAAAGCTGGAGAACCTGCAAAAAACCGGTTCCTTTAAACTAAGGGGCGCCTACAATAAAATAGCTGCCCTGGGGAAGGACGCCGGTAAAGGTGTGGTAGCGGCTTCGGCGGGCAACCACGCCCAGGGAGTGGCCCTGGCCTCCAGCCAGGCATCCATTCCGGCCACCATCGTCATGCCCGAGGGGGCGCCCATTACCAAGGTGGAAAGAACCCGCTCCTACGGTGCCCATGTGGTGCTGGCGGGGCAGGGCTACGACGATGCCTTCCGCCGGGCCCGGGAGATCCGGCAGGAAACCGGGGCGGTCTTTGTGCATGCCTTTGATGACCCGCTGGTGATCGCCGGGCAGGGTACCGTCGGGCTGGAACTGCTGGAAGACCTGCCCGATGTGGAGGCGGTTTTGGTTCCCATCGGCGGCGGGGGGTTAATTTCCGGCATCGCCTGCGCCATCAAGGAACAAAGACCGGAGGTGCGAATCATCGGGGTGGAAGCCTCGGATGCACCCTGCATGCTGCAGGCCTGCCGCATTGGCAAAGTCCATGAATTAACGTCCGCCCAAACCATTGCCGACGGCATCGCCGTACGCCGGCCGGGAGACCTTACCTTTGAAATGGTACAGCATTATGTGGACCAAATTGTCACAGTGGATGACGAGGAAATCGCCTGGGCCATTTTGATGCTGCTGGAAAGCTCCAAGCTGGTGGTGGAAGGTGCCGGGGCGGTGGGGATCTCCGCCTTGCTGCATAAAAAATGCGACCTCTGCGGCAAAAAAGTGGCGGTTATCCTGAGCGGCGGCAATATTGATGTGAACGTTATCTCTATCATTATTGAGCGCGGACTGGTAAAGGCAGGCCGATATCTAAGGCTGCGCACCATTGTCACCGACAAACCGGGTTCCCTGCAAAAACTTTTGTCTGCCCTGGCGGCCAGCGGGGCCAACGTGATTTCCATAGCCCACGACCGCATTAAGCCCAACGTACCCTTAAAGCAGGCGGAGGTGGAAATCTCCCTGGAGACCCGCAATGCCGACCACATTGCAGCAATTGTCGAATCCTTAGAAAAAAAGGGGTATGTGTTGGATATCTTGAAATAATACGAAAAAACCGCTAGAGAAATTAAAAGAAAGTTTTGAAATAAGCAGGAATTTCCTTTCCACTGCAGAATTAACTAGCCCAACAGAAGTTGACGCAGCGGAAGGTGGTGAAAAATCTTGCATGTAACCGATGTGCGGGTACGAAAGGTACTCATGGAGGGCAAAATGAAAGCCATTGTGTCCGTCACTCTGAATGACGCCTTTGTGATCCACGATGTCAAGGTTGTTGAGGGTCAAAACGGTTTGTTCGTGGCAATGCCCAGCAGAAAAACTCCGGACGGCGAGTTTCGTGATATCGCTCACCCCATTAATTCTTCAGCCAGAGAAATCATCCAAAATGCCGTACTGCAAGCCTACCAGGAAGCCATTTAACTCTATGGCCAAAAATATTCTCAGGGAGCATACAAGCTCCCTTTTATTTTTCTAAATATTCTTTGTATTATTGGTTTTTGTCATTATAAAAAGGAAATCATGCTTTTTTGTGGTAAAATTACGGTTGGTAGAAAAACTTGCGCCTGATAAGGATATGATATAGTAAGAAAGAAAAAGGGGGGCACCGGATGGAACTTGCTGCGGTAATCCTGGCAGCCGGCAAAGGAACCAGAATGAAATCGGATTTACCAAAAGTGTTGCACAGGGTAGGCGGCCGGCCAATGTTGGGGCATGTGTTACATTCCGTGATTGGTGCCGGAGCTACCAAAACTGTGGTGGTGGCCGGCTTTGGAGCCCAACAGGTGACGGATTTTCTGGGAGACAGTGCCAGGGTGGTGCTGCAGGAAGAACAGTTGGGAACAGCCCATGCTTTGCTGCAGACAGAAGGTGAATTTGCCCGGTGCACCGGTGACCTGCTGGTTGTTTGCGGGGATACGCCCCTTTTGCGGGCGAGTACCCTGGCGACACTGGCCCGAACCCACCGGGAATCCGGAGCGGTGGCTACGTTGCTCACCGCAGAGATGGCTGACCCAACGGGATATGGCCGGGTGATTCGGACGACCGCCGGGAGCGTGTCCCGCATTGTCGAGCAAAAGGACGCCTCACCGGAAGAACTCATGGTCAAAGAAATCAACACAGGGGTCTATTGTTTTAGCGTGCCCGGACTGTTTGACGCGCTCAAGGAAATATCCCCTGCCAATGCCCAGGGGGAATATTACCTTACGGATATTATTCAAATTTTTGTAAACAGGGGACTCACCGTGCAGGCAGTAACCCTGGAGGATGCCCGGGAGGTGCAGGGAATTAATGACCGCATTCAGCTCTCCCAGGCAGAAACGGTCCTCCGCCGGCGGGTGCTGGAGGAACTGATGGTCCAGGGTGTTACCGTTATGGATCCTGACAACACCTATATCGACCCGGACGTCAAGATCGGACGGGATACCGTGGTCCTACCCTTTACCTTTCTGCAGGGGAAAACCGAAATCGGCAGCCATTGCACCATCGGCCCCGGCAGTAAGATTACCGACTGTGTGATTGGAGATCAGGTGGAAATCCAATATTCGGTCCTGCTGGAGAGCCGTATCGGCAGCCATACCGTGATCGGCCCCTATGCTATATTCGTCCGGGAACCGTCATCGGGGAGCACGCCAAGGTGGGAGACTTTGTGGAAATTAAAAAATCCACCATCGGCAACGGCAGCAAAATACCCCATTTGAGTTATGTGGGGGACGCCACCATCGGGGAAAAGGTCAATGTGGGGGCAGGCACCATTACCTGCAACTACGACGGGAAAAACAAGTACCAGACCATCCTTGAGGACGGGGCCTTTATCGGCAGCAATACCAACCTGGTGGCCCCGGTAAAGGTGGGCCGCAACGCGGTGGTTGCAGCGGGTTCCACCATTACCAAGGATGTGCCGGAGCACGCCCTGGGAGTGGCCAGGGAGCGCCAAACCAATCTGGCCGATTGGGCGAAGAAAAGAAAAGAGTAGTCTTTAGGGTTTTGCTTCCAGCCTTTAGCCGCCAGCTCTCAGCCTTTACGTTTTTCTGTGGGTTAGCCTACGGTCTTGACAAATGTATGTCAATAACCCACCATTGACTGATGGCGGGTATAAACTTTATTTTTGGAGGTTAATCAATGTCTTCCGGTAGCAAACGATTAAAAATATTTGCGGGGAACGCCAACCCGGAATTAGCCAAGGAAATTTGCCAGTACCTTGGCGTCGCCATGGGAAGGTCCCAAGTAATCCGTTTCAGTGATGGGGAGATCCGGGTGAAAGTGGATGAAAGCGTGCGGGGCTCGGATGCCTTTATCATTCAGCCCACCTCCACACCGGTCAATGAGCATTTAATGGAAATGTTAATCATGGCCGATGCCCTGCGCCGGGCCTCCGCCCGCCGCATTACAGCGGTAATCCCCTATTACGGGTATGCCCGGCAGGACCGTAAAACCCGGGCCAGGGATCCCATTACCGCCAAACTGGTGGCCAACATCCTGACGGCCAGCGGCTGCCGCAGGATGATCACCATGGACCTGCACGCCGGCCAGATTCAGGGCTTTTTTGACATTCCGGTGGACCACCTGCCGGCGGTCCCTATTTTGGCGGAGTACTTCCAGCAAAACCTGAAGGATGATGTGGTGGTGGTGTCGCCGGACATCGGAGGGGTGACCCGGGCCAGGGACCTGGCAGAGCGCATCGGCGCGCCCCTGGCCATTATCGATAAACGGCGCCCGGAACCCAACGTGGCCGAGGTTACCAATATCATCGGCAGCATTAAGGGCAAAGCGGTCATCATGATTGATGACATTATCGACACCGCCGGTACCATTACCAAAGGAGCCGCTGCCTGATGGAACGGGGGGCCAAGGAAATTTACGTCTGCGGCACCCATGCGGTTCTTTCCGGCCCGGCCATTCAACGGTTGGAGGAATCAGTTATTAAAGAGGTGGTTATCACCAACACCATTCCCCTGCCGCCAGAAAAAATGATTGATAAAATTAAGGTATTGTCTGTGGCGCCTCTGCTGGGTGAAGCTATTATTCGCATACATGAAGATCTTTCCGTCAGCAAATTGTTCTCATAAAGGATACAACCCCGGTGTATTTAACACAGCCGGGGTTTTTGCTTTTCTTATCGGTTTCACTTTCCCGGCAGAAGGGGTCGGACTTTCCGGATGGGCAGATAAACTTTAATCTTACATTTTCCTGTCAATTGTCCACCTCCACACAACCTCCATAGGACCCTATGCTATAATTTTTCTATATTTCACCGGAGGTGACGGAGACATGGCCCGCGTAAATCAATGGGTGTAATTCCCTTTGAACCCGAGAGAAAATTTGCCGCCAAGTATTTCCGCAAGGAATTCCGGGTACGGGTGGTGGTAAAGGGGGCACTGGAAGTCGTTTGCCCCGTTGCAAAACCATGTGGTCGGAGAACGGCGTGGTGGATGTGGATGCGAAAAAGCTGCAGGAAGAGGCGCACCTGCTGGCGGCAGCCTGTATCATTGCAATTGTCATGGAGATTTTTAAATGGGTGACCAAACCCTCCGTAACGAAACCAGACCTCTAAAGCATTCCCAAATGACCCGAAGCCCCGGTCCTTAGAAAAGAATTAAAAATTATAAAGAAGTTTTTTGCCAACAAAAAGCCCGTGATCAGTTGATCTACGGGCTTTAAACTTAAGATAAAGCGGACGAAATAGGACTATAGTCCCAGGAGCATAGGACTTAAGTTCTAAATCTTTTTTTCTATCTTGCGCGGGGAAACAGTTGGGGTATAAACTAATTAGGAACCCCATCTACCAGTGGGCGGACCAGTTGTGGTAAAAATCAATGTTCATTTCACCCTCAGGCTCTTCCGGTGAATAGGACCAACTGCTGACGCCTGTTTCCAGCATATCGGGCCGGGATTCTTCCTGGCAAGTCATTACCATCACCCCCTGTTCATGATTAGGGTTTGACAAAAGAAAGCTGGTTATGCACGGCAGCAAGCAAGACCGGTTACCATAAGTAGAAAGCATTTTCTTTATGACATAATTAAATACGGAGGTACAGCATCTATATGCAGCAAAATATCAGTTATTTACAAAATAACGGGCTGGAAGTTACCGATATGAAAAACCAGGAAGTTTTTTGGGTAAAATTCCCTACAGGGTACCGGATCATCATGGATCGCATGGAATTAACAGGATTGGTGCAATTTTTTAAACTTCATGAAGACAAGGGACCCGGGGTTATTGAGATGTTGTACCGGGTTAAGAAAAATTAAGTTGACAAATTGATCGGTTGATTGCTAAACTTACAATAATAATAATCAAATTCATACTGTGCTCTTATCCTGAGAGGTGGAGGGACTGGCCCAATGAAACCCGGCAACCATCCGGCACGAACCGGACAGGTGCTAATTCCTGCAGAAGATTTTCTTCTGGCAGATAAGAGGTGTGCTGCGACTGCGATAATCAAAACCTCTTCTGTTGAGAAGAGGTTTATTTCATGTCGGGGGCAGAGAGCACGAAGGGAGGACAAAAAATGGGTGTTGAGCGTACCTACGCGGAAATTAATGCCCGCATCAAGGCGGGCAAAGCGGTGGTTCTCACCGCTGAAGAAGTCATAGGAAAAGTGAAGGAACAGGGGTTGACCAAAACCACTGCGGAGGTCGACGTGGTTACCACAGGAACCTTTGGTCCCATGTGTTCTTCGGGTGCTTTTTTAAACTTTGGTCACTCGGCGCCCCGCATGCGGATGAGCAAGGTCTGGCTCAACGGGGTCCCGGCCTATACCGGCATCGCTGCGGTGGATGCTTACATCGGCGCCACCGAGATTGCGGAGGATGACCCTGCCAATAACAATTATCCCGGTGAGTTCCATTACGGCGGAGGACATATCATTGAAGACCTGGTGGCAGGGAAACCTTTAAAGCTGGAAGCAATTTCCTACGGCACCGATTGCTATCCCCGCCGGGAGATTGAAACCACCGTGACCCTCCATGACATCAACGAAGCCATTTTGTTTAACCCGCGCAATGCTTACCAGAATTACAACTGTGCCGTAAACCTCGGGGATAAGACCATTCATACCTATATGGGGACCCTGAAACCCCGGCTGGGCAACGCCAACTACTCTACCTCCGGTCAGCTGAGCCCGCTGATGAAAGACCCCAATTTTGCCACCATCGGCATCGGCACCCGGATTTTCCTGGGCGGGGGCACCGGCTATGTGGTCTGGAACGGCACCCAGCACTTTCCCGGCTGGCTAAAAGACGGTGAGGGAAACATTGTCGGCTCCGCCGGCGGTACCCTCTCGGTGCTGGGAGATCTTAAACAAATGAAGCCCCAGTGGCTGCGGGGCACCAGTTTTCAGGGCTATGGCGTTACCTTGACGGTGGGTCTGGGCATTCCCATTCCCATCCTGAATGAAGAAGTTTTACGGTATGCTGCACTCTCCGATGAAGAACTGCACGCCCCGGTGGTGGACTACAGCGAAGGCTATCCCAACCGTGTGCCCGGTAACCTGGGCCTGGTCAGTTACGCCCAGTTGAAATCCGGCAAGATTACTGTACAGGGAAAAGAAGTGCCCACCGCGCCCCTTTCCAGCTACCCCAAGGCCAGGGAAATTGCCCATACTCTGAAGGAATGGATTCGAAAGGGTGACTTCCTGTTGGGCGAACCCGTACAACTTCTGCCCGGGCCTGCCGCCGGGCTGACCGGTAAGGTTCTGGAATCTAAGTAACGAGCAAAGGAGCGGTTGATATGGCACCTCATAAAATTGTATTACGGTTTAGTCCCACCACTTCAGACCAGCCCATTATCTATCACCTGGTGAAGGACTACGATCTGGTGGTCAATATTATCAAAGCCAAAATTAACCCCCACATGGAAGGTACCATGGTTTTAGATCTGGATGGGGAAAAATACGAAGAGGGAATTCAGTATCTGCGGGACCAGGGGATTACCGTGCATCCCCTGACCCAGGAAGTGGTTCGCAACCACGACCGCTGCACCAGTTGCGGTGCCTGCACCGGGCACTGCCCCGCCGGCGCGCTCTACATGGAGCGCCCTTCCATGGAGGTGCAGTTTAACGGCGACAAGTGCGTGGTTTGCCTGCAGTGTTTGAAGGTTTGCCCGGTCCGGGCCATGGAGGTAAGAATTTAAATTGGATTATACCGAGCGCACCTACCGTTCCCTGCACCGCCAGGGGGATCTCGTCCATTTTCAAGTAGCTGTTCGGGAGACCGATCTGGATATCGGTGTACGGCGGGAACGTTTTTCCCCGGAACTGGTACGCCGGGTGGAAGAATTGGTAAAAAAAGAGCGGTCAGCCCTGGAGGAATACATTAAAAGGGACCCGGTTTTCAAAACCAGCCTGGTCCCCCATGCAACCGGGGACGGCGCCCCTCAAATGGCGGTGGATATGGCCGGGGCAGCCCGGTTGGCCGGGGTGGGGCCCATGGCAGCAGTGGCCGGGGCCTTTGCCCAATGGGTGGGGAAGGCCCTGGCCCGGCACTCCCGGGATGTCATTGTGGAAAACGGGGGCGACATTTTTATTAAGACCGCCCGGCCCAGGAAAGTGGGTATCTTTGCCGGACCGTCTCCCTTTACCCACCGGATTGCCCTGGAAATACAGCCGGGCCAGACCCCGCTGGGGATCTGCACCTCCTCGGGCACCGTGGGACACTCGGTAAGTTTTGGTAAGTCCGATGCCGTTGTCATTTTATCCCCTTCCACCCCGCTGGCGGACGCAGTGGCCACCGCCGCCGGGAATCTGGTGCAAAGCGAAGAGGATGTGCAAAGGGCGGTGGACTTTGCGGCCGCCATCCCGGGGATCGTTGGCGCCCTGGCCATTAAAGGAGAAAAATTGGCCGCCTGGGGACAGATTAAGTTGGTACCCACTGTTTTGAGAGGTGAGAGGTGAGAAGTTAGAAGTGAGAGTAAGAAAAATCTCACCTCTCGCCTCTCGCTTCGTTATGTGGTTGCGCAATCCACAAGAAATCAGTCCATCATTGCCACGTTTGTATAGTATAATGGATAAAAACACAGGGTGGTGCAAGTCAATGAAAAAACCCGTCTGTCCTATTTGTGATGTTGAAATGGTGATGATTATGTCCGAAGACAGCCTGAACAAAGAACCCCAAATTTTTGCCCTCAACGAACTGGTCCGCAAGCCCGATGGCACCTATGGAATCAATCCGGAGCGGGGACTGCCGGTGCTGATTGCATTGTGTGAGTCCTGCGGCTACATCATGCAGTTTTCTGCCCATAAAATAAATATGGAGTAACCCCTTTATAGTAAAGCAATAAAATTGCAAGACTTTTGTTATGGTAATCATTTAAAAACAGCATTAAAATGAGGATGTGATAAATACTGTCAAGGGGGAACGGGGATGCATCTAACAGTAAATGACATCTTAGATGTTGCCATTAAATCAGAAGAAAGCAGCTGTAAATTTTATAAGGAAATGGTTGGTCAGGCAAAGAATCCGGAGACTGCCAGATTACTGGAGAAACTGGCCCAGGACGAGCAGGATCACCTGGACTACCTGTTATGGTTAAAGTCCGGTGAGCCTATTAATGAAGAGGTCTATTTCGACGGTCTTGAAGAGGCCGGAGAATTAAACCCGGACATGACACCTAAAGAAGTTCTGACGGTTGCCATGCAGCGGGAGGGTGCCGCTGCCAAAATGTACCGCCAGATGGCGGATATTTTTAAAGCGCAGCCAGATAAACACTTCGTCTTTGAACGCATGGCCAGGGATGAAGACCATCACGGCGACGCCATCGCCAGGATGATGGAACAGTTTTAATTTTTGAAGTTTAAACTCCTTTAGAAAAATCCTGAAGGAGTTTTTTATAGTATTTTTGGGTAATGGAAAAACATTAGTGCACTTACTAATTCTCTTAAATTATGCAAAATTTGCAAAAAATGTCTTTCATGAGCAGGTAATTGCTGTAAAATGTATAAATATATAAGTGGCTCCGGATCTTGTTTCCTTATCAGGGGTGTTCTTATGAAGGAAGAGAATATGAAAAAATACCAGGAACAACTGGAGAACTTGGTCTTAGGACGCACCTATGAGTTGATGGAGACCAATAAAAAGTTACAACAGGAAATCATGGAGCGCAGGAGGGCGGAAGAAACCATCAAGGAACTAAATGACATCCTGCAGCGCAGGGTGCTGGAGTTGGATCATACCAACAAGGAATTGGAATCCTTTAATTTCTCCGTTTCCCACGACCTGCGTAATTACCTCAGAGGCATTGACGGTTTCAGCCTGGCCCTGCTGGAAGATTACTCCGACCAACTGGATGAACGGGGCAAAGAATATCTTCACAATATCCGGCAAGCTGCCAGGTGCATGGAACGGTACATCCAGGATTTAGTAAATTTATCAAAGGGCAACCTCTTCCAGCTGTTCTTTGAAGAAATTGACCTCAGCAACCTGGTGGAAGAGATTGCCAAAGAACTGCAAAGGCTGGAACCAGGACGCAAGGCGCGTTTTATCATTACACCAGGTCTGGCGGCCACGGGGGATAAACAACTCCTGCGGATCGCCCTGGAAAACCTGTTGGACAACGCCTGGAAATTTACCGGCAAGCAACCGGAAACCCTAATTGAATTCGGCATCACCCGGAACAGGAATGTAGAGGCTTTCTTTCTCCGGGACAACGGGGCAGGTTTTGATATGGCGTACCGGGAAAAACTTTTCCAACCCTTTCAACGCATGCATGCTCTGGCGGAGTTTCCCGGTACCGGTATCGGTCTGGCCACCGTTCAGCGCATTATTCGCCGGCATGGGGGGGACATCTGGGCCCAGGGTGGGGTAGGTAAAGGAGCGATGTTTTATTTTACACTGAAATAGTACGTTTTTATTTTGAATAAATGCCACTTTTCGCATCATACCCCGCTTATTTCAGAACAGAGCGCGGGGTTTTTGTTTTTTACAAAACATTGCATTTTACCAAAAATATGGTAGATTAGGGAGGGGTAAATCTTTTTGTATACAATTGGTGACCCAACACAGTCTTTAAACAGGGGGTTTTTTTAGAAGAATGGAAGATAAAATCATTTTACTGGTGGAAGATAATCCCACGGATGTCAGCCTGATTTTGCGCGCCTTTGAAAAAAGCAGAATGTTAAATAAGGTTGTGATAGCCCGGGACGGGGAGGAAGCACTGGATTATCTTTTCGGGACCGGGGTTTATGCCGGGCGGGACGTTACAGATACGCCAATGGTGATTCTGCTGGACTTGAGGCTGCCCAAAATCAGCGGGCTGGAAGTCCTGCAGCGACTGCGGGCCAATGAACACACGCGGCTGGTCCCGGTCGTGGTTCTCACTGCTTCTATGGAAGACAAGGATGTCCTTGACAGCTATCATTTAGGCGCCAACAGCTTTGTCCGTAAACCCCTTGATTTAAATGAATTTGTTGAGGCCATCATTCACCTCGGCTTATACTGGTTGGTAATTAATGAAATCCCCCGCATAACCAATTTCAGCCGGTTTGAGCAAGAAATGGTCCGTATCGACTGGCTCAATCTGGTGGGACAAATGGCCCCGGGCATCGCCCATCAATTACGCAACCGCATGACCGGTGTCAGGGGTTTTTTACAAATGATAAACGAACGGGAGGAGTTTCTGGCACACAGGGACTACATCAAGCTGATGCTGGGGGAATTGGACGCTGCCAATTCAATTATCTCCCAATTTCTCTTTTTAACCAAAAGGAAGGGTGAAGATTTAACATTACAAAATCTCAACACCCTCCTGGAATCCCTTTTGCCGTTGATCAAAGCGGAAGCGGCTGATACCGGTAAAGACATTTTCATCCAGTTGGAGGATGTTCCTGACCTAATGTTGAACGAAAAGGAAATTCAACATTTGACCCTGAACCTGGTCCGTAACGGCCTGGAAGCAATGCCGGAGGGGGGGCACCTTACCCTTAGGACGGCCGGCACAGAAGAATATGTGGTGTTATCGGTGCAGGACCAGGGAACGGGCATTGATCCAAACACCATGAATCAACTGGGCACTCCCTTTTTTACCACCAAACCCGAGGAACCGGACTTGGTCTGGCCACCTGTTATACCATTGCCAGGAAGCATAACGCCAGGATGATTATCGAAACCGGCCCGGCCGGAACCACCTTTCACGTACGGTTCAAGCGGCCTGATTAGGAGCAACCTGAAAAGCTTAGTAAAAAATGTTCAAGCCAGACCGCTGACGATTAAGCAGGGTCTGGCTTTGTTTAGGCCAAAATTTCTTTGGCTACTTTCAAGGCGTAATCAATATCCCCGGCGGTTAAGTAAAGCACAGCCGTTTATTTTTGAAGCAAACAATCCAAAACAAACCAAATTTTCAGTATTTACTTCCTATTTCAACTTTCCCAAAGGGTAGTGCATAAAATAACCATATTAAACCAGAAAACGTGCAGACCTAACACTGGTGTGCACGTTATGGTTGCCTTAAACTAAATAAACATAATATATTTCATCATTAACCAGAAATGGCTGAAACTCCCGGCCATCACAAAAAGGTGAAATACTTCATGAAAACCAAACCAGCCGGGGACAATGTTCGGCGGCCACTTGGTACCGTAAAAAACCGCTCCTATTGTGTAGAAAAAACCCCCTAATGCCATCCAAATAAGGCCTCCCATGGAAAGGGTTTGAATTAACGGCCAAAAAGCAACGACCACCAGCCAACCCATCACAACATAAAGCAAGGTTGAAAGCCAGCGTGGTGTCTCCATCCAGAAGATTTTAAGCACAATGCCCACAATGGCCAGCGTCCATACACCCACCAGCAGGGAATAGCCCCAACCCCCTTGCAGCGGAATCAGGCAAACCGGCGTATAGGTGCCGGCAATTAAAACAAATATCATCATATGATCAATCCGTCGTAAAACAAGGACCCCCTTCGGGGATAAGGGCAATAAATGATATAAAGCGCTGGCCGTATAAAGCAGAATTAAACTGGCACCAAAAATAGAAAACGAAACCACATGCCGGATGTCTCCGTAGTATACGGCATTATAAACCAGTAAAATCAAACCTATGATGGATAAAAGCGCTCCGGTTAAATGGGTTAGCCCGCTAAAGGGATCTCTTAATTTACCAATCATATTTTCCACCTCGTAGGTCTTAGGATTGACCGATTTTATTTTTTGAGATTTGCCATTTATCAGGATTTTCCTGCCGGCCTTTTTTATTCCTGTCAGAAATAAATCGTTCCATTAGATTATTCCATGAATAAACACGGCTCTAACAGGTTTTTCCTATTAATAATACCCTAATTTTTTAGCGTGTAATCCGTGATTAAATCGTATGAACTATACCAGCGTATTGCATATTTACGAAATAAGCAACAATCTGATCTATGTTTCAAGCGATAGGAAGCAAAACAAACAGCCTCGCGGGAGGCTGTTTAAAGGAGAGAAGTTAACTATTCCTTTTTATTTTCCTTGTCCGGGTTTTCTTCATTTTCTGTATCGGATTCCTTAACGTCACTTTCAGTTACTTCTTCTACAGCTACTTCTTCTACAACGGAATTGTCTTCCTTTGGGTTTTCGGGCTCAGGGGTTCCATCAACGACTTCCTCTTCCCGGGTGAAGGCATCCGGCGGCAGATCCTTGACTTCCACTTGATCTTCAACAGGTGGGGCAGAACGGGTTAAAGGTTCTTCATCCTCTTCACATTTATTCTTTCCTCTTACTTTCTCCAGCAGGCTTTCACCCAGATCTTTCAGACTGCCGAGATCCTTCGTTTTGCTTTCCAGTTCCTCTTTGGTCTTGCTGCTTATTTCCTTGGTTTTACTGCCCAGTTCTTTGGTCTTTTGCAGGGTGCTTTCCCAGATGTGGCTGGTGCTGTCCTTAATTTGCTTGACTGTTTCCTGCAAGCCGCCGTCAATCTTGACGGTATTCTCCATGGCGTCGTTGGAGGCCACCACCAATTCCTTGCCGATGGTTTTAACAAAACCAATGTCCAGGAATGACTTTCCTTTAATAATACTGTTGAGCAAATTGCCGGTAATCTCTAAACCAACAATGCTGCCGGTGGTTTCTTCCACGAAATACTCATCCACCTCGCCCAGGTGGGAGCCGTTTTCCACGATGACCTTGCAGCCGATAATTGTAACTTTATCCTTGTATAGTTTTAAAATATCCGGCAGGCTGGTACCCTTTTCCACCACCGCGCTCCGGTCAATGGTAATGGCATCGGTGCCTACACTGCGCACCTTTCCGTAAGGGGCAAATTTCTGCTCACTGAACCAACCTTTTTGCTCTATAATCAGGGCGGCAACTTTTTGTTGAACAGGATCAATCACCAACCCCTTGACGGTCCCCATCTGCTGGCCTTCGGCAATGCTAATCACAGGCATACCGATAAACTTCTTGCTCTTGCGCATAAGAAAAGGCCCCCTTTAATTCCATACTCTTTACCATCATCTTTATGCCCCGGCATTGTTTGATATGACCATTAATAGGGAATAATAGAAGCAGTGATAAGATTGTTAGGGGGTCAATGTTATGGCAGATGCAGCGTTAGATGCCAATATCAGGGAAGGGCGCACCAAATCCAGTTTAAAGCAAATCAGGGACAGCGGAGCGATTCCCGGTGTGGTTTACGGCAAACAAATGGGAACCATGGCCATTTCCGTAGATGCCAAAGACCTGAAAAAGATTCTTGGTTCGGTAACCGGTCGTAACACACTGATTAGCATGAATGTTAACGGTGGCAAGCAGACCGTGATGGTAAAAAGCCTGCAAATGGATCCTTTACATCACCAGATCCAGCACGTGGATTTCCAACAGGTGACGGAGAATACCAAGGTCCGCACTGTGGTACCGGTGCAGTTGGTGGGAACGGCGAAGGGTGTTGCCCTGGGAGGTGTCGTACAGCATGACCTGCGCAGCGCCGAAGTGGAGTGTTTGCCCAGCCAGATTCCGGATGCCATCAAAGTGGATATCAGCGATCTGGAAATTGGCGATGCCCTGTCGGTCAGTGATTTGAATGTACCGCCGGGAGTGAAAATACTGGATCACCCGCATACCACCGTGGTCGGCGTGGCCGTCATGAAGGCGCCTGAACCCGCCGGCCAGCCGGAAGTACCGCCGGAACCCATGGAAGAGGCCAAAGCTAAGACCACTGAGAAGGAATAAGCATCCAATCGGCCTGCCCTCAAACGGGCAGGCTATTTGGTGCATTTTGCTATTGCCTCCAACTGCTTACTAGGGTACAATACCTTCGGTAAAGGAGGTTGCTTTTATGAAATTGATCGTAGGCCTGGGCAATCCAGGTGCAGAATATGCGCAGACCAGGCATAACATAGGCTTTATGGTTGTGGATAGTCTGGCCGGGGAATTGGGGCTGGATGTAAACAAGAACCAGCATAAAGCCTGGTGGGACAAGCGCAGATTGGCGGCCAAAAGGTGATTCTGGCCAAACCCCAAACCTACATGAACCTGAGCGGCCAGGCAGTGGTTGCCCTGCTGAACTGGTACAAACTGACGCCCCGGGATGTCCTGGTAATTACGGACGACATGGACCTGCCGCCGGGCTGCCTGCGTATTCGTAAAAACGGCAGCGCCGGGGGACAAAAAGGATTGAAGAACATTATCGAACTGCTTGGCACCCAGGATTTTGCCCGCATGAGGGTGGGGATCGGGCGACCGGAACATGGCGCGGTGGGCCATGTCCTGGGAAAAATCACCGGCACCGAGGCAGAGCTTGTGGGACCCGCCATCGCAGCGGCAGTGGATGCCGTAAAGGTATGGGTGCTTGAGGGCACCGAAAAAGCCATGAACAAGTTTAACCAAAAGCCCAAAAGCCGGAAGGAGAAACCAAAGACGGACGGCCACAAGGAAAACAACGGCCCGGAGGAAGCCCCTGCACAAGAATAACCCATTTAAAACGTTGAGCTTATTAAAGTTTTTTCGGTTCTAGGGAACCCTATAGCCAAGACGGCCGTCCATTGATGGCTGATGGCTGATGGCTGATGGCTGATGGCTGATGGCTGATGGCTGATGGCTGATGGCCCGGGAGGTGTTCCATGCCTGAATTGATCCAGGCCCCAGATATTCCTTTCGCCCTGGCTGCCACTATTCTGGCCGCCGGCACAGCCTGGGCGGTGAACGGCCGGATACTGCCGGCCACAGGCAACAAAGGCATTACCTACCTGACCCCCCTGGCGGAAGAAGCGGCCAAGACCCTGTGGGCGGTGTTCCTGGGGGCGCCTGTTCTGTGGACCCATGCGGGCTTTGGCATGGTGGAAGCGCTGGTGGAACTGTGGCGTAGGGGTGCCAGGGGAGTGGCGGCAGGCTGGACGGCTTTGGCGGCGCACAGCCTGTTCGGTTTCATCACTGCACGGGTTTACAGCGGCAGCGGTCTTTTACCGGCCCTTTTGGTGGCAACCCTGACCCATACCGCCTGGAACCTGGCGGTGGTTTACTATAGCGGCCGTGCCAAGAGCCGCTTGACGGGACATAAATAACTGGGATATAATTTGCCTGCAAAAGGGCACTAACATAAGAATAGAACCAAAATGCCTGGTGAAGATCATGGGGAAAACCTACCCCGTCATCTTCTGCCAGGCTGAAGCCGTTTACCCCTCTCACTTCTCAAAACACAGGAGAACAAATGAACGGACTATTACGGCCATTAGAGTCAACAATTGAATATCAAAACCTGCTACAGGGGCTGGAGAAAGGTTTTACCCAGCAGATGGTGTTCGGGTTGTCCGGTTCCCAGCGCAGTTACCTGTTCGCCGGGTTGGCGGCTGCCGGCCGGCCGATTTTGGTGGTTACTCCGGGAGAGACCGAAGCAGGCACCCTGGTGGACGACTTGACCTCCCTGCTGCCGGGAATTCAGGTACAGCCCTTCCCGGTGTGGCAGCTGCTGCCCTACCAGGTACTGGCCCACAGCAACGAAGTGCTGGCCCAGCGGCTGAGGGTGCTGGAGAAACTCACGGCGGGCGAGTCCATGGTGGTGGTCACCTCGGTGGAGGCGCTGTTGCGAAGACTGGCGCCGCCCGAAGTATTTCGCCGGGTCAAGCTGGAACTCTCCCTGGGCCAAAGGGTGGACCTGGAAAAATTGCGCCTGGACCTGGTGGAACTGGGTTACGAAAGAGTGGACCTGGTGGAGGGACGGGGGCAATTTTCCAGCCGGGGCGGCATCCTCGATATTTATCCCATGACCGCGGCCAACCCCGTGCGCATTGAGTTCTTTGATGACGAAGTGGATTCTATCCGCCACTTCGATGTGGCCAACCAGCGGTCCCTGGATAAGTTAAAGCAGATTCGCATCACCCCCTGCCGGGAACTGGTGGTAACCCGGGAGGCCTGGCAGCGGTGTGAAGAGAACTATGAACTGGAATATAAAAATCAATTAAAAAAGTTACAACGTTCCGGGTCGGTGGACGCGGTGCACCAGCTTTCCTCCCAGGGCGCCATGGTGCTGGAGCAAATCCGCCGCAGAGTACCCTTTGCGGGGATGGAGCAGCTTCTTTCTTATTTTTATCCCGAGCCGGTCACCCTGCTGGACTATTTCTTTGAACAACCCCTACTGCTGGTGGACGATCCCATCCGTTTTAAGGAAGTGGCGGACACCATCCTCAAAGAAAGAAACGAGATCTACACCGACCTGCTGGGCAAAGGCAAGGTGCTGCCCGGTCACTTCAGCAGCTATTTGGAGTGGCGCCAGCTTTTGGCCCCTATGGAGCGGCGGCAAGGGATCTACTGTTCCTTTTTGCCGCGTAATCCCCAGTATTTCAGACCCCAAAACGTTGTCAACTTTTCGGCCAAGGCCATGCACAGCTTCCTGGGCCACTCGGAAGTGCTGGCGGACGAAATTCGTCACTGGCGGCGGAGAAGCTATGCCGTGGCCCTGCTGGTATCCGCCGAAGAAAGGGCGGCCAACCTGCTGCGGTTGTTAAAGGACGCCAAAATTGATGCCTTCCGGGTCAAACAGCTGGACAACGAAGTGCGGGAAGGCAATGTGGTGATTACCGTGGGCCAGCTGGCCAACGGTTTTGAATTGATTTCCGCCCGCCTAGTGGTCATTACCGATGCGGAAATATTCGGCCAGCGCAAAAAGGCCCGCAAGCACCGGGCCCGGCCGGATGCCAAAATGGAACCCCTGGCGGACTTAAAGGCCGGGGATTACGTGGTTCACGTCAATCATGGCATTGGCCGCTACCTGGGCATGATTACCATGGATATCGGCGGCCTGCAAAAGGATTACCTGCAGCTGCAGTACGCAGGGGAAGACAAACTCTACGTGCCACCGATCAGGTAGGGATGCTGCAGAAGTACCTGGGAGCGGAAGCCGACCACCCCAAGCTTTCCCGGCTGGGCGGCACCGAATGGTCCAAAGCCAAGGCCAAGGTGCGGGAAGCGGTGCGGGATATGGCCAAAGAGCTGCTGGAGCTCTATGCTTCCCGCCAAACCGTGAAGGGCCATGCATTTTCGGAGGATACGCCCTGGCAGGCAGAATTTGAGGCGCTGTTCCCCTTTGAGGAAACACCGGACCAACTGAGGGCCATTGAGGAAGTAAAACGGGATATGGAAAAAACCAGGCCCATGGACCGGTTGCTTTGCGGCGATGTGGGCTACGGGAAGACCGAGGTGGCCCTGCGGGCAGCCTTCAAAGCGGTCATGGACAACAAGCAGGTGGCGGTACTGGTGCCTACCACCATCCTGGCCCAACAGCATTACAACACCTTCCGGGAGCGGTTTGCCAATTACCCGGTGCGCATCGAGATGCTGTCCCGCTTCCGTACGCCCAAAGAGCAGAGGCAGGTGCTGGCCGGGCTGGCCATCGGGGAAGTGGACATTGTCATCGGCACCCACCGCCTGGTGCAGGACGATATCCTTTTTAAAAACCTGGGCTTTCTGGTGGTGGATGAGGAGCAGCGCTTCGGGGTCAGCCATAAGGAAAGGCTTAAACAGATGCGCAAGAATGTGGACGTATTGACCCTGACGGCCACACCCATCCCCCGTACTCTGCACATGTCACTGGTGGGGGTGCGGGACACCAGCCTGCTGGAGACCCCGCCGGAGGAACGGTTCCCGGTCCAGACCTACGTTTTGGAGGAGGACCCGGTCTTAATCCGGGAGGCCATCCGGCGGGAGCTGAACCGGGGCGGCCAGGTTTACTTTGTGCACAACCGGGTCATGGATTTGGACCGGTTGGCGGGTTGGCTGCAGAGCCTGGTGCCGGAGGCCCGCATCGGGGTGGCCCACGGCCAAATGAAGGAAGATGAACTGGAACAAATGATGCTGGAGTTTATGGACGGTGCTTATGATGTGCTGGTATGCACCACCATCGTGGAAACCGGTCTGGATATTTCCAATGTGAATACCCTGATTGTGAAAGACGCCGATCACTTTGGTTTGTCCCAACTTTACCAGCTGCGAGGCAGGGTGGGGCGGACCAACCGGTTGGCCTACGCCTATTTCCTGTTCCGGCGGGATAAGGTATTGACAGAGGTCAGCGAGCGAAGGCTTTCCGCCATCCGGGAATTTACCGAGCTTGGCTCCGGCTTTAAAATTGCCATGCGGGATTTGGAAATTAGGGGCGCCGGCAATATTCTGGGGGCCCAGCAGCACGGGCACATCGCCGAGGTGGGCTTTGACCTGTACTGCCGCCTGCTGGAAGAAGCGGTCCAGGAGGCCCGGGGTGAAAAGGTGGAGCAGGTGGTGGATACAGCGGTGGAACTTCCGGTGGAAGCCTACATTCCCGACACCTACGTGCCCGACGGCAACCAGAAGGTGGAACTGTACCGCCGCCTGGCCGCCATACAGGACGCCTCGGAAATTTCCGACCTGGAGGAGGAACTGGTGGATCGCTACGGCAACCTGCCCGAGAGCGTCCGCTGCCTGCTGCAAGTCACAAAGCTAAAGATTACAGGCAGGGAGCTGCGCATCAAAAGCATCAGCCGGCAGCAGGGCAATTACAGGCTGTTGTTTGCGCCCGAGGCGCCCCTGGACGGGGAAAAACTGGTGGCTGTCAGTGAGAAGTATAAGAATAATGTTAAGTTTCATACCTCTCCCGAGGGATTTGAAATAAAGCTGCTGACCCGGGACAAGGGTGAAATCGGACTTAGAAAACTGGAACAATTAGACACTTTCCTGGGCCGGCTGAAATAACTTGCCGGTCCATCCTTATCGTTGTATAATGGCGGTATCATGCAAAAGGGGGAACTTGTGTAGTGAAAAGTAAATTTTTTCGTTTAGGCCTGCCGTTGCTGTTTAGCCTGGCCTTATTCTTTACAGGCTGTGCCAATAATAAGGCCAATGTGGTGGCCACCGTGAACGGGAAGGAAATTACCCGGCAGGAACTGGACAAGCGGTTAAATGTAGCAGCCAAACAATTTGGCATGGATTTAAATAGCGAAGCCAATAAGGAAATGAAAGCCCAAATAGAACAAGGGATTTTGGATGAATTGATCGTACAAACCCTGATTGTTCAGGAAGCCGAGAAGCAAAAACTGACCCCCTCCAAAGAGGAAGTCGACAAAGAGTTTAATGAAATCAAAGCCAGTATCGGCAAAGAAGAAGACTTTAAGAAAGCCCTGGAAGAAGCCAAAATGACCGAGCAGGATGTAAGGGACAATATTGTTTTAAAAAATGCTTATACCAAGCTCTATGAAAAGGTAACCGCCGACACCAAGAAACCCACTGAAGAGGAAATTACTAAGTTTTATAATGAACATAAGGATATGGAACCCATTGGTACCCCCGAGCGACTGGAAGTAAAACATATGTTGTTTGCCATTGACAGCAAGCAGGCCAATGCTCCCAAGCGCACCGACAAGGAAGCGCTGGAAGCGGCCAAACTGGCCCTGGCTGAAGTTACCCAGAAGGGCCGTGACTTTGCTTCGGTGGCCAGGGAATTGTCCGATGACCTGGGAACCCGGGAAAACGGCGGCAGCTATACCATTGACAAGGGGACCGGCACCACCGACCCGGACTTTGAAAAGGCTGCAGTGGCACTGAAACCCGGCGAAATTACCCGGGAGCCGGTAAAAAGCGCCTATGGCTATCATATTATTAAGCTGGAAAAGATCTTACCGGCGACCCAGAAGTCCCTGGACGAAGTCAAGGACACCATTGTTGCCCAGTTGGAGGGCGAAGCAAAGCAAGCCAAATTTTCCCAGTACGTTGAGGGTTTGAGAAAAAATGCCAAGGTCGAGAACAAATTAGCCCCAAAAACAGGGGATTCGTCAAAAAAATAGATGAAAAACCAAAACCCGAAAATAAAGTTCTAACGATGGAAAAATATGAATAACACCTTCCCTCCCGTTATATACTATCAATGAAGATTAATCCGCGTAGATTATGCAGAAAAAGGAGGGAAGGAAACTCATATGAAAGCAACGGGTATTGTTCGTCGTATTGACGATTTAGGTCGAGTGGTTATACCAAAAGAGATTAGAAGAACATTGAGGATTCGTGAAGGAGACCCCCTGGAGATTTTTGTGGATAGGGAAGGTGAAGTAATTCTTAAAAAGTACTCACCCATCGGCGAATTAGGCGATTTTGCAAAGGAATATGCCGATTCGTTATATGAAGCCCTGGGTCATATCGCCTGCATTGCTGACCGGGACACCATCATTGCTGTGGCTGGGGCTCCGAAAAAAGAATTTATCAACAAACCCATTGGCCCCAATGTTGAGAAAGTCATGGAAGATCGGAAGGCTGTCGTTATAAACAACCCGGGCAACGATCCTCATTGTAAGGAATGTGGCATCACGGAGGACGGCGAATGCAAATATTCTTCAGAAGTTATTGCTCCGATTATTTCTGAAGGGGACCCAATCGGCGCAGTTATCCTAGCCTCCAAAGATCCGGACGTCAAGATGGGAGAAATGGAACTCAAACTGGCCGAAACTGCCGCCGGTTTCCTGGCTAAACAAATGGAACAATAAATCACGATAAAAGGGCCGAACAGGCCCCTTTTTTTGTGTTCGTGGGTATTCCTTTGGGGTCTGGCCTAACGGGTATTGCTTAGGGGTCCAGTTGAAGGCCTTTTGGGCCATTCTCTAGGGTCCTGTTTTTAGCAAAACAATACTAACAACTGGACCCACCAGGAATACCCGAAAGTCTAAGTACTGGACCTAAAAGAAATACCCTTAAGTCTAATAGCATAAGAGCTGCTCATGGAGAAATACCTTTGGGCTACAAGGAGGAGATTGTAATTGGACAACCTTATCACCATCGTGGGCCTCGGCCCCGGGGACCCGGGGATGATCCCCCTGCGGGTCTGGGAACTCTTAAACTCCGGCAGGCCGGTTTACCTGCGTACTGCAGTTCACCCCACCGTGAAATGGTTAGATCAAAAGGGCCTGTCCTATCGTTCCCTGGATCACCATTACCGGCAGGCGGCTACCTTTGAAGAAGTCTACCTGAACATTGCCGGGGAAGTGGTGGCAGCGGCTCAGGAAGGGCCGGTTATTTATGCCGTGCCAGGTCACCCGATGGTGGCGGAAGAATCTGTCCGCCTGGTCCTGGACCTGGCTGCCCGGCAGGGCATCAACACCCGCGTAATCCCCGCCATGAGCTTCCTGGATGCTCTGTCCGCCACCCTGGGGTTGGACCCCTGCAAAGGTCTACATATTATCGATGCCCTGCAGTTGGACGAACAGCAGCCGGACCCCAGGGTTGGGACGGTGCTAACCCAGGTTTACGACCGCATGACCGCCGGTGATACCAAGCTCAGCCTGATGGAGATATACCCGGACGAGCACCAGGTTACCGTCGTAAGGGCGGCGGGGATTCCGGGAGAAGAAAGGATTGAGCAGGTCCCCCTTTATGAACTGGACCGGTTATCCTGGATTGATCACCTGACCAGCCTTTATATCGGCCCTTTACCGGAAGCAGAGGAAGGCGAGGAGGCCGGGTCTGTTGCCGGGGAACCCTGTGGCGCCGGCGAAGATGCTGTCTACGCCTGTTCCTTCCCATTAGACCCTTTGGTGGAAGTGATGGCGGCACTGAGGGCGGAAAACGGCTGTCCCTGGGACAGGGAACAAACCCACCAAAGTCTGAAACAGTATCTGATTGAAGAAACCTATGAGGTAATTGAGGCCCTGGACGAAGGGCAAATGTATAAAATATGTGAAGAATTGGGAGACTTATTACTACAAATCGTTTTTCATGCACAAATTGCCAGTGAAAACAGGCAGTTTGATATGAACGACGTGGTGCTGTCCATCACAGAAAAGATGCTGAGAAGACACCCCCACGTTTTTGGCACCACCCATGTTAACAACAGCCAGGAGGTACTGATCAACTGGGATAAGATCAAGGCCCAGGAACAGGGAGAACAAACCAAAAAGCCGTCCTACCTGGGGAATATCCCCAGGGCACTGCCCGCTCTGCTGCGGGCTGAAAAGGTGCAAGCCAAAGCCGCCCGGGTAGGTTTTGACTGGCCGGATTACACCGGCGCATTGGACAAGGTCTACGAAGAGCTGAAGGAAGTCCTCCAGGCTCTGGAAAACCGGCAGGCCGCGGCAGTGGCAGAAGAGGTGGGGGATTTGCTCTTTGCCGTGGTGAATTTGGCGAGGCTGCTGCATGTCGAAGCAGAGGGGTCTTTAACCCGCACCACCGACAAGTTTATCAAAAGGTTTCAGTACATCGAACAGCAAGCCCTGCAAAACGGGCAGGAACTCTCGCAGTTGACCCTGGAACAAATGGACCGGTGGTGGGAAGACTCAAAAAAATCAAAATTTGAATAAAAATAGCAGGAGATTTTGCTTCCTGGGAGGAAAACCCAATAAAATAGCGAATTAGCAAAAATAGTTATTCTGATTTCAAGGAGGGTCCTTATTTGAACAAGGCCGAACTGATTTCTGCTGTAGCAGAAAAAACCGAACTGAGCAAAAAAGATGCTGAAAAGGCAGTCTCCGCAGTATTAAGCAGCATTGAGGACGCGCTGTCCAAAGGAGACAAAATCCAACTGGTAGGTTTTGGCACCTTTGAGTCCAAACCCCGCAAAGCCCGCGAAGGCCGCAACCCCCAAACAGGGGAAGCCATCCAAATCCCTGCCACCAGAGTTCCTGTATTTAAGGCCGGCAAGGTATTAAAGGATGCCGTAGCCAACCTGCCTGTGGAATAAGCTTTAAAATTTTTGGAGGTACTTGTGGTTTGAGACTGGATAAGTTCCTGAAGGTTTCCAGGGTCATCAAACGCCGGACCCTGGCCAAAGAGGTCTGTGACGGCGGTCAGGTGCTGGTGAACAACCGCGTTGCCAAGGCGGGTCTTGAGGTTAAGCCCGGGGACAAGGTTGAGCTGAATTTTGGAGCCAGAAAACTGGTGTTTGAAATTCTGGAAATTAAAGAAACGGTTCCTGCAAAAGAAGCAGCCAGTCTGTATAAGGTTATTGAACATTAAGTATTTGCCAACTTTAGGGCACTTCCCCGGTGGAAGTGTCCTTCTTATTTCCACATATTTTTGGTTAAACATGAAGAAAATAAGACAAACAATGAAAAACGGAGGGGTTTTGCCTTGAGAAAATGTTGTTTGTCTGTTCTTACATTGCTCCTGTTGGTTACCTTTCTTGCTCTGGGGTGCCAGCTGGCCAGGAAACCGGCCGCCCCCGGCCCCAGGCAATACAAGGAAGAGCCCACTATCAGTCTCTTTGTCAATGAGACGGGCGAAAAGAAGCAAATTAAGTTAGAGGAGTACGTGACCGGGGTGGTGGCGGCGGAAATGGAACCCGCCTGGCCGGTGAATGCCCTGGCGGCCCAGGCCATTTTAGCCCGTACCTTCACCATGGAAAACATTGAAGCCGGCCGGGTAAAAAAACTGCACGGTACCGATGTATCCACCAGTGTGGAAGAATCCCAGGCTTATGACCCCTCCCGCATAACGGATAATGTTCGGCAGGCGGTCCAAAAAACCAGGGGAGAGGTCATCACGCATAACGGCAGGTACATCAAGGCCTGGTTTTCTGCCAGCAACGGCGGCAGAACCGCCAGTGCCGCCGAGGGACTGGCCTATCACAAGACACCTACCCCTTATATCAAAGCCAATGCAAACGACCCTGCGTCTGTGCAAAACACGCTGCCGGAAATCCGGCAGTGGACGGCGACAATTCCCGGCACCAAGGTCCGGGAGGCGGTAAAGAGTATCTCCGGCCAGGACCCCGGCCCCTTGACATCCGCCGCCATCGCTAAAAAGGGCCCGTCAGGGCGCACGGTTCAAATGAAGATCAACAATGCGGTGGTGGGAGGTCCCGCCTTCCGCCTGGCAGCGGGCAGCACCGAAATCCGTTCCATGTTTTTAACCAATGTGTCCGTGCAGGGGGGCAACCTGGTACTCACCGGCAAAGGGTTCGGCCACGGTGTGGGCATGTCTCAATGGGGTGCCAAAAACATGGCGGAAAACGGCACTTCCCCCGAGGACATCATCCGCTTCTACTTTAAGGACATTAACATTGAAAAACTGTATAGATAGAAAAGACGGCCTAGCGCCGTCTTTTTGACTTAGGGTATTTCTTTCGGGTCCTGTCTTTAGACTTACGGTATTCCTTACGGGTCTAGTTGTTAGTAGTTTCTGATTTAACAACAGGACCTTATAGAATGACCCCAAAGGCCAGCAACTGGACCCTATAGCATTACTCATAAGGCTAGCAAGCAGACCCCAAAGAAATACCCATAAGGCTAACAGGAATACCCCAGAGCCTGCCAGCATATATTTTACCGTGGAATTTTACCTGGTCGAAGTCCGCTGTGAACGGAGGGGTACTGTGGAACAGTACGGCAAGCATATTTTAAGTATTGAAGGCCGGAAAAAACTAACATTAGAGGGTGTCCATCACGTGGGGAGTTTTGATGAGCAGGAGATCACCCTGGATACCAATATGGGGTTTTTGCAGTTAAAGGGAGAGGGGATGCACATTACCCATCTTAACCTCGACCAGGGCAGTTTGGTGGTGGAAGGAGTTATCAACGGTTTGGAATATGTGGAAGGCCGATCCGCCAAAGGCACCAAAGCCAGGGGCAAAGGCTTTATCAACCGGTTACTTAAGTAACTGAAAGAAGAGATGTACAGGGTTGGTTGTTAGAGTGGGGAATAGGCACTCTCACCTCTAATCTCACCTCTCACCTCTCACCTCTCAAAAAGGTGGTGCAGCAATTGGTTCCCTTGATGGATCAGTTTTATTATTTTGCGTTAACCATTGTTATCGGTATGGTAGCAGGCTTTTGTTACGACCTTTATAAGGTGACCAGGGGGACCTTAAAACTGCGCAGGATCGGCACGGCTCTGGGGGACGTGTTATTTTGGCTTGTGCTGACAGTGGTTGTCTTTGTACTGCTCCTGTTGGGCAACTGGGGTGAAGTCCGGGTATATGTTATGTTGGGCCTGGCCCTGGGAGCCGTTATTTATTTAAATATTTTCAGCCGGCGTACAACCTCAATCATCCAGTGGACCTTTAGAACCCTTCATCAGCTATGGAGATGGTTTATCAAAGCCCTTTCATTTACCTGGCGTATGGTATGCCTTCCTTTCAGGGGGGTTTATTTGCTGGTGGCCATTCCCCTTGGGTTTGTGGTGGGTGTCACGGGGAAAGTCCTGAGGGGAACCAGGACGGTTCTCAATAAGCTGCTGGGTCGACCGGTACGGCGTGTAAAACAAAGTTTCAGAAATCGAATCTCTTCGATATTTCCGATTTTTGAATACAAAGACAAGGACTAACAGGACAAAAGTCCTGTTTTCTCCTTTTTTGGGGGAATACTTCGTATTCTTTTCTTGCAAACAGCTAGGAAAAAACCAGGCTTGTAGTAATATTGTAGTAATAATGTAATAAATTTGTACACAGCTTGTGAATACTTTGTGGATAACATGTGGATTCCGGTCGGGGGTTGGACAAAGTGCAGGTGGAAATAAGAGGTGCAGAGAAACTCAGCTTCCGAGAACGCCAGGTGGTAACCCTCAAGGAAATGGGTTACTCCACAGAGAAAATTGCCGCCAAGTTAAAGCTTAGTCCCAGTTCCGTGGCCACTTTGTTTAACCGGGCTCGTACCAAGGGATATCAAGTTGTAATTGTGATACCAGGACAGAACCTGGGCTTGTTTGGCCCCGAGGATGAGGAGGAAGTGGGCGAATGATTTCCACAGGAAAAGGCAGGGTTGCAGAACTAAAGCTGCACCGGGAAAATAAAGAACAGATTGGAGCGGTCCGGCGCAAGCGCGGAAAAAGTAAACTGGTGCTGTTTTTTTCGGTTGCCCTTGCAGCGTATTTTGTTTTTTCCCTGGGCAGCCAGTTTAACAAGCTGCATGCCATGCAAAGCAATATGGATTCCCTGCAAAGTCAGGTGGAAGAGTTAAAGAGCAGGAATGCAGCATTAAGGCAGGAAATTAAGCAAATTAAATCGGATTCTTATGTTGAGCAGGTGGCCAGGGAGCAACTGGGACTGGTGAAACCGGGAGAAACCCTGGTGGTGCAGGCCCAGTCTCAGCAGGAAAACAATAAAAAGCCACAGACCACCCCATCAAAGGAAAACAAACCACAGGGGGAGACCTTTAACGTACCCTACAAGAACATCTACGACTGATTGGGCCATCCGTATTGACACCTCTCATGCTGTTACAATATACTTTTACTAAGTAATGTTTGGTTTGCCAATTAAGGAGGCACTTGCAAGTACATGTCGTTGGAACAGGGTAATATCGTAGAGGGTGTCGTTACCGGGATTACGAATTTTGGTGCATTTGTAGAGCTACCGGGCGGCCAGACCGGGCTGGTGCACATTTCCGAAGTTGCCGAAGTGTATGTGAAGGATATTCATGAGTTTCTCAAGGTAAACGACAAGGTGAAAGTCAAGATTATTTCGGTGGATCCCAAAGGAAAGATCGGGCTGTCTCTAAAGCAGGCCAATCCTTCGCCAACTAAGGCTCCCCGCAAACCCAAATTTGAACCTTCCTTTGAAGACAAACTGGCCAAATTCATGAAAGAAAGTGACGAACGGTTGTCTGACCTGAAAAGGCAAACCGATTCCAAAAGGGGCGGCCGCGGCGGCCCCAGGTACTAAGTTCAACTCCGTTATATAAGCATTCTCTGTTTGAGGGAATGCTTATTTGTATGCTATGGGGTATTCCTTTTGGGTCCAGCCATCAGCCCTTGGCCCTCAGCTTTTTTTAAAGGCTGAAGGCTGACGGCCGATGGCCAGAGAATAAGAGTAATGTTTTGCAGAAAGGGTAATGGGGAGAATTGGATTAACATGACGAGTAGGAGGAAATACTGTGCTTCTCGCCAGCATCGATATCGGTACCAACTCAACCAGGTTTTTGTTAGCGGAAGTGAACGGTGGTACGGTTACTGCCTTGAAAAGCGGCCTGATTACCACCCGCCTGGGGCAGGGGATTAACCATGGCCGCCTGCTGCCCGAGGCCATGGAGCGAACCGTTTTAGCCATTGAAGCGTTTTTAAAGGAGATAGGACCYTTCATCCCCGGGGCATTATTGCCGCTGCTACCAGCGCCGTCAGGGATGCGGCCAACAGGGAGGAATTTCTCCGGCTCACCCGGCAGAGGACCGGGTTGGAAGTGGTTGTCCTGTCCGGAGAGAGGGAAGCGGCTGCCAGCTACCGGGGAGTACTGGCTGGTCTGCCCATTGCTGCGGGTTCCAGCATGGTCCTGGATGTGGGCGGTGGCAGCACCGAGATGATTTGGTTCGGACAGGAGGGGGTCCGTTATGTCAGCCTGCCCGTAGGGGCCGTGCGAATGACTGAAGGAGGCCACACCGAAGAACAGATCCGGGAACTCCTGGCCCCTGCCCTGGGGGAAGTCAAGAACCGGCAGGGGAAAGACCTATCCTTGGTAGCGGTGGGGGGACTGCCACCACCCTGGGGGCCATGTCTTTGCAGCTGGCGCAATACCGGCCGGAACGGGTTCACGGCTGTTTCCTCCCGTTGCCGGAAATTGAACGCTTGCTGGCCATGCTGGTGGCAGCGGGACCCGAAGGAAGGAAAAAAATCGTTGGCCTGCAGCCGGAGCGGGCCGACATTATTCTGGCCGGTGTAACCATTGTGAAAATTGTCCTGCAAAGCTTGAACCTGAAGGGTTTGACGGTCTCCGAGAGCGATCTCCTGCATGGCCTGGTGTGGGAATTAGCGCAGCAATTGTCGAAACAAAAATTGGAATAACCTACCAATAATGACAGATATTTTCCACCCCCTATACTATAATGGAGCAAAAGCGACAAAGTAAGGGGTGGGATAGGTTGTTTGATCGCATTGATATCTATACATACCACAGGGCCGGACAGGGGTCAAAGACAAAGAAGGAACCTCGTTGCCGTCAGAGTGCACCCACCGTTAAAAAAACACAAACCCGGGAAAGGAAGCTTTCTTTGGCATGGGTTGGACGAGTTTTAGCCAGGGAAAGTCTTCTTCTCTGCTTGGTGGGATTCTTTTTGGGACGGGCGGTGCTACTGGGAGAACTGTCTCCCTTTGGGGTCAGCTTTGTATCTGCCGTGACCTGGACCTTTGGGCCCATGCCGCTGCTGGTAATATCGGTTATCCTTGGTCTTTTCTCGGTTACCGGGGGTGTTCAATTTTGGAGCACAAGCGCCATTGTGATTGCCGGTTTTTTCACCATTCTGTCCGTGAAGCCCCAGATCAACCGGCCCTGGCTGATGATCCCGGGGGTTGTGGCAGTCACAACGCTCACCGTTAAGAGTATTTTTACCAGTGCGCAGGGGCCGGCCCTCTATCCGTATATCACCGCAGGCTTTGAGTCTGTTTTTGCCGGCGTTCTCACCTGTCTGTTTTTACAAGCCCTAACCCCCTTTGTCAGGGGAAGCCTGCACAGGCCTATGTCCGGGGAAACAGCCTTTTGTTTTTTGGTGCTGGTGGCGGGCCTTATCGCCGGCACCGGCGGGCTGGAATATGAAACTGTAACCCTGCGGGGCGTTATCAGCCGGCTCATGATTTTACTGGGCGCCCTGGCCGGGGGCGCCGGTATGGGGGCCGCCACCGGCGCGGTGGTGGGAGTCATTCCCGGCCTCGCCTTTGTGGTGGCTCCGGTCATTGTGGGGGCCTACTCCTTTGCCGGAGTGCTGGCGGGGGCGGTGCGGAATTTTGGCAAACTTGCCGTGGCCGTGGGTTTTTTGCTGGGCAATATTGTTTTATCCATTTATGTTTCCGACTATGGTGACTTAAACGGAGTGCTGGCGGAGACGGCCATTGCCACCCTCCTGTTCCTGCTGTTTCCCGCCGGGCTGCAGGAAAAGATTAAAGAACACCTCCCCAGGTTGAACAAAGAAGCTCCGGCGGCAACACCCATGCAGGATACCCGCCTGAGGGAACTGACGGTGGACCGGATCCGCAACTGGGCCTCTATTTTTACCGAACTGTCGAGGAGTTTTGAACAGGTATCCACCACGGTTCAGCAGAGTCAGGAAGAACATGGCCTGCAGCAGTTGTTTTCCGAGGTGAGTAAAAAGGTCTGCGACGGCTGCGCCCTTTACCGGACCTGCTGGGAAAGGGACTTTTACCGGACCTATCAAAATATGCTGGACATGCTTTCAACGGTGGAACTGCAGGGCAAAATCACCATTGACGATCTTTCCGAAGACCTCAAGAAGCGCTGCGCCAGGCTGAAAGAGATGTCCATCACCATCACCTGCCTGTACGAAACCTACAAGGTGAACAACTACTGGCACCAGCGCCTGCTGGAAAGCAGGGAACTGGTATCCGAGCAGCTCAAGGGTGTTTCTCAAATTATGGAGAACATGTCCAGTGAACTGGAATTTGATGTGGAGCTGGACGGGGAAATTGATGAGGCGCTGCGGCACCAGTTTGACAGGCTGGGCATCCCCGTCGAGGATTTGTATACCTTGCATAAGGAAGACGGCTTAATGGAAGTGGGCGTGGTAAAGCCGGCCTGCCGGGGCGAAATGGAGTGCCGCTTCACCGTTGCTCCGGTGGTGTCGAAGGTGGTGGGCAGGAGTTTCAATGTTGCCAGCACCAACTGCCAGTTAAGGGAAGGCGAAGACAAGTGCTGCTTCAAGCTGTACCCTGCCTTAAAATACAATCTCGATATCGGGGTAGCCAAAATCGGCAAAGACGGCAATTCAATCTCCGGGGACAGCCACTCCATCCTCCAGTTGAAAGAAGGCCGCATGGCCCTGCTGCTGTCCGACGGCATGGGGACGGGTCCCAAGGCAGCCAAGGAAAGCGGCACCATTGTCTCCCTGCTGGAGCATTTGCTGGAGTCCGGCTTTGGTCAGGATTTGGCGGTTAAGACGGTCAATTCTATCATGATGCTGAGGTACACCGAAGAAACCTTCTCCACCGTAGACCTGGCGGTGGTGGATCTCTACACGGGTAACGGCACCTTTTTAAAGATTGGCGCGGTGCCCAGTTACATCGTGCGGGGGCGCCGGGTGGGGATTATTAAAGCCAATACCCTGCCGGTGGGTGTGGTGGAAAACCTGCAGTTCGCATCCGTGAACAGGGTGCTGGAAGAAGGGGACCTGCTGGTGATGGTCAGCGACGGCATCTTAGACGCCTGCCGGGGCACCGATGCGGACCAGGACCAGTGGATGACCGCCATACTGCAAAACCTGGGTAAAATGGGTGCCCAGGAAGCCGCAGACGTCATCCTGGAGTCAGCCCAAAATGCTGCCGGCGGTCGCATACCGGATGACATGACGGTCATCACCGCCCGGCTGCAGACATCCTTGGAATCGTAATAAAGGGGTGAGAGGTGGGAGATTGAAAGGACTCCCGCCTCTCACTTTCTCGTTTTCCGGTTTTATAACCACACTGCAAAAGCATTTCTCCCATGTTAACAGCACCTTACATTTTAAACCCTGAGAATTTATGATGCCAAAAGACAGTTCCCCCGGCTGGCAGGATTTTAAATAACAAAGGAATATTCAGCCCCTTTTGGAAGGAGATTATTGGTAAGCGTTGAATCTATTATTATAGACTGGGGAGGCTGAGGAGATAGCCTATGGAGGTGTTGGCAAGGGTTCGCAAAGAAATTGCCCGGCATAAAATGGTTGAGCCGGGGCAATTGATTATTGTGGGGGTTTCCGGCGGACCGGACTCCGTGGCACTGTTACATATTTTCCGTAGCCTGGCAGGGGAACTGGGAATATCGCTGCACGTCGCTCATCTGAACCACCTGTTCAGAGGAGAGGAAGCAAGAAAAGATGCCTGCTTTGTCAGGGAGTTGTGTTCACGGTGGAAAATTCCCTGTACGGTTGAGGAACGAAATGTCCCTGCTTATGCCCGGGAAAAACGTTTATCGGCCCAGGTAGCAGCCAGAGAAGTACGCTACCAATTTTTTATGATGTTCTGGAAAAAACCGGGGGAAACAAAATTGCCCTGGCCCACCATGCCAACGACCAGGCGGAGTCGGTTTTAATGAATTTTCTGCGGGGCGCAGGACTCAGCGGGTTGTCCGGCATCCCTCCGGTCAGGGATAATCTTTTTATACGTCCCCTGCTAAGCATCCGGCGGGAGGAGATCTTGCAGTACTGCCAGGACCATGGCATCTCTTTCCGCACAGACAGCTCCAATTTAAAGACCCTTTACCGGAGAAATAAATTGAGGCACCGGCTGATTCCTTTGCTGGAACAAGAATATTCCCCGGGTTTGGTGAATATTTTGAACCGCATGGCAGAACAGGTCCGCAGCGAAGATGAATTTATGGAAGACCTGGCGCGGCATGCTTACAAACAGGTCCTCCTTTCCCAAGAAACCACCGGCCTGGTGCTTGATCGAATCCGGCTGGCCCGCCAGCCCGTCGCCCTGGCCCGGCGAATTATACGGATTGCCTGGGAAAACATCCATGGTTCCAAACAGGACCTGACCTTTGAGCATGTGGAGCACCTGGTTGAACGGTTATGGGGAGGCGGACCGGAAAGGGTCTGGCAACTTCCTGCCGGTATCAACGTCCGGCTGACCTATGACACGCTGGCTTTTCTGGCCCGGGAGCGGCAGGCTCCTATGACGACCTGTGAACTCCCTGTCCCCGGCAGTGTTGTCACGGAAACGGGATTGAAAATTACCAGCCAGGTCATAAGGAGAGAGGAGTTGCCGTGGCATCCCGGGGAACTGCCCGCCCACCAGGCGGTTCTGGACTATGACAGGGTAACCCTCCCGCTGATGGTAAGATTCAGGCAGGAGGGGGATGTTCTGGTTCCCTTCGGATTGGGTAAACGGGTAAAGCTGAAAAAGATGCTGATTGACCGCAAAGTACCCAGGCACCTGCGTGACAAAATTCCTCTGGTGGTGGAGCAAAAAACGGGCAGAATCGTATGGGTTGCCGGCATCCGTTTGGCCGATGACGTGGCAGTCGGCCACTCTACGGAAAAAGTGATTCTACTGAGCCTGGAAAATGGGAATGATAGTAATACGCAAATTGATAACAAATAACTCTTGTGGTAAAATATTGACTATCTTGGGACTCGGGCCTTGCAGGGAGGAGTGACATTTTTGAATAAGGTTCTTAAAAACCTTAGCATTTACCTGTTGATTGTACTGGTTATCATATTCTTGATTCAGTTCACAGGGGACAAAAAGACCACCATTGTTCCGCTGCGTTACGATGAGTTCATCAGCGCCTTGGAACAAAACAAAATTCAGAGTGTGGAAATGACCACCGACAAATCCACCAACATGATCACCGGCAAATTTAAAGACGGCCGGGATTTCCAAACGGATGGTCCCATACTCGACGATACTTTAATTCCCTTACTCAGGGAGAAAAACGTCCAATATAAACAGATTCCCCCTCCGGAACCGTCCTGGTGGGCAGGACTCTTAACCACCATGCTGCCCATCCTTATTTTTGTGCTGCTTTTCTTCTTCATGATGCAGCAGAGCCAGGGTGGCGGCAACCGGGTCATGTCCTTTGGCAAGAGCAAGGCCAAGTTACATACGGATGAAAAAAGAAAAATAACCTTTGAAGATGTGGCCGGGGCGGACGAAGTCAAAGAAGAACTGTCGGAAATCGTAGATTTTTTGAAGAACCCGAAAAAGTTTAACGAAATCGGCGCCAAAATCCCCAAAGGGGTGCTGCTCTTTGGACCCCCCGGCACCGGTAAAACCCTGCTGGCCCGGGCTGTGGCCGGTGAGGCAGGGGTGCCCTTCTTTTCCATATCCGGCTCGGACTTTGTGGAAATGTTTGTGGGTGTGGGTGCCTCCAGGGTCCGCGATTTGTTTGAACAGGCCAAGAAAAACGCCCCTTGTATCGTGTTTATCGACGAAATTGATGCCGTGGGACGCCAGCGGGGCGCCGGTTTGGGCGGTGGCCACGATGAACGTGAGCAAACCCTGAACCAGCTGCTGGTAGAAATGGACGGTTTTAATCCCAACGAAGGCATTATCATCGTGGCTGCCACCAACCGTCCGGATATTCTGGACCCCGCGCTGCTGCGCCCCGGTCGTTTTGACCGGCAGGTGGTGGTGGATCAACCGGATGTTAAAGGCAGAGAAGAAATTCTCAAAGTCCATGCCAAGGGGAAACCCCTGGAAGAGGATGTTAATTTAGAAGTGCTGGCCCGCCGCACCCCGGGCTTTACCGGTGCGGACCTAGCCAACTTGATGAATGAAGCGGCCCTGCTGGCGGCCCGTTTCGGCAAGAAAAAGGTCGGCATGCGTGAGTTGGAAGACTCCATTGAAAGGGTCATTGCCGGTCCGGAAAAGAAATCCAAGGTGATTTCCGAAAAGGAAAAACGTTTGGTATCGTATCACGAAGCCGGCCATGCTCTGGTGGGATACCTGCTGCCCAATACCGACCCGGTGCATAAGGTCTCCATTATTCCCCGGGGCCGGGCAGGCGGTTACACCCTGCTGCTGCCGAAGGAAGACCGCTACTACATGACCAAGTCCATGCTGCTGGACCATGTGGTCATGCTGCTGGGCGGCCGGGTGGCCGAGGATGTGGTGCTGAAGGAAATCAGCACCGGGGCGCAAAACGACCTGGAGCGGGCCACCGGCACCGTACGCCGTATGATTATGGAATACGGTATGAGCGAAGAACTGGGTCCCCTCACCTTAGGTCATAAACAGGATACTCCCTTCCTGGGCAGGGACATCGGCAGAGGCCGTAACTACTCCGAAGAAGTGGCCTATGCCATTGACCGGGAAGTGCGCAAGATGATCGATCAATCCTACAGCAAGGCGAAGGCCTTGCTTACCGAGCACAGAGATACCCTGGACAAAATTGCCATGGTATTAATGGAGAAAGAAACCATCGAAGCAGAGGAATTTGCCGAACTGATGCGGGAAGCCGGGCTGGAAAAGCCGGTTCATGCATAATAGGAAACACCGGTATTAGAAGCGTTGGACACCTGGGACATGACAGAGACGTTTTAAAATAAAGAGTGTGCCATTTAAGGCACACCTCTTTCGTATCAAGAGGAGGAAAACAAATGGAACGTACTTATTTAATGGTCAAGCCTGACGGAGTTCAACGGGGACTTGTGGGGCAAATTATCAGCCGTTTTGAACAGAGAGGCTATAAAATTGTTGGTCTCAAGATGATGCAGATCTCCCGGGAGATCGCTGAAAAACACTATGGGGAGCATGCAGGGAAACCCTTTTTCCAGGGCCTGGTTGAGTTTATTACCTCCGGTCCGGTGGTGGCCATGGTGGTGGAAGGAAAAGATGTGGTGGCCACCGCCCGTGAAATGATGGGCGCCACCAATCCTCTGAAAGCTGCTTCCGGCACCATTCGTGCCACCTTCGGGGTAGACGTGGGACGCAACATCATCCACGGTTCCGATTCCCTGGAAAGTGCCCAGCGTGAAATCGGCATCTTTTTCCGTCCCGAGGAACTGGTGGACTACGGGCGTGCCATTGACACCTGGATTTACGAGTAACTTTCATATCTTTAATTCTCCAGTGAAAAAGCTGGAGAATTTTGTTTTTAGGGTATAATAGAAGATATTGTATATTTATGAAAAAACTACCACAGGAGGGTTATTGGATGGAATTAAAAGTAGGTCTAACGCATGAAACAAGCATCACGGTAGCAGACAGTAATACAGCCATTGCCTACGGCAGCGGCGGGGTCAGGGTTTTTGCCACCCCGGCCATGATCGGGCTGATGGAAAAAGCCGCTCTGGAACTGGCGGATCAATGTTTGACCGAGGGACAAACCACCGTGGGCACCCTGGTCAACGTTAAACATACCGCCGCCACGCCCGTCGGCATGAAGGTGGTGGCCCGGGCTGAGCTAATCGAAATTGATGGCAAGCGCCTGGTCTTTAAGGTGGACGCTGCCGACGAAGCAGGTCCCATTGGCTCCGGCACCCATGAACGTTTCATTATTCACCTGGAGAAATTTTTGCAGAAAGTGGAAAGTAAGCTTACGGGTCAGGCTTAATGGTCGAGTCTTAAGGGGATTTCTATCGGGTCTTGTTGTTAGCCTTATGAGTATTTCTTATGGGTCCAGTTGTTAGTGTTTTATTGCCTTTTACAGGACCCTTAAGCATGATCCCAAAGTCTAACAACAGGACCCCAGAGGAATACCCTAAGGGCCAACAGCAACAGCCAATAGCTGATGGCGTTAAAGCGCTCCCCAAAGTGCAGAGAATTGATTAGAGGAGGTTACACTACATGAAGGTTGTCCCCAGCGACCTGGAGATTGCCCAGGCCCATAAAATGATTCCCATTACCGAGATTGCCGGAAGCATCGGTTTAGGAGAAGATGACATTGACCTTTACGGCAAATACAAGGCGAAAATCAACCTGGATGTCCTGAGAAAATTTAACGACAAACCCCTTGGCAAATTGATCGACATTACTGCCATAACGCCCACGCCCCTGGGAGAAGGGAAAACGGTAACCACCATAGGGTTAACCCAGGGCCTTGGCAAAATTGGCAAACAAGTTATTACCACCCTGAGACAGCCTCCATGGGACCGGTTTTCGGCATTAAAGGGGGGCTGCCGGCGGCGGTTACGCCAGGTGGTTCCCATGGAAGACATCAATATTCACTTCACCGGCGACATTCATGCGGTGGAAGCCGCCAACAACCTGCTGTCAGCCATGATTGACACCTCCATCCTGCTGGGCAATCCCTTAAACATCGACCCCATGACCGTCATGTGGAACCGGGTGCTGGATACCAATGACCGGGCCCTGCGGGATATTGTCATCGGTTTGGGCGGCAAGGAAAACGGCTATCCCCGCCAGACCAGCTTTGACATGGCGGTGGCCTCGGAAGTCATGGCCATCCTGGCATTGGCCGAAAACCTGCACGACCTCCGCCGGCGCCTGGGCCGCATTATTGTTGCCTATACCTACGACGGCAAACCGGTCACCGCAGAAGACCTGAAAGCCGCCGGTGCTATGACCGTAATGATGAAAGAAGCCCTCAAGCCAAACCTGGTGCAGACCTTGGAAGGACAGGCCTGCATCATGCATGCCGGACCCTTTGCCAACATTGCCCACGGCAACAACTCCGTCCTGGCGGACAAAATTGCTCTCCGGCTGGCGGATTACGTGGTAACCGAGAGTGGCTTCGGCTCCGACCTGGGCATGGAGAAATTCATGAATATTAAGTGCCGCCAGTCCGGCCTGCGTCCCAGCTGCGTAGTCATTACCTGCACCATCCGCGCCTTAAAGATGCACGGTGGCCTGGGCAATGTGGTGGCCGGCAAGCCCCTGCCCGAAGAATTAACCCGGGAAAACCTGCCCGCCCTGGCAAAGGGCTGTGCCAACCTGGCGCACCATATTCAAGTGGCCAGCTATTTCGGTGTGCCGGTGGTTGTCTCCATCAACCGCTTCACCCCGGATACCGATGCCGAAGTGGCACTGGTACGGGAAAAAGCCATGGAAGCAGGAGCGCTGGGGGCTTACCCCATCACGGTCTGGGCAGACGGCGGTGAAGGGGCGGTCGAACTGGCCGAGGCCGTTGTGGCTGCGTGCGAAAAGCCCGCGGATTTCCAACTGCTCTATCCGGACAACATCAGCATTAAAGAAAAGATTGAAATTCTGGCCACCAGGGTCTACAATGCGGACGGAGTGGTTTATGAACCCCTGGCAGAGCGCAAGATCAAGCAATTTGAGGACCTTGGCCTGGGGCACCTGCCCATTTGCATGGCCAAAACCCACCTGTCCATCAGCCACGACCCGTCCATGAAGGGACGCCCCGGGAACTATATCTTCCCCATCCGGGACATCCGGGCATCCGTTGGGGCCGGATTCCTTTACCCGCTGGCCGGAGCCATGCGTACCATGCCTGGCCTGGGGTCCAAACCCGCAGCCCATAACGTGGATATCGATGAATACGGGCGTACGGTAGGTTTATTCTAAAAAATGCAATGCGAAGAGACCGACCCTAACTCATCCTCTTTGCGGCATTGAGTTTGCTTTGTAAAAAAGAACGGTACCCCTGGCAGCAGCCAGGGGTACCGCAGGAGGATGTAGAGAAACTAGGGATCGATGCCGTAGCCAAAGCATCTACCAAAGAACAACAGGATCAGAACCAGGAAAAGAATGAACGAAATGTTGCTGCCAAATAAACCGCCATATGCTGTACCGCCCATGTGCATCCTCCTTTCTTTTTTACATAATATAGAAACCAATCGTTTGCCGGACCGACCAGCCTGGTGGCGGCTGTTTACAGTGCCTCCCGGGCCGTGCCGGTGGTACTGGAGCAGCTATTAAAGAAAGGTTTTCATAAGGAAGAAATTCTTTGGGCATGGGGAACCTGCCCGCTGCCCCCGCCGGTTGACGACCCCGTGACCCTGGCTGCCAGGAAACATACTGCCCTGCAATATGGCACCGTAACCAGTTACTGGGTGCGGACAGGGGATGAAAAGACTACAGATGCCCCGGCCGCTCGTTGCATCTTCCCACCCTTCGCACCTTAACCAATCCGCTGTTTCGTTTTACTTCTTCCCCGTAGCGTTGAAGGAACTTTGCGGTAAATAAAAACAAGCTAATCCGGGAAACACTAAGTATAAATTTTACCCGGAGGTGACTGCATGACTCTTCACGACAGGAGGCATACATTACAAACAGGTGTGCCCCACGAGCAGATGGTAACCCGTAAAGGGGAGTTGGTAAAAGGGACAACCGAGGACGAAACCAGCCAGAATGAAATGGCTCCCTGGGAGAGGGAGCAAATCAACAACCCCTTTAAAACACCGCCGAATAACCTTACAAATAAAGACGATGAGCATGTTGGAATGGGAGAAAAGGGATAATATCAGATAATACTCTCCAGGCTCTGCAAGTCATGAACCAGATCCTAACAAATTTAAAAAGTTTACTGTTTTAAAAAGGAAAACGTAATTGGCTTATAGAATATTCAAATAAATGAATTTGATATCCGGTTGGGAGTAATTGGAGATAACCCAAAGCAGGCAGTTTCCTGAGAGGTGCCCTTTTTTGTGTTAAATCCTTACTTCTGAAAGAAAAATGAAACGGCCTGTCTGTACATTATTTAAAATGTACCAAAGGCCGTTAATTTTTTTATTATAGTAAGGAATAATTAGGTTTAGAACAGTTCAGTGTGTTTGTGGAGTGGGAGGGGAGTAGATGGATTTTTTAACAAAAGTATTATCCAATAGAAATGTCGCTGCGGCTATTCGGCGTGTAGAAGACCTGGAAGAAGCCATACGGCATCCCAATATCAACGCCATTTTTCTTTTGGGCGGCGATATTAACTATCTTCCAACTTTGATTAAAAGGGTTCGGGCGGCGGACAAGGTTTTACTGACTCACATAGACCTGGTGGAAGGTATTGGTAAAGATCGGGCAGGGATTCACCTAATCAAGCGAATGGGTGTACAGGGCATTGTTACAACGAAATCAAATTTGGCCAAGTTTGCCAAAGAAGAAGGTCTCTGGGTGGTTCAGCGTTTATTTATCGTGGATTCCGAATCGGTTAAAACTGCCATACGGGTGGCGGATAACATTAAACCCCACGCAGTGGAAGTATTACCGGCTACAATTCCCCAATACGTGATTCAAGAAATGAGAAAATCCCTGAATTTGCCGATTTTGGGGGGAGGACTGTTAAAAACGGAGGAGGATGTAAAAGAAGCACTGGGCAAAGGGATTGATGCTATTACTACCAGTTTGAGGCACCTTTGGAATATAGTTTTATAAGAGGGTAACCGGCGTAAGCAAAAGAGATATTCTAATTTATGCAATAGATATTACAAAAGATTATAAAGTGTCGGGACATCCCTCCAATGGCTGATTTTTTGAGGAATCATTTGGACGGGAGGATGTTGTTTTAAAGGGGAAGTTTAGGTGCGAAAAAAATTAAAAATAATTAACATTTGCAGCAGGAAAACACAAAGGGCTGCAGAATATATTAAATATTGAGAATAATCTAGCACGCACAACTTGATAAATGGTTAGGAGTTTTGGAGATAACCCCTTGTAGGTAGTGTATTTATGTATGCCTATTTGAGGGTTTTTATTTTTACTCCTTCTTGGCCAGGAGAAAAGGAGACGGCCCAGGCAGACATTCTTCCAGAGAATGTCTGCCTGGGCATTATTTTTTCAAGAAGGGAGGGTAATAGTTCGGTGGAAAGACCGGTATAACCGTATTTCCATATGCATTAAATGGAACCACAAATATCCTATAGAATCACAAGGTGCTTTATGATTAAATGGACTAGTATGGTTAGCGGTGTCAGAAAATTCACGAAATGAAGGTTTAACTTTTACAACTAACTAAAAGGGGGAAGTACAATGTCATCATTTATAGGCGAAGTAATTGGGACTATGCTTCTAATCATTTTCGGTGGCGGTGTTGTAGCAGGTTGTGTGTTAAATAAATCGAAGTCACAAAACGGTGGCTGGATCGTTATCACTTGTGGTTGGGGATTTGGGGTTGCGGTTTCGGTTTACGCTGTTGGGTCTATCAGTGGAGCACACCTAAACCCTGCTGTTACCATCGCCCTAGCAACCTTAGGCAGCTTTCCCTGGGCCGATGTTCCCATGTATATCGTTGCCCAGATGTTAGGAGCTTTTCTTGGCGGTGTATTAGTATGGCTTCATTATTTACCCCACTGGGGTGCCACAGAGGATAAGGGTGCTAAATTGGCAGTGTTCAGTACTGGCCCTGCCATCCGCAGTACAGGTGCCAACTTAATCAGCGAAATTATCGGTACCTTTGTGCTGGTATTAGGTATCTTGGCAATCGGTGCAAATAAATTCGCTGACGGTCTTAATCCCTTTATTGTAGGTATTCTGATTGTGGCCATTGGTCTCTCTCTAGGCGGAACAACCGGATATGCGATCAATCCTGCCCGTGACTTAGGACCTCGTATTGCTCATGCAGTGCTTCCGATAGCTGGCAAAGGGGATTCCGATTGGGGATACTCTTGGATTCCTGTAGTTGGTCCCATTATCGGCGGTGTCCTTGCTGCTCTCTTCTATAAGACTTTTTTTGGAGCCTAAGACTTCAGAATTATAGTATAAATCTTCTGAACTTATCATTCCAATAAAGCATAACATTAAGGGGAGTGTTGAAATGGAGAAGAAATATGTTTTAGCGTTGGACCAGGGGACAACCAGTTGCCGAGCCATCTTATTTGATCGGGACAGTAATATTATGGGAGTGGCGCAGAAAGAATTCACCCAGATTTATCCCAAAGCCGGTTGGGTGGAGCATAATGCCGATGAAATTTGGAGCACCCAGTATGGCGTGATTGCTGAGCTGGTGGCCAAGACAGGTATTGACCCTAAGGAAATTGCCTCCATCGGTATAACGAACCAGCGGGAAACCACCGTAGTATGGGATAAAAACACGGGCAAACCGGTGTATAATGCCATTGTCTGGCAGTGCCGCCGTACCACCGGCATTTGCGACGAGTTAAAGGCCAAAGGCCTTGAGCAAGCCTTCCGCACCAAAACCGGCCTGGTGGTGGACGCATATTTCTCAGGCACCAAAGTGAAGTGGATTTTGGACAATGTGGAAGGTGCCCGGGAGAAGGCGGAAAAGGGAGAACTTCTTTTCGGTACCATGGATACCTGGTTAATCTGGAAACTTACCGGCGGCAAGGGGCATGTTACAGACTATTCCAACGCTTCTCGTACCCTTATGTATAACATCCGGGAACTACGTTGGGATGAAGAACTCTTAAAGGAACTGGGCGTGCCGGCCAACATGCTGCCGGAGGTTCGTCCCTCCAGTGAAGTCTATGGTACAACGGCACCTGAACAATTCCTGGGTCACTCGGTGCCCATTGCCGGGGTGGCCGGGGACCAGCAGGCAGCATTATTTAGCCAGGCTTGCTATGAACCCGGCATGGCCAAGAATACCTATGGTACCGGATGCTTTATGCTGATGAATACCGGTGACAAACTCTATGATTCCCAAAACGGTCTGTTAACCACCATTGCCTGGGGTCTTGACGGCAAGGTTGAATATGCCCTGGAAGGTAGTATCTTTATTGCCGGGGCGGCCATCCAGTGGCTGAGAGACGGTTTGAAGATCTTAGAAGAAGCACCGGATTCCGAATACTTTGCCAGCAAGGTAGCGGATCCCGATGGTGTGTACCTGGTGCCTGCCTTCGCCGGATTGGGTGCTCCCTACTGGGATATGCGGGCAAGGGGTGCCATTGTGGGGCTGACCCGCGGCACCACCAAGGAGCATATTATCAGGGCCGCCCTGGATTCCCTGGCCTACCAGACCAAGGATGTACTGGGGGCCATGGAAGCGGACTCCAATATTAAACTGCAGGCCCTGAAAGTAGACGGCGGTGCAGTGGCCAACAACCTGCTCATGCAATTCCAGGCCGATATCCTGGGTGTGCCGGTGGACAGACCGAAGATTATTGAAACCACGGCTTTGGGTGCTGCTTACCTGGCCGGACTTGCCGTTGGCTTCTGGCAGAGTAAAGAGGAACTGGCCAACCGCTGGAAACTGGATCGCCGGTTTGAAAACCAAATGGACGAGGTCAAGAGAAACAAACTTTATAATGGCTGGAAGCGGGCGGTTACCCGCAGTATGGACTGGGCCATCGAAGATTAAGAAGATTAATTTGATAGCGGCTTGAGTTATGGAGAAGCCACACAGTATCGGGAAAAATCCTGCTATTGTGTGGCTCTATTATACCGAGTGATTAGCGGGTGAAGCGATAATAACGGGGGTTTAAAGTATGACAACGGATAAAGCTCAGGTCGTGGTAATCGGTGGTGGGGCTACTGGTACGGGCATCCTGCGTGACCTGGCCCTCAGGGGCATATCCGGGATATTGGTCGAGCAGGGAGACCTGGCCCACGGTACCAGCTCCCGGTTCCACGGACTTTTGCACAGTGGTGCTCGTTATGCTGTAAAAGATAAAGAAGCCGCCCGGGAGTGTCTGGAGGAGAATATGATTTTACGGCGGATTGCACCCAACTGTGTTGAAATCACCGGAGGTCTTTTTGTACAGCTTCCTGGGGACGACCCTGCATATACCAACCAGTGGATTACCGCCTGTGCCGAAGCCGGCATTATTTGTGAAGAAACAGACGTACAGGAAATCCTTAAGAAGAATCCAGTTTTGCATTCAAACATTACCAGGGCTTTCAAAGTCCCTGATTGTGCTGTGGACGGTTTCCGAGTTCTCTGGGGCAACGTCCATGCCGCCCGGCGTCACGGGGCAAGAGTCTTGACGTATCACCGGTTGACCGCCCTTCATCAAAGGAACGGCCGGATCACCGCAGTGGAATTGACTAACCAGTTGAACGGGGAGAAAAAACACATTGAGTGCGAGATGGTCATTAATGCCGCCGGAGCCTGGGCCAGTGAAGTGGCCGCCATGGCAGGCTTAGGGGTTCATGTGATTAAAGATAAAGGTACTCTGGTAGCCTATAATCACAGGTTGATGAATATGGTGGTAAACCGTTTGCGTCCACCTGGCGATGGTGACATTTTTGTACCTCACGGTACCATTACGATTTTTGGCACCACTTCCGTTACTGTAGATGATGCCGGCTGTACCAAACCCGGCCACGATGAAGTCCTTGACCTCATTAAAATCGGTCAGGAAATGGTGCCGGAATTAGAAAGTTACAGACTAATCAGGGCCTTTGCTGGGGTAAGGCCGTTGTATCAAGAGAACAGTGCCGCTGGCGGCAGGTCTGTTACCCGCAACTTTGCCCTGTTGGACCACCAGCGGAGAGACGGGTTAGCCGGCATGGTCAGCATCGTGGGCGGCAAGTTCACCACCTTCCGTCTAATGGCGGAAAAAACCGTTGATTTGGTTGCCAGCAAGATAGGAGTCAATGCCCCTTGCAGGACTGCCCAGGAACCGTTGATGGCTCCGGTGTCAGAGGAACTGCTTAAGCGGGGCAAAAAAGTTTTTGGCGTTCCCGGTGCCAAAAAGGCCGCTGAGAGATTGGGAGACAGCTTTGTCCGGGTGGTGGAGCAGGTAGAAAACAATCCTGACAAAGGCAGGATCCTTTGTGAGTGCGAAGTGGTCAGCCTGGCAGAAATCGAGCAGGCAGCTCACAATGGGGACAGCTTTACCCTGGGAGACATTCGCCGCAAGACCAGAATGGGCATGGGTACCTGCCAGGGCACCTTTTGCAGCTATCGTACCCTGGGCGCTTTAAATGGTTACCCCCAATTCACCGGGAACCACCGGGAGTATTTAACGAAGTTTTGCAAAAGCGTTGGAAGGGCATGAGACCGGTGTTGTGGGGCCAGCAACTGCGGGAGGCCCAGCTGTCAACCGGAATTTATTGCGCACTATTTGCCATGGAGAGAATGAGATGATGAATAAATATGCGGACGTATTAATAATCGGAGCCGGTCTCTCCGGACTCACGGCCGCTGCCAAAGCTGCCGAGCAGGGTAAAAAAGTGATGCTGGTGGCCAAAGGCATGGGGGCGGTGGGACTTTCCTCCGGTTGTATTGACCTCTGGGGTTATAATCTGAAGGATCCGAACCAGGTGTGTCAGGAGCCTGTGGCTGAAATTGCTGGACTGTGCACTATGAACCGCAGCATCCCTATGCCAGGGTACAGGATGTGCTGGAGGAAAGTCTTCTCTTTTTCCGGCGGATTTGCCATGAAAACCATAACCCGTACCTGGATAACAGGGGGGGCAACTGGCTGCTTCCCACCGCCCTTGGCACCCTTCGTCCCACATACCTGGTTCCCGCCAGCATGGCCGTAGGTGGTGACCTGCAGCAAGTAAGCTATTTTCTGGTAGTGGGTTTTCGAGAATTAAAAGATTTCTACCCGGACGTGCTCGTAGCCAACCTGAAAAAATCCGGGGCACTACAGGCCCATTGCCGCTTAAATAGCCTGATGGTGAGCGCCGGCGGGGGAGAACTTAGCCCCAACACGCTGGCCCACCGCCTGGAGAACCCCCGGGTGCTGGTTCGTATCGTTGACCAAATTAAGCCCCACCTGCTACCTGGTGCGGTTTTGCTGTTTCCGCCGGTATTGGGGGAACGTTGGGATTCCCGGGTGGCAAAGAACCTGGCTGAGAACCTGGGTCACCCGGTTTACGAGGTGGCCAATATACCCCCGGCATTACCCGGACAAAGGTTGCAGCAAATGCTGCTGCATCACGTTAAGGGACAGGGCGTTGAAGTGGTAATTGGCTGCACCGTCAACGGTGCCCGGGTTGCCGGAAAACGCTGTACGGAAGTGCAGGCAACCGGCGCAGGCAAAAAAATTAGAATATTCGCCAAAACCGTTGTGCTGGCCACCGGTTCTTTTCTCGGGGGAGGCCTGGAGTCCGAACCGGGTAAGGCCTGGGAGAGCATCTTCCGTTTGCCGGTGGAAACCGGCCGTGAAAAGTGGTCTGCCCGGGATTTCCTGGCCATGGAAGGACACCTGTTTAATCAAATGGGCATCAAGGTAAATGAATACTTGCAGCCAGTAGATGACCAGGGACAGGTCATTATAGAAAATGTGTTGATCACCGGGGCCAATCTAGCGGGCTGCAACTACCCCATTGAAAAATGCGGCAACGGGGTGGCGGTTGCTTCGGGATATAAGGCAGGAAAACTGGCAGGGGAGGCGGGAGAATGAGCAGTGATCACCGCTTTGCTTTGGATAACTGTATAAAATGCTCGATCTGCGTATCCCACTGCCCGGTGGCTAGGGTGACAGACAAATTTGCCGGTCCCAAGCAAAACGGGCCCGACCTGGAGCGCTTCCGGTTGGAGGAACCGGCGGCGGTACACTCGTCCATCGGTTATTGCAGCAACTGTAAAGGATGTGATGTGGCCTGTCCCTCCGGCGTTGCGATCTCAGCCATGAACTGCCGGGCCAAGGGAGAGTATGTGTCCCTGCATGGTGCTTCCCTGCGGGATAAGATCCTGGCCAGGGTAGAAGGGATGGGTAAAGCTGCCCGGCTAGCGCCGTCCATTGTTAACCGGTTGGCTGGCTTTCAACCTCTCCGGCTACTGGCGGAAAAAATGCTGGGTGTAAGTGCGGTCATGACATTGCCCCGCTATGCAGAAAAAACCTTCCTGGAATTATATAAGTCTAAAAACATTGACGAAAAAAAGACAAAAGTGCTGTACTATCCGGGATGCTATGTAAACTACAATGCGCCTGAGGTCGGCTTGGCCCTGGCAGAAGTTTTGGCGCATAACAATATTCAGTTGGAAGTGGAGCAATTTAACTGCTGCGGCCTGCCGTTAATTGCCAATGGACTGTTAGACATGGCCAGGGATCAGGCCAAGAACAACCTGGAAAAGTTACAAGGTTATATTAACAGGGGTTATCACATTATCACCACCTGTCCCAGCTGCAATCTCACCTTGCGGCGGGAATACCAGGAACTCTTTCAGTTAAATACCGACTCGTTAAATGAAAAAATGCTGGATGCCTTCGAGTATTTAGGCATGTTGCTTCAGCAAGGGAAAATGGTTGCCCGCTTTGAGGAACTGCCTTTACGAATTGGTTATCACCAGCCCTGTCATCTTAAAGCTGCGGGGTGTGGCGTGCCTTCCCGGGAGATCCTGCAATTGATCCCCGGTTTGCGGGTGGAAGACCTGGATGCCGGCTGCTGCGGCCTTTCGGGCAGCTACGGGTTTAAAAAAGAAAAATACGCCATCAGCCAGGAAATTGGTCGCAATGTTTTTAACGCTGTGAAAGAACTGGGGGTTCATCAGGTCATCAGCGAATGCGGCATGTGCCAGTTACAAATTTATCATCTTACCGGCGCTGCGGTGTACCACCCCCTTCAGGTGCTGGCACAGGCCTGTGGCCCTGGCAGATGGCTTGCTAAGTAAAATGAAATAAAAACTTGCACGCATCAGCATGCAAGTTTTTTATTTGAGGTAATTTTTAAAAAATGTGCAAATAAACAACTGCACAGGCAGGAATTTGATTATGTGCACAGAATATAATGTTCATATAAACATTAGGGAGGATCATTTGAACATGAGTATACAAGTAACCATCATTACCGCGGGGAGGAACTGCGGATGAGAAAAACAAAAATCATTTGTACCATCGGGCCGGCCAGTGAAAGCGTGGAACAGGTGCAGCGGCTATTGGCAGCCGGAATGGATGTAGCGAGGCTGAATTTTTCCCATGGCACCCACGAAGAACACGGCAAGCGCATCTCAACGCTCCGGGAAGAGGCTGCCAGAATGGGCAAGCATTTGGCCATTATTCTCGATACCAAAGGGCCTGAAATTCGTACGAGAATGGTTCCCGACCAGGGGGTGCATCTCTGTGACGGTGACACCTTTGTACTGGACACCGACTGCGAACCCGGCTCCCGGGAAAGGGTGGGCATTACCTACCGAAACCTTTGGCAAGAGGTAGCCCCGGGAACCCAGATTTTAATTGATGACGGGCAAATTGGACTGGAGGTCACCGCTGTACAGCAGGAGTGGATCACCACCGTGGTGCGCAACGGCGGGCTCCTGAAATCCCAAAAGGGAGTCAACATTCCCGGAGTTTCCATTCAACTGCCTGCCGTTACCGAAAAAGACATCGCGGACATCCGGTTCGGGCTTTCCCAGGGCATTGATTTCATTGCCGCATCCTTTGTCCGCAAGGCGGCCGATATTCTGGCGGTACGTCGGATTGTTGAAGAGGCAGGTGCAAATGCGCATATCATTGCCAAAATTGAGAACAGAGAAGGGCTAGAAAATCTCGATGCCATTTTACAAGTGGCCGATGGCTGATGGTAGCCCGTGGGGACCTCGGGGTGGAGATTCCCGCTGAGGAAGTGCCCATTGCTCAAAAAGAAATGATCAATAAATGCAATCTTCTGGGTAAGCCGGTGATCGTTGCCACACAAATGCTGGACTCTATGATTCGTCAGCCCCGCCCCACCCGAGCCGAAGCCAGCGACGTGGCCAACGCCATTTTAGACGGAGCCGACGCCATCATGTTGTCCGGCGAAACCGCTGCCGGTAAGTTTCCGGTAGAAGCGGTTAAAATGATGGATAAAATCGCCAGACGTACAGAAACTATACTGTCAGACAAAAGCAGAGAGAGAAACCCCCATGTCAATGTGACGGAAGCAATCAGCCATGCCAGTTGTACTATTGCTGAAGATCTCAATGCAGCGGCCATTTTGACGCCCACTCATTCCGGACTGACTGCCCGGATGATTTCAAAATACCGTCCCCGGTGCCCCATTGTGGCAGCCACCCCCTTTGTAGGGACGGCACGGCGGCTGGCCTTGCAGTGGGGGGTGCAACCGCTGCTGGTTCCGGAAAGCGCGGGTACGGACCAGGTTATGTCGGTTGCAGTGACAGCGGCCCTGCAGCATAACCTGGTTCAAACCGGGGATGTGGTGGTGATTACCGCCGGCGTTCCCGCCGGTCAAGCGGGAACCACCAATATGATCAAGATCCAGGTTGTGGGCAATATTTTGACCAGGGGAGCGGGTATCGGCCGCCAGGCTTACGCGGGGACTGCCCGAAAGGTCACCTCTCCCGAAATGGACACCTTCAACAAAGGAGATGTCCTGGTGGCCGCTACCATTGATGCCGGTTTTATGTCGCTGGTAGCCCGGGCCGGGGCACTGGTTGTTGAGGAGGGTGGTTTAACTTCCCACGCCGCCATTGCGGCTCTGCACTATGGTATTCCGGCGGTGGTAGGCGCGGAAGAGGCTTTGACAAAAATTTCCGAGGGGCAGACTGTTACGGTGGACGCCCTCTCAGGGGTGGTTTACGAAGGTTCTGTAGCCATTCTTTAGAGTAAACATAAGTTCAGGTGGGAGGCAATGGAATGAGTGGCGAGCGCCAAGAGAAGATTCGCTTATTACTCCAGGAACACGGGCATCTGACCGTCTCGGAATTGGCCCAGCGTTTTGATGTATCTGAAATGACCGTTCGACGGGACTTGAAAGCCCTTGCCGCTTTAGGCCTGGTGCAGCGTGAACACGGGCGGGCGCTCTATCCTCAGACCGCCTCCGATGCTCGTTTTTTCATCCGGTTGGGAGAGGCCGAGCGGGAAAAAACTGCCATTGGACGTTTGGCTGCAGAGCTGGTTGCAGAGGGAGAGACGATTATCCTGGACGCGGGGACAACAACCTTGGCTGTTGCGCAATCGATAAACAAACCCTGCGTTGTCATTACCAATTCGCTGCCCATCGCCTCGGTTCTGGCTAACCCCGGGGAGGAAACCACCGTGCTGGTTACCGGGGGGGAAGTGCGGGGAACCACCCACGCACTGGTGGGGCCAATGGCTCGGGCCGGTTTTGCGGGCTTCAACGCTGACAAAGTGTTTCTTGCCGCTACCGGTGTCAGCATCGAACGCGGGTTGTCTGCAAACAATATGTTGGAATCAGAAGTTAAACAGGCCATGTTGGTTGCTGCCAGAGAGGTCATTCTGGTGGCCCACAGTGAAAAGTTTAATCAAGTATACTATCATACCTTTGCCCAGTGGGATAAGATACATACTGTGATTACCGATTCCGGGCTGCCGGAGGAAACCCGTAGGAACTTGAAAATTTAGGGGTAAAGGTATTGATAGCCCAAATATAATGCCTGGCCAACCACAGGCGTACATTATCCAATCAGTTGATCAAGAAGAATTTAAACAAGGGGGTATTTTAACATGACAATTAAAATTGCCATTAACGGGTTCGGGCGAATCGGAAGAAATGTGCTGAGAGCAATGCTAAAGAAGGATCTCATTCGGGTAGGGTCTCCGGTTGCAATTGTGGCCGTAAACGACCTTACAGACCCGCAAACGCTGGCTCATTTGCTAAAATATGACTCGGTGCACGGTGAGTTGGCCGCAGAGGTAGCGTGCACCGAAAACACCATTCTGGTTAACGATGTGGAGATTAAAGTTTTTGCTGAAACAGACCCTGCCAAACTGCCCTGGGGTCAGTTAGGTGTAGACATTGTCATTGAATCTACCGGGCGTTTTACCAAAGGCCCGGATGCCGCCAAACATATCCAGGCCGGAGCCAAAAAGGTAATTATCTCTGCACCGGGTAAAGAAGTGGATGCCACCATTGTCATAGGAGTTAACGACCATACCTACGACCCGGCCAATCATCATGTTATTTCTAATGCCTCTTGCACCACCAATTGCTTGGCTCCCTTTGCCAAAGTTCTGCATGAGAAATTCGGCATCGTTAAGGGTTTAATGACGACTGTTCACTCCTATACCAATGACCAGCGTATTTTGGACTTACCCCACAAGGACCTGCGTCGGGCCCGGGCTGCTGGACAGTCCATCATTCCCACCACCACCGGGGCCGCCAAGGCTGTGGCCCTGGTACTGCCCGAATTGAAGGGCAAACTGAACGGTTTTGCCATGAGGGTTCCCACTCCCAACGTGTCAGTAGTGGACCTGGTGGCTGAACTGGCTAAACCTACCAACGCAGAGGAGGTTAACGCCACCCTCAAAGAAGCTGCCGAGGGCTCCCTGAAGGGCATTCTTGCTTTCAGCTCCTTACCGCTGGTGTCCAAAGACTTTAACGGTAACCCCCATTCTTCCATTATTGACGGCCTTTCCACCATGGTTATTGAAGGGAATATGGTCAAGGTGGTTTCCTGGTACGACAACGAGTGGGGCTATTCCAACCGTGTACTGGACTTAACCTTGATGGTGGGTAAAAAGGGGTTATAAGAATGGCCAAAAAGACAGTAAAAGACATTGATATCCGGAGCAAAAAGGTTTTGGTGCGGGTGGACTTTAATGTACCCTCTGGGCCGCCCCAAGGGAGAAGTGGTAGAAAAATACCGCCTCACACCGGTGGCCAAACGATTGTCGGACCTGCTAGGTAAAGAAGTGATCAAGGTTAACGAGTCGGTGGGGGAAGAAGTTAAGCAAGCCATTGCCACCATGCAGAACGGAGATGTGCTGCTGCTGGAAAATGTTCGCTTTCATGCCGCAGAAACCAAGAACGATGATGGTTATGCCCGGCAGTTAGCGGAACTGGCAAACATTTATGTAAATGATGCCTTTGGTGCAGCCCACCGGGCCCATGCCTCAACAGCCGGAGTTGCCAAATACCTGCCCGCTGTGGCCGGCTTTTTGATGGAAAAGGAACTGGCAATGCTAGGCCAGGCGGTAACAAGCCCCAAGCGTCCCTTTGTGGCCATTATCGGTGGTGCCAAGGTATCAGATAAGATGGGGGTTATTGACAACCTCTTAAACAAGGTCGATACATTAATTATCGGCGGCGGTATGGCCAACACCTTTATTAAGGCCCAGGGATACGGTACGGGAACATCCTTGATAGAGCCGGAAAAAGTTGAACTGGCCAAAGAGTTAATGCAGCGGGCGGTTTCCCGTAATGTAGAACTCCTGTTACCCACTGATGTGGTGGTGGCGAGGGCCTTTGAACCAACTGCCGAGAACCGGGTGGTGACGGTGACAGAGATTCCAGAGGACTGGATGGTGCTGGACATCGGACCGGTCACTGCTGCTAAGTATGCTGAAGCTGTTAAAAAAGCAGCAACTGTTGTTTGGAACGGGCCTATGGGAGTTTTTGAAATGGAGGCCTTTGCCAGGGGAACCGAAGCAGTAGACAAAGCCCTGGCGGATTCTTCTGCCATTACTATTATAGGTGGCGGTGACTCGGTGGCTGCGGTGAATAAGATTGGCGTAGCGGATAAGATCAGCTATATTTCAACCGGCGGCGGGGCCTCCCTGGAATTCCTCGAAGGCAAAGAGTTGCCGGGGGTAGCGGTGCTTCAGAGTAAATAAAAGCAACAGCGCGGCGGTAAATGTGCCGCCGCCATCTAGATGCATGGTGTTGGAGATACAACGATGCGGCAGTTAATCATCGCCGGAAACTGGAAGATGCATAAAAATGTTTGCGAGGCCCTGGAGTTTTTGACAGAATTACGGGGAAAATTGGGTAGCACACCGGTTGAAGCGGTGGTGTGCCCGCCCTTCACCGTTCTGGCACCGGTGGCTGAGGCTTTAAAGGGAAGCGGTATCGCTCTGGGTGCCCAAAACATGTACTGGGAAAAGCAAGGGGCCTATACCGGAGAAATTTCACCCCTTATGCTAAGGGAGATCGGGTGTAAATATGCAATCTTAGGCCACTCGGAAAGAAGGCAGTATTTTGGTGAAACTGACGAAAGTGTCAATCTATCCGGTGCCCTTTACCTGGTGGGAGATCGCTACCAAGGGGTTAAACTTAAGGAATGCGGCAGCTTGCCGGACATCGCCCCCACCATGCTGGATATTCTCGGTCTGCCCAAACCCCCGGAAATGACGGGAGAAAGCCTCTTGCTTAAGGGATAGGCTTTGGGGTCAGGCCTTTGGCTGTTGGCCATTGGCCTTTAGCCTTTGGTTTTGATTCCTTTAGCCAGTAGCCGATAACCAATAGCCAATGGCTAACGACTAACTGTCAGAGAGAACAGAAGTTTAACACTAAATATAAAATCCACATAGGAGGAATGAACTTTGACAATCATCAGCGACGTATTCGCCCGGGAAATTCTGGATTCCCGGGGCAACCCTACACTGGAAGCGGAAGTCTGGCTGGAGGACGGTACCGTGGGCAGAGCGGCGGTTCCCTCCGGCGCCTCCACCGGCGCTTACGAAGCCGTGGAACTGCGGGACGGTGACAAAGAGCGCTACCTGGGCAAAGGGGTCATCAAAGCCGTTGACAACGTTAACGAAACCATCGGCCCCGAACTCATCGGCATGGACGTCACCGACCAAATCGGCATCGACCGCCTCATGATCGAACTGGACGGCACCCCCAACAAAGGAAAACTGGGCGCCAACGCCATCCTGGGCGTTTCCCTGGCGGTGGCCAAAGCAGCGGCCAACTACTTCGGCCTACCCCTCTACCAGTACATCGGCGGCGTCAACGCCAAAGAACTGCCGGTGCCCATGATGAACATCTTAAACGGCGGCGCCCACGCCGACAACAACATGGACATCCAGGAATTCATGGTCCTGCCGGTGGGAGCCGACAGCTTCTCCGAAGGCCTGCGCATGGGAGCGGAAATCTTCCATCACCTGAAAGCTGTCCTGAAAGCCCGGGGACTCAACACCGCCGTGGGCGACGAAGGCGGCTTTGCCCCCAACCTCAAGAGCAACGAAGAAGCCCTGGCCGTCATCATCGAAGCCATTGAAAAGGCCGGCTACAAACCCGGACAGGACGTCTTCCTGGGCCTGGACGTAGCCGCCACCGAACTGTACAAAGACGGCAAATACRTCTKGAGARGGCGARGGYGTYACCTACACCGCCGAYSAAATGRTSGAKTTCTAYASCWAWYTRGTGGACAAATACCCCATCATCACCATTGAAGACGGCCTGTCCGAAGACGACTGGGAAGGCTGGGCCAAACTGACCCAGGCCTTAGGCAAAAAAATCCAACTGGTGGGAGACGACCTGTTCGTCACCAACACCGAACGCCTGGCCAAAGGCATCAAGGGCGGGGTGGCCAACTCCATCCTCATTAAAGTGAACCAAATCGGCACCCTCACCGAAACCCTGGATGCCATCGAAATGGCCAAGCGGGCCGGCTACACCGCCGTGGTGTCCCACCGTTCCGGCGAAACCGACGACACCACCATCGCCGACCTGTCCGTGGCCACCAATGCCGGGCAAATCAAGACCGGCGCCCCTTCCCGCACCGACCGGGTGGCCAAGTACAACCAGCTGCTGCGCATTGAAGAGGAGCTTGGCGAGTTGGCCAGGTATCGCGGCAGGGAAGTTTTTTATAACCTGCGGGGCTAGAGATTGTTAACATAATCACAAAATGGCTGATTTTAAAAGCCATGGTTTGCTAGAGTAAGCCTTGGCTACCTATTTTTACATGAATACAGATTGTCACATATTTCACGTTGTGCTATAATTACTAGGTATACAAGTCCTCATTTTTTACATAAATTTTCAAAAGGAGGTGGGGCTTTGTTAAAAGGTTTTGTGACTGCCATTCATGTACTGATCGCACTATCATTAATAGCAACCGTCTTGCTGCAGTCGGGTAAGAGCGCCGGGTTATCCGGTTCGATCGCCGGTGGTGCCGAGACATTATTCGGAGGAAAGAAGAAAGGCTTAGACGAGAAACTCGGCAGGCTCACGGCCTTTATCGCTATTGCCTTTGGATTGACTTCAATGGTATTAGTGGTATGGAAGTAGGTCCTAATTTAATTTTATTCGGGACAAGGAGGGTAACTTTCAAGTGGAACAAAACATGATGCTCGCTTATTACGCTGCGGGTGCCGGTGCTTTGGCCCTTTTATTCGCTCTGTTTACTCTGGCCAGCATTCTAAAAGAAGATATGGGCACACCTAAAATGCGTGAGATCTCCGAAGCTGTGCACGAAGGTGCGATGGCTTTCTTAAACCGTCAGTACAAAACCCTGATTCCATTTGCTCTTATCATTTTCGTAATTCTCTGGGCCGCTCAGTATTTCGTAGAGGGCGGCGGCAGCGCACACATGCCTGTAGGCCCCGCTTCCGCGATCTCCTTCTTAGTGGGTGCTGCTCTGTCTGCCGTGGCCGGTTACATCGGCATGACCTCCACCACCAAGTCCAACGCCCGTACCGCTGAAGCTGCTCGCAGCCACGGTATGGCCAAGGCCCTGAACGTATCCTTCCGCGCCGGCGCTGTTATGGGTCTGTCCGTAGCAGGTCTGGGTCTGCTGGGCGTTTCCGTTCTGTACATTGTTTTCCAAAACCCTACCATCATCAACTCCTTCGCATTCGGTGCTTCTGCCATCGCTTTCTTCGCCCGTGTCGGCGGCGGTATCTATACCAAAGCTGCTGACGTAGGTGCTGACCTGGTAGGTAAAGTAGAAGCTGGTATTCCTGAAGATGATCCGCGTAACCCCGCCGTTATCGCTGACAACGTGGGTGACAACGTGGGTGACACCGCCGGTATGGGCGCTGACTTGTTCGAATCCTATGCCGCTACCACCATCGCTGCTATGCTGATTGGTAACACCCTGTTTGGTTTCCCTGGCGTTATCTTCCCGCTGTTAGTAGGTGCTGTTGGTATTATCGCTTCCATTATCGGTACCTTCTTCGTACGTACTACCGAAGATGGCAACCCCCAGGCTGCTCTGAACGTAGGTCTCTGGACCACCAACGTGTTGACCGCTGTTGGTGTTTGGTTCGTAGCTAAGGCCACCTTCCTTGGTGAAACTGCTGGCATCGCTACCGGCGTATTCATGGCTGTAGTAGCCGGTCTGATCGTTAACGTAGCCGTTGGTTACTTAACCGAGCTGTACACCGGAACCGGTAAGCCTTCTGTAAACCGTATTGCTGAAGCTTCCAAGTCCGGTCCTGCTACCAACGTTATCCACGGTCTGGCTGTAGGTATGGAATCCACCTTCCTTCCCATGCTGGTGTTCGCCGGTGCTATTTACTTCGCTTTCTGGTCCGTAGGTTCCGCTGCTCCTGCTGACAAAGCAGAACTGTGGGCGATCTATGGTATCGCTATGGCTGCTATGGGTATGCTTTCTTCCGCCGGTTTCGTTGTTGCTATGGACTCCTTCGGTCCTGTTGCTGACAACGCCGGTGGTATCGCCGAAATGGCTGAGCTTCCTCCGGAAGTTCGTGTTAAGACCGACAAACTGGACGCTGTTGGTAACACCACCGCTGCTATCGCCAAGGGCTTCGCGATCGGTTCCGCTGCCCTGACCGCTCTGGCTCTGTTCAGCGCCTATGTTGAAGCTGTAACCCACAAGTTTAAAGATGTACTTCCCAACGGACAGTTCGTTGTTAACATGACCGAACCGATGGTTCTGGTTGGTATCTTTATCGGTGGCGCTGTGCCCTTCCTGGTAGGCGCTCAGACCATGCGCGCCGTTGGCGAAGCTGCTTACGGAATGGTTGAAGAAGTTCGCCGTCAGTTCCGTGAAATCCCCGGCCTGCTGGAAGGCAAGCCCGGTGCAAAGGCTGACTACGCTCGCTGCGTAGACATCGCTACCCGTTCCGCGATCTCCAAGATGATTGCTCCCGGTATCGTGGCTGTATCTGCTCCTATCCTGGTAGGCTTCATCCTTGGCGCCAAAGCTCTGGCCGGTTTCTTAGGCGGCTTAACCACCGTTGGTGTTCTGTTGGCTCTGTTCCTGCTAACGCCGGTGGCGCTTGGGACAACGCTAAGAAATGGATCGAGCAAGGTAACCTGGGTGGTAAGAAGTCCGATGCTCACAAAGCAGCCGTTGTCGGTGACACTGTAGGTGACCCCTGCAAAGACACCTCCGGTCCTGCTATGAACCCGCTGATCAAGGTTGCTGGTACCATCTCCCTGATCCTTGGTCCCCTTCTTACCAGACTGTAAGAACAAAAATATGCCGGCCTCTGGCCGGCATATTTTTTCCCGTTCCCGGGGGTCAGGCTTGACTTATTGACTTATTTATAGGCCATTCCCTGTGTATTCAAGTGGGGACGGTTCTTGATTTGAATTACAATGGGTGTTTTTGAATATTAATGTGTAAATCTATCTCAAAACCTTAACCCCCTTTCAGGTACTTCCCTTCCTTGCCAGTCGGTCAAAATTTTAGTAAAATATTACAGTGAATAATTTATGGGGGTGCTTGGATTGCAAAACTACAAAGACTTGTACAATAGTCAGGAATGGCAAGAAGTGAACAAGTGTTTCGCTTGCGGTCGGAACAACCCCATCGGGCTCAGACTCTCCATCAAACATAAAGACGATATTTGTTACACCACCTTCACGCCGAAGCCGGAACATTCCGGCTGGCTGAATGTGATGCACGGTGGTCTCCTGTCCACCATTATGGATGAAGTCATGGCCCACTGGCTCTGGGGTCGGGGAACTCCCGCCATGACAGTGGAAATGACCGCCCGCTATTTAAAGCCTGTTCCCATCGGCGAACCCATCGTGGTGACCGCCAGGCAGCAAGTGGACAGGGGGCGCATCGCCAACATGGAGCAGAAGTTACACTGGCCGACGGAACCCAGGTGGCCCGGGCCACAGCTAAATTTGTCAAGACAGAGAGGGGATTGCAGATTGAATCGGGAAGAAGCGCTACAGATACTCAGGAAGAATCTCAAAAATAAAAACTTGGTGAATCATTGCATTGCGGCTGAAGTGGTCATGAAACGTCTGGCCCAGCACTTTGGTGAAGACGAGGAGAAGTGGGCCCTGGCGGGTCTGCTGCACGATATAGACTATGATGACACGAAAGATAATCCTGAACTCCATAGCATTGAAGGTGCCAAGATGCTGGCAGAAATGGGCCTGCCGGAAGACGTGGTTTATGCCGTAAAGGTACATAATGAAAGACACGGTCTGCCCCGTACAAGCTTAATGGACAAAGCCCTCTACGCAACCGACCCAACCACCGGTCTAATCGTAGCAGGCGCCCTGATTAAGCCTGAAAAGAAACTTTCTGCCATTGATGTCTCGTTTTTAGTAAACAGAATGAACGAAAAATCCTTCGCCCGGGGAGCCAACCGCGAGCAAATTCGCTCCTGCACCGAACTGGGACTGTCCCTGGAAGAATTTTTAGGTTTAAGCCTGGAAGCCATGCAGGGCGCCTCGGATCAGCTGGGTCTTTAAAACAAAGCGAAGCTTGACAGAAATGTCTAGTTTGTTATAATATAGATACTTGCTTAAAAGATTTTGTTTGCCCAAAGCCCGAGTCTCAAGTGAGAACAGGGCTTTATCTGTCAGGAGTGTTTTCCATGGCTGCCAAACCTGTACCTTCCGCCAAGGTATTTAAGACAATTACTGAAAACCGCCGTGCCCGGCACGAGTATCATATCCTGGAAACCTATGAAGCTGGCATTGCCCTGACAGGCACCGAAGTGAAATCCTGCGGGCAGGAAAAGCCAACCTTCAGGACAGCTTTGCCCGTGTTGAAAACGGCGAAATGATGCTGTACAATATGCATATAAGCCTTACGAACAGGGCAACAGGTTCAACCACGAACCCAAGAGAACCCGGAGACTGCTGATGCATAAACAAGAAACCTTACGTCTCTACGGCAAAGTTCGTGAGAAAGGACTTGCACTTATTCCATTAAAAGTTTACTTTAACCCTAGAGGCCGCGTTAAAGTAGAATTGGCCCTGGCCCAGGGTAAAAAATCCTTTGACAAACGTCACGATATTGCCGCCCGGGATGCCAAACGGGAAATGGACCGTGCCATTCGGGAGCGGCAGAAAATATAATAAATTACCTGTTGGCAAGCATTTTTCTTTAAACAAGGGGGCGAAATGGCTTCGACGGGGGAAGCGATGGCAAGAGGAGCGAGCCGGGATCTCACCAGCCCGTAAAACGGTGAACACTTATAATTGCCAACGAAGAATACGCTTTAGCAGCTTAATTGCTGTCTAACCTTCTACCTGCTGGGCCCGCGGTGCGGGATAGGGGGTCAACTTAGCGGGACGCTCTATAGCCTGATGTTCGGAGGGCTATAGCTAAGACTACCGGACTAGCAACAGCGGAGGCTGACTATGGCCGCCAATGAAGCGAAATCTAAACCATAGTCTACGCTCGTAGAGCCTGTTGTGGTTGCTCTTTCGGACGGTGGGTTCAACTCCCCCCGCCTCCACCACTTGTAACCAAAACTATTTTCATATCGACTTCGACTTCTTCGTCGAAAACGGTAACTAGATTAACAAATTGCTGAACGATGGGCTTTGTTTGCTCATCGTTTTTCTTTAAACTGCTGATACAACGCTTCAAGGTAATTCAATACGTCTTCTTTGGTGTAATCCATCTCCACTTGTTTGGATAGCTCCATTAATTGGCCCTGGAGCATTAGTTTTTCATCTTCCCTGGTCTTAAGTTGGTCCAATACGGCGGAGCTGATATTGCCGCTCTCTAGGTATGGGTAATATGGGATGAAGTTTATGTGGTGGGCACAGGTATTCATTGGTTGGCCAGCTATTATAGGGTCACTAATTTTTTTCCGGTATAGGAATAGGGTTGCTCCAACCAGGATGGTTAATTGCTGGTGCCGTATCAATTATTGGTTTTGATTGGTTCTATCTTACAGGGGTAGCAAATACATTATTAAACTTGGTTGGTTTCTCTTTACCGTTATTTCATTGTTTCGCTGCTGTAGCTGTTCTCAAATAGTACCAAAGTCGACCGGACGTATGTTTGGGTCGGCTTTTTCTATTTATACGGAAGCGGGTCCACCGGTCGGGACCCGCTTCCGTAAAATAAAATGAATGGAGGATGGTAGTATGGCAGTCGTAAAACAACCCTATGCTTGCAGCATAAAGTTAAGGTACCAAACCGGTGTCAACGCCCAGGGTAACCCCATCTTTGTTAACCGCACCTACGCCAAGGCCAAAATTACAGCCGCCGATCAAGATCTCTATGATGTGGCCCAGGCGATTAACAGCCTGCAGAATGCATCCCTGGTTGGTATCTACCGGGCAGACGACAGTGAATTAATTAACCAGTAAAGTTAAAGAAGTTACCTTAATAACCTTATTTTTGAGCGAAGGAGGATGGAACCATGAGCAAAACACTGGAAATGATCTTTGTTAACGTGGCCGGCGATAAAGTGACCCTCAGGGTAACTGATCCCAGGGATGACATTACCGAAGCTGAAGTAAGAACCGTCATGGATACAATCGTAGCTAAAGATATTTTCACCAGCTCCGGTGGAGCACTGACCGGTGTATCCGGTGCCCGTATCGTAAGCCGTGAAGTAACCGAAATGGATATTCTGTAGTAAATAACCAACAGGGAGGGGGGCGGAATGCCTCCCTTTTTACTTCGGAGGTGATATAATGGAAGAACTTTTTAAACTGGCGTCAAACTATGGCTTCCCAATGGTGGTAGCAGCTACTTGTTATTGCGCCTGGAACCAACCATCAGGGACTTACAGAAAAGTATTAATTTACTTAGCCTAATTATTGCTAAGCAGAGTAATATTGAGTTGGAAGAAGTTCGAGAACTGATTGATTATTGTGGTAATACTAGCTAGGTTAAAGAAAAGAGAAGAACAGATTCAAAGAATCATTGCTAAAAAGGAACAAATAATTGAGCAAGAGAGGCAAAAGTACCAGGAGGTTAACCGGAAGAAACAACAGAAGGAATTAAACCATTTGAAGGAGCTTTATTTCGCTGCGGTACAAGACACAGGGCACAGTTTGCTTAGATACTTTGAGGATTTACTAAAACAATTGCCTGATCAAGTGGCAGAACAGGCCGCTGCATTGTTGGCTCAGGATCTGGATGAAAAGATTAATAAGGAAATCCTGCGCCTGGAGGAAATTGAGAGCTTTATCGAGCAAAACCAGGGAGATCAGGAGCAACAGATATTACAGTGCCGCCAGCAAATAGAAGAACTAACTAGCCTGAGTGCAAAGGCCCGGACAGTGCTCAATCAAGTGTCCTGAGGAAGGGTGATTAACATTGGCTAATTTAACAACCATAGCTTCCAGGCTCGCTGAGCTGGAAACCCTGGCCCAGGGCTACCCCTACCGGGATAAAAGGATGGGTCTAGGACTTTTTAGGGAGCGCTTGGAGAATGCCAGCCTGAATATCGCTGTGATGGGCGAATTTAGTGCGGGTAAATCCTACTTTATCAATGCCATCCTGGGGATAAAGGGCCTGTTACCCACAGCGGTGCTACCCACCACTTCGGTGATTACACGTTGCTTTAATTCAGAAGAGCAACCCACTGCCCACTTCCCCGATGGCCGCAATGTTCAGTTAAGCATGGAAGAAACCCAAGAGCTATTAAAGGAAGGGCTGTACAGGGGCATCCCCGTGGATGTTGTGGATATGCCGCTGCTCACAGAATGGCTGCCAGAACGTATCAATATCATTGATACACCCGGCATTGGTTCCCTGAATGAGCGACACAGGCAATTAACCCTGGATTTTTTACCCAGGGTTGACCTGGTACTATACCTTTTTAACCAGGCCCTGGGTAGTAAGGACCTGGAGTTCCTGCAGCGGACCGGGGAAATGAATCAGCATATTATTTTTGTCATGACCCAGAGGGACCTGATCAACACCTCGGAAACCAGTGTGGAAGCACTGTTGCAGAAAAATATCGCGGTGCTCTCCCAACACACCCGCCTGGAGATGCCAAAGCTTTTTGTAGTATCTGCCAAAGATTACCTGAATGGTGGCTGCCGGGGAATGGAGGCAGTGAAGGATTACCCCATTATTCACGTCCTTAGTGATTGGGAGGATGTTTTTGCAGCTTCTCAGGCCACCAAACTAGAGCGTTATATCGGTGATTGGCTGGATGAAATCAAATTACTGCAAAATCTCAAGGCCAACGAGACGACTGCTGCGACGGAAGAGCTTTTACCCATCCGAGCAAATCTGGAGCAGGAATTGAAGCAAGCCCAAATATCCGCCCGGGAATTGTTGCAACATATGCAGGGTCAAGTAAAAAAACTGGAGCAAGCCTTGACCCAGAGCATGGTTCTGGACCAGGAAAAGCAATGGAGTGAATTGCACCGTCAACTATCTACGGCTAAGGATCACAGGTCACTGGACCCCCTGCGCTGGGAAAGCAAGCTGGAACAGATGATGGAGGAGCGACTGGCCCACTGGCGTAAGGTTACAGAGGAAAAGGGTGATAGTCTGCTTGGCTTCGCCGGTGAAATCATCGACCAACGTCAGGCAGAGTTTAAGCAAACCCTCCGTAGCAATTTCGACGTGAATTGGAAGGTGGAACTGCCGGACACCTCGGTTCAGGAACTGGTCACCTGGGAAGAGACCCAGGAACTAGAAAGGTTCCGGCATCAACTGACTACCTTCCAGCAAAACCGCGAGAAAATCCTCAGTCAACTGGGCTACAAAGAGGAAGAAGTCAAGGAACTGGCGGCGGAATTAAAGGCTTTCCACCAAGAATTACAAGGCTGATCAGTGAGGGGATAAATGTCACCTACCAGCCACAATACATCGAACAGGAGCTGGAACCAGATAGCGGCTGGGCCGATGGACTGGCTACCGTGGGTAATTTGGTTGATTGGGCTATGTTATTTCTACCTAATCCAGGACCAAAGGCCAAACAACTCTTTAAACTGAGTGGTAAGCTGAATAAGCTGGGTAAAGCCGGCCAGGTTCTGCAAAAAATCAATAAAAATAAAAAACTCATTGATACGGTGCGTAGTGTACAAAAGGTCAACAAATTTAAGCAACAGGCTCACCTGGCTTCACAAGCAATGCCAGAGCATCCAGCCAAAAATTTAGTCTGGGAAGCCCTGGACCTTTTGTCTGCAGAGGGGCTATTGCGCCGGGCTGGCCAGCTAATGGACGGTGACAGCTTACAACGGAGTATCCTGGTAGAGGATCCTGAAAGCCGCAGGATGTATGATGAAGCCTCGAACAGCAGCGGGTAAAATTGCAGAGTGGCATCAGCCAACTGGGGCAAAGGGAAGTGGAGTGGCGGAAAGCCTCCCACCAGCAACAACAATTGCTGGCAGAACTAGATGCATTGGAAGTACAAATTAGCCAGATTTCCGAGGTAACCGCTCGCCGAGAAGCATCCCTGCGCAAGCAACAGGTGGAGAATCAGCTTGACTTTCAGAGGGATGGACTGAAAGAAATGATCAAAAACCAGTTAAAACAGTTTTATAGTGTTTTACAGCAGGCCGAAACAAACTATTTGGAACAGGTTGCCCTGTATGTAAGTGAAGTGGTGGCAGAAAGGGCTTCCAGTCAGTCAGAGTTTCTTCAACAACAGTTGGCCGAGGTTCAACTAAAGAGTAGTGAAGCCCAGCACGAGCTCAAGGAACAACTGGAGGATCTCCAGGCCCTATCTGGACAATTGCAAAACATTAAGGGGCAACTCCTGGCGTAATCCAGGGAGAGGGTACTGTAATTATGAAAAAACTTACCGCAGAAGCCATCGTAAGACTGCTTGATAAAACCAGGCAATACTGCCCCACAATTTACTCATTATTGTCTGCTGTCCCCCAGACTACCATAAACGAGGTAGCCGGGGGACAACAGCAGGCGGCGGCAGTGGAACCCGAACTGGAGTGGGATGACGATTTGGAACTGGACCTGGAACTGGAAGACTACGAGGAAAACACCTTTGAAACAGTGGCACACCAGGAAACTGCTTCGGCCCTTGACCCTGTAACGGTACTGGAAACACCCTACCCCAGAGTATACATAGCGGGTATAGATTGGTTTGGTCGCATCCTGCTGCTGGAGAACCTTTTACATCTAAGGCTGCCGAAGGGTCAACCGCCAGCCAATGGAAGCTTTCGGGTTTACTGCATCTATGGAGCGGAAAACCTAGTCCTGGCTGAGCTAGACGAAGGCTGGCAGCAAATCCAGCACACAGAAGTGCCTCATTACCTGCTGGATGAGAAGTGCACCGCACTGTTTTTTAGCACAACCAGTGAGGATTTGGACCCTGGCACACTGCTGGTTTTTTCAGAAAGTCTGGGTAATCTGGATTTGAACACTGCATGAATACAGGATATAAAACAGGAAATAGCTGCAAAGGCTGTCAAAGTGCTGTGGAATGACGAGTTTCCCTTCTGTAAAGCCATCGAGATGAAGTTTGTCAAAGATATGAACGAACTGGCGAGGGAGCGGGGTCGAGTCATTGTTTTTGAAATACTACTGGGGGTGCACCAGGACTTTAAAATCAGCAGTGGTATTGATGTCCAGCCCCTGGAGGAGTGCATCCAGGATGCCATTCACAAATACCAGCGCCTGTTCTTTACCTTTAACGATGAGGATCTAAAAATCCGGGATTATGGTGCTTTGTCCCCGGAGGAGCGGAAGGAAATCTATCACTGGGGATTTTCTGAAACTGCTTCCTGCTGCCAGCGGGTGGTGAGCCAAATTGAGGCGAACCCCGGGGACGACCCTTTGTACACCGCGGAGATATCACTCTTACAAGAAACCCAGGATCACCTGAAGCTAATTTCTGACATTGAGTCGTTGAAAAAGGATTGGCTAAACAGGGTATACCATTCCTGGAACAACCCCACGGAATACAAAAGAAATGCATACTGGTTCAAGGACCAGGTAAGTCAATTAGTGACCCGACAGTTCTGGCAGCACTGGGAAACCTGCGTCAAGGACATGGTGAAAACCAGACAGGGATATCCAGAGGGCAGTCAATTGGCGATTATTTTTTACGCCCTACTGCTGGCCCTGGATTCAGAAAGGGAGTTTTTGCTAGCCACCCAAAAAGAGTTAGACCAAACAGTGGAAGGGGTTAAAAAGGGACTTTTAAAGCACCCCCTAAAAATGGACCGCCTGGATTTTGCCACTTTCCAGCGGGAGGTTATTATCTCACTGCCAAAGTATTGGCACCAGGCCATTCATAAAACCAAGACCAATATCAGGCATTTACTATCATCAGAATATATCATGTAGAAGGGCTGAGAGAATGCTTTTTAGTGTTGCAGGTATTATGGCAATTTTTTTCTCCACATTGGTGCTGGGGACCATCAACACGTTATACTTTAATGGCCAGATGACCCAGCAAATGGGCGTGGCCGCCACCGTAGGACTACAACTGGGGCTCACTGCTGGACTATTCTTCTTCTTCCTCCCTGTGCTGAAAAAACAGGTTCAGGAAAGAAACAATCTTTATCAACATGTACTGGATCAACTGAAACAGCAAGTGAATTCCACACAAAATTCCGGCTTGTTACTGGAGAAGTCTCAAAAACAACACAGTCTTACTTTTGAGGTTTTGGACAGAGTGAACAAAGAATTAGAGCAGGGCAACGCTAGGGTAGCTACTAAAATAGATGGCTTAACAGAACTTTTCACACAGTCCTTAGCAAACCAAGAAAGTTTAAAAATTTGCCTAAAGGAAATGTGCAATGTAGTACAAACCTTTCAAGACTCGCTATATACAAAGATAGGATCCTTAATGGACGAAGAACAAAAGAGCCTCACCGTGTTTGAGCAACAGGTACAAGGCTTACTCCAGAACATTGACTTATTACAAAGAGATAATCGTGCGTTACTGAATCAATTGGTACAACTGGAAAAAGGGCAAGCAGCAACGTACCAAGAACTAAAGGAGCTCTTTACCACGACTGGCAGCTTACTCCAAGAAATGAGTCAAGCTAGTCAACAAGACTTAGAGGTTCTCATGAAAATAGAAAAGATGGCCCATAACGAAAGAAAAATTTTTGGAAGCCTTTAGGGTGATTTTATGAAAGAAGAATCGCTAATACGAACAGCCCAGATTTCCTCAGTTTTGGAGCGGTTGGTGACAAGCGGCGTCAATTATTTTCACAGTAGATATCTTACAGAGGGCGATGCATCTGAAAGAGATCAACTGGCAAAACAATTGTTCCAGGATCTACTTTCAGATATAGCCTATCTGGCCGAAAATAATTTGACCCGTAGTTGCGTCAAAAAATTGCTATCCTGCAATTGTTACTAGAGATGCTGTTAGGTCAGGACGAAGCAGAAAGAAAAGCACAACAACAAGCAATAAAACGCATAGCTCATACGCTTAGGAATACTAACAAAGAACAAATAGATTTTGTGCAAAACTTACTTCAAGTTGCAGTTCAGGATAAGATTTTGCTTAAAAAGTATCTTAATGTGGGCCAATAAATTAGGCCCTTTTTTATAGGCAAATCCTTGAGCTTACACGAGCACCGCTCCACTCCCTGCGTCAGCTCTGGCCTGCCGGTTCATCCTCCTGGGTCAAAGGCTGCACCTTGCCAGCGGCCCGCTTTAGAGTAATGTCCGGGGTCATGTCTTGCTGGCAAAGTGCTCGCTGAGATTACGGGTCCCGGCTACCTGCAGCAGCGTGCCGTCTTTGGGGTCAGTCTATGGGGTCCGGCACCCTGCCGGAAATTCCTTTCGAGTATGTCTTTCGGGTCATGAATTTCCGGCAGAGTGCTCGCCCGCCTCTGGATGTCTTGACTCCCGGGTCTGCAGACACGGGCAGCGGGGAAGGGAGTGTATAATAGTATGAAAGTTTTATTCTCCCCGCTCCCGCTGACTGCCAGCTTACGGGTCCTTTGCATGTCTTACTTTGGGGTCCTGGCCTCCGCAATCGCGCAACGCTCCCGCTGTGTTCCGGTCGCTCCGCTTGGCCAGTGGCCCGCCAATGCGGGCCGGTCTTTGGGGTAGCGGGCCACAAGCCCCGCTCCACTCCCTGCACTCCGCTTCCGCTCATGCGCGACTGCTCCGGCCTATCGGGGCCGGGCTTTGTGGTCTCGGCCGCGAACTTCTCACCGATCCCCGCCGGTTATCCTCTGGGGTCTGGCCGGTGAGAAGATCGCTCGCGGGGCTTTGCGGGTCCCGCTGCTGCGTGGGATCCCGGCCGCTGCCGGTGGGGAAGAGGATCACCTTGGCGGCTGCAGCCGGTGGCCCGCGGCCCTGGTGACGGGTACCGGCTTGCGGATTACGGAAGCGGGACCGGTGCGGATCCAGGCCGCTGCTTGGCGGGGCAGTTGCCCGCAGTTGCCGGTGACTGGGATCATCCAGGTAAGGAAGATAACCCCCCGCTCCACTTGCCGGCTAAGCCGACAGCGTTCCGCTTTCCCCCAGCACCGCCCCCTCAAAAGGTCCACTTTCGCAAACCGCTGACGGGTCCCGGTTGCGCCCGCTTGGGCCGTGGCAAATGACGAGGGCCTGCTGGCTCCGGCCCCTTATGGCGGCTTTATGGCCGCCGGGGCCCTCGTTTTTGCTTCCCCAAGCTATGCTCAGCACCCATCAGCTAGTGCAAAGCCCGAGAGAAAAGGAAGCAACCAGTACCGGCAGCCATTATAAGCTGTCTTTGGGGTCGGCTGCCGCTACCGGTTACCGTGATTGAACTAAAAACGGCTGGTGTCGGCCAGATACCCTGGCGGCCCTGGGGTATTCCTCTGGGGTTCATGGCCACCAGGGTAACTGGCCAGCCTCCGCGGGTCATTGACCGGGGTTGGCAGATACCGGCAGCCATGATGTCCGGCCTTTGGGGTCGCCGGTAACTGCCCTGCTTACGGGTCCTCTGCATGTCTTCCTTTGGGGTCTGGCCGGTGCTGTCATGCCGGACAGCACCGGCTACCGGGGTCATCCTTTGGGGTCCTTCAACCCCAGCCCCCCAACCCCCCGCCCCAATCTTGGGGCCGGGGGACTCTGCACGATGTTACGGTTCTAAGCTGGCCGCTGCCGGTTTGTGGCAGGCTTTGGGGTCATTCTCCCGCTCTTCCCATTATACGGAGCCTTTGCAGCTGCGTGTTATAACCTACTAGCTGCTTTTAGCATGGCCTTGTTGATAGCAGTATCCTGGTGGCAGATAAGTTGGGCGCAGCTGCAATGCCGTAGCGTCAAGGTTCGTGGAGAAAAAATTTTTTCACTCTCTGGGGTTCTACCGTGGGTCGTGAAAAAATTTTTTCTCCACCCGCTTTGCGGCCCTTGACGCTCGGCACCGTCTACGTAGCTGTATCGAAAACGGGAGGTTGAAGGTTATGTTAAGAAAGCTTTTAGGCAAGGTAGAAGCAGGTAGGTTTGGCCGGGCATTGGCCGGGTTGCAAGCTGGCTGGCAATGGGAAGTCAGGCATCGGGTTTTTGTTGCCCGTGGAGTTGAGTTGCGCGGTAAGGTTAAGTACAGTAGCAAGGTATACAGTGTTAGCATTAGCCCGAAGGGTGCAAGTTGCAGTTGTGATGATTTCATCAATCGCGGCGTGCTTTGCATGCATATAGCTTTTGTAGCTATGGCCGAGTTGTCTCACGAGGCGGCTGAGCGTAGCGCACACCGTCAGGTCCAGGAGGTCAGGGCTGGCCAGTAGGCCAGCCTTCCGGCTCTCGGGCCGGTTTTTTTGGTCGGACCTCGGTAGCTTGACTTGATGGCTGCACGGATAACGGTCTGTTGCTATGGACCGTCTGGATCTGAGCCGTGTAGCAGCCTGGTGCAGTTGCACCGGTTTTCCACTCACGGGTACTGCCTTGGGGCGGTGGAAGCCACCGGTACCAGGCCTCGCTCAGGTCCTCCTTACAGGTCGGGCTTGCTACCGGTGCTTGGCTCTGCGGGTCAGGGCCGCAAACTTCCCACCGGCCACCGTAGGACGTGCTTTGGGGTTTGGCCGGAGGGAAGATCGCTTGCCGGGCTTCGCGGGTCAATATGCCCGCTGGCGTTGGTGGCAGCTGCGAGAGCGGGCAGCTGCCCCGGGTTCTGATTGCAGCTGTACCTGTGGGCAGTTACCCTGGCTGCTGCTGGCAGTAACCGCTGCAAGGAGCAGGGTGCTGCGTTACCAGTGCCGTTGCTAATTGACGGCGTCTGCCTTTTGGCGCGGCTGTGCCTAGGAATGGACGGTCAGCTGTTGCTCCCAGGCCTCATAGGTCACAGTTGTGTCCCTGGCACATATAGGCGACGTTGCCGCACTGAAGACTGCCCTGGCCTACTACCCGGCAAAGTGCAGCGAGCACCGCCAGCCGGAGGAGGTACAGACCACCCTGTAGAGTAGGTTTTATTTCTAGTTGATGATGGTAATTAGAAATAATTATTTTGTCAAAAAAAGGTATTACAAAAAGAAAAAGAGAAGTATTTTGAAGGATTATCTAGTTGAAAAATAATATTTTTATTAACCCTAAGGGTTAATAATTTAATTGACGGGTGATACTAATGGATATATACTTTAAGTATAAAAAGCTACAGAAAATTTGTAATTCAGCACAGGAATCTAATAAAGAATGGGGTCCCGAATTGGCCAAAAAAATACGTCAAAGATTATTAGAACTTCAGGCTGCCGAATGTTTGGCTGATATTAGTCATTTACCACCACCCCGGTTACATGAGCTAGAGGGAGTAATGAAAAATAAATTTGCTGTAGATTTGAGGACCCGTACAGATTAATTTTTGAGCCTGCTCACGATCCCATTCCATTAAGAAGTGATGGGGGTATTGATCGGAACCAAGTTACAGCCATTCTTATACTGGGTGTGCATGACTATCACTAATTTAGAACGGAGGGTATATATGGCTAACAAAGACTTGGTAAATAAAAAGATGTTTGGTTTTGATCCTGATTATGTAGTCCCGCCTGGGGAAACATTGTTTGAGACCATTGAGCACATGGGCATGTCTCAGGCAGAGCTTGCGGATCGTACAGGTAGACCCAAAAAGACAATTAATGAAATCATTAAAGGTAAAGCAGCCATTACACCTGAAACAGCTCTACAGTTTGAGCGGGTCTTGGGGGTTCCAGCTAGTTTTTGGAATAACCTTGAGCGTAATTACAGAGAAAAATTAGCACAATTGGAAGAAAAGAAACGATTACAAGAACAAATAGACTGGTTAGCTCAATTTCCCATAAGGTCCATGATTAAGTTTGGTTGGATTAAAGAGGCGAAGGATGAAGTTGAGCAATTACAAATACTGCTTAATTTTTTTAGTGTAGCATCATTTGAGGTTTGGGTAGATGTCTGGGAAAAGGCATTGGGCCAGGCGAAAGTAGCGTTTAGGCAATCAAATGCCTTTAATAGTAATACGGCGTCTGTAACAGCATGGTTAAGAAAGGGTCAAATAGAGGCACAGAAAATAAGTTGCCAGCCTTTTAGTTCCAGTAACTTTAGGAAAACTCTTAAGGAAGTAAGGAATTTAACAATAGCCCCCCTGAAATATTTGTTGATAAGTTAACCCAACTTTGTGCAAGTTCAGGAGTAGCAGTAATTTTTGTTCCGGAACTACCAAAATGCCGTATTAGTGGTGCTACTTATTGGATAAATTCAGACAAGGCTGTAATACAGTTAAGTCTACGATACAAAACAGATGACCACTTATGGTTTACCTTTTTTCATGAGGCAGGTCATGTTCTGCAAAATGTAAAAAAGGAATTTTTTTGGAGGGTAACCAGGGAGAATTTAGTAGTGATTTAGAAGACCAGGCGAATATCTTTGCCGCGGAACAATTAATTCCTCACCTAAAGCTAAAAAAATTTATAGAACACGGAAGTTATCAATATCAAGAAATTCTATCATTTGCTAATACTCTTGGGATAGCTCCGGGGATTATTGTGGGGAGACTTCAATTTGAAGGTGTTATTCCTTATAACAGCCGTCTAAATGAACTTAAGAGACGTTTTACTTGGGTAAATTAATCTGGTCATTGTTCCTTGTGACACGACCTATCATACGTCTGTAAGATGGTGATAATCCTCGAAATAATAAAGTTTCTTGTACATCAACGGGTTACCTAACATTTAAGGGCTAAAGAAAAATCCGGCGCCCTTCCACTTTTGCAGCTTGCAAAAGTGAAAGAACACCGGCTGTTTTTTAAATTTAGTTCAGCCAATAATCCAGAGAAACAAGAGGAATGTAAATAGCTTTCAAAAAAATCCCCAGCATCAATGGATGATAGAGAAAGAAAGCATCATCATCAGGAGGTAGTTTTCCTTTTTTCTAATCAATCACTTTATAGGCTTTATTAAGATCCAAGTACCAAACATAGTCTTGGATTACTATTTTTGGTAACAATACCAATAAAATAGTAATGAGGTGTTATCATGGATTTGTTTCAATTTCTATTGTTCTTAACAGCATTAGGGGTTACAGGGTTCTTTTATTTCAAATACCGTAAGGGTTACAACCGGCTAGAGGATTTAATTGCTGATATAACCAGCACCAATAATGATATGAGACAAACTTTAGCAGTTGGGTTATATCATCGGTTTAGACGTGAAGAAGGTAAACAAGAGGACCCATATAAATTCGAGGATTTTGTAGCTAAAGTATTTACAGACTATTTCGGTGGTACTGCTGTAGTAACAATGGAGTTGTCAAATTTGGTTTAGTCCCTAAACTCGTAATTTTAGAAAATGTTAATAAGTGGATTCCTTCTGGAAATACTATATTCAGCTCTTATCTACTGGCAGGATAGGGCAATGCTGGAGAGCAACCCGAGCGGCCAGTAGAGTTCTGCTGGGGATAGCCAGGGAATCGTTTGATTACCCTGGTATCTTCTTTATCTATCCCTGGGAGAACCAAGCGGTAAACTCCGGGGGTTCGGGGGCAGAGCCCCTGAATAATTAACGTATACGCTTTTACACTGCCTGGGGCAGGTTTTCCTGGTAATAGTGTGAACGCTTAACCAAGGGCGGATAACCTCCGTTAGTAGTGTAAATTCGTTTTCGGTTGTAATAAATTTCTATAAATCTAAACACTATGCTTTTTACAGTCTCCATCCTCATGGTTTCGGTTTTGAATTTGTTAGTGCTTTCTTTTTTTAATGTGGCAAAAAAGGACTCCATTCTGGCATTGTCATAGCATTTTCCGGTTTTGCTCATGCTCTGAACTGCTCCATACCTCGCTAAGACGTCACGGTAAATCCGGCTGGTATACTGGCCTCCCCTATCACTATGAAAGATCATACCGAAAGCCTGGTATTTCTTAACTGCTGAAGTGAAAGCATCTACACAAAGCTCTGCCCTCATATGATCAGCCATTTTAAACCCTACGATAGCTCCGTCAAAACAGTCTAATACTGCGGCTACATAAAGCTTGCCATCAGCTGTTGGGATTTCTGTAATATCCCCAAGCCATTTTTGATTGGGCGATGAGGCGGTAAAATCCTGTTGAATCAGGTTTTCACTGGCTTGTGCCGCAAGATCTGCTTTGGTTATTCCTCTGCTGTGGTGTTTCTTCTTCAGCATGAGATGGTGAATTTTACAGAGCTTAAGGATTACATAATAACTGCCGGTATAGCCTTGATAAAGTTTCAAATGGAGATAGATCCTGTGCGCTCCATAGTCTGGGTTGTCTGCACGAATTTGACGGATCTTAGCCAAAAGCTCATCGTATTTGTTGGGCTTGGACTGCCTTTTTAACCACTTGTAATATCCGGTTTCACTGACGCCTAATACCCTGCACATGGTTTTTATGCTGTGCTTGGTTTTCTCTTTGGTTTTGTGCAGCCATATCCACTGAAAAAGTTCTCGTGCAGCTACTTCTTTTGGCTCCCTGCGAAAAAACCCAAGGCTCTTTTCAAAATATCATTAGCAGCTTCAAGTTCTTTGATCTTTTTTTCCATTGCCCGAATTTCAGCTGTTTTAGGATCAACACGCTTATGCCCGCTGCCAACAAAAGCAATCTCTCCATACCGTTTTGCGTTGTTTCGCCATGTGTATAGCGTTGTTACTGGAATTCCCAGCTTCTCTGCGGCCGCTGTCGGCCCTATTTCGCAGGATAACTTGATGGCTTCTTCTTTAAAGTCTTTGTCATACTCTCGCATCTGGATTACCCTCTTCCTTTTTATGATATTTTTCCCAGAATTACGAGTTTTCTGACTCAACTAAAATGATACTACTCCATTCATATTGAATTGATTGATGGGAAGCAACTTGTAGAGTATTGGGCAAAGGGATTGGAAAAGAAGAAAGAGATATATCAACCATTACCGGAAAGTGTTTAAGCCTACAAAAGGAGGGGTTTTATATCCCCTCCTTTTGTATGACGTTCTCCCATACTTTACTTCTATTCTTCTGTTTCTGGTTTCTTATATCTTTGATATACCATTGCCAGTATGCCGTTTATTTCACTTCTGGTAACAGAATATAATGCTTCTATTAGTTTGGTTCGGTCCCACAGTTCGACTTTGTTTACTTTTGCTAATTCAACTGCCTGTGGGGTGAATTTATTATTGGTTATCACCATTGCACGGTTAGCTTTATAGTACAAAACTGCGGTAGCTGCTTCCTGTATGGCCTTTAATCCTACAGGATGACTATATCTCTTACATTGTATAACAATTCGTTCCCCGGGCTTATTGGCAATTAAGTCGCCTCCGAAGTCTCCGGTTTCAGGTGTTTTTTCTACCGAATAGCCCATGTCTTCATAGAGGAGTTTGATTCTATCTTCGAATTCTGTTCCATCCATTCGGTCTATCTCCTGGATTCCAGATGTTCTAAGTATTTCTCTATTTTTGTTACGTTGATACCAGAGGCAGGACAGAATAAGACCAATAAACAATAAAGACTGCAACGGGTAAGTTAACAAAACACTTAATAATAAAAGTCCTATAAAAGCTATAATAGGTTGCAGATCAGGCTTTCCTCTTTTATTGCCTCTGGGGAATTTAAAAAAACTACGTCTCCGTCTCCTTGCCATGATTTTCATCTCCGTTATCATTTTTATTATTTTTTCCGCTGAAGAGAATATATGCAGGGTAACAGAGAGGTAACAGATGGCCAAGTTTTGATTCAAAAATTAACATTAATAAAAAATGATTCCGAGTAGATTTTAACCCTCCAATGAATGGTGGGTTTTTTATTTGTTTGCATGATAAAAAATTTAAAAAACTTGCAGATAGCAAGTTTTCTGTTAAAGTTATTGTTTTATACTTTTATATTTTTATTTTGTGCCAACACTAACATCAGACTTTTTGTCTGTGTTAGCGGGCAGTCCGGTTTTTACTTTAAACAAGATTTGCTACTTAATACTGATTATGATTTGAATCGTTACTCGTTTTAGTAATGCTAGAGTCGAGACTGCTAGCAAATAAAACTCCACCCGATCACCCCCTTTCAGAGAGTTGACCGGACAGCCGTGTTTATTATACCCAGGTTATTATTTGTTATGTGTACGATTTGAGTAGTGGTATAATATTTTTGATGCAGGGTTCACCATTTTACTGGAAAGTGCTTGAAGGAAATACTCAAGACGTTACCACCTTACCTGGTGTGGTTAACGATCTTAAACAACGATTCGGTTTAAAAAAGTGTCATCTTGTGTTTGATCGCGGGATGGTATCTAGTGAACATTGAATTTACTTGAAACCCAAGAACTGACCTATTTGTCTGCTATGGATAAGGATGAAATAGCATGCCATCCGTTATTCCAAGAGTTTGTTCCGGGGCCTGCCTCAAAAGAGGATTATGAACAGATTTTGGCTCTTCATGAATTTTTACCAACTGACGACAATCAGTTCTTTTATACCAGGGAAGGCCGGGTAGGAAAACGACGGTTCATCTTCTCTTTTGACGTTTCCCGTTTTTTGAGGACATTGCTTCACGAGAGAAACGAATCAATAAAATCCTGGCTTGGACTGCCGAACAAAATGCCAAACTGGCTGTAGCCAAGAAATCACGACAAAAGGAACTACTTGAACGCGATATAAAGAAAATGCTTTCGAAATACAAACTCAAGTCATTGATGACAGTAAGCGTTACACCTATCGAAGTTAAAGTGCTTAAAAAAGACGGCTCTATACGAATAGCCCATTCGTTTCACTTATCGGCAGCGATTGACAAAACTAGAGAAACAGACATTCGACGATTAGATGGTATAACCTGCTTCATTACCAACGACGAAACAATTCCCCAAGCTGAAGTCATTCAGAGATACAGAGCAAAAAATAAAATTGAAGAGGTCTTTCGGGAAATGAAGTCTCAACTCGCCTTAAGGCCAATTCATTTAACCCGTCCTGAGCGAGTCAAGGYGCATGTCAGCATTTGCATTTTGGCCTACCTACTGGTAAATACAATGGAGCCATACTTAAAAAGGCCGGTCATTCAATATCCCCTATAGACGTTTTGGAACAAGTACAAAGCTGCCAGTTAAATCAGGTAGGTATCAAAGGCACCCCTGGTTATTCACTTACCGTAACAGAAATGACGGAGGAACAAAAAGAATGGGCAAAACTCTTTAACTGCGAAAGATTATTAAAACCAAAGGCATTAAAACAGATAAAAAAATCCTTAGAAAATACATTGTAGTCCCAAAAATATTATTGGCGTATGGCTTCAGCCCTTGCTACGCCTGGTACTGGAAAATTTTTACGCCAAACTTCGGTTAAAAATTAAACTACGGTCTCTTACGAGACAGCTATAATTCATCCCAATCTTCATTAGGAATCACTAGTTGTGATTTTGTATTTAAATATCTTTTTTTGGATATTTCCAAGAACATGCGAATCACTCGTTGTTGCTGTTTAGCAAATATCAACGGCTTTCCCAAACATGCAAAACACCCGCAGTCAATAACTGCGGGTGTTTAAAATTACTCTGGCGACGACCTACTCTCCCAGGGGCTTGCGCCCCGAGTACCATCGGCCCTGGAGGCTTAACTGCTGTGTTCGGGATGGGAACAGGTGTACCCCCTCCGGTATCGCCACCAGAAAATCTTATGCTTTTGGGTAATTCTTTGGGGTCTAGCCRTCAGCCGTCGGCCATCGGCCTTCAGCTTTTTAGGCTTTTCCCTTTAGCAAACTTTGCATTCCCTGAAAACTGAACAGCTCTTAAGTAAGGTCGTATCTTAAGGAGAAATGATGGTGTTTAGCTCTCACTTCCWACCTCTCACTTCTCACATCTCAAATTAGGTCAAGACCTCGATCTATTAGTACCGGTCGGCTGAACACATTGCTGCGCTTACACCCCCGGCCTATCTACCATGTAGTCTKCATGGGATCTTACCTACTTGCGTAGTGGGAAACCTCATCTTGAAGGGGGCTTCGTGCTTAGATGCTTTCAGCACTTATCCCTGCCGGACTTAGTTACCCAGCACTACCGTTGGCACGATAGCTGGTACACCAGCGGTCCGTCCATCCCGGTCCTCTCGTACTAGGGACAGCTCTTCTCAAGTTTCCTGCGCCTGCGACGGATAGGGACCGAACTGTCTCACGACGTTCTGAACCCAGCTCACGTACCGCTTTAATGGGCGAACAGCCCAACCCTTGGGACCTACTTCAGCCCCAGGATGCGATGAGCCGACATCGAGGTGCCAAACCTCCCCGTCGATGTGGACTCTTGGGGAGATAAGCCTGTTATCCCCGGGGTAGCTTTTATCCGTTGAGCGACGGCCCTTCCACTCGGAACCGCCGGATCACTAAGCCCTACTTTCGTACCAGCTCGACTTGTTGGTCTCGCTGTCAAGCTCCCTTCTGCCTTTACACTCTTACGCGCGATTTCCGCCCGCGCTGAGGGAACCTTTGGGCGCCTCCGTTACTTTTTGGGAGGCGACCGCCCCAGTCAAACTGCCCACCTGACACTGTCCTCAGACCAGCTTCATGGTCTAAAGTTAGAATTTCAATATCTAAAGGGTGGTATCCCAACGGCGACTCCATCCATACTGGCGTATGGACTTCTCAGTCTCCCACCTATCCTGTACATCAAATACCAAAACCCAATGTCAAGCTACAGTAAAGCTCCACGGGGTCTTTCTGTCCTGTCGCAGGTAGACGGCATCTTCACCGTCATTACAATTTCACCGAGCCCCTCGTTGAGACAGTGCCCAAATCGTTACGCCTTTCGTGCGGGTCAGAACTTACCTGACAAGGAATTTCGCTACCTTAGGACCGTTATAGTTACGGCCGCCGTTTACTGGGGCTTCGGTTTAAAGCTTCGCTTGCGCTAACTCTTCCCCTTAACCTTCCAGCACCGGGCAGGCGTCAGCCCCTATACGTCAGCTTTCGCTTTAGCAGGGACCTGTGTTTTTGGTAAACAGTCGCTTGGGCCTTTTCTCTGCGGCCTCTTCTTGCTCCAGATGTTCATCTTTCACAATACCGAGGCACCCCTTCTCCCGAAGTTACGGGGTCATTTTGCCGAGTTCCTTAACGAGGGTTCTCTCGCGCGCCTTAGGATTTTCACCCCACCTACCTGTGTCGGTTTGCGGTACGGGCACCAACTAACCTCGTTAGAAGTTTTTCTTGGCAGTTTGGGATCCGTTTCTTCGCTACTTGTTTTCGCTCCCCTTCACCTCTCAGGYTTTTTGTGTGGCGGATTTGCCTACCACACACCCTACGGGCTTGGACCAGCTTTTCCAGCCGCTGGCTAAACGTACCCTCCTGCGTCACTCCATCCTCAAACGGTCGTTGGTGGCATCGGATTCTCAACCGATTGTCCATCACCTACGCCTTGCGGCCTCGGCTTAGGTCCCGGCTTACTCTGGGCGGACGAACCTTCCCCAGAAATCCTTAGGTTTTCGGCGGGCAGGATTCTCAYCTGCCTTTTCGCTTACTCATACCGGCATTCTCACTTCTTATTCCTCCACCGCTCCTCACGGTACGACTTCAACGGAATAAGAACGCTCCCCTACCACTGACTTACGTCAATCCAAAGCTTCGGTGCCAGGCTTAGCCCCGTTTCATTTTCGGCGCAGGGCCACTTGACCAGTGAGCTATTACGCACTCTTTAAATGGTGGCTGCTTCTAAGCCAACATCCTGGTTGTCTGTGCAACCCCACATCCTTTTCCACTTAGCCTGTCTTTGGGACCTTAGCTGTTGGTCTGGGCTGTTTCCCTTTTGACTACGGATCTTAGCACTCGCAGTCTGACTCCCGGAGTAAGTTATGCGGCATTCGGAGTTTGATTGGGTTCGGTAACCCGTGAAGGCCCCTAGCCCATTCAGTGCTCTACCTCCGCTAACCATCTTCCGAGGCTAGCCCTAAAGCTATTTCGGGGAGAACCAGCTATCTCCTGGTTCGATTGGCATTTCACCCCTACCCACACCTCATCCGCCTCCTTTTCAACGAAGGTCGGTTCGAGCCTCCACTTTATTTTACTAAAGCTTCACTCTGGACATGGGTAGATCACCAGGTTTCGGGTCTACTCCAACGTACTTGTCGCCCTTTTAAGACTCGCTTTCGCTTTGGCTCCGGCAATGCTCGCCTTAACCTGCACGTTAGATGTAACTCGCCGGTCCGTTCTACAAAAAGTACGCCGTCACACTTTTAATGTGCTCCGACAGTTTGTAGGCATACGGTTTCAGGTTCTTTTTCACTCCCCTCCCGGGGTGCTTTTCACCTTTCCCTCACGGTACTGGTTCACTATCGGTCGCTAAGGGTAGTTAGCCTTGGGGGGTGGTCCCCCCGGATTCCCACAGGGTTTCTCGTGTCCTGCGGTACTTGGGATGTCCTCTGCAATTTTCGTCCTTTCGCCTACAGGTGTGTTACCTTCTGTGCAGCACCTTTCCAGGTGTCTTCGACTAGGACTAATCRTCACGTGATGAGGTTCCCGCAACCCCAGATTTCCGAAGAATTCTGGTTTAGGCTCGCCCCTTTTCGCTCGCCGCTACTTGGGGGTTCGATRTTTCTTTCTCTTCCTCCGGGTACTTAGATGTTTCAGTTCCCCGGGTGCCCTCCTCTATGCCTATGTGTTCAGCATAGGGTGACGGAGTTTTGCTCCGCCGGGTTGCCCCATTCGGTATCCACGGATCGWTGCCTGCTTGCGGCTCCCCGTGGCTTTTCGCAGCTTTCCACGCCCTTCTTCGGCCCTTAGCGCCAAGGCATCCACCGTATGCCCTTTGTTTCTTGACCWRTTGCTTGCTCGGTTACTTTACGTAGCCTGCAAAATTGTTTCTACGACGCTTTACTTTTCGCTGTTCAGTTTTCAAGGAACRATTTAAAAGATAAAAATGGTGGAGACAAGCGGAATCGAACCGCTGACCCCCTGCTTGCAAGGCAGGTGCTCTCCCAGCTGAGCTATGCCCCCACGTTTGGTCGTCGGTCGTCAGGCAGCAGTCGTCAGGTTTGTAAGCTTTTCTTTTGGGTCTTTCATTTCTGACCCTCAAGATTTACTTTCATGCTGACGTCCGACGTCTGACGACCGACGCCCTATTATGGTGGGACTAGGTGGACTCGAACCACCGACCTCACGCTTATCAGGCGTGCGCTCTGACCGGCTGAGCTATAGTCCCGTGTTTGCTATGAGAAATTTTAAATCAACCGGAGGTTGATTTTGGTCTCTCAAAACTAAACAGTTGAGATGATGAATGATCGACCAGAGTTCTTGAACCGAAGGTTCAAGTTACTCCTTAGAAAGGAGGTGATCCAGCCGCACCTTCCGATACGGCTACCTTGTTACGACTTCACCCCAATCACCAACCCCACCTTCGACGGCTGCCTCCTTTCGGTTAGCTCACCGGCTTCGGGTGTTGTCAGCTTTCGTGGTGTGACGGGCGGTGTGTACAAGGCCCGGGAACGTATTCACCGCAGTATGCTGACCTGCGATTACTAGCGATTCCGACTTCATGTAGTCGAGTTGCAGACTACAATCCGAACTGGGACCGGCTTTCTCAGWTTTGCTCCGCCTCACGGCTTCGCTTCCGTCTGTACCGGCCATTGTAGTACGTGTGTAGCCCAGGACATAAGGGGCATGATGATTTGACGTCATCCCCACCTTCCTCCGTTTTGTCAACGGCAGTCACATTAGAGTTCCCGACCTTACTCGCTGGCAACTAATGTTAGGGGTTGCGCTCGTTGCGGGACTTAACCCAACATCTCACGACACGAGCTGACGACAACCATGCACCACCTGTCTCTCTGTTACCCCGAAGTAAGGTCCATATCTCTATGGCTTTCAGAGGATGTCAAGCCCTGGTAAGGTTCTTCGCGTTGCGTCGAATTAAACCACATACTCCACCGCTTGTGCGGGCCCCCGTCAATTCCTTTGAGTTTCAGTCTTGCGACCGTACTCCCCAGGCGGAGTGCTTATTGTGTTAACTACGGCACTGCGGGGGTCGATACCCGCAACACCTAGCACTCATCGTTTACGGCGTGGACTACCAGGGTATCTAATCCTGTTCGCTCCCCACGCTTTCGCGCCTCAGTGTCAGTTACAGTCCAGAGAGCCGCCTTCGCCACTGGTGTTCCTCCCAATATCTACGCATTTCACCGCTACACTGGGAATTCCGCTCCCCTCTCCTGCACTCAAGTCCACCAGTATCAGAGGCAATCTCGGGGTTGAGCCCCGATCTTTCACCTCTAACTTAATGGACCACCTACGCGCCCTTTACGCCCAGTAATTCCGGACAACGCTCGCCCCCTACGTTTTACCGCGGCTGCTGGCACGTAGTTAGCCGGGGCTTCCTCTCCAAGTACCGTCATCTGTTCTTCCTTGATGACAGAGGTTTACAACCCGAAGGCCTTCTTCCCTCACGCGGCGTTGCTCCGTCAGGCTTTCGCCCATTGCGGAAGATTCCCCACTGCTGCCTCCCGTAGGAGTCTGGGCCGTGTCTCAGTCCCAGTGTGGCCGGTCGCCTCTCAGGCCGGCTACCCATCGTCGCCTTGGTGGTCCCTTACACCACCAACTAGCTAATGGGACGCGGATCCATCTGATAGCACRATTGCTTTCCTTAAAAGAACATGCGTTCTCTTAAGCGTATCCGGTATTAGCAGCCGTTTCCAGCTGTTATCCCGGTCTACCAGGCAGGTTATCCACGCGTTACTCACCCGTGCGCCACTATTCGGTCGTCGGTCGTCAGGCGGCAGTCGTCAGGGATTTAAATCTGGAATTCGCTAAGGCGAATTCCTTACTATCCCGACGTCCGACGTCTGAAGACCGACGACTGAACCGTTCGACTTGCATGTGTTAAGCACGCCGCCAGCGTTCGTCCTGAGCCAGGATCAAACTCTCCATAAATTATATAATRTTTTCGCGTACCCGTTAGGGTGAAGAGTTGATTTAGCTCTTTATTACTTGTTCAGGAATTACTCGCTAGCGTTATTTAACGCTTGACGAGGATTCAARTGTGGTCGTCACAGTTTCAGCTTGCGCTGACTTTTGACTTGACCGTTTTGCATCCATCATCYRCTGTTTAGTTTTCAAAGACCATTTTTTAGCCCGGCCTCACGACCGGAATCTTAGTTTACCATGACCCTCACTTGCATTTCAAGTGAAAGTTTTTGGTAATTTTCGCACCGCCTCATCGGCGACGGAACTTCATCTTACCACTTTGATTACCTTGTTGCAAGTGGTAATTTTTAACCATCACCTCGCGGCGACATTTGTTATCATAACACTTCCGGAGTCCTTTGACAAGAACTAATTCCTGGTTTTGTTACCATTTAAAGTTTGGCCTTAAAACTATGGCTATTATTTTCAATCTACTTAATATTATTCACAAAACAAGTATTTTTTGTTTCTATACTAATTCCCTAAAACTCCACCGGGCAGTGTTACAAGTGCAGGTGGCACATCGCCTACGATGATGTCCTGGGCCAAAGGTACCTTTGTGTTCACTTTAAATACTTCTTTATATAAAGGAATGGCAATCTGGAATTCCGAGTTGAGATCCAGCCAAATGAGGTGTCTGGTCTGGTTAATCCCTGCCCCTTCAAACTTGTCGACAATGTCCACCCTGATGGTTCCCAGCGGTATCATACGGACATTAAATTCCGGACCCAGAGCAGCCAGCAAATGGATGCCCAGGAGTTGGCCCATAGGAATGCCGATGCTTTCATCATCAAGATTGCGCAGCGACTCCTGAACTTTTAACGTTATTTCATTGGATAGCCTGTTTATTTTAATCGTGTCCGCCTGCATGAGGACAATTCTGCCCTGTGAATCCTTATGAACCTGAACAATGTCCTTATATTCGATTTGCTGTTTCGCCAGGTTCTCCATAACGGTTTTATTCATGATTTCCGTGGCCAGATGAATGGCCTTGACTCTGGCGATGGTGAACAACGTAGGCTGCAGGCTGCGGTCTATAAAGAAAAACATTGCCAGTAAGCCCATAAGAAATAACAAAACATAGAATTTCCTTGGCACATGTCTTCTTCTCTTAAACAAAACTTTCACCTCCACATCCTATCTATATGTGGAGGTGAAGCAAAAGGTGATAACCGATTGGGACTTGCCTAATTTTTTAGTATTAACCTGGCAAAGCGTCGCTTCCCTGCCCGGATGATCATTCCTTCTTCAGGTAAGAAACGCATGTTGGGGTCGCATGCTTTTTCACCGTTGATCTTGACGGCGCCTTCTTTAATAAGCCTTCTGGCCTCACTGTTGCTGGCTGCTAATTTGGCCTGGGTAAGCAGCCTGGGCAATGAAACCAGTCCCTCTTCGTAAAGGTCTTCCGTGACCATAAACTCATCAATTTCGTCTGGCAGTTCACGCTTCTGAAATACCTTTTTAAAGTGTTCCTCAGCCTGTTCCGCCGCCTCTGCGCTGTGATAAAAGGTAACAATTTCCCTGGCCAGGCGCATCTTGGCATCCCTTGGATGCAGGGTGCCTTCCTGCAAACCCCTGGCAATTGCCTTCACCTCGTCCAGAGGAACAGGGGTGACCAGTTCAAAATACCTCACCATTAATTCATCGGGAATGGACATGGTCTTGCCGTACATTTCCTGGGGAGCCTCATCAATGCCAATATAATTCCCCAGGCTCTTGCTCATCTTGTTAACCCCGTCTAAGCCTTCAAGGATCGGCATCATTAAGGCAATCTGGGGTTCCTGCCCGAACTCCTTCTGCAAGGTGCGCCCCATCAGCAAATTAAACTTTTGGTCCGTCCCCCCCAGTTCCACATCCGCCTTAAGGGCAACGGAATCATATCCCTGCATTAAAGGATAGAAAAATTCATGAATGCTGATAGGCAGATTTTCTTTAAATCGTTTTGAGAAATCCTCTCGTTCCAGCATCCTGGCAACGGTGGTGGTGGCTGCCAGTCGGATCACGTCTTCAAACTTTAACGGTGCCAGCCAGGTGCTGTTAAACTGCACCTTTGTTTTTACAGGGTCCAGCACTTTAATAATCTGCTTTTCATAGGTCCGGGCGTTGGCCAGTACTTCTTCTTCGGTTAATTGTTTTCTTGTTTCCGATTTTCCCGTGGGGTCACCAATGCGACCGGTGTAATCGCCAAGGATAATGGTAACATGATGACCTAATTCCTGGAACTGTCTCAGCTTTTGCAGTACAACCGTGTGGCCAAGGTGAATATCCGGTGCTGTGGGATCGAGGCCCAACTTTATGTGGAGGGGTTTGTTCTTCGCGATGGATTTCTTTAATTTCTCTACCAGTTCCTCTTCAGGAACAATCTCTGCAGTGCCTCTTTTAATAATTTCAAGCTGTTTTTGGACGTCTGGCATCGACTGGACCCCTTTCGAAAAACCTTATTACTTAAAAATTCGTGACTCTGCGTAATAATAGATAACGGGTGATCAAAATCTTAATAATTATACCAGAGCTAGCAGAATGTGACAAGAATATTAAAAACCGCTGTCATGAGTTCGTTGGATTGTGTTATAATTCTGTTATCATTGACCTTTACTTTTCATAAAGGAGGATTATACTTGGCCACACGTAAAAGCCGAAGGCTCCGAACCGGACGCTTACTTTTTCTGATAGCAGCCTTTTTTGTTCTGATAGGCGGTTTTACTTCACTGGGGTATTTCGCCTATGCCATGTCGGACATGCCTGTCTTTGATCCAAGATCCCTGGAAAATATGGTACCCACTTCAATCTACGACAAGGATGGGAATCTGGTCACCAGAATCGGCACAGAGAACCGGGAACCTATTAAACTGGACGAAGTGCCGTCGGTGGTGAAAGATGCTTTTCTGGCCACCGAGGACGACCGCTTTTATGACCACCATGGTATTAATTTTCGCAGTTTAGGTCGGGCTGTTTTTAAAAACGTTACCTCCGGTGAAATTCGCGAAGGTTTTAGTACCATTACCATGCAGTTAGTTAAACTGTCCTATTTATCCCCTGAACGCAGTATCAAAAGAAAACTGCAGGAAATTGTGCTGACCCTGCAAATGGAAAGACACTTTACCAAAGATGAAATATTTGAAATGTACCTGAACAAAATTTATTTTGGACAGGGCGCCTATGGAATTCAGTCAGCAGCCCAAACCTACTTTGGCAAAGATTTAAAAAAGGATCAACTGACATTGGACGAAGCCGCTTTCTTAGCGGGCTTACCCCAGGCCCCGTCCACCTATTCCCGTTATTTGGACGGTGCGGAGTCCATCGATGACCAGTCCGCTGATCAAAAGTCCGACAAGAATAAACAGAAAATCAATGAGAAACAGCAGGATGAGAAACAGCAAAAGGATTACGAGTCGGCTTTAAACCGACGCAATACCGTTCTGCTTCGTATGAAAGAAGCAGGAAAAATTACGGAAGAACAGCGTCAGGAAGCGGCTGCCAAACCTCTGCCGGACGGCAGCAAAATGCAGGCCACCCGGTATCCGTATCCCTACTTCATTGATTACGTTACAGAAAAGCTGGTTCATAAATATGGCCCGGATATGGTTTACAAAGGTGGACTCAAGGTATACACCACCCTGGACCCTAAAATTCAAAAAATTGCCGAGATGGCACTGGCCAACCCAAAATATTTTCCAAATTTTGGACTTGACAAACAGGGTCTGCCTCAACCCCAGGGCGCTGCCGTCTTTATGGAACCTGGTACAGGCCATTTGAGGGCCATTGTGGGCGGCCGTGAACATAAACAGCAGCGACAGCTCAACCGGGCGACGCAGTACCAGGTACTGCCTGACGGTCGTAAAATCGGGCGCCAACCCGGTTCGAGCATTAAACCCATTGTGGCTTACGGCCCCGCCGTAGAATTTAACGGTATGGGTCCTGCTTCGGTCATTGACGATATTCCTACCAGCTTTGGCAGTTACAGTCCGAAGAACTCCGACGGAAGTTTTAAGGGTTTAATTACCATGCGGACTGCTTTAACAAGTTCCGTTAATATCGTTGCGATAAAGCTTTTGCAACAAACAGGGCTGGACCAGGCAGTAAAATTTGCCTACGGGCTCGGCATTACGACCCTTGATGCCAACCGGGACGGGCTGGCCATGGCCCTTGGCGGTGTCAGTTCCGGCGTGGTACCGTTGGATATGGCGGGAGCCTACGGCGCCTTTGCCAACCAGGGTATCTATGTAAAACCCCATGCCATCCTCAAGGTTGAAAGCTATGACGGGACCCTGATTGACGAATTTAAACCCGAGCAGAGGCGAGCCATGAAGGCAACCACTGCGTACCTGGTTACCGATATGCTGCGTTCCGTTGTCCAGTCCGGTACCGGCACCCGGGCAAACCTGGGTGCAAGGCCGGTGGCCGGTAAGACCGGCACAACGGACCAGGGGAAGGACATTTGGTTCGTGGGCTATACACCTGAACTGGTTGGCGCCGTATGGATCGGCCACGATGCGCCAAGGAGCATGGACCGGTCTTACGGTGGCATCTATCCGGCCATGATATGGCGGGAAGTGATGAGTAAAGCACTATCCGGTGTACCGGTTCGCCAGTTCTCCAGACCTGCCGGTATTGTAACCGCCACCGTGGACAGCAAGTCCGGCCTGCTGCCGGGGCCGAATACCCCGGCGGATCATATGGTAACAGACTTATTTGCTGAAGGAACGGTTCCCACAGAGGTAGACAACCTGCACCAGGTCATGGAGGTATGTGCTACCACCGGTGAACTGCCTAACGATTACTGCCCGGACCGTATTACCAAGGTAGTCATTAAATTGCCTTATACAGTCCCCCCACTGTGGCAGACTATGCCCTGCGGGCGCCGCTGAAAACCTGCACCCTGCATACTCAGGACGGCATTGACCCGGCGGCGGCAGAAAAATACAAACTGCCTGTGATATTACCGCAACCGAACGAAGGCAACCCGGGTGAAGGGGAAAACCCGCCAACGGAGCCAGGGAACGGCGACAACTGGCTGCCCGGTACCACCGGCCGCCGTCAACCGGATGAAATAAAAAATGATTCCCGTAAGGCGGCTAAAATCAGAGAGACCATAAGGGAAAAAACAAGAGAGTATAACTAAACCAAAAATACCGGTTTCCCTTGAAGGGTGACCGGTATTTTTATTCCAATTATCCAGTTAACCGGAATCTTATGTCTTATGGACTGCCATCTTTGCTTTTTGATTTTGAAAGGTGCCTGCAACTCCAAGGAGTACCAAAGCCGTACCTGCAATGGTCCAAGCATTGATAGGTTCGTGCAAAATGAACCAGCCCAGGAACACCGCTACCACCGGATTGACATAGGCATAGGTCATAACAATGCTGGTGGGTAACAGTCTCAGTGCCATAATATAGGAAGTAAAGGCCAGGAATGAACCAAAAACAATCAGGTAACCAAAGGCCCACCATGCCTCATTGGTAGGAGCCGGCGAGGGTTCGCCCAGAACAAGCGCCAGTATCGCAAACCCGATGCCGCCAAAGACCTGCTGGTAACCCGAACTGACGATCGGATTTAACGCTACCGGTTTCCTGCGCTGTAGCAGGGATCCTATACCCCAGCATAAAGGTGCCGTTAATAAGGCAAAGATGCTTAAAACATCCGCCTGGGAACTTTCTTTAAGCACAGGCGATGTGAGGAGACCGATTCCAGCAAAACCAACAAATAACGAAAACAAAAGAAGCTTGGAGGGTGGTTTGCGGTCCAGGATGGCTTCCGTTAAAGCCACCCACATGGGGGTGGTGCCCACCAGCAGGGCTGCGTATCCTGAATCAGCAAACTGTTCCGCCCACATCACCAGCCCGTTGCCGCCCACCCATAGAAAAATCCCGGATACGGCCAGAACCTTGAATTCTTCTCTGGACAGCTTAAGGCTCTGCCGGAACAGATATGCGCCAAGCAAAAGAATGCAGCCGGCGACTGCCAGCCGCATGGCTCCCATGGTAAAGGGAGGAAACCCGGATCCCTCGCGTACCGCCACACGGATTGCCAGATAAGTGCTGCCCCAGACGATATAAACCACAAGCAAATGAAAAAAACCTACCCAGTTGGAGGAGGTTTGCGTTGCCAGACCGACCTGAGTAGTGTTAAACATTTTTAAAAACTCCCTTTTCTTATTCCTTCATAAATCTAATTTTAAACCTCTTTCATTAGAGTTACAATATTCAGCATTAGAAATATTATGTATACATATAGGAAAATGCCCTACCTTCTTTGGCAGGGGCATCTTGGTTTTGTTATACCACAGACACAACCCTATTGATAAGTCAACTGAAAAAGTGATTTAATATTCAATCATGTAGCGGTATATGGGGAAACGTTTGGCCTGCGGGGTCATCAGAAAGCTCCGGTAAAAAATCCCGAGGGACTCCCCTCGGGATTTTACTGCCGTAATTATTTTGCCAGGGCAGCCTTCCAATAATCATGAATAATGCTTTGGCCGTAGGTTGTGCCGGGAACCGCCCAGCGGGCATTGAGTTGCTGCCAGGTGGGTGCGGTGCCGCGTCTCACCATGGTGTATCTTGGGTCAACGAGTACTTTGCCTGGGGGCAGCGGGTCTTTGGTGGCATAGGCGTACAGGTGCTGGATATGGGCCTCTACACCGGCCTCGGGCGTCACAAAGATGGCCCCGTGAACACCCGGCTCAAAACGGACCTGTGTGGGGTCAGCGCCGTTTAAGGATTCCTGTCCGGTACAGGGACTTCCGGTGGCCCATAGCCCACAGAAGTTGTTCTGCCAGGGTTGTACATCCCCGGTAAACTGCCAGTAATGGGTCTCTTTGGCAGCCTGGGCAAAGGCCAAATCACCCCGGACGCCATATTCGGCGCCAATTTTTATATAGAGTTCGGCCAAATCCGGTATGGGAATAAACTCACGTTTCAACTTTTGTTCCATCTTGGCCCGAATGCGTGGCGTTTCTGCCGCAATCCAGGCCCTTAACTGGTCAGCCGTAGCCACTGACGGTCCCATAATGGTCACGTCTGCCGTATTTATCACGGTGCCGCCGGGCAGTTTAATTTTAGCATCATATTTGCTTAGTTGATCCCTGTATTGTTTAAACAGCTGCCTTTGTTCCGCACTGAAGCTTGCCGGGTCCATTTTAAGCAGTTCCTCGGAGTTGATGAAGGTTTTATCCATCAAACGCAGGTTTGTCTTGTAACCGGCCAACTCTTGCAGCAGGGCAATGTCTGCCGGAGATGGCTGCGGTGTGCTGTCTGCCGGTTGCTGGACAGGTGGTTCCGGGGTGGCAGGCTTTGTTTTAATCTCCACCGTGCGGCTGGACTGCTGCCAGCTCACCTCGCATCCCAGGGCTTCACCAACCACCCGGAAAGGGACCACCGTACGGTTCATAGCGGTGATAAAGGTCTGTCCCAGTTGCGGAGACACCTGCAAAGCCTTGCCGTCTATGACAATTTGCACATCCTTCTGCTTGCCCGGTCGTTCCGGAACAGTTAATGTCAAATTATTTGCTGTTGCGATCACAACTTGTTTTGTTTCCGGCAGCCACTGCACCTGAGTACCCAGATGTTCACTGATAACCCGCAAGGGTACGTAGGTTCTACCATTCAGGATAATCGCCGGTTGATCGCCCCCGGGAATCACAACCGGAGCATTATTGATCACGATTTTGGCCTCATGGGTGATTGCTGCTCCAGCGGTTACCGGTGAGAAAAACAGCATTCCCCCACACAAAAGGCATAGCAGTGATTTTCTAATTTTAAGCAAGGGGAAAATTCACCATCCTTTCCATATTAAGCTGACCCCGCACTATAACTAATTAGCTAGAGTAACTTTAAACCTTCCTCTTTTGATGGATTTAAGCATAATCCACAGGTCCTCTTCTATACAGACGTAAAACAAGGTCTAATTGTTCACATATTATTCAAAATACTGGCCATGGGAGCCAAAGGGTACCGGATTGGGCATCTCCGCCCTGGCCACCTCTTGAAAGGATATTGCATCCAGAATATGCGGTAAAGATTGCAGGATGATCTAAGAGAGAAACGTGTTATATAATTGATCCATTCCTTCGTCTTATAGTCGTAATGGGGGTGAACGGTGGTCAGGTGCCCGGTGATGTGATCGGAATCATGAAACCACCCTCTGGTATTCGGTGGCTTCATCCAAGATCAAAAGGGGCGCATCCTTTAGGAAAGCCCGTGCGATGGCCAGACGCTGGGCCTGCCCGCCGCTGAGCCGCAGGCCGAATTCCCCACAGGTGTGTCATAGCCCCGGGGGAATTTCATAATGAAGTCATGGGCCCCGGCCAGCTCGGCCGCTTCCCTTACCTCGTCCATGGATGCGCCGGGTCGACCCAGGGAAATATTTTCGGCCACCGTTCCATAAAAAAGGTACGGATTCTGGGGCACATAGGAAACCTTACCTGCGCCATTGATCGGCGGGGATTTGCTGTAGCGGACTTCCGTTGACCTGAATGATGCCTTCACCGGGCTCGGCAAAGCGCAAAAGCAGGTTGGCAACGGTGGTTTTTCCTGCGCCGCTGGGCCCCACCAGGGCCACCCGTTTTCCTGCTGGCAGTTTAAAAGTAACCCCTTGCAAGGCCGGGTCGGACCCTCCCTGGTAAGTGAAACCCACTTCCCTGAAGGAAATGTTCAGCGGTTGGAATTTCCGCATTCAACGCCTCCTGCCCGGCACGGGTTTCCGGTAAAGGTGTTTCCAGAACCTCAAAGATGCGGTTGGCAGCGGTGACCCCGGCCATGCCGGCATGGAACTGGCTACCCAGCAGCCGCAAGGCAAATAAAATTCAGGCGCCAGCAACAGCAGAAAAAAGGCCTGCTCAAAGGAAATGCGGTCATACACCAGGTACCGCCCCAGGGCAACCGCCACCAGGGCGGTGCTTTTTTCAGAATAATTCATGTACTTGTAAGCTTATTAAAATAAAACCGTAATAAATATTAATGTATACCATATTGGTATACATTAAAAAACACTATACTTCACTTCCCCGTTGCTATCAATTACAATTTCCTTGCATTTTTATTACAAAATTATGGGGTACGTTAATTTTGCAAAATAGTGAGTATACAAATCCTTTTGAATATATTTGCCAAAAGCCAGCACCTCTTTAAATTCAATCACATGATTCTGGGCTAAGGACAAAAAACTCTATGTCCTTTTACTACGTGGAGATTTGAAAACAAAGAAAAGACCAGTTCCAGCGTACGGGTGGTCTTATCTTGTGCATGTCAATAGAAGATTCTCCGGGTTGCTGCCACTTTCGGCTACATGACTGCCGTTTGCATTAATAAGTACGATCTTGATGAAGAAAACTGCCGGGATATTGAAAAGTCTACCGGTGTCCTTGGCGTACCGGTGATTGGTAAAATTCCCTATGACCAGTTATCACTTCAAACTTACCACCGTAGCCCCGGCGCCGCCTTCTCCGGCTTCGCCAAGGCGGAAGGATTTGACCCGGGGGTGGGTTTTTAATTCCCGGTGTACCGCGGCGCGCAGGGCGCCGGTGCCTTTGCCGTGGATGAGAATGACGCTGCTGAGGCCGGCCAGGAAGGCGTCGTCCAGGTATTTTTCGATTTCCAGCAGGGCTTCGTCCCCGGTCATGCCCCTGAGGTCCAAACTGGTTCCGATGGACTGGGCTTTGTCCATCAGCACCTTGCCCACCTTGGTTTCGCCGGTGGTGACCCGGTTTTCTTTAACCCTGCGCAGTTCCTTCAGGGGCACAAACATTTTCATAATGCCCACCTGGACCTGCACGTTGTCGCCGGACACGCCCACCACATAGGCCTTTTGGTTGTATTTGGGCAGAAAGACTTCCTCACCGGGTTTAACCTGACGTGGGATTTCCCCGGTGTCTGTACGCTCCGGCGCTTTGGCCGCCACTTTGCCGGTAACCTGCTGCAGCTTGCTGCGGGCCTGTTGAATGGCCTCTTCCCGGTTCCTGGTACTTTCCTCAGCCAGTTTGGCCCGCAATTCCTTGACCGCTTCTTCCGCCTCCAGCCGGGTCTGGCGGACCAGCCTGCCGGCTTCCTCTTGGGCCTTGGCTAAAATCTCTTCCTTCTTGGCCCTTAACTCCGCTTCCAGCCTGCGGTATCGTTCCTTAAGCTGTTCGCTTTCCCGCCGCAGGGCCTCTGCTTCCTCCCGGTCCTTTTCCGCTGCCTGCTGGGTTTTTTCCAGCTTGTTGATCAAATCTGCCACCTGAACCTGTTCGGTGGTGAGGAACTTCCGGGCACTGCTGACAATCTCCGGACGCAAACCCAGCCGGGTGGAGATTTCAAAGGCGTTACTGCGGCCGGGGCGGCCAATCAGCAGCCGGTAGGTGGGACGCAGGGTTTCCACGTCAAATTCCACGCTGGCATTTTCCACCCCGGGCGTGGTATAAGCATAGTTTTTTAATTCACTGTAGTGGGTGGTAGCAACGGTGCAGGCGCCCCTGCCATGCAGTTCCTCCAGGATGGCCCGGGCCAGCGCCGCCCCCTCGGTGGGATCAGTGCCTGCTCCCAGCTCATCCAGCAGCACCAGGGAACCTTCGCCGGCACTCTCTAAAATGTTAACGATATTGGTCATGTGAGAGGAGAAGGTGCTGAGGGATTGCTCGATGCTTTGCTCATCCCCGATATCCGCAAAGACCTTTTGAAAGATTCCCATTTCGGTACCGGATTCGGCCGGGATATGCAGTCCCGCCTGGGTCATCAGGACAAATAAGCCTACGGTTTTCAGGGTTACGGTCTTACCACCGGTGTTGGGGCCGGTAATAACCATGGTTCTGAAATTTTTCCCCAGTGAAATGGTGGCAGGCACCGCATCCCCGGGCAATAAGGGATGGCGTCCCTTTTTAATATCAATTTTCGCCCCTTCGATTATTTTAGGACTCCAGGCCTTCAGCTTATGGCTGTAGCGGGCTTTGGCCATAATAAAGTCCAGTTCGCCCAAAGCCTCCAGGGCAACGGAGATTTCCTCGGCCACCGCACTGACGCCGCTGGAGAGTTCTCCGAGAATCCTTTGGATCTCCTGTTTCTCCGCTGCCACCAGCTGGCGCACCTCATTGTTGGCTTCCACCACCGACATGGGTTCCACAAATAGGGTGGCACCGCTGGCGGACTGGTCATGGACAATGCCGGGGATTTGGTTGCGGTACTCCTGCTTGACCGGCACCACATAGCGGTCGTTGCGGATGGTAATGATGGGGTCCTGCAGGTACTTCTGGTTTTCGGCGGAACGAATGATGCTTTCCATGCGTTCCCGGATGCGGTTTTGGGATCGCAGGATGCCCCGCCGGATTTGCAACAGCTGCGGGGAGGCATCGTCTGCGATTTCTCCTCCCGGCAGAATGGCCTGCAGGATATTTTTCTCCAACTGCGCCTGGTTGGTCAGTGATTCTGCAATCTCCGAGAGCAGCGGGTAGCGGTCGGACTTTTCACTAAAAAACTTTTTGATCCGGCGGGATGCTGCCAGGGTTTCCCCTACGGCAAACAACTCTTCCGCCGAAAGCACAGCAAAACGGGCAGCCCTTTTCAAGGCTCCCCGGACGTCATGCCAGCCGGACAATTCTGCCATGGGGTCTAACCGTAACAGTTCCCGGCCCTCGGTGGTTTCCGCCTGCCAGCGGTGAATGAGAACCGGGTCTGTGCCGGGCACCAGTTCTTGAATTTTTTGCCTGGCCAGATCCGATTGGGCATGGGCCGCCAGACGTTCCAACACTTTATGAAATTCCAAGCGTCTTATGGTTCGTTCCATGAATAAAACTCCTTATACAACTCCCCTGAAATAATGCCCCTTGGTAATGCCGGCGGCACTTAACTGTTCCAGATCTTCTTTGGTTTCCCGGTCTTTTCGTTCATCACGAATGCCGTGTTTATATCTGGTAATGGCTTTACGATAATGGTTTACCGTTCTTGCCACATACTCGTGGTTTTCCTTTTTGGCCTCAATGCGCAGCACCGAGACACCCGCTGCCAGCAGGGCAGGCAAATCTTCAATGACGCACAGGTCCTTGGCGTTAAACAGGTGCATACGGCAGTACTGGTCCACCTCAATGGGGAAAATCAGCCCCAGCCTGTCCTTGAGCCCGCACCTTGTGCTGCTGCAGGGGCCAGTGCATCTTTTTCCGGTAGAGAAATCCCCCAGCAAGCTGCCCACCGGGCAATATTTGGTGTTCATCAGGGGAAGGGCCCCCTGTACCAGCGCCTCCAGAGGCAGGGGTGTGGTTTCGGCTATTTTTTGAATTTGTTTCATCGTTAATTCCGGGGAAATGACCGCTCTGGCGACCCCCTGTTCCTTTAAATAATGAAGGGTGGCAGAATTAAAGGCGTTGAGGGTAAAATCTCCGACAACCGGTTTGCCGGTGTACTCTCTGATGATCTTTAACAGACCGAGATTCCCCACCAGAATTCCGTTCAGGGGTAGGTCAAAGACCCGCTTCAGCAGGCCGGTAAAAGTCTTGAGCTCACTGTCGTGCAGAATCCTGGGGGAATTCAGCACCAGGGACACACCGTTTTTATGGCAAAACTCCAGACCGGCGTGCAGGTCTTTTTCGGTAACAATCCCCTTGGAGCGGTAGCTTTCTCCGCCGAAATAAACGATATCCGCGCCGTAGCTGACTGCAGCCTGTAATGAAGTGAGGTCGGACACATTGACGGCCAGCAGCGGTTCCGGTGTCTGCACCGGTTCCTGCTGATGAATTCCCCGGAAAGCTTCCTGCAATCGTTGTCGGAACAGGTGTTCCGCCACACCGGGCCGCCTGCCGGACCTGGCCCTCTTGTGTTCCAGGTCAGCCAGCACCCTGCGCCGCAGCTCATTGATTTCCCGCACCGGCAGGATCACCCGGCCCGCCAGGTCGGTCTCCAGGCCGGTTAGGGCAAAGGGCGTATTGCCCAGCCTGTCCAGTTGTTCCCTTAAGAATTCTGCGGTTAAAGGGCGCTTCAGGGCTTCCTGGCATACTTCCTCACTGGTTCCCTCTGCAACAAAACCCCGGTCGTCCACCACCCGCAGGTACATGGGTTCGCCCACGCCGGCCCTGACCCAAAACTGCAGGGGTATTTTTCTGGTTTCCCGAGCGGAGGTAAAGGTTTCCCTGGCTCCCTCCATCAATGCCGCATCGTGGGTTTTAAAGACCCGGTCGCCGTGTCTGATCTTGCCGGGGATGGCCAGGCCCACCAGTGTCCCCGCCGGGGCGGACTCCACCGGTTTGCCGTTAACCAGGATGCTGTTGACCTCCACCCCGCTGCGGCCGCCTTCGCTGACCCAAACCTCAATGCCGTCTCCGATGCGCAGGGGTTCTTCCAATATGATTTCAATGGTTTTGTTTCTCGGGTTATAGCCTTTTACCCTGCCCAGCCGCACTCCCCGGTTGTTGGGACGCTTAAAGCTCATCAATTCCCTGCCGGGGTTGCCGAAAAAGTAACCGGGGCTGAAATCTCGGTTAAAGATCTGGGCCAAATCCCTGGCTTCTTTCTCCTCCACCCTGTACGTGTTCTTATCTTCCAGTGCCCGGTCGATCAGATTGCGGTAGGTGCGAATCACCGTTGCCACATATTCGGGACGTTTCATACGCCCCTCGATCTTAAAGGAGTTGATGCCTGCGGCAATCAGCTCGGGAATATGGGCACTGGTGTTAATGTCCCTGGGACTGAGCAGGTATTCACCCACCTGGCCGGGGTCGGCCAGGGTCCTGCCCCTTTCATCCACCAGCTGGTACTGCAGCCGGCAGGGCTGGGCGCATCTGCCCCGGTTGCCGCTGCGCCCGCCGATCAGGCTGGACATCAGGCACTGGCCGGAGTAACACACGCACAGGGCACCATGAATAAATACTTCCAGATCCGCTCCTGTTTCCTTTTTAATGGCGGTGATTTCCTCCAGGCTCATTTCCCTGGCCAGAACAATGCGCTCAAAGCCGGCCTGCTGCATCAGCCGGACACCCGGTGTGTTATGAACCGTCATCTGGGTGCTGGCATGGATGGAGAGTTCCGGGATCACTTCCCTGGCCAGCCGGGCCAAACCTAAATCTTGCAGGATCACCGCGTCCACACCGGCGTTGTGCAGGAAGTGGAGGAAGCCCAGGCTTCCTCCAACTCGTGATCCGCCAGCAGGATATTGACCGTGACGTAAATCTTAACCCCACGAACATGGGCGTATTCCACCGCCCGGGCCAGTTCTTCGTTATCAAAGTTGTTGGCAGATTGCCTGGCATTAAACATCTTACCGCCCAGGTAGACGGCATCCGCCCCGTTTTGTACGGCCGCCACCAGGGCTTCCCGGCTACCCGCCGGGGCCAGCAGTTCGGGTCGTTGGGTCATGGGGTCTCCTCCTATTTTGGTCGTCAGTCGTCAGGCAGCGGTCGTCAGTTTTTAAAAATAACCTACCGGTGCCCGGTAACTAAATTATCTTTCTACCCTGATCAAACCGGAACATGGTACAATTTCTACGCCGTTTTTAGCAATTTCATCCAGGATGAGGTTCATGCCCAGGGAATCGCTGGCCATGTGCCCGGCGATAATCACGTTGACGTGGTTTTTCTCCGCTTCTTTGCGGTGTTTCTCGCTGACGTGCATCACCACCAGGGTGCCCACACCGGCAGTGGCCAGTTTGGCGTAGGCGTCTTCGGAGCCGCTGGTGCCACCGGTCATATCCACAAAGATCTTGCCCGCCCGGCGCTCCTTGGCCCCCACGACAATGGTGGGACCGGCGCCGGTTTTTACCGCCTCGGCATATTCCGGTATTTCCTTCAGGACCCTGACAATGTCCCCCAGGGTCTCGCAGTTGTTATCATCAATCTTCTTTTGCACAAATTCGGTCACCAGGTTATCCGCCGGGGTATGACAGCAAAGGATGGGAATGTCCAGCAGCCTCGCCGCGTCCACCGCCCTGTTGTGGTTTAAGGGCATTAACCCCCGGCGGACTTCGGCGATGCGCCCGGCCATGATTCCCTCGGCCACGTTGATGGGAACACCCAACTGGGCCAGCAGGTCTTCCTGCAGGTGCATGACATCATACAGTCCGGCGGTTGCCTTTCCTTCCGGGTGGTGGGCCATGATTAAGTCCACCTGCCGGCCCTTTTCACCCAGCCGGTCCGCCAGGACGACCTCGCCCACTTCCATATCAACACCGGCCAGGATTCGTTTTACCTCCCGGTCCGGGTCGCCGTAAAGAACCCTGGTGTCGGTGTAGGGATTAAACAAGCGGTCCTGGTCCACTTCTTTCTTTTCCTCTTCTTTGAGCTCCTCGATTTTCTTTCTTTCTTTTTCCAGCTGTTTTTGAACTGCCTGCACACCTCTGGGATCGTGTTCAATGCCCATTTTAATGATCAAATCGTAGATTTCCTTTAACTTCATCTTGATCGGTCCCCTCTCTATCATTTTATCTACCAACAGTTACTTCTTGGAGATAAATTTATTGCCCTTACTATAAAACCGCAATGGTAAGTCTGCCCCTTCTTTGATGCCGATACGGGTGGTCACATAGATCTCCGGCGGCGGTTCCGGGGCAGGGGCAATAAACAGCGGCCCACGGGTCAAGTCCGCCTTGTTGTGCTCTTTCGTGATGCCAAAGGCCTGTACCAACCGGGCCGGGCCGGCACATAATTCATTCAGACGCTCCCGGCCCCGGCGTTTTCTCATTAAGTCAAGCCCTTTCAGGGGTTCCACCGCCCGGATCAACACCGCCTCACCCACACCTTCGGCAGCGGTTACGGCATTAAAACAGTAGTGCATGCCGTAGGTGAAATAAACATAGGCCCGGCCCGGCGGGCCGAACATGACGCTGTTGCGGGGTGTCATACCCCTGGCCGCATGGCAGGCGGGGTCTCCCTGCAGGTAGGCCTCGGTTTCCACAATTTTTCCTATGGTGGTCCCTTCAGCCGTGACATGGACCAGTAATGTACCCAGTAATTCCCTGGCCACCAGGGTGGTATCCCGGGCATAAAACTCCACAGGAAGCGGCAGTAACATTATCGCAGCACCTCGAGCAATGATTCAATATCGAAAGTATTGACCACATCCCGGGGTTCCAACCAGGCCCTGCGGGCCACCGCCACCCCGTAGGGCATTTCATCCAGTCTCCTGGCGTCGTGGGCATCTGTATTGATGCTTATCTTTACACCCGCATCTCGGGCCATCCGAGCATAGACTTCATTGATATCCAACCGGTCCGGTGACGCGTTAATTTCCAGGATGGTGCCCGTCTTTGCCGCTGTTTCAATGAGCGCTTCCACATCCAGATCATAGGACTCTCTTCTTCCCAAAATGCGGCCGGTCATATGGGCAATGATGTCTACGTGTTCATTTTCCATGGCCCTGGTAATACGTGCCGTCATTTCTTTTCTGCCCTGTTTGAAGCCGCTGTGCACCGAAGCAATGACCACATCCATCTGCTCTAAAATTTCATCCGGGTAATCCAAATCGCCGTTTGGCAGAATATCCATTTCCACCCCGGTGAGCAGTGTAAAATCCTTCAGTTTTTTATTCATTTCCCGGATGATCCGGTGCTGCTGCTGCAGCCGGTCCGGTTCCAGGCCGTTGGCGATCTTCAGGGAGCGGGAATGATCGGTGATGGCCGCATAGGCATACCCCTTTTCCAGGCAGCGTTTCACCACATCCTCCAATTCCATCACCGAGTCGCTCCAGGTGGTATGGATATGCAAATCCCCCTGAATGTCCTCCAACTGGATGATGGACGGTAGACTATTGGACAGGGCTGCCTCTACCTCACCGCGGTCTTCCCTCAGCTCCGGTGGAATATACTCCATCTGCAGAGCTTTATAAATGTCCTCCTCCTGTTGAATGGGCAGGCTTTCCCCTGCCGGGTCGAACAGGCCATGGTGATTCAGTTTAAAGCCCCGGTTTTGGGCTATCTCCTGCAGTTTGGTATAATGGGCTTTGGACCCTGTGCCACGGTGCAGGGTGGGTATGTATTCCTCCGGGGAGACCACCTGTAGGTCCACGGACAGCCCCCACCAGGTATAGACCCGGATACGGTTGCTCTGCTGCTCGATGACTTCTTTCACCCTGGGATGGCTGGCCAGAGCGGTTAGCAGTGGTTCAGTGTCCGCAGCGGCGGCCACCAGATCCAGGTCACCGACGGTTTCTCTCCAACGCCGGGTACTGCCTGCCACGGACATTTCCTGCACACCGGGCAGCAGTTTGATAAACTTTATGATGTCTTCCGCCAGTTCCAGCGCTACCGACAGGCGGGTCCTGCCCTGGCGGTTGCGCACCATTTCGATGCCGTTCAGGATATCCCATTCCAGTTTGGAACTAAAACCCTTCAGGGCACGCACCCGGCGTTCTTTCACAGCCTGCTCCAGTTGGTCCAAATTGCTGATGCCCAGTTCCTCAAACAAGACCCTGGCCCGGTTCGGACCTATGCCGGGCAGTTGTTTAATGGCCAGAACTCCTGGCGGTATTTCTTTAAGAAGTTCCTGGTGCTTTGCCATTTGCCCTGTCTCCAGGATTTCCTTTATTTTTCCTTCAATGGCTTTGCCCACGCCCGGAATCTTGGACAGCAGGCGCCGACGGTACAATTCATCCACCGGTTGCTCCAGATTTGCCAGCACTTGGGCCGCCCGGCGGTAAGCCCTCACCTTAAAAAAATCCTCGCCCTTTATCTCCAGCAGATCGGCCAGTTCGGTGAAAATCCAGGCAATTTCAATATTTTGCATTCACACCGCTCCGTTTCTGTCGTACTACTATATTTTACTGAACCTGAAAAACTTATAAAGGTTACTAAGAAAAACCTGGCTTACTTGCCTGCCTGCCTGCCTGTGCCCTGTGGGTATGCCCTGTGGGTACGCCCTGTGGGTACGCCGGCGAAAGCGGAAGCCTTCCGTTTTTCTTATGCTTCCTAAGTTAACAAAAATAAAACTCATGAATGTTCATGAGTTGCTGGAGTTTTCTTTTTCCGGATCCATCATTTGCAACAGGTTATTGTACTGCTCCTGCAGTTTCAACAGTTCATCCACCAGGTTGACAGCCGTCAGGACCGCCACTTTGTTGGTGGATAATTTTCTGTTCCGCTGGCTTATCTCAGCCATTTTTTATTGACAATCTGCGCTACCGTCACCATATATTCCGGGGGTTCATTGCCTTTTAAGGTGTAGTACTCACCAAATATTTCGACCTCCACCCTGTTTGCCTGATCGGACATAAACGTACCCCCTCAAACCTTTGCTGTATGTCTATTCGCTGTCAACCTGCAAATTCCTTCATGTTTTAACAATTTACTGTACAAAATGAAAATCGATAGGATTATTGTTGGCAACGATCCGGGCAAACTAACAAAATGAGCTTTTGTAGCGGTCATTGCCGGCGTGATGTTAATTGTACGCCAATAAGCAAACAGGAAACCCGGAGACAGATTGTTTCCGGGTTTTAATTTGCCTATTTCCTTAACTCGGCACCTGTTTGGGCCGTCAGGGAACTGGTAATGCGCTGCATTTTGTCGTTGATTACTTCGTCGGTGAGGGTTCTGTCCGGGGCTTGGAATTTCATGGAGAAGGCCACACTCTTGTAACCTTCCGGCACCTGGGCACCCTGGTACAAGTCAAAAATGTCTATCTCCCTTAACAGGCTGCCGCCGGCCTTTTTGATGATTGATAACATCTCTGCGGCCAGCACATCTTGTTTGACCAGAACAGCCAGATCCCGTTCTACCATGGGGAATTTGGGCAGACCCTGGTATTGTTTAACCGGGCGGTTGGCTTGATTCAGTACATTCAAGTCCAACTTCATGGCCACGGCCCTGGCAGGCAGGTCGTAATTCTCGATCACGTTGGGATGCAGTTCCCCCACAACCCCCAGTAATTGACCGTTTATTTCTATCTTGGCGCAGCGTCCGGGGTGGAAACTGGGGTCCTGATGACGGAAAAACTCCGCCCCCACTACGCCTAAAGAGTCAATCAGCTGTTCGGCGACTCCTTTCATAAAGAAGAAATCCATGGGTCGGGCGGGCTGGTTCCAGGTTTTCGGGGTATTGCCAATGGCGACCGCTGCCAATACCGGAACTTCCTCCGGCAGCGGCTGTCCTTCCACCGGGTAGAATACCCGGGCAATTTCAAAGATGGCCCCGTTCTGGGCCCGGCGATTCAGGTTTCGCTGCAGGACTTCCAGCAAGCTGGGCACCAGCACCGTACGCATGACGGACTGTTCCTCACTCAGCGGGTTCTGCAGTTTTACCACGTTACGGAACCTGCTGTCCTGGGGTAAATTCATCAAATCAAAGATCCTGGGATGAACAAAGCTGTAGGTGATAACTTCGGTAAACCCGCAGCCGGTCATCACTTTTCTCATATTCCAGGTTAATTGCTGTTCCGGTGTCCGGATACCCTGGGTAGAAGCCCCGAAGGGCAGGGTCTCAGGAATCTGGTTAAATCCGTACAACCGTGCCACTTCTTCCACCATGTCCCATTCTCCGGTGATGTCCGGTCGGAAAGTTGGAATGGTTACCAGCAAATCATCCCCCTGCTCCTGTACTCTGAACTGTAAGCGTTCCATAATATCTTTGATTTGTTCTTTGGGAATATCTACCCCCAGCACCCAGTTCACTCGCCAGGGTCTCAGTTGGATGGTTTTCTCAGTAATGGGGCTTGGAAAATTATCGATGGCCCCTGCCACTACGGTTCCCCCGGCCAATTGCTGGATCAGTTGCACGGCCCGGTCTGCCGCCCGGAGGGAGCCGTTAATATCAATACCCTTTTCAAACCGCATGGAGGATTCGGAACGCAGACCCAGTGCCTTGGAGGTGCGACGAATATTAATGGGATGGAAATAAGCGGACTCAATCAGTACATTTACTGTATCCCCGGTCACTTCACTGTCCAGGCCACCCATCACACCTGCTACGGCCACCGGACCTGACTCATCGGTAATGGCCAGCATGTCCGGATTTAATGTTCGTTCCGCGCCATCCAGGGAAACGATTTTTTCTTCTTCCTTAGCCCGGCGAACAATAATATGACCGTTGGTCAGTTTATCGTAGTCAAAGGCGTGCAGAGGCTGACCCAACTCCAGCATGACATAGTTGGTGATATCCACCACGTTGCTGATGGGCCGGATACCTGCCGCCCGCAGCCTGTTTTGCAGCCACATGGGTGACGGGCCAATTTTAATTCCTTTGATCACCCGGGCTACGTAACGGCGGCATAAATCTGGATCCTCTATATCAATTTTAGCCAGATCCTCAATCTTTTCCTCACCCTCTGTAAATTGAGGAGACGGCATTTTTAGCTCCTTCTTCAGGATAGCAGCCACATCCCTGGCAACACCGGTGATACTTAAAGCATCTCCACGGTTGGGCGTTAGATCAAGTTCCAGCACGGCATCATTCAGTCCCAGCACTTCCTTGGCATCCAGACCTACAGGGACATCTTCTGATAAGATCAGAATGCCATGGGCCATATCAGAGGACATCAGTTTGGTTTCCATCCCCAATTCCTGACCGGAACAAAGCATCCCCCTGGATTCCACGCCTCTCAGTTTAGAGCACTTAATCTGAAGCCCTCCTGCCAGTTTAGCCCCTTCGATGGCCACCGGCACCACATGCCCCTCCCGGACATTGGTGGCTCCGGTAACAATCTGCAAGGGTTCCCCCTGGCCGACATCCACCGTACATACCAGCAGTTTATCGGCGTTGGGGTGCTTTTCTATTTTTCGAATGCGGCCGGTTACAACTTTTTCTATTTCCGCCCCCAGTTCATCCACCGCGTCCACTGCCAGCCCGGCCATGGTTAGCCGGTCGGACAACTCCTGGGGTGTCAGGTCAACATCAACGTAATCTTTCAGCCAATTGTAGGAAACACGCATGGTTATCTGTAAACCTCCCGATTTATCTTAGAATTGCGCCAGGAATCGTAAATCATTGTCAAAGAGCAGGCGGAGATCGTCAATACCGTATTTTAACATGGCAATCCGCTCAACCCCCATGCCAAAGGCAAAACCGGTGACCTCCTCCGGGTTGTAACCGGACATCTCCAGCACCCTGGGATGCACCATGCCGGAACCCAGAATTTCCAGCCAGCCGCTGCCTTTGCATACCCGGCAGCCGTTGCCTTTGCAGCTAAAGCAAGAAATATCCACTTCCGCACTGGGCTCAGTGAAGGGGAAATAACTGGGACGCAGGCGGGTACGGGTATCCGGTCCGAACATCTGGCGTGCGAATGTTGCCAGCACTCCCTTTAAATCGGCAAAGGTAATATGCTTATCCACCACCAGTCCTTCCACCTGGTGGAACATGGGGGAGTGAGTGGCATCGTCATCCCGGCGGTATACCCGTCCCGGGCAAATGACCTTGACCGGCACATGGGGTACGGTCTTTTCCATGGTCCGTACCTGCACAGGGGATGTGTGGGTCCTGAGCAGCACCTCGGGATTGATGAAAAAGGTATCCTGCATGTCCCGGGCCGGATGGTCCTTGGGCAGGTTTAATGCTTCAAAATTATAGTAATCCAGTTCAATCTCCGGGCCTTCGGCAATTTTGAAGCCAAGACCCAGGAAGATATTTTCTATTTCTTGCATCACCTGGGTCAGGGGGTGCAGTTTGCCCAGGTTAAAACGAACACCCGGCAGGGTTACATCCAGGGTTTCGGCAGCCAGCTTTTGGGCCTTTTGCCCCTCTTTCACCTGTTTATTTCTGTCTTCCAGAGCAGATTCGATTTCTTCCCTCACTTCATTGGCAATCTGACCGATACGGGGTCTTTCCTCGGCGGACAGCGCCCCCATGCCCCTCAGAACCTGGGTCACTTCTCCTTTTTTGCCCAGGTATTTCACCCGGATCTCATTGATTTCCTCCAGGGTATTGACCCCCTCCAGGGCTTTTAATGCTTCCTGGGCCAGTTCTCTTAACCTCTGTTCCATGACAACCTCCTGTTGAATCCATTGTAAAAAATAAAAACCGCCCCTAGAATGTAGGGACGGAATGTCTCCGTGGTACCACCCAAATTGTTCTTTCAACGCTGTAAAGAACCACTTAGAGGATAAAAACACAATTTATCCTCTTCTGATAACGGTAGAAGCACCGGCGCAACCTACTGGTATGGAACCATACGTTCAGACCGCAGCTCAGGGGTGAACTTTCCGAAGAGTTTCTTTAAGAGGGCTTCCAGTCACGACCCTCTCTCCCTGCAAAGAAATAATCAACGTACTTTTCCCCGTCATAACTTTAAAACAATATTTAATGTATAACCAGTCGCCTGTAGATCATGTAAGCATTTACCGATCCAGTTGCTTCGAACAGCCTCCAAAAAAATTCGGCGGTTAACAGCATGTAACCACGACCTTTCATCCTTTTTTGGGGACCTTTCGACACTGATTATACCATATGGCATTTTGCAAAACAAGGAAGTTTACTGAATTTTATGTCCTCTGCCGGACAGCTTCGTAAAGCATGATGGACGTGGCCATGGCCACATTGAGGGATTCGGCCGGCCGGCATGGGAATGGTAACTTTCCGGTGCTTATATTCATAGACGGACGCCCTTGGTCCGGCCCCTTCATTGCCAACCACAAACCCCACGGGAACCTTGAGGTCCACATGAGAAATCGGCTCTCCGCCGGCGGGGTTTCCCACCACCAGGGTAACCCCCACCGAAGCCAGGTAGGCCAACGCTCCTGTCACATCCTCCGCCGTCACCACCGGCAGGTGAAACAGGGACCCCATGGTGGACCGGAGAGTTTTCGGGTTGTAGAGGTCCACGGTTCCCTTCAGTAAAACCACTCCGCCGGCTCCGGCAGCATCTGCGGAACGGATGATGGTCCCCAGGTTGCCCGGGTCCTGCACGCCGTCCACCACCACAACCAGCGGCGGCTGCCCCGGCGGCAGCACATCGGCCAGGGTGTAATCCGGCTGCCAGAGCACCGCCAGTACACCCTGGGGCGTTTCGGTATCTGCCAGTTCCGCCATGATACTGTCGGGCACCTGGAATACTTCGACCCCTTTACTCATGGCGGCTTCCAACAGACCGGCTCCCCGCCGGGACTGAATGACCTGGGGAGTATAAACAAAACACTCGGTACGCCAGGGACTGTGCAGGGCCTCTTCCACCAGGCGGACACCCTCGACCAAAAACTTCTTTCCTTTTGCCGGAAATTTCGCTGGGATAGTCTGCGTATGTATTTTATTTTTGGGTTCTGGGCAGATATAATGATCATATCTCTACCGTCTCGAAATGCTGCAGTTTTTCCGCCCTGCCGATCACAATCAGCACATCCCCTTCTTTAATCATTTGACTGGCTCCGGGGGAAATAATCATTTCTTCGCCTCTCCGGATGGCCAGTATGCTTACACCGTACTTGTTTCTGGCGCCGGACTGTTCCAGGGTTTTATTAACAAATTGGGAGGGCGCCAGCATCTCAACCAGGCTGTACTCGGGTGAGAGGGAGATCTGTTCCATGATGTTTTTGGAAACCAGGGCGTGGGCCACCTTGACTCCCATATCCCTTTCGGGAAAAACAACCTTGTCTGCTCCCACCCGTTCCAACACTTTGCCATGCAGGGCATTTTGGGCCTTGGCCACCACGTTTTTAACACCCATCTCCTTCAGCATGACCGTAACCAGTATGCTGGCCTGTACATCCTGGCCAATGGACACCACCACCACGTCAAAGTTGCGAATGCCCACCGCCTTTAGGGCATGATCGTCCAGGGCATCGATCTGAACCCCGTGGGTCACTTCCTCAATAATCTCATTGACACGTTCTTCGTCACTGTCAAGGGCCAGAACCTCGTAGCCCATCTTAGAAAGGGTGATGGCCACGCTGGTGCCAAACCTGCCCAGTCCGATAACGGCAAACTGTTTCATGACGAGCAGCCTCCTAACCAATGATGATTCGCTCCTCGGGATAGCGATATTGCTGTTTTCTCTGCTGCCGGGTGGCCAGCGCATAGGCCACCGTCAAAGGCCCCAACCGGCCAAGGAACATGGTCAGTATGATAATCACCTGACCCGCGCCGGAAAGCTTGGGGGTAAGCCCTGCAGAAAGCCCCACCGTGGCCAGGGCAGAAACCACTTCAAACAAAACAGCCAAAAAGTCCGCCTTTTCCACAACATCCAACACCAACGTGGCAAAAACAATCCAGCTGATGGCCAAAAGGATAATTCCCAAGCCTTTGTAGATTTGCTCCTTGGGTATTCTGCGGCCAAATATCTCGGCATCCTCTTTACCCCTGGCCATGGAGATCACCGCTAACATAACCATGCCAAAGGTGGTCGTTTTAATACCGCCGCCGGTGGAACCGGGGGATGCCCCGATGAACATTAGAATAAGTATGAAGAACAGGGTGGCCGGACGCAGGGCTGTCATATCCAGGGTATTGAAGCCCGCTGTGCGGGGAACCACCGATTGAAACCAGCTGGCCCACAATTTGCCGCTCCAATTCAGCGAGGCCAGGGTGTTGTTAAACTCCAACAAAAAAATAACGATCATGCCTAGTAACAGCAAGGCCCCGGTCACCAGCAGGGTCAGGCGTGTATGGACCGACAGTTTTTTCTTTTTTCTGTACCGCAGCAGGTCCGCCATCACGGTAAAACCAATGCCGCCTAAAATAATGTCAGAACCGATGGCAAAATTTACGATGGGGTCGTCCACAAACTGCGTCAGGCTGCGGAATTCACCAAACAGGTCAAACCCCGCGTTATTAAACCCGGAAACAGCGTGAAACAGGCTGTACCCGATGCCCTTCAAAAAACCCAAATGGGGAATAAACCGTATCGCCAGCAGCAGGGTAATTATGAATTGAATCACAAGGGTTAATAGGATCACCTGCTTGGCCAGCCGTATTAAACCACTCAGTTCAATGACGTTCAGGGATTCCTGAATCAGCATGCGTTCTCTGAAGGTAACACGACGGCCCATGATCAGCCAAAATAAAACCGCCATGGTCATGAACCCCAGTCCGCCCACCTGTATTAAACTGATAATAACGATTTGCCCAAAGGTGCTCCAGTAGGTCCCGGTGTCAACCACCACCAGCCCGGTCACACAGACGGCGGAGGTGGAGGTGAAAAGGGCTGTCAGGAAACCCGTAGGCTGCCCGCTGGCCGATGAGACCGGCAGCATTAAAAGCAGCGCACCGATAAAGATAAGAACAGCAAAGCCAGTGACCAGCACCCTGGGCGGGTGACTGAGAAACCCGTTCCTGATTTGCAAAGGATCGCCTCTTCTAAAATGTTTATAGTAACGGATAAATTATAACAAATCATACAATTTATGCTAGAGGATAAATAAAAAGCATGGCAGTATGACCATGCTTTATTGTTAATCGAATTTATCTTTTTATACAAACCCTTAGGCCAGGTTGGCTTTCGCAACCTCTACCAGTTGGCTGAAAGTCTTGGCATCGTTGACGGCCAGGTCAGCCAGCATCTTGCGGTTTACTTCTACGCCGGCTTTTTTCAAACCGTTGATGAAGCGGCTGTAGGACAGGCCGTTCAGACGGGTAGCGGCGTTAATGCGGGCAATCCAGAGCTTACGGAAATCACGCTTCTTCTGACGACGGTCTCTGTAAGCGTAGAACAGGGCCTTCATAACCGCCTGGTTGGCTACCCTGAACAGCTTGCTGCGGGAACCTCTGTAACCCTTGGCCAGCTTGAGAATTTTTCTGTGTCTATTACGAGAAACCACACTGCTTTTCGCCCGTGGCATGATTATTACCTCCTTCTAGTTGAAACAAAGTATCCAGCGATTAATAGGGCAGCAGTCTGCTCAGACGACCAGCATCTGCCTCGCTGATAATGGTAGACTTGCGCAGGTTACGCTTACGTTTGGCAGTCTTCTTGCCAAGAATATGGCTATGAAAAGCGTGCCAACCACGGATTTTGCCAGTGGCAGTCTTCTTAAATCTCTTAGCAGCCCCGCGGTGGGTTTTGATTTTGGGCATCTAGGGCAACTCCTTTCTAGTCCTGCTTCTCATTTTTTGGTGCTAAGATCATAATCATATTTTTTCCTTCAAGTTTAGGTTGCCTTTCCACGGTGCAGAGATCTTTCAAATCTTGGGCCAGACGGTCCAACAGCTTTTTCCCCAGGTCTGTATGAACGATTTCCCTGCCTCGGAACATAATGGTAACCTTAACCTTGTCGCCATCCTTTAAGAAACGCTCGGCATTTTTGGCTTTGACTGTATAGTCATGGTCCTCAATACGGGGGCGCAGTTTGACCTCTTTAACCTGGATAATACGCTGCTTTTTCTTGGCCTCTTTTTCCCGTTTACTCTGCTCGTACTTGAATTTTCCAAAATCCATAATACGGCAGACCGGGGGTTTGGCCTGGGGGGCAACTTCCACCAGGTCCAGCTGTCTTTCCTCAGCGATACGAAGGGCTTCCTTAACAGGCATAATACCCAGCTGGTTGTTGTTGGCGTCTACAACCCGTACCTCGCGTGCTCGAATTTCTTCATTGATGCGCTGCTCTTTGGAAATACACGATCACCTCCACATAGTAAGATAAGGATAGAATAATAAAAGCGGGTGAAATCACCCGCTTAGAGACGCAATACAATAAGGTAGACCTATTGTAATAAACCTCATAACCTTACGAACCACGGTTGTAAGGTGAGAAGCGGATGCTTCTTCTTAAAACATTGCACTTTTATATTGTACCTGAATTAGTGTACCATACTCTACCTGATGAGTCAAGGATTTCTCCAAGGAAGTTCTAGTTGACAAAGGTATTTCTACGGGGTCCCTATTCAAACTTCCAACCTCTAACCCGGGACCTAGAAGATGGTCTTGTTCTTGATGTCGTTTTGCACCATTTTGATGAACTCATCGGCTTGAATGGCCCCGATATCCCCTTTGCCGCGCTGGCGGACAGCCACGGTGCCCTGCTCCATTTCCCGGTCGCCGATGACCAGCATGTAAGGGATTTTCTGGGTCTGGGCCTCCCGGATCTTGTAGTTGATTTTCTCGTTCCTGGCGTCCAGTTCCGCCCGAATGTCCAGGGCTTCCATTTTCTTGACCAACTCCCTGGCGTAATCGTGGTGCTTGTCGGTGATGGGCATGACCCGCACCTGGACCGGGACCAGCCAAACCGGGAAGGCGCCCGCAAAGTGCTCGGTCAGGATGCCGATAAAACGTTCAATGCTGCCAAAGACAACCCTGTGGATCATGACCGGGCGGTGTTTCTGACCGTCTTCCCCCACATAGGTAAGGTCAAATTTCTCCGGCATTTGGAAATCAAGCTGGATGGTGCCGCACTGCCAGGTCCGTCCCAGGCTGTCTGTAAGGTGGAAGTCGATCTTGGGACCATAAAATGCCCCGTCCCCTTCGTTAACCTTATACTGCATGTGTTTGGCTTCCAGGGCGTTCCGCAGGGAGTTGGTGGCAGTTTCCCACATCTCATCGGAACCCATGGATTTTTCCGGGCGGGTGGACAGTTCCACATGATAACTCAAGCCAAAGGTGTTATAGAAATAATCAAACAGGTCGATAACCCCGATAATTTCGTCCTTAATTTGGCTGGGCAGCATAAAAATATGGGCGTCGTCCTGGGTAAAGCAGCGCACCCGCATCAACCCGTGCAGGGCGCCGGAAAGCTCGTGGCGGTGCACCAATCCCAGCTCGCCCCATCTCAAGGGGAGATCACGGTAACTGTGCAAACTGGTTTTGTAAACCAGGATACTGCCGGGGCAGTTCATGGGCTTGACGGCATAATCCCCTTCATCGATTTTGGTGAAATACATATTTTCTTTGTAATGGGCCCAGTGACCGGACTGCTCCCACAGGCTGCGGTTCAAAATAATGGGGGTGCGGATCTCCTGGTAGCCCCGCTTTTTGTGTTCCTGGCGCCAGAAATTTTCCAATTCATTACGGATGATCATCCCTTTGGGATGGAAAAAAGGAAATCCGGGGCCTTCTTCCTGGATGCTGAATAGGTCCAACTCCTGGCCCAGTTTACGGTGGTCACGGCGTTTGGCTTCCTCAATGCGGAACAGGTGCTCGTCCAGCAGCGCCTTCTTGGGGAAAGAAGTGCCGTAGATGCGCTGCAGCATCTTGTTCTTCTCGCTGCCACGCCAGTAAGCGCCGGCAATGTTCATCAGTTTAAAGCTTTTCAGGCGACCGGTGGTTGGCACGTGGGGGCCGGCGCACAGGTCATCAAAATCCCCCTGATGGTAACAGGAAATCACCGCATCCTCCGGCAGGTCATTAATCAGCTCAACCTTGTAAAGCTCACCCTGTTTTTTAAAGTGCTCCAGAGCCTCTTCCCGGGACAGTTCCACCCGCTTAAAGGGGAGGTCTTCCTTAATAATCTTGTTCATTTCCTCTTCAATTTGCTCAAGCTGGGCGGGCGTAAAGGGCTGCGGCACATCAAAGTCGTAATAAAACCCGTCCTGAATGGCGGGGCCGATGGCCAGTTTGGCCTCGGGGAACAATCTTTTAACGGCCTGGGCCAGCACGTGGGCAGAACTGTGACGGTAAACCGCCCTTCCCTCTTCATCATTAAAGGTTAATAATTCTAAAGCAGCATCTTCCTGCAGCGGGTAATGGAGATCCACGGTTTTGCCGTTCACCTTGCCCGCCAGAGCTTCTTTGGCCAAACCCTGGCTGATGCTCTTGGCCACTTCCAGCACGGTGGTTCCTGCCGGGTATTCCCTGACGGAACCGTCCTTTAACGTTACTTTAATCATGCAAATTCTCTCCTTTCAGTATGCAAACAAGAAAAAACAAAAACCCGCCCCTGAAATCGTTCAGGGACGGGATATTTCCGCGGTTCCACCCTGGTTGGAGAAAAAATCTCCCACCTCGTCGACGGTAACGGCGCCTGACCGGCCTGCTTACTCTTGTTCAGCAAGCTGCTCCAAGGTGGTTTTCAGACAGCTGCATCGGGAAGCACTTACAGCCTGTGGCGCTTCCTCTCTAGACGACCGTACTGACTTACTTTTCCTCTTCATAGCAGATATTTACCTACGGGATAATTATAGTGACACTTATAAGAAATGTCAAGTTGCCAGGTATACAATGGCCACCTGCACCAGCCCAATGATAAAACCCAGTACACCGCCGATCATTTCAATATGCTTCAGTTCCCTGGCGGCCACCGACAGAATGATTTTTTCCAGGTGCCTTATATCATAGGCATTCATCCGGTCCTCCACCAGTTGGGCCAGCTTCACCTTTTCGATGACACTGTGCCCTGCCTGGTCCACAATCTGGCTAATCACCTGGGGCATTTGTTTATTCAACATGTCCCCCATCATTTCCAGAATCACCATTCTGACAGTGGTCGGCACCCAGGCGGGGATGCGATCCACCACCATACAGCGGATGGAATCGCTGGCGGACTGTACAATTTTATTAAAAATCTCGGGGGATTTCATCTGGTCGATCAGGTCTTCTACTTTTAACAGTTCCTTTTCCACCACCTGGCCGATACTTCTGGCCAGTTCCGCCCTTCTTTTCGGTACCACGCCTTGTATGGCCCAGGGCAGGCCAAAGATGCGCACCGGCTGGTATGGTTTGAAAATTGCCTTAACAGCAATGAGGTTCGTAATCCAACCAATAAAGGCCCCAATAACAGGTATTAAGATTACCGACCACCACTGCATCCTGCGTTTCCCTCCATTCGTTAATCAACGACATTAACTATATCAAAATGTCACAGGAGGCGCAAGGGAATACAAAAAACAAACTAAAATGCCGGCTGTTGAATTCAACAACCGGCACCTGGTTTGTTTTACTGCTGCTGTTTCTGACATAATTTGCAGCCGCTGCATTCGGCTACCTTGCCCTCAAAAACATTCTTGATGGTCTCAATGGTGGAGCCGGTTTTGTATTGGGGACCAGAGTGAAATACTATTTTATTAGGAGCCATGGTAATCAAAGCGCTGATAAGCAGGTCTTCATAATTGATTTCATGATCCATGACGTCCAAAATGAACCCTTCCAGAAAATCACTGCTGATGGGATTGTGATTTTCATCAAAAAGCTTATAGGTCCCTCTGGAGTTTATCAAAACGTTGACCAGGTCAACCTTGGGTTCCTGAATCTCAACAAAATATTTGAGAAGCTGAATAAACTCCCGGTACTCTCGCTCCATCAAAAATTCATCCACTGCCTGGTCCACGGCCTCTTTGATGTCGTTAATGTATTCCTTGAGACGGAAACGGATAAAACCGTCAATGACGATACTGTCACTTTGTTCCAGAAATTCTACCATTCTTTTAATAATAAAGTTTTTTCTGTCCAGCCGGTCCATCCTGCCGGGATAGACTTTTTCGCCATTTGTGTAATCCAGGGAATATTGGAGGATGACTTTTTTCTCTTCATCATTGAAGTAGTAATAATTCTCCCGAATAATGTCCAGTAAAATGGCCTTCTCCCAATGATTTAAGATAAGATCGGAAATAATATCGGCCACAAAGTGCCTGAACAGCAACTCATCATCAAGCTGTCTGCCACCGCATAATGTTCCGTTGAAGTTGCAGGATAAAAACGTAATGTTGCCCGCCGGGTTTTCCGTGAGTTTGATGAGTATATGATCGCCTTCATGCATGCGCAGCTCTCTACCAAGTCGGTCCTTCAACAAATCTATATGCTGGGTGGCTCCTATGGAGAGACATTGATTCATCTCCTCTATCACCCCTTCCTTTACTATTAGTATATGAGAGGCATTTTTTGTATACTGGAGCAAAAATGGCGAAAAATTAAAGTTATCTTACTCTATTTGCAGTATAAGCAGAAACCAATGTTGCTATCCCATGTAAAAATTATAGTCCGAACCTTACGCTGGAGTAATTGAGGATTTTTTCTTTTCACATGCAGGCACAAAGGACATTAAATTATTTGTAAAAAAGGTAACCAATAATTACCAGAATGACCAGAACAAATGCTCCCACCGGCAGCCAGCCAATGGAGTTGGCTTCCCTCGGCTGGGTCTCCGGAGCCGGTTTTGCCAACGCTTCATTTCTCGGCAGAACCGCCGGGGCCGGTTTTTCTGTATCAATGGTACAGCTTTTGGGTACGAAGGGGACCCCGTTGGTTCTTTTTCTTTTGTTCTTTTTGTTGGCAGGACCCAGGATATCCGGGCTGTTGGGACGGTCTATATAGCGATAGGTTATGGCAGGACTTTTCTCCGTTTTTACAGCGGGGAGATATGGTTTGGAGACATCCGCGGTAATGCAGCATTCAGGGATGAACAGGCAATTATTCCCGGGTCTTGCCCGGTTATTTCTGGAGCCGCCCGGGGAAACGTGGGCGGTGATACAGCTTGCCGGCACAAATTCTGCGTTTCCGCTGGATCTTTTCCTTTTATACCTTTTCTTTGGAGGTAAGGACAGTTTCGTTTGTTCTACACTTTTACCGTAAAAATGACACACCGGGGTTGTGGAGGGTGTGATGCAACTGATTGGAACAAAGGGATTCGAGGTCGTATGGCTTTGCCTGCTGCGTTGTTTACGTTTACCGGCACCCTCCCTGGCAGGAACCGAACATGCTCCACAAACCAGCGGAAGAGAAACTCGATCCTGAACACAACTTGTATGAACAAAGGCCTCACCGGTTGCCCTTTGCTTCTTCTTCGACAACTGTACAAAATCAGGGATTATCACCTGCTCCGTGGCTGCTTTATAGAGGATGATGTCTTTCTTTTTTATTTCCCTGGTTTGCTCTTTGGTTATCCTGGCGTTTCTTTTTCTTTTCCTAGCCAAAAAGTCCACCCCTTTTCTTTTGGCTTTTAACATTTTTAAAATGTATATTAATCAAGTCCGGGAAAATATCAGTTTTTAAAATTTTCAGATATCTAAATTTAACTTTTTCTTTTGCCGGGCAAACACCAATTCCGTAAACGAGTAATATTATGGGAAAAAAGGCAGGTGTTACTTTGATGTTCAGTGATATTGAGGAGCTTAAACAAAGGTGTGAAGCCGAAATTAAGTCTTTAAAACGTGAGATCCTGGCAGCCAGGGGGAGCTTTTTCCCACGCTGGGACGCAAAAGGAACCATACAGAAGGCAGAAGAAAAGATTGAAAAAATCCAGCAATTATTAGTAAAACTGGAGAGTCTGACGGAACAGGTTGTTCCGGTGGTAAACGATATAAAAGACATTATAGGTTTACAGATGAACATAACGGCAAAACCTGAAAAAGAGTGATAGAATAATAAAAACCGCTTAAGAACCGTCATGTGGTTCCTAAGCGGTTTTTACGTTTTGCGATAATAAGTGTAGACCGGTAGGAGTTATTTTTAGACAACCTGAGTGAAGTAGATAAATGCTGCGATGAGCAGGAATCCTATTCCTATAATAAACTTAATATCCAAAACCAAACCCTCCTTATTTAATATTATATCATAAACATTTATTTAGCGGATATCAATATAAGGAAAAGGAATTGGGCTAATCATATCGAATCTTTGTACACAAAGAAAGGAGGGTTAACCCTTTGGATCTGACAAGCATTGGTTCTTTTCTGGCCCTGGCCATTATTATTTTTTTAATCTTTAAAATCATTGGCAAAGGCGGCTGAGGCTGCAGGTAAATGTACCGTCGGTACATTTACAAGAAACACCCCCAAAGGGTGTTTTTTCTACAGCTTTAAAGACTACAAAAAACTGAACAAATCCTTACGTATTTACTTTTTAAAAGGTTAAATATTAATTTGTAGAGAAAACTCATAGCAGGCAGAAAAAACAGACTTGACAACAACATGAAGGGAGGAACAGTATGGAGTTTTTATTCGGCACCTTAATATGGATCTTTTTTCTAATGATGGCGTTAGGCCCCATGTGGCAGCAGGTAAAAATAAATCAAAAAAGATTTCACCTGACCAGGAAATTTGAAAAGCACCGGGGGTCGCGGTTAATTACCTTGATCCACCGGCAGGAATCCTTTAGCTTTTTGGGCATCCCCTTTTCCAGGTACATCAATATTGAAGATTCCGAGCAAGTATTACGGGCCATCCGGCTTACACCACCGGATATGCCCATTGATATCATGTTGCATACCCCCGGTGGCCTGGTGCTCGCCTCTGAACAAATCGCCAGGGCCCTGGAAAATCATCAAGCCAAAGTGACAGCCTTTGTGCCCCACTATGCCATGTCCGGCGGTACCATGATTGCCCTGGCGGCAGACGAAATTATCATGGACGGGAACGCCGTCCTGGGCCCCGTTGACCCGCAGATCGGCCAGTATCCTGCTGTGTCTATTTTAGAGGCTGTCAGGCTGAAAGGTACCCAAAAAGTGGATGACAATACCCTGATCTTAGCAGACATGTCCGCTAAAGCCATTGCCCAGGTCGGAGATTTTATCACTTATCTCTTAACCGATAACCTGGGGGAAGAAAAAGCACGGGAAATTGCAGACATTTTAAGCAGCGGTCGCTGGACCCATGATTATCCCATTAACTGTGAATTTTTAAAGAAGTTGGGGCTGCCCGTGTCGACCGAACTCCCTGCAGAAATATTTGCCATTATGGACTTATACCCCCAGCCCCCGCAAAGAAGACCTTCAGTCCAGTACATTCCTCTTCCCTATGGAAAAGAGGAAAAATAACTTAGGTACCAGGTACTTAAGTTATTAAGTTATTTGCTTTTTTAGGAAAAAGCATAATTTCCTAAACAACAAAAAGCCCCGCAGGCTTTATATTGGTGGGACGTACTGGAATCGAACCAGTGACCTCTGCGATGTCAACGCAGCACTCTAACCATCTGAGCTAACGTCCCCTGTTTATAATTATTAACTGTACCTCTTCGGTAGGCGTTCCGCTGCCGGAGTACCCATCCAAGCTGCATAATAAATAATAGACGAAGATAAATAAAAAGTCAAGAGAAAGATTGATTTCTTTTTTACTTAACATTAATGGATTTTAACGTAAAATTTAACTTATCCTAAACAAACAATTTGTCTTTTTCTGTATAATTTAGTCATACCACTTCACCTCCTCTCTATAAATATTTTTTAAAAAGCACTACCCGCCAGGGGTAGTGCTTTTTTTTTTGCTTTGAGGATGAAGATCTAGTCAAACAGGCGGTTGAACCAGGACACCCGCTCAATGTTCCGGTTCGCTACCAGGTCCACCGAGGCGATTTCTTTACCATTAAGGAAGTAGGTGGCAGTTCCCAGTTTGGTTCCCTGTTTCACCGGAGCGGTGGGTGTGGGATTTAGGGTTGCTTTTCGTTCCACTTTGTCAACGTCAATTCTCGGGAGATAGACTTCTATCCTTTGGGCGGCAACCAGACTGACTTTTTTGTCCAACCCATCAAGTACAGGCAGTTCCGTAATGACTTCATCCTTTTCAGTCAGGACCACCGGTTTTATTTCATTGAAGCCGTATTCCAAAAGCCTGGTGGCATCGTTCCAGCGGTTGTTGCTGTGCAAAATCACTGCCACCAGCTGCCGCCCTTCCCTGGTGGCGGAAGCAATTAAACAGTTGCCGGCCCTGGGTGTGGTGCCGGTTTTTACGCCGTCGATACCTTCAAAGTCCGAACGAAGCAAACGGTTGGTATTGTGCAGTACACGCTGTTTGGGATGCTCATCTTTTACATCCTTGGATGTTTTTATGTCTTCCTCTCCGGGCAGCCAGGTAATGGTTGCCTCTTCAGTTTTCACAAATTTGGCAAAGGTTTTGTTTTTTAAGGCGTAGGAAGTAAGAATGGCCAGGTCATTGGCTGTGGTATAGTGATTTGGGTGGTGGTACCCGTTGGTATTGGCGAAACGGGTATTTTTCATGCCCAGAACCCGGGCTTTATCGTTCATCATCTTTACAAACATGTCATGGCTGCCGCCAATGTGCTCTGCGATGGCTACGGTGGAGTCATTGGCAGAATACATTAAAGCCGCCTTTAGTAAATCTTCCAGGTAAAGTCTGTCTCCGGTTTTTAACCCGATATCCTGACCCATGGAAACAGCCGCAGCCCTTTTGCCGACAGTAACGATGTCTTTGAGATTGCCGTTTTCTATGGCCAAAATGGCAGTCATGACTTTGGTTAAACTGGCCGGTTCCCTCCTCTTGTCCCCATCTTTTTCATAATAAATTCGGCCGGTGGCCACATCCATTAAGCAGGCGGCCGAGGCTTTTATCTTCGGAGGCTTGCCGTCCGGCCTGGGATCCGCCGCTCCCAGGCGGGGAATAAAAAAGTTAAAACTTAAAAGAAGCAAAATGACGGGTAGAACTTTGTTCAGCTTCAATTTTCACCCTCCTCCGCAACTATTTTTTCTCTAATTCCCCAAGGAGATAACAGGAAAGAATTATTATTTCTGGGTAATTTGCAAAATATAACTCATATATTCCATTGCTGGTAAATATTTATAGAAGTGATTACAGGGGAGGTGTGTATTTTGAAGGTATATATCTTTGACTACCGTAAATTTAAGAAACAATTGCTGCTGGCGGGGGCCGTCCTGGCATGCGCAGTATTTTTTACTGCCCTGATATACCAGCAGCAGGTGGTAACCACCACAGGCAAAAAATATGCAATCTATAAGGTTAAAACAGATAAAAAAGTAGCTGCTTTAACCTTTGATATCAGCTGGGGCACCAAAGTCCCCGGACCGGTACTTGACACCTTAAAGAAATACAATGTAAAGTCTACCTTTTTCATTTCCGGTCCCTGGGCTGTCAAGCACCCCGAATTCCCCAGGCGGATTGTGGCTGAGGGACATGAAGTCGCCAGCCATGGTGAGGAACACGTGAATTTAAGCGAGCTCTCCAAGGAAGAGGTAAAGAAAAATATTCTCACTGCTCACCAAAAAATCAAAGAAGTGACCGGCGTAGAACCCAACCTTATTCGCACCCCAAACGGCGACTGGAACGACATGGTGTTAACCACGGCGGAGGAATTAAACTATAAGGTCATTCAGTGGAGTGCCGATTCTTTGGACTGGAAAAAGCCAGGTGCAGCAGCCATTACCAGAAACGTGCTGAAAAAGGTTGAACCCGGTGCCATCATTTTGATGCACGCCAGTGACACCTGCCTGCAAACCCCGGATGCTTTGCCCCAGGTGCTGGAGGGCCTGAAGAAAGAGGCTACCAGCTGGTTACCGTATCTGAACTTTTAAAATTGGGCCCCGGCACCATAGATTAAGAAAAACAAAGGATTCAGGGTATGAAAAACCCCGAATCCTTTTGTTTTGACCGGATTTTGTAACATAGATAAAAAATTTTTGGGCAAGGTAAATAGAGAGTCTATAAAGAGTGGTGAAAAGAATGACACAGACCGCAGTAATAACCGGCTGCCGGATTATGGTAAAACCTGCCTGTTTAAACCTTTACAACAGATGGTATTTGATTAGGGAATTGTTCTTTACAATAATGCTTCCTAACCTTTACGCAAGGGATTTAATACTATAAAGGAGTAAACTCCTTATGCTTTTCAAAGTTACCGGGTTCTGGTATAGTAAATTTGTGCCACAAACTTTAGGCTAGGGGTTTTTTAAATGGTGATAGTAAGAAAAATGATGATAGCGGTTATTTTCCTTGTTGTGGCATCCGCCGTTTTTTATGGATTGGACATTCATTTACACCCTGCCTGGGATGCAAAACATTTTACCAGCCCGGAACACCTGGCACAGTACCTTCGCTCCTTTGGGGCTATGACCGTGGTCGTCAGTCTTTTACTGATGGTGCTGCAGACATTATTTACACCGCTGCCGCTGTTTCTGCTGGCGGGCGCCAACGGGTTTATCTTTGGTCTCTGGTATGGCATTCTAATTACATTAACCGGTTCCATCCTCGGTGCATCCATCGCCTTCTATCTGGCCAGGGGTTTTGGCAGGGGAATCGTCTACCGGTGCCTGAAACAAACGTACATGGCAAAGGTTGATAAAATGAGCTGCAGCGAAGGCCCCTGGATGGTCTTTATGGCCCGGTTGATACCGGTCATTCCTTCCAGCATCATCAGCTACGTGGCTGGTTTGAGTAAAATGGCCTTCCGGGGATTTTTTATCGCCACCGCCGTGGGGAAATTACCGGAAATCGTTATTTATACAGCCCTCGGGCACAGTTTCGTCCAGGCTGAAGGAATGGCCACAAAGGTTACCATCCTGCTTATCCTGCTCACCCTGGTGGCCTGGCCTCTTATCTCCAGGATGCTGAAGAAAAACCGGGGCAGCGATGTCGATGTTAAATACAATAATAAACCGCCACATAAAATTCCCCCAGGAAATTAACCCGGGGGAATTCCTTTCCTTTTATCGTTTACGTTTGCACCTGTACCAGAGGGAGTACAAGAAAACGCCAACCAGCAAGGAGGCCACCAAAAAGTCCATGCGGTGGAACCAGGGTTTCAGGGCCTGCCAGTTTTGCCCCAGGGCATAACCGGCGTAAACCAGCAAAATACTCCAGGGTAAAGACCCCAGGAAGGTGTAAATGACAAATTTTTTAAAATTCATGCGGGCAATACCTGCTGGCAATGAAATGAATGTACGGATAATGGGCATCAACCTGGTAAAAAATACGGTGGCCTCTCCATAACGCTCAAACCAGTAGTCTGCCATGGCCAGCTTTCGTTCGGTGATGCCCAGGTAGCAGCCATACCGCTGCAAAAAAGGTCTTCCCCCGCGGATGCCCAGGTAGTAGGACCCGATGGAGCCAATGGTGCCGCCAACTGTGCCGGCCATTACGGTGCCCCAAAAATCCAGTCGACCGGCATAAACAAGATACCCCCCGAAAGGTAGGATGACTTCGCTTGGCAGCGGAATATTGGCGCTTTCTATGGCCATGCCAATGCCGACACCCCAGTAGCCCAGAGCGGCAATGAGCACGGTCACCTGGTGCAGTAAAGGTTCTAAATATTCCAGCGAAATTCCCCTCCCTTCATCACCCTTTAAGTATATTAACCATTCAGAAAAAATAGTACCGGAGGATGAAACCTCCGGTTTGTTGACATTTACATATCAATGATGACTTTGTTATCCTGGACGGTAACCTGAATTCCCATGGAGACCAGGTCTGACACAGAGATATACGTTGTATTGTTCTTTTTCTTTAACGGCTGACTAAGTGGTTTTGAGCTGCCCTTAACGGTCCTATTTTTATTATCCGTAGGCAGCATCCAGGCTTGTCCATTGCCAGTCACCAGAATGTCGTTTAATTTACTGTCCCATTTCACCTCATATCCCAGGGCCTCCAGGGTAAAACGCAGGGCAATAAAATGCCCCCCTTTTCCTTCAGCACCCCTCCGGGTACATAAAAGGTTTCCTCATTGATGATCACCTTAGAATCTTCCCCGGTAAATTGAATCACCCGCTTGGTTGGATGCAACAGCTGCCTGGCAGCATATAGTTGAAGCCCCGGTGTGCTGACGTAACGGTCCGGCTGCAGTCCGACCCCGTCAATAAGGCGGCCCTTGGGTGTTGTGTAAAATGCTGTGGTCAGTTTTAGCGCTCCTCCATTTTGCAGGGGGATGATATCCTGCACGGTGGCTTTGCCGTACGTATGGGTTCCCAACAGGGTTGCAGCTCCATAGTCCTGTAATGCTCCGGCCAGAATTTCCGATGCGCTGGCAGTCTGTTCATTCACCAGCACCACCACCGGCATCTCCTTAATTAAAGGGTCCAGTTCCGTAACGAAGGAATCCTTATTTTTCTCCCAGTCCTCGGTAACAAAAACCGTCTTATCCTTGCCCAGCAGGTAGGAAGCAATTTCTGCGGCAGAATCCACATAGCCACCGCCGTTATTTCTCAGGTCAATGATAAGGGACTGGATACCTTCCTCTTGCAGTTTCCCCAGTGCGTTTGCAAATTCCTCTCCGGTTTCCATGCCAAAACTTTCGATAGCAATTAAACCAATGTCGTGACCCAAGGCTTTCCCGTGCACGGTGGGCAGGTTGACGGTGTTCCGGGTGATGGTCACCTGCCTGTCCGGCTGACCGGCCCTTCGCACTGTTATGCTGACGCTGCTTCCTTTCTCACCCCGCAGCAGGGTTACAACATCGTATAACGGTTTCCCCGCCAGATCCTTACCGTCCACCGCCACAATGACATCCCCGTTCTTCAGCCCGGCTGACTCGGCGGGGGAACCCTTTAATACGCGGACGATATAGGGGTACTGCTGCTGCATCTCCAGTTCGGCGCCAATTCCCTCAAAGTCCCCGTTCAACTCATCGCTGAACTGTTCCAGTTCTCCGGGAGAAAAATAAACCGTATAGGGATCGTTCAGGTAATCCAGCATGCCCTTGATACTTGCCTTGGTTAACTGGTCAACATCCGGCTGTTTCAGATGGTACTGGCTGATATATCCAAATACCTCGCCGAGGGTAGACGCTCCGGCCAGAGCCTTATCGTTTTCGGCGGCAGAGGCAGGCACAGACCAGGAAAAAGTGATAACAGTCAAAATTACAAGCAGTTTTCTAAACAACTCATCACCCCATAAGGTTTTTTCTACTTTGATACATTCGAGGCGACCGCTGTAAAGTCCTTCCTTTTGATAAGCGTCAGGTAAATTTACAATGTCTGAAGGTATTTTGCACATCCCTGCTGAAAATACTAATGATGCTAAATAAGGAAGGTGCTTACTTTGTCCCTAGATACCTTGCTCGTTATCGACGGCAACAGCCTGATTCACAGGGCCTTTCATGCTATTCCCCTTTTATCCAACAGTCAAGGGGTTATTACCAATGCTGTTTATGGTTTTACCAATATGATTTTAAAGGTGCTCAAGGAACAAGAACCAGGCCTGGTGGCAGTTGCCTTTGACAAAGGCAAAGTGACCTTTCGCCATCAAGACTATGCTGACTACAAGGGTACCCGCAAGGCCACGCCGGATGAGCTGCGGCCCCAGTTTATTCTCGCAAAAGAGATTCTGAAAGCGATGCGAATCCCCTACTTTGAGCTGGAAGGGTACGAAGCGGATGATTTAATCGGCACCATCGTCAACCAGGCGGAAGCCACGGGCCTTACCGTGTTGATCCTGACCGGCGACAGGGATGCCCTGCAGCTGGTTTCCCCGAAAACCAAAGTAATGCTCACCCGGAAGGCATTACGGAAATCGAACTTTTCGATGAAGGAAAGGTTTGGGATAAGTTTGGTGTAACCCCCGGCCAAATTGTGGACTTAAAGGGGCTCCAGGGGGACGCCTCGGATAATATCCCGGGTGTCCCGGGCATCGGTGAAAAAACCGCCACTGCACTGATCAAAGAATATGGCTCAATGGAAGGCATTATTGAAAATATCGACGGCTTGTCTTCCAGGTACCAGAAACTCCTGCGGGGTAAGGAGGAGCAGGCCGTTCTCTCCAAGAAACTGGCCACCATTATCCAAGATGCGCCCATGGAACTGGATTTGTCTCAATGCTCCTGGCGGGGGCCGGATCACCAAAAGCTTTTGGAAATCTTTAAGGAACTGGAGTTTAAAAGCTTAATCAGGCAGCTTACCTCTGAACAGGCAGCCGGCAAGCCGTCCAGGGAGGGTAAGAATAAGTTTGAAAGCGACCTGCCGCCCCTGGAAACCTACCAGGTGGGCTACCAAACCGTTACCGGCCAGGAGGATTATGACGAAGTTTTAATCCAGGCCAGCCATGCCGGTAAAACGGCCATTTTCCTGGACGGCGACCGGGGAAAGGGAATCAAGGCCATTTACCTTGCGATACCGGGCCAGGACGTTTACCTACTGACGGTCCAAGGAGATCCTTCCTCCGACAGGAGTTTAACCATCCTCCGGGCTCTCTGTGAAACCAAGGCCATTGAAAAATATTTCCACGATGCCAAGAACGCCATCTGGTTGCTGTACAACCATGGCATTCAGTTGCAGGACATTGCCTCCGATACCATGCTGGCGGCCTACCTGCTCAATCCCACGGCGTCCAATTATGCTTTGACGGACATCGCCCTGGAGCACCTGGGGATCGTTCTCCCGCCGGAGGGAGAGACGGCTATGGCCGCCAAGGCAGAGGCCATCCTCCGCCTGGCGGAGGAGCTTTTTAAGAAACTGGTGCAACGGGAAGAAGACAGGCTCTTCCTTGAAGTGGAATTACGCCTGGTTTCCGTACTGGCCGAGATGGAGATCGCCGGGGTTGCGGTGGACAAGCAGGGACTTAAAGATATGTCCGCCGAACTGCACGACATTACCGAGGCTCTGGCGGCTAAAATACATGAACTGGCTGGCGAAAACTTTAATATTAACTCCCCCAAGCAACTGGGGCAGATCCTGTTTGAGAAATTAAAGCTGCCGGTCTTTAAAAAAACCAAGACCGGGTACTCCACCGATGCAGAAGTGCTGGAAAAACTGGCGGAGGAACATGAGATTGTGGCCCTTCTCTTGGAATACCGCCAGATGGCCAAATTAAAATCCACCTATGCCGACGGCCTGTCTGCACTGGTGGACCCGAAAACCGGCCGGCTGCATTCCACCTTCCATCAAACTGTCACAGCCACCGGCAGGTTATCCAGCGCGGAACCCAATTTGCAAAATATTCCCATCCGTTTGGAATCCGGCCGGCGCATCCGCAAGGTGTTTGTTCCCAGGCAAAAGGGTAATCTAATTCTGACTGCGGATTATTCGCAAATTGAATTGAGAATTCTGGCGCACATGTCCCAGGACGCAAACTTCCTGGATGCCTTCCGGCAGGGCCAGGATATTCATGCCCGCACAGCCTCGGAAGTCTTTGGGGTGCCTATGGAGCTGGTAACCCCGGAGATGCGTAACCGGGCCAAGGCCGTAAACTTTGGCATTGTCTACGGCATCAGCGATTTTGGTCTGGCCAGGGATCTCAAGGTGAGTCGCAAGGAAGCCAGGACTTATATCGAAAACTATTTTGCCCGTTGCCCCGGGGTACGGAATTACATCGACCGGGTGATTCAGGAGGCAAAAGAACGGGGCTATGTTACCACCCTCCTGAACCGCCGCCGCTACCTGCCGGAGTTGTTCAGTAAGAATTTCAACATCCGCAATTTCGGTGAACGAGCCGCCATGAATACGCCCATCCAGGGCAGTGCGGCCGACATCATTAAACTGGCAATGGTGAAAATCAGCAAAGAATTAAAGGAACGCGATTTTGCTGCCCAGATGGTTTTACAGGTGCACGACGAGCTGATCTTTGATGCCCCGGAAGCAGAAATTGAGCCTCTTATCGTGCTGGTGCGGGATTGCATGCAAAATGCGTTAACCCTGGATGTGCCGTTGGTGGTGGATATAAAACTGGGACCCAATTGGTATGAAGCAAAACCCATTTAATGCCTTTACTGTCTTATGGAGGTGCTCACCCGTTGCCTGAACTGCCAGAGGTCGAAACCGTGGTTCGTTCCCTGGAGCAACACCTGTCCGGACTTACCATTACTGCTGTGGACCTGGTTATGCCGGAAGTCATCCGTTCTCCCAAACCGGAGCAGTTTATCGAACAGATTACCGGTAAACAATTTCAAAAGAAACTTGGCCGCCGTGGCAAATACCTGCTGATTCATTTAAGTGACGGTCTCACCCTGGTGGTTCACCTCCGGATGACCGGACGCCTGATTTACTGCGAGGCGGATTTGCCTATGGAAAAGCATACCCACGTCATCTTCCACCTGGATAACGGGAAACAATTGAGGTTTGCCGATGTCCGGCGCTTTGGCCGGCTGCAGTTGGTGCCCACCGCTGAAGTGTCCGGACTGTCCGGTCTTAAAGATATGGGTCCGGAACCTCTGGACCAGGAATTCACCAGGGAGTTTTTGAAGAAAGAACTGCGGCGCCGTCGCACCCGGATTAAGTCACTGCTGCTGGACCAGTGCTTTGTGGCCGGTCTGGGCAATATTTATGCCGATGAGGCCTATACCGCGCTAAAATTCACCCAGAACGCCTGGCCCCCGACTTAACCACCCGGGAAGCCGCCGGCCTGCACAAGGCCATTATAGAAGTCATTGCCGGGGGGATCGAACACCGTGGAACTTCCTTCCGGGATTATGTGGACGGCGAGGGCCGTCCGGGTAGTTTTCAGCATCATTTGAAGGTGTATAACCGGGAAGGCCTCCCCTGTTCCCATTGCGGCCGGCCCATTGAACGAATAAAAGTGGCGGGACGCAGTTCCTACTATTGCCCGTCCTGTCAAAAACCAAAATAGTGGAAAGCACTCCTGCGTCACTCCCCTCATAGACTGTAGATGAAAGATAATGTCGAGTGGGGGAAAGACATGGATTTGCTTACGATGGTTGCCTTTGCCCTGGCATTAAACATGGATGCCCTGGGCACCGGGGTGGCCTACGGGATTCGGAACATTCGCATCCCGTTTTCGTCTCTCCTGATCATCAGCGGTATGTCTGTTCTGACGGTTGTGTTTTCCATGACCGCAGGCCGCATGGTATCACAGCTCATTTCACCGGCCTTTGCCCACAGGTTGGGGGGTATTCTTTTACTGCTGGTGGGCATCTGGATTCTGGTGCAGTCCATTCGAGACGCCAGGCAGGAGGAAGGGCAGGAAGACTGCCCGGGACTTGAACGGACCGTCATGCAGATACGCATCAAATCCCTGGGTTTGGTCATTCAAGTGTTACGGGAACCCTCCATTGCCGACCTGGACCGGTCGGGTGTAATTTCCGCCCGGGAGGCCCTGCTGCTGGGGGCTGCCCTGGCCATGGACGCCCTTGGCGCCGGTTTTGCCGTCTCCATGTTTGGTTTCAGTCCCACCTTGACCGCAGCTGTGGTCGGCATTGGTCATATTCTTCTTACCTATGTAGGACTGCTGCTGGGCAAATCCTTTGCCTGCAGCTTCCTTGGCCGGCAGCTCGCCATGCTGCCCGGCTGCATTCTCATCGCCATGGGAATTTTTAAAATTCGCTAGACCTGTCATCCGGCAAGGAGTTGTCGCTCAATGATTATTGGATTAACCGGCAATATCGCCAGCGGTAAGAGTACTGTGGCAAACTATTTAAGGGAACTGGGCGCCCAGGTCATTGATGCGGACCAGGTGGCCCGGCAGGTGGTTTTACCCGGTACCCCGGCCCTAAAGGAGATTGTCAACTCCTTTGGACCGGGTGTTTTACATGATGATGGAACCCTCAATCGCAAGAAACTGGCCTCCATCATCTTTCAGGATGCCGCAGCCAGGGACAGGCTGGAGAAAATCACACACCCCCGCATCGAAGAAGAAATGAATCGTCAAATTAGGACTTTTAGTAAAACCCACCCGGGCGGCATACTGGTACTGGAAGTTCCCTTATTGATTGAGGTTGGCTGGCATAAAAAGGTGGACCAGGTATGGCTGGTTGCCGTGGAGCCGGCGGAACAGCTCCGGCGCCTGATGGCCAGGGACAAGATTTCGCTGGAGCAGGCACGGCAAAAAATCGCCAGCCAGATGCCACAGGAAGAAAAAAAGAAATTCGCCCGTGTGGTCATCCATAACACCGGTTCACCGGAAGATGTGAAAAGGCAAGTTAAAGAAATATGGCAGGACCTTCATGCCGGGCATTAATTTCCATTTATTGGAGTATAATTTATTAGGATCCGGATTGCAGGAGTGATTGTTTTGATCTTACGACGAAAAAAAAACAGAGGTATTAAACGAAGGCTCCTGCTGCTCATATTACTGGTATTGCTGTGGTTTAATCACAAGGAAATCGGCCGCTGGTTGTATCCCTTTCAGCACCAGGAATTAATTTATCACTACGCTGAAGTGAACAGACTTGACCCCCTGTTGGTGGCTGCCGTTATTAAAACCGAAAGCAATTTTCAACCCGGCGCCACTTCCCCCAAAGGAGCCAGGGGACTTATGCAGATTATGCCGGACACCGCCAATTGGATCTCCCAACAAATCGGCGGCTGCCCGATACCCCCGGAGAAACTGTATAACGCCGAAACCAGCATCAGCCTGGGCACCTGGTATCTTGCCGATTTATTTCATGAATTTCAGGGTGATCCGGTGCTGGTCATTGCCGCTTATAACGCCGGTCGGGGCAACGTAAGAAACTGGTTAAATGAGCAGCACTGGACCGGCGAACGCAAAACCATTGACCAGATACCCTTTATGGAAACCAGGCAATACATACGCCGTGCCCTCTGGAACTATAAGGTTTATTACTATCTATACGGCGAAGGCAAAAAGCCGCTGTATAAAACATAATCCCCGTCTCACCGGACGGGGATTATGTTTTGTCTACCTTTCCGCCACAATACCGTACAAAAAGGTGTGCATGATTGTTTGAAAGGCTTCTTCGGGCGTCAGGTTGTTTTCCAGCATAAAGGCTGGGTTTACGACCGCTCTGATGGTGGCTAATAAGGAAGCTGTAACGATGGTGGGGTTGATTTCTTTGAAGTACCCCTGCTCGCTCCCTTCCACCATGACTTGAATCAAATATTTTATGTTTGAAGCTCGAAGCTGTTCTACCTTTTCCCAGATCCCCGGGTAATGTCTTTGTAAATCGCCGTAAACCCTGGGGTTAAAAGATCGTAATTTTTCGGACAAGAATTTAACAAACTGGGTCATCTTTTTAACGGGGTTCTCTTTGCTGTTTAGGATGCTAAGAATTCCCCTTTCAACTTCCTGCACCTTTGCCAGCACTACAGCTTCGATGATTTCCTCTTTGCTCTTAAAATATCGGTAAATGGTCCGTTTGCTCATATTATTACGGGCGGCCAGTTCGTCTACGGTGGCCCCGTAAAAGCCCCTTTCGTCCGCCAATTCCTTAAAATATAGAACAATTCTCTCCCGGGTATCCACGTTATCACCACCTGTGAAAGACTAGGCAATCTTTTTCTTAAACTTGGCGATACTTAGCCTATCAGTACCACCGTAAACACAAGCAGGGCTGTCACCTGGGGCAAGAGATAAGAAAAACCGATGCCCTTTAATACAATACCCCTGATAATGGTGAGATAAAAGGTTAAGGGGATCAGGTTGCTCAAGTACTGCACTACCACCGGCATGGCATCCCTGGGGAACATGAAGCCGGATAACAAAATGCTGGGCAGCAGGATAAAAAAGGACATCTGCATGGCCTGCATCTGGGTTTTGGCCAGGTTGGAGATCAACACCCCGATGCCCAGGGAAGCGGTGATAAAGAACAGGGTTAAAAGATACAGCTGCAGCAGGCTGCCGCGAATGGGTACCCCGAAAACAATGGTCCCCACCAGCAGGGCCACGGTAATCTGCACGTAACCCAGGGCGATGTAGGGGATGATTTTGCCGATCATCAATTCATAGGACTTAATGGGGGTTACGATCAATTGTTCCAGTGTTCCCCTCTCCCTCTCCCTGACGATGCCCATGGAAGTCATCATCACCATGGTCATGGTGACAATAATCCCCAAAATGGCCGGAACCATGTAATAGGCAGTAATACCGTCGGGATTATACCAGGGGCGTACCCGGATGTCATAGGGAGGGTTTACCATACCGGCCTTCTGAACCACCACTTTTTGCGCTTTCAGGAGTCCGATGGCGTTGGCGGTGGCGATGGCGGAGTTTGACACCATACTGTCCGTGGCGTCAACCAGGACCTGCACCGGCGCCGTCTCCCCCTGCCTGACGCTCCTGGCAAAATCCGGCGGTAAAATAATCCCCGCTTTTACGGTGCCTCTGTCAATCATCCGGGTGACATCCTCATAACTCCCCGCCACTTCGGTGATATCGAAATATCCTGAGGCTTTAAAAGACTCCAGCAGTTCACGGCTTTCACCGGACAGGGATTGGTCAAAGACCACCGTGGGAATATGCTTCACCTCGGTTTGAATGGCAAAACCAAACAGCAGCAATTGCACCAAGGGCAGCATAAAGATCAGTCCAATGGTCAGCCTGTCCCTTTTCATTTGCAAGAACTCTTTATACAGCACGGATAGTATCCTGCTCACCGGCAGATCCCCTCCTTTTCTTTTTGGAGAGAGCGATAAAGACATCCTCCAGTGACGGGGTGATTTTGTTAACCCGGGTCTTTGCGAAAGCTTGTAACTCCTTGAGATGTTGTTCCTTTTCCAGTAAAACGTGCAGCAGGGCGCCGTGCACGGAGCATTCCTTCACGTAGGGTAATTGCTCAATTTGCTGTAGTTTTCCCAGGGGGTCATCGATCTCCAGCTCAGCCAGGACGCCTTCAATAACTTTATTTCGTAAATTATCCGGCGTGTCATTGGCAATCAAGTTTCCCTCGGAAATAAAGGCAATGCTGCTGCAGCGCTCGGCTTCATCCATAAAGTGAGTGGTTACCATCACCGTGGTCCCCTCGTTGGCCAGCCTTTGAATGATCGCAAAAAACATTTTACGGCTGGTGGGGCTGATGCCGCTGGTGGGTTCGTCCAAAAACAGGATGGCAGGTTTGGCAATAATGGCGCAGCCAGGGCCAGGCGCTGCTTCCAGCCAACGCTCAAATTGGCCACCAGTTCCCCTTCCCGGCCTGTGAGGCCGGCCATCTCAATCATTTCCTGAATTCTTGGTTTTCGCCTCTGCCAGGGCACACTGTACAGCCCGGCATAAAAATTGAGATTTTCATTGACCGTCAAATCATCATAGAGACTGAATTTCTGTGACATATAGCCAATATGCGGCTTTATTCTTTCGGCCTCCCTGGCCAGGTCAAACCCCAGCACCCTGCCGGAACCGGCGGTGGGCTCCAAAATACCGCATAGCATCCGGATGGTGGTGGATTTACCGGAGCCGTTGGGACCTAAAAAGCCGTAGATTTCTCCCGGTCTTATAGTAATGGATAACTTATTAACAGCGGTAAAGTTGCCAAAGGTTTTGGTCAACTCACTGGTCGTCACCACATAATCCATTTACACCACCTCAAGTTCTGCCAGCGCCACAAAGACATCCTCCATGGAGGGCGCTACTTCTCGTAAGGACAGCAATTGAATGCCCCGCCGGCGCAAAATTGTCATGATGGCCTCCTCGGCCCTGGCAACATCCTTCACAACAGCACGGTACTTGTCGCCATAGAAGCTGATGTCGATAACCTCTGCCAGGTGGCTGAAGAGTTCCGGTTCCCGGGTGGCTGCCTTCACTTCCAGCAGTTTGTAAGGAAAGCTGGCTTTCAAGTGTTTGGGAGTCTCAACGGCCACCAGCTTGCCGTTATTCATAAAGCCTACTTTTTTACAAAGCTCCGCTTCATCCATATAGGGAGTGGATACCAGGATGGTCATTCCCTCCCTGTTTAACTGGTAGAGTATTTTCCAAAACTCCTTGCGGGACTCCGGGTCTACCCCAAAGGTCGGTTCGTCCAGCGCCAGCAAACCGGGCCGAGAAACCAATGCGCAGGTGAGCGCCAGTTTTTGCTTCATCCCCCCGAGAGGTTATCGGCAAATCGCTGCTTAAAGTCGATAAGATTGGTAATTTGCAAAATTTCGTCCGCCCTTTGCTGGATGGTTTGCCGGTTTAACCCGTACATGGAGCCAAAAAAATTAATATTTTCCATCACGGTGAGGTCCCCGTACAAACTAAATTTTTGGGGCATGTAACCAAAGGAACCTCGATCGGAAGCAAACTCACGGGAAATGTTCAGCTGTACACTGCCGCTGTCAGGTGTAATCAAACCGCAAATCATCCGTATTAACGTGGTTTTGCCGGCCCCGTCGGGCCCCACCAGCCCGAAGATGTCCCCGGCCTCTACCTGCAGGGAGACTCCGTCAACCGCTGTTACCGGTCCGAATTTTTTACACAAATTCCCGGTTTTGATCATTGTCATCCCTCTATTCAAAGACCACGTCTGCCGGCATGCCCGGCTTTAACGTTCCGTCTTGATTGTTTACCCTGATCTTTACTCCGTAGACGATGTTGGTGCGCTCCTTTTTGGTTTGGATGGTCTTCGGGGTATATTCACCCTGGGAGGCGATCTCTTCAATAACACCCTGGTACTGCTGCTCGCTGCCGCTGACGGTAAATCGAACCCGCTGGTTTAATTTGATCTTCGGCAAATCATCTGTGGGTACATACACCCTGATCCACATGTCGTTTAAATCCGCCACTGTGGCAACGGAAGCCCCGGCCTGGACAAATTCACCGGGTTCACGGTTCTTCGATAAAACGGTGCCGCTAATGGGAGAAATAATTTTGGTATCTTCCAAAAGCGCCTCCGACGCCTTCAGAACAGCCCTGGACCGTTCCAGTTCCACTGCCGCCGCTTTCACGATGTCCGGACGGCTGCCGGATTCCAATAAGCTAAGCCTGGCCATGGCAGATTCCAGCTGATTCTGCCTTACAGTAAGATCCAAAGACAGTTTCTCCCATTGGTCTGCGGGGATGGCCCCTTCCTTAAATAACTGCTCTCCCCTTTGGTGGTCGGCCCTGGCCTTCTCATAGCCCGCCTGGGCGATGTTAACAGCTGCCGAAGCATCTTTTATCTCCTGCAGCCGGGCCCCTGAGGTCAGGTCCTTCAGCTGGGCTTCCGCTTTCAGCACCCCCAGGGCATCCCGTTCCTTCTGGGCTACCAGGTCATTGCGAACCAGTTGACCAACCAGTTGACCCTTTTTCAGTGAGTCCCCGGACTTTACTGTCAAAGAGCCAAGGGTGCCAAAAACTTTGGCAGTCAGTTCCACCCGGGTGGCTTCAATGGTACCGGTGGCCGTCAAAACACTTTCTTCTTGTGCGCTGTAACGTTCATAACCCCAGTAGGAACCGGCCAACAGCAAAAGGACCAGGACAATGAACAAAAGCTTTTTCTTCATTACAAATCCCCCCATAGCAGCATTCTAAGCAGCAAAATGTAAAATTTAGCTAAACTATAAATACTATTTTCGTTTACCTTGTTTAAGGATACCACTCAGGGATGGCCACAACAATATCATTATTGGATAAAAACTCAATTTTCAAAAGGAAATACGCTTTCCAAAATTGAATGAATGAGTGATAATAAAAGCATACCCGAGAAACGAGGTGTGACTATGGGGTTAATTTATACCGGAGCCAAATGCCGTGATTGCTATCGCTGTGTAAGGATCTGCAATTTGAAAGCCATTCGAATGAATTCCACCGGCACCAAAGGCAAGCTACACGCCCAGGTGATCGATGAACTTTGCGTACACTGTGGACAGTGTATACTGGCCTGTCCCCAGCTGGCCAAGCGGCCGGTTTCCGATTTAAAACAGGTGCAGCAGTTGATTTCCGAAGGAACTCCGGTGGTTGCGGTGGTGGCTGCCTCCTTTATCAGTGCGCTGCCCCTGAAAAACCCGGATCTGGTACCGACCCTGTTACAGGAACTGGGCTTTGCCGAAGTCCAGGAAACTTCCATTGGGGCGGGTATGGTGACCAAAAAATATTTAGAGCTGGGTTTTAACAAACCGATGCTTATCAGTTATTGCCCGGTCATCGTGAATCTCATTGAGCGGCATTATCCCGAGTTGATCCCTATGCTGGCGCCGGTTGTCTCACCCATGGTGGCCCAGGGCCGGGTTATTAAATCCATTAATCCCTATGCCAAGGTGGTCTACATCGGCCCCTGCGCAGCCAAACGGGACGAGGCCCAGCTTCTTGGTCTGCATGACACCGTTGACTATTTTCTGGGTTTCAATGAACTGTGGAATTGGGTGCAGAATAAAGGTATTGACGTTGATAACCTCTCCCCTTCAGGCTTTCATAATTTTTCTCCCTGCCACAACCGGATCTATCCGGTGGAAGGCGGCATGATTTGGACGGTGGCGGATGAATTGAGGGAAGCGGGAGAAAACTTTATTACCATGTCCGGATTGGACAACTGTATTGAATTTATCAAACATCTATCCAACCATGAAATTATTAACCCGCCCAAGCTGATGGAATTATGGGCCTGTAAGGGCGGCTGCATTAACGGCCCCCTCTCCCTCTGCCTGGAAGAAAGCCTCTTCATGCGGCAACGCAAGTTGCTGGAGTACTATAATTCTTCCGGCGAGTGTGTCTTTGAAATTGATGAATTCAAGCTGCCGGAGATCCCTCTCACCCGGGATTTCACCAATCGAAAAGTAACCTTGCCCATTCCCACGGAAGCAGAAATTAAGGACATCCTGGCCCGGACCGGCAAGCATACACCGGCCCAGGAATTTAACTGCGGCAATTGCGGTTACGACTCCTGCCGGGACAAGGCGGTAGCGGTTTACCAGGGCAAAGCAGAGGTGGAAATGTGCATCCCCTATATGAGAAAGCGGGCGGAATCCATGTCCAACCTGGTGATATCAGCCATGCCCAACGCCATTGTGGTGGTTGGTAAAAATCTTGATATCCTGGAGATTAACCCGGCAGCGGAAAAACTGTTCCAATGTTCCGCCCCGGAAGTGGTGGGCCAGAGGATTTTGGCGCTCATGCCCGCCAACAATTTCCTGAAGGTGATCCAGAGCGGGGAAATGGTCAATACCACCGGCACCTACCGGAACTGGGCATCATTACCAGGGAGATTATCTTCCCTGTAAAGGGTACGGATGCAGTGGTGGGGATCTTTGTGGACATTACCTCAGAAAACCGCCAGAAGGAGCAGTACGACCTGATTAAGAGCCAGACCATCCAGCAGGCCCAGGAAGTCATCGAAAAACAAATGATGGTGGCCCAGGAAATTGCCGGTCTGCTGGGCGAGGCCACCGCAGAGACCAAGGTTCAATTGGGTAAACTGGTTAAGTTAATGCGGCAGGAAACCCTTTAGGAGAGGAGTGCCGCCTGTGAGAATATGTTTAGACATTGGTATGGCTCAACTAAAAAAATTCGGGGAAGAATTGTGCGGCGACAGTGTGGAAATCGTGCGCACCGGCCAGGCTGACCTGGTGGTGGTGTCCGACGGCCTGGGCAGCGGTGTCAAGGCCAACATCCTGTCCCGCCTGACCACAAAAACCGCTGCCGCCATGCTCCGGCGGGGCGGGCACATTGATGAAGTCATTGACACCGTGGCCAGGACCCTTCCCATCGACAAGACAATCAATGCCGCCTACAGCACCTTCTCCATTCTGCAAATTCAAAACAACGGTAAAGTTTATCTGGTGGAGTATGATAACCCAGGGGTATTCATCGGCAACAGGAACAAGCTGTTTACTCCCCGGCGGGTGGAACGATTGATCGCCGGCAAGAAAATCAGTGAATATGAACTTGAAGTGGATGATCAGGACTGGCTGGTTTTAACCTCCGACGGGGTATTAAATGCCGGCACCAACGGTCGTATGAATGTAAGCTGGGACTGGAAGAGAATCGGCAGCTTTATCGAAGACTCCTATGCCGAAGATAAATGCGCCCAGGATTGGGCCGAGGAAATAGCCGGGCTGTGCAATACTTTATACGGGGAAAAACCGGGGGATGACGTAACCGTCGTGGTGGTAAAGGTCCGCCGGCCGGTGCATGTCACCATGCTGATCGGCCCGCCCCAAAGGAAAGAAGATGACAGGCTGGTGGTGAGGAAACTCATGGAGGCTCCCGGGGCCAAAGTGGTCTGCGGCGGCACCACCGGGGAAATTGTAGGCCGCATACTGGGCCGCAAAGTGTTCATCGATCTGTCCTCAGTGGCCGAAGGAGTCCCACCTGTGGGCATGCTGCCGGGGGTTGACCTGGTTACCGAGGGGGCGGTTACCCTGGTGCAAACCCTGGAGCATCTCAAGAGCAATACCAGTCTAAAGGAATTAAAGACTGCCCGGGACGGCGCCAGCCGTTTGGCTGCCCTGCTGAAGAGGGCGGACAGCATTCATATCATGGTTGGTATGGCCAAAAACGAAGCTTTGGACTGCGATAATGTTCCCGCCATCTATGCCTATAAACACCACGTTATCAGAGACATGATCAATACCCTGCGTGACCGGGGAAAAGACATCACCGAGGAATATTTTTAAAAAATGCCAGGCGGGTTTAAGCCCCGCCTGGCATTTTTGATTTTTCAGACGTAAAACTTATAGCAGTAATAACACATGTAGCCTGTGTTGCACAACCCCGGAATATTTTTATTATTAAGCATTTTAAGGAATGGCTTTTGAAAAAAAGATGCAGTTATTATGAAAGTTATTTACCTTACGACCTCCATACATACATTTTCAGGCAATTGAGCATAATGTTAACGGCCTGAGGAGGTGATATCCTGAAGAGAACTCTGACTGCTCTTATCGTTAAATTTGTCATGACCTTTGTAGCGGCCTGGGTTGCCGTCACACTCGTAGCCGATCAAGAATGGACCTGGGCTCTGTTAGGCGCGTTTCTTGGTACTGCGGTCAATTACCTGGTGGGCGATGCATTTATTCTTCCCAACTACGGAAATATTACGGCCTCCGTTGCTGACGGTATCCTGGGAGCGGGTCTGCTTTTCCTGTTGGATCTGATGTCGGCAGACTTAAGATTGACCGCTACCGCCTACCTAACCTTTGGTTTATTAGTGGCTATAGGTGAATATTTCTTCCACCGCTATCTGATCGATGCCCGTATTGTAGAAAAGAGGACTTAAAGATAAGCCAGTAAATCCATTAAGGAGGCAATTCCCCATGAACAATCAAATGTACCAACAAACACAGCAGCAGGCCGGGTTTCCCCAAATGATGAACATACCAGGGATGCAGGCCAACCCCCAGGGACAAAACTTAGGCGCCCATGAAGTATTGATGACCCATGAAGTTCTGACAGACATGATTGACGGGATTAACCAGTTCCAACTTTACCAACCGCATATTACAGAGTCGCAACTGCAAAATATTTGGAGTAACCAAATTCAGCATATGCATAACAGCTACCAGAACTTAGTCAATTACATGCATAACAAAGGGGGCGGTCAGGGCGTTCCCTACCGGACACCGCGCCAATTCAGCCCCAAATACGGCCTGCGCAATCCTTCGCCCCAGCAGCCCAACAACAGCATGAACCAAATGGACGACCGTGACGTTGCTTCCGGTATGCTGGGATGCGCCAAAGCCTCTGCATGTCTTTACACAACCGCAGCCCTGGAATGTGCAGACCCCACCCTTCGCAACATGGTCTCAAATTGTGTCCAGTCTGCCATCAACCAGGCCTATGAATTATTCCAGTACATGAACCAAAAGGGCATGTACCAGGTTCCCACCCTGGCTGACCGGACCACCAACACAATGGCGAATACTTACCAGTCCGGAACATCCATGGCAATGATGCAGTAAAACGCGGAAAAAAGGGCGGTGTTAACTGCCCTTTTGTTTCTTTTTACTGGCACAGACTTCCCTGGTGGAACTTGATACGTCGGGAAATTTACTGGTTAATCTAAAGTAAACCTTTCTTCGTTAAAGTATTTCGCAATGAAAAAGTCACCCGGTCTTCGGGTGACCGTATTATACGTTATACTAATTTTTCAACGATATCCCTTGCAATACGGACTCCGCAGGCCCCGGCCTGGGCCAGGCCGCGGGTAATGCCGGCACCGTCGCCGCCTGAATATAACCCTTCTATTTCGGTTTCAAACCGGTCATTTAACTTCGGGCGGGAAGAATAAAACTTTGCCTCTACACCATAAAGCAGGGTGTGCTCGGATGCGATACCCGGGGTTACACTGTCAAGGGCCTGTATCATTTCAATAATACTTTTCATTGTATTGTAGGGCAATACCAGCCCTAAATTGCCCGGCACGGCTTCTTTTAAGGTGGGCTCCACAAATCCTTCCTTTACTCTCTTATCCGTTGACCTGCGTCCCTTTAAAATATCACCAAACCTTTGAATTAACACGCTACCATTGGATAAATCATTGGCCAGCCGGGAAATGGATTTTGCATATTCAATGGGTTTGTCAAAGGGATAGGAAAACTTATGAGAAACAAGTAAAGCAAAATTGGTATTTTGGCTGCCCAGGCTTTTGTCTTTATAGGCATGACCGTTGGCCAGCATAACGCCGCTGTGGTTCTCAATTACCACGTGTCCGGACGGGTTGCTGCAGAAGGTTCTTACGGTGGTACCGGTGGAGGAGCGGTAAATAAATTTTCCCTCATAGAGATTTTCGTTGATTTCTTCCATAATGGTATCCAGAGTCTCTACCCGAACCCCAATATCCACCTGGTTATTGTCCATTTCCAAGTTGTGCTTCTTTAGGACACCGGTTAACCATTCAGAGCCGTCCCGGCCAGGAACTATAACGACTTTACTGGCATTAAATACCTCTTTTGTTTTTGTGATAATACCCTTAATATATTTACTATCATCCTTGTTCTCTATAAGGATGTCCTCTACTTCGGTTTCAAACATCATGTCAATGTATTTTTTGAGATATTCAAAGATGCTTTTTAATATTTCCAGGTTTTGCTCAGTTCCCAAATGCCTTACTTCTGCCCGCAATAATTTTAAGCCCACTCCCAGGCCCCGTTTTTCAATATCCTTTACAGTTGGTGTGGAAGGATCGGAAACCACCGTTGTGGCGCCATGGTTTAAATTGATTTGATCTACATACTTGATTAGTTCCAAAACCTCGGAGGGAGACAAATAATCCGTCATCCAGCCGCCGAATTCCGTGGTGATGTTGAACTTCCCGTCGGAATAGGCGCCCGCTCCCCCAAACCCGTTGGTCACCGAACAGGCGGGCATGCAGCCTGCGGTTTCCTTTTTTACAGTGGGCGGCGGACACTTCACCAGTTTCTTTTGCAGAATAGGACATTGACGCTTGTAAATGTTGCGTCCCTTATCTATTAACAACACCTTCAGATGAGGAGCCTTTAAAGCTAATTCATAACAAGTAAAAATACCAGCAGGGCCGGCACCAACCACAATCACATCGTAATTTTTCAATGGTATCACTCCCTACTTTTAGAAAAATCATTTAAACAAACATATTAATTGTGAACTATTTTACTTAAGATTTCAATATCTAAATCATACCACAATAAAAAATGTAGGAGAAACCCTCCTACATTCTTCTAGTTTAACCGTGAATTAATCCCGGAAGACATTTGGTGCAGATCCAATGATTTTTGCCTTTATGCCGAACCGGTAACAAATAACCAGCGTCATCGGTTCTGCCGCACCTGGAACATTGCACCAGGGTATCAGATTTTATTTCTTCATTCACAGCTTCAATTTGTTCATTTTTAGTTGTGACTGCGAGCAGTTCCGGCGCTATTTCCCTTGCGATCTCATCGAAATCCGACTGGAATCCGGGGCAATGCCTGGGGCAGGCGTCATTCGGTTTACAAACATGCCTCTCCTCCGCTTCCGGCAGTTCCAAACCCTTGGCTCGGAAGCCGACACACTGTCCGCAGCTGTCCATTAATTCCCTGCGTCATTTCATCCATTTATTTTTCCCGGTCATATTCCAGGCCCCCCTTTGTATTTCTTTTATACAAAGGGTACTAAAAATAAGTCGAAATGGATATGGTAGCAATCACTGGAATAAGGTATCTTCATCACTTTGTAAAAAACCCTAAAATTTTAACCCCTTACACATATTTCTTATTCAAAGTTCTTGCCTCTGGATACCCGTCATGCTATAATAACACTTGCGATTAAGAGACATGTCGGAGTGGCGGAATCGGCAGACGCGCACGTTTGAGGGGCGTGTGGGAAACCGTGCGGGTTCAAGTCCCGCCTCCGACACCACTGCATTACCGCACAAGATGATATTGTGAAGGAATTAAAATTTTGACATCCCGGAATTTCACCGGGACTTATTTTTTATATGATAAAAGCAATAATATTAAGTATTATAAAAGGGGCGCAATCTGTTAAAGCAATGTCCCCGGAGCCGCCCCGTCGGTAGTCAAAGCTGACCACACGCGGGGTGGCAGTCAAGACCGCCACTTTGTTCCACTGATTTTTTGCATCTTAAGCAGCGAGCTTCGGGGCTGGCAGGAGTAGTTGATCAGTATATGGTACAAAGAATGCCTGTGCCGGTGTTCTGCCCCTGGTACGACGGCCTTGGTGAGGGCGTTCCCAGTTATAATAGA
>NZ_AWQQ01000056.1 GCF_002607855.1 Desulforamulus profundi
TGCTGCTCAAAGAAAGCAAACTTCAACTATCTACCCAAGTCAATTGTACTTCAATCTTTCAATCTTTCCATCCGGCCCAATGTTAAACGGCACCACCCAGATCTTGCTGTGGCTCAGTTCCCAAGCGTTAAAGACAGACATTTATGTGCCTGGCCATAGGTCAATGCCTCAAAGTCCTGGCAGGCCTCCGGGTCGCTGTCGATGCCGGCCACCGTGACAAATCTGCCGGCAATCCCCCGGTACTCCTGTTTTGCCTGCTCAAACCCGATAGCCCCTCCACCGGAGCCACAAAATATATGTCCTACTCTGAACAGGTGTAAATCCTTCAATATTTCACCAGCGTCCATAATGTTCTTTGTAAATAGAAAAACCTGGCTCATGGGCCAGGAAGTTAATGTATTTCATTCATTTCATTTAAGAACCATAATCACTTTTATCTCTTATTTAATCCCAGTTTTAGGCTTTGCCCAATTTTTTTCAAGTTCTTTAATTTCTTTAGGTGATAGAATATAACTCACAACTTTTGAAGGAGAATTATTGTCTTTTATCTTCCTTTGAAAATTTTGTCTCTGCTCTTCAGATTCATAAGGAAAAGTATCTAAAACATCTATTGGAAATTCTTTTTTAATTGCCAACTGATAAAGGTGTTTTAGCATTCCAAACGGGTCTTTAATGGTTTTCAATAACTTATCATTCATGCCTAATTTAAGCCTGATTTCCCTATAAAAAGCAAGTTGTTTGGGTGTAAAGACTGAATTGCCATTTGAAGGAACCTGCACAGAAAATTTATCCTGGCTACTTGATAGATTAACAACTATGCCTTGATATTCATCTCTTTGAAGTGATTCCGGGATGCTTAGCTTATCTCTTTTATACTTTGGATAAGAAGGATATTTTTTCATATTCATTCGTAACTCTATGAATTTTTTAACTTCATCCCTCTCGGTTGTAATCCGGTATTTCTGTTGTTTTAGATTTTCAATGACCTGAGTAGCATATCCTTTCTTTTTATCATGCACCCTGGGATCTAAAATCGTAAAACAACCAAAATCCTTTATACTTCTTATCAACCGACCTCCGGCCTGAAGTAATTTAATAAGCATTCGGGGAATGTCCACATATTCCATTCTATCATTATAATCGTCTCCACCAGCCAAAAGATCTAAAAATGGGTCGTCCTTTGGCGGAAACGGTAACTTACACAATATCACCGATATTAAAGATTTTCCTTTAACTGATAAACCGGTAAAGAATGAACCGGTACCAATTAATACACTTGTTTCATCTTGTTTAAAATCCTCAGACAATAACTCAACACTTTTTTGTCCTTGCTTAAGAAATTTAATATTTAGCAAACTTAATTTAGGCTGCAAATAATTGTATAACATTTCCATTTGCTTATGTGAGGTGGCTAAAATAAGGGTTCTACCATTAGTAATCTTGATTAATTCGTAAATTTCATCTCCTATGGCATCACAATACTGTTTGAACATAGGAGAAGTTAAACCTGGAGAGTCCGGTATATGCTTAGGCAAATAAACGATCGCTTGCTCAGAATAATTAAACACTGTGGTTAATATAGAGGTTGTTGATGATGGTGGTTTTCCTTTCCAGCTATGATATAAGTGATCAAAACTACCTTTGACGGCAAGAGTGCCAGATGTAAAGATTAATTTATTTTTCCTAGATAATTCGTTAATAATCTTGTTGATCTCTGATTTAAATTTTTTAGTTACTACTACAATAGAATCATTTTTATTTTCATCGATATTTATCCAGCTGGTATATTCCACTTCATTTAAAGCATTCTTTATAACAACTTGAACACGTTCAATTTCGTCATAATCTTCAATGTTTTTAAATAGTTTTTTAGCCTGATAGGCCAATTGACGAGACTGATATTCTTCCAAGATTTTTTGGATTTCTTTTAAAGCCTCTTTTTCTGTCAGACCAAGTTTGTGTCTACCACTTGAAGTGTCTAATTTACGTCTTATTCTGTCCGTACTATTTTTTAACACTCTAACGGCCGATTTAATCTTATATTCATACATTGTTTCTTTAGCCCATTTAATAATCGAATTAAAAGTTACTTGCTGGGCTATTTGGGATAAACAAGCATCTTCAAATTCATGGGCTTCATCAATGATCACAATACCAGCCCGATTAAAATCTATTATTGGTGCCCGATAATCCAAGACGTTCAAAACCGACTGAATTAATTGATTATGATTTGTAACTACAACTTGATGTCGCATGTCATTAAACTTATTTCGGTGTTCCCGCGTTGGGCAGGCCCATTCTAAATCACAATGTTTACATTTAGACTGACTCTCAAGATTAATTTTACTCCACGTTTTATCATCCAGAGGATAATATTTTCGTTCAAATTCAGTTCTTTCTCCCTCAAGGGCGTTATTACAAAAATCTTCCAAGTGACGTTTTTTCATCGGGCTAATACTGATCTGCTGTAATCTTTTGGGGCAAATATAATGTGTTTGCCCCTTTGCAATCAGAAAACTATTTAGACATCCCAATTTTTGTAAAATACTAAGTTCTTCATTCCTCAATTGAGCTTGAAGGTTAAGAGATGCCGTGGCATATATAACCCGTTCCGATATGATTTTTTTGCTTTGTTCCTTTTTTACATTATAGATTGAAGGCACCAGTACTGCAAAAGTTTTACCAGTACCTACCGGTGCATCAATTAAGATACTACGATAATCCGAATTGGATGATAGGATACCCGCAATGTTTACAGCCATTTGAACCTGACTATTTCTGATCTCCTTGCTATTGTAATAAGAAGGCAATGTTTTTTCAAAAAAAGTTAGCACACTCTCTAATCGTTCGTTCAATAAAATACCCCCTAAATTTTTTTGAGTTACCAATATTATACTATAAAAATTTCTAAGAACAAATGTTCTTTTATGTGCGTTAACTACCAGGTCTTACGATTAAGACTATTTTGACGTACAATACTGTGAGTGCTGGAAACAAGTTAGTCGAAATCCGAAACGTTTAACTAATAACCATTTTTTGCACTTAACTTTTGTCTTTCTTCAATATTGACTGTGCCTCCGCCCTTACCTTTTTTGCCAGTTCCCCCACCTACATTCCAAATAGATGCATCTCTTTCTGCCGCCCTGGCCTGTGACCGCCATGATTTTATTCTTTTTACTTTCTGCTCATAAGTTAAATCACTCAGGGCGGGTTGATCAGGTACTTTTGCCATAGAGATACTTTCATCCAAATATGTGTCTCTTAACTTTTTCAATTCAGTCGGGCTAATAATTTTAATAATGCCGTCTTGCACATCTGTTACGCTAGCATCGGTCGGCACATAACCTGCTGTTTTAATAGCTAATTCGGCGTATATTAAAGCAGATTGAACATCATAACTGCTTAGATACCCTGGTATTTCTAATATGGCCGGCCCTGGAACTCCTACCAGGTCAGATCGCATAGCACGAATCTCATAATTAACAATCTTTTCAATATTTCTTTGAGTAATCAATTCTACGTCAGGGGAAGTAACTTGTGGAATGGGATGGAAAATGTTTTTAAAGCACGGAATATAACGGAGACACATTATCTGCTCATTGAAAGTTTTGTCTGATTTTAACTTTTCTTTTAAGATTAATTTTTTGATAGCAAGTCTTAAAATATGTAAGACCTCTTGGTCATTAAGTATTCGCTTGGCAATAAGATGGTAGGATGGTTCTTTTTCTCTTTCCTTTTGTTTTCTTACTCTATCGTTTTCTTTTCTTTTGATTTTGTTTTGACTCTTGCGTAATTCACGTTCAAAGTTGTAGGCCTCTCGATCAAACTTCTTTAACGCTTTTTCTATAGCCTTATGTGTAACTCCTAATAAATCTGCTATTTCCACCAATTTAAGTCTACAAAAATAAAATCCATCAAGATATTTGTCTAGTAAGTTCCATTTTTGCGGACAACCCTCTTTGCGCACTTTTCCCCACACCCTTCCGTTCCGCAGATTTAGCCGAACCATTTACCGGATTTTTCCGGAAAGTATTTCGTTGCTAAGCAAGCAGATTAACTAACTAAGGTTATTTTGTATCTTTGTATAGGTGCTTAACAGCACGCCTCCGGGCAGCTTGTCCTCCTGCCCCAAAGCCTACCGTCATAGCAACTAGCTAACAAATAAACTTGTTTACCAACTTCCCAATCTCATCAAACGATTTCTCCAGCCTGTCCTGCTGAGCTGCAGGCAGGCCTGCTTCTATTGTTTTGTTCTTTTATGCCGTATGACTGAACGGCTACTTTACAGAGCCTTATTACATCCTGGTTGCAAAGGTAGTTCCGTCCTCAACCTTTTAATATTTTAATATTTGACCATCCAGCTGCTTTATTGAGGCCCGGCAGTCAAGGCAAACTTCGCTATCTCGATACGCCTTCTCATAAACCCCAGGGTCTAACCACAGCCCCTTGCCGCATTTTGAACACCGCCAGGCTATACGTCCCTTCTTCCACTCGTTCACAAAAGGGCTTCCTTCCGGCAGATTGTCCTGCCGGTAGCTTTTCGGCTGCCGCAGGTAGCAGATTTTATGAACCGGACGGCCGCCTTCGACGAAAATATATGATTGGTCTGCCCATACCGGTTCAAAGCACAGGTGGCAGATCCCCGGGGTATCAGGAATAGGGGTTGCTTTCCTCAACGTGAATTACACCTCCAGAAATTCTTCTTTATTAACTAACTGATCTTCACTCTCTGCCAACTCGTCAATTATTGCCCATCCCGCAGCGTGATAATCCTTTAATACCTGTTCAATTTCTTCTGGTGTCATTTGAGGTGGATTAACTATGTGGATAATGGTTTTTCCCAATTTAAGGGTCTTATCATACTTCACAGATTCATCCCCCAGTTTAATCTATGCGGGGGTTTTACTGGGACTACCCTTGTTTTTTGTTTCAATCCACTTGCCGGAAGGGATGTAACGCTTATTAATGTGTTTGGCATAAAATCACCTGTCCTCAAAAGACCTCACATTGACGTCCTCCACTGACTAGAAGTCAGAGGATACCCCGGGAATTACGTGTCCTTGCGGGTTCACGCCCGGTTTCGGTTGGGTTTCGCTTCAACAGGTACATTTCTGCCCCGCCTCATCAACTCCCCCTCTGGGCCGCGCCAATCGGCCCGCCCCCAACGGTTCAAATGACCACCTGCATCCCACCCATTGAGGAAGCCACCCTGTGACCAGGTGACCGGAATTTAGCCTGCCAACCCGCTTATAGCCTGCGCTATATTATCGGCTCCATTTACGTCTATGTGCTTTATTTTCTTGCACCGCTTGCACGTAAACCACCGGCCTTTCGGTCGGCTCTTGTGAACGTGCCCGCACCGGCTGCATGTCAGACTGGTTAGGTCAGGATTGACCAACTCCACCTGGATACCCGCCAGGGCCGCCTTATACTCAATGAACTGCCAAAGCTGGTAATAGGCCCAACTGTGCAAACTCCTGCCGCGGTCTTTCCGCTGTCCTTTCCTCTGGCTCTTCGTCCACCTTACTCCAGTTAAATCTTCTAGCCGGATTTTCGTTACTCCGTGCAGTTTGGCAAACTCGATCACTGCGTGGCTGATTTTGTGGTTTATGTCTGTTACCCAGCGGTGCTCTTTGTCGCCCAACTTCACCAATGCTTTGTGTGCCCCGGCTTTTTGGAGTTTTCTGCGGAGTTCCGCATAGTGCCTCCGGATATATGCCAGCTCACCACCGGAAAAGAACAGCGTCTGACCGTTTACGCTCGCTACCAGCAGGTCAATCAGCCCCAGGTCTATGCCCATATTTTTTTCCGTCCTTTTGGTCTGCTCTACGGTTAGGACTATGCTCAGATGAATGTACCAGTCTTTGCCACATCTGATCAGCCGTGCAGAACCCTGTTTGACTTCGCCGGACAGCAGCAGGTTTAAGTATTTTTCCTGGTATGATTGAGCAACTATGGGCACTCCAACCCTTCTCTCCAGCGTAGGGAAAGATGCTTTCCACACGGCTCCGCCGTCTTTGGAAACCTCTTTCTCCACTTTGAAGTTTTGGTTATTGAAGTTAGGCCATAGGCGTTTAAACCGCTTGACTTTCTTTTTTGATTTAATGTCCCTGATAGCCTGGGCTAATACTGCCGATGGCAAAGGCTTTGAATATTCTTTAGCTTCTTTAGATGTCTTGGGTCGGTCTTTTTTGTCCAACTTCAGATAGTTGTTCGCAAATTCTGTTGTCCGGTCGGCCATTTCCTGATACATTTGCTTTTTTGCTTGCGTCGGCTGGTACAGCTTGATTTTGAGTGTGATTGTTTGTTCCATTTTTCTTTTTCACCCCCTTCTGTAGGTATATCTTACTAAAAAATCTCCTGGTAAATCTGGCCGCCTTTCATCTCTGGACTAAAAGTCCAGAGTTTTCCCGGCGGCTAAAGTATAAACACGACAGATATTTACAGGGTTTTTGGCACGGCTATGGTAAGATATGGTTAACATTGTTATTCGTTAGATGCTTTGGGTATATCATCGTCCTCCAAAAGCTTAGAGACTGGGACACCTAGGGTGGTGGCGATTTTCTGCAGCAGAGCTATTGAACAAGCCACCTTACCCTGTTCGATTCTGCAAATATGCGCCGGATCAACATCCGTTTTTACAGCAAGTTGAGTTTGGGTCATTCCTGCAGCATTGCGGAATGCCTTAATTCGCCGACCATATTGATTCATAATCATACCTCCTGCCTTTATTGTATTGACTATATATCAATATGTCAAGAATAATAGTGATTCATAATCAATGTTTTTTAGTTTCTAAAACTTGTCTATAATAAAAATTGACTATAAATCAAAAAGGTAGATATATATGGAAATTGGTAATCGTATTAGAGAACTTAGACAAAAAGTCGGGTTATCCGGACGAGCCTTAGCAATAAAAGTCGGATTAGACCCTTCGCAAATTAATAAGATTGAACACAATGTTAATAAGCCTTCTTTAGATGCCCTCGAAAAAATCTGCACCGCCCTGGGCATAACACTCTCCGAATTTTTCTCTGACACCCAAGAGCAGGAACCACTACCCCCGGAAGTGCGGCAGATCTGTGAGAAAGTCAAGCAACTACCTCCAGATAAGTTAAAAGTATTAAACGCTGTCCTTGATACTTGGAAAGGAGAGTAAGCATGGAAGAATTATTAAAACAAATTCTTCAAACCCAAAATCAAATGATTGAAACACAAAACCAAATCCTTAAAACTCTCCAACAACACGGCGAAAGACTTGATTCCCTCGAAAAAGGTCAACTCCGCTTAGAAACCCGCATCGAAACCGAAATTACCGATAGAATCCGTGGTCTTTATGACTTCCGAGAGGTTGTTAATGATAACTTTGCCAAAGCTAACGCCACACTGGAAGCCATAACCGGCCGTATTGATGAATTAAAAGAAGAACTAATACTCAATCGCAGGGAAACTACCGAAAAACTTGACTCCCTTGACAGCAGCGTTATGTACTTAGCAACCAAGCTCACCCAGCACGACATGCAACTGTTTGACTTAAAACGGCGGGCTAAATAGTTGATATTGTAAAACGACACCTCGGGCTAAAGCCCGATTTTTTGATTATAATATTGACAGATATTTACATGGTTTTTGTTACTGCCGTGATAAGATATAGTTACGATTGCTGCTTGATTTTAGTTTTTCTGTTCGGGTCACAATTTTCAATTTTTATCCTGTACATACTTAATGATAATTACACTTTTCGTGTTGTTTGTGACTAAAAAAATTTTATTTATATCGGCGTCAGGAAATTGCTCCTTAAACTTTTTTATAAAGTTATAACTAGGGTTTCTTAAACCATGTTCGACTTTAGTGTAGAAAGAAACTGATATGTCCAGTATATTAGCCATATCTTCTTGGCTTTTTTTAATTAAATCTCTAAATTTCGCAAGCTCACTATTTTTCGCCATACACTTGCCACCTTTATAATCTCTACACTTTTTGTGTTATTACTAAGTAAATACTACTACACTTATAGTGTATCGTCAAGGGTTTACTTTACTTTTTGTGTGGTATATTTTAATGTTTACACATATTGTGTTATAATACATCCAGAGGTGTTAACATTGTTTGGTAAAAGGATTAAAGAATTAAGAGTCCAACATAATATGACCCAAAGTGATTTAGCAAGATTATTGAAAGTCTCTCCCAGTACGATTGGTATGTATGAACAGGGGCGAAGAGATCCTGACACTGACACAATAAATTTTCTTGCCGACTTCTTCAATGTGTCGGCAGACTACCTTCTTGGCCGCACCGATATTCCTAACAATGTTAACGACGAACCCACTCCACAGGAGCTTGAAAAAGTTCTCCGAGAGGCCAATATAGCTTTTGATGGAGCCCCACTGGATGAAGAAGATAAAGAAGATGTAATAGAGTTTGTTAAAGTTGCCTCCGGGCACTCAAGAAAAGGAAACGGGAAAAAGCACAAGAAAAAGCTACTGATCATCAGTAGCTTTTTGACATTTTAAGGTATTTCGACATAATTCGGGGTGATTCGATGCACTGGATTAAGAGGGAGGTCAGAAACCTGCAAGAGCAGTATCATACCTCCGATCCTTTTGAGCTTGCTGATTATCTTGAATACATCCTCGTCCCATTCCCATTTAGAAAAATTAGAGGTATGTTGCTGGTGTTTGAAGGAACAACCTTTATCGGGTACAATAACACATTGCCATACCGAGAACAAAAACTTGTAATCTACCATGAAATAGCCCACCGACGTCTGCATCCGTCCCTTAACTATTTTATGGTTTTAGATAATTTACGGTCTATTTGTATAGGTAAGTATGAACGTCAAGTAGACAGGTTTGTGGCCGAGCTCTTACTGTCCGAGAAAAAACCAGAGCCCGGCGAATCAATATATGAATTTGCCAGGCGCTATGACGTTCCTGTAAAACTTGTTGAGACACTAGCTCCATATTGGATAGCCAACTCTGAATAGTGTTCCTTTATGAGAAGTGATAAAATAAAGTTGCTAAATATATTTTAGGGGGCAAATGGTTGTGGCCATTGATAAAATATTCGAGGAAATTAAAAAACTGTCTCCCATGGACCGGTATAAACTTCGTACTATGCTAGATTTTGACGAAATTACCGAGGATGATATTGAGATTTCTAAATCAGCAGCAGGGGGTTGGGCAGATGTTGACGCTGATGAATTAATTAAAGATATATACGGGAAAAGGGAAAAGAGCAGCAGGATGGGTGAAGAATGGTAATGTTAAAATACCTATTAGATACTGATTGGGCCGTTTACTACCTACGAGGAAAAGAGGCTTTTGTCAAGGCTATTGACGAGCTGCGTGGTGAAGGTATAGCCATCAGCACCATCTCTATCGCTGAACTTTACGAAGGGGTTTACCGAAACCCAAATCCAGAAAAAAAGGAGATAATCTTGCTCAACTTTTTAGAGGGATTAAGAACCCTTACCGTTACCAAACCGGTGGCACGTCTCTTTGGCCAAAAACGGGCTGAACTTTACAAAATGGGGTTTACCGTTGGCGATTTAGATCTATTTATTGCATGTGTGGCAGAGTATTATAATTTAACCATTTTGACAAATAACCGAAAACATTTTGAACGTGTACCTGGCATCAAAGAAATAATTTCTGTCCCTGTTTAAAAACATTAAGACAATACAAAGACTTACTCACCTCCCCTCTGGCTTTGCTAAAGGGGTTTTATAATACTATATAGTTGGAAACAGAGGTGAAAACATGGAACGCGTCCTAATGCATTTAAGAAAATCCAGAGCTGATTTAGAGGCTGAGGCCCGGGAGAAGGAGAAACTCTTGCAAAACACCGTAACATTTTATTAAAACTTGCTAAAGAAAGAAACCTTAATATCGTAAAAATAAGAGAAGAAGTAGGAATTTCTGGGGAAAGCCTTATTCATAGACCGGAAATGCTTGAAACACTCAAAGAGGTTGAAGAAGGTTTATATGATGCTGTTCTTTGTATGGATATAGACCGGTTAGGCCGTGGCAACACAAAAGAACAAGGTATTATTTTAGAGGCCTTTAAAAACTCTAATACAAAAATAATAACTCCACTAAAAACTTACGATTTAAATAATGAGTTTGATGAAGAATACGCGGAATTCGGAGCCTTCATGGCAAGGCGAGAATTCAAATTCATTACCCGTAGACTTCAAAGGGGTCGTGTAATAACCGTTGAGGAAGGTAATTACATAGCCCCCCGCCCGCCTTATGGCTATCTCATTGAAAAAAATAACAAAGAACGTTACCTAGTTCCTCATCCTGAGCAGGCCCCCATTGTTAAAATGATTTTTGACTGGTACACTCACGATGATCCTAACATTAGAATGGGTGCCAATAAGATAGCGAATGAATTAAACAAGTTTTGCAAATCCCCTACCGGTATTGCCTGGAAAGCATCTACCGTTTTGTTTATTCTCAAAAATGCAATCTACGCCGGCCGTATTCAATGGAAAAAGAAAGAAGAGAAAAAATCTATTACGCCTGGGAAAAAGAGAGATGTTAGAATGAGACCAAAGGAACAATGGATCGATGTCGAAGGAAAACATGAGCCCCTAGTATCCATGGAAACCTATTTAAAAGCCCAGGAAATCTTAAAAAGAAAGTATCACGTTCCGTATCAAATCCAAAACGGCATTACTAACCCACTGGCCGGCCTGGTGAAGTGCGGCATATGTGGTTCGTCAATGGTATATCGTCCATACACACACCAAAGACACCCTCATCTTATATGCTATAACCGTTATTGTACTAACAAAAGCTCACGGTTCGAATACGTTGAATCAAAAATAATTCAAGGACTCCATCAGTTGTTAGCCCAATATAAAGCGGACTGGGGTAAACACCAACGGCCAAAGGTGAATGATGATTCCGTTGATTTAAGGCAAAGGGCTCTGCATCGTTTAGAAAAAGAGTTAAATGATTTATACAAACAAAAAGATAACCTTCATAATCTACTTGAAAAAGGTGTTTACAGCATTGATACTTTTCTCGAAAGATCCAATATTTTAGCTGAACGGATAGACGATACAAAAAAAGCAATACATGACGCCGAGAAAGCTTTGGCCGAAGAAGTACAAAGAAATAAAGTTAAAAAAAACATTATACCAACCGTTGAGAATGTGCTAGAACTTTATTATAAAACTCAAGATCCGGCAAAAAAAAATAACCTGCTTAAGTCTGTTTTAGATTACGCGGTCTACCGCAAAGAAAAGCACCAGCGAGATGATGATTTTACACTGGTGCTATATCCTAAACTCCCACAGATAAACAGTTAATGGTAATGAAATAAGTTTGATCGATATATTGGGTACCGACCCGGAAGTGGTGTCCGATATGGTTGAAACAGCCTTTGAAAAGAACCACCTGATGGAAAAGGTACGCCGGTTGACCAGCCGGGAAAAAAGAGTGTTAGAAATGCGCTTCGGTCTCGGCACCACCGCCCGGAAAACCCAGAGGGAAATTGCCCGCGCTTTAGGAATCTCCCGCTCCTATGTCTCCCGCATTGAGAAAAGGGCCTTAAATAAACTGACCAAGGAATTCCGCATGGAAGGCTGCCAGTAACGGCAGCCTTCCGTTCTTAGTTCTTCGATTCAAGTTCCATCAATACCCCAATTCTTCTCCCACAACCACCACGGTTATATCCGTAAGCATTGGCTTTTTCCTCATAACGGAATAAATCCTGCAAATCCTGGTTGAACCCTGGCACTCTGAACATACCCCGGTGATAGTGCAGGGGTTATCATAATTAAGCCGTTTATTATTCATTGGCGAAACAATTGTCTGCAGTCGTTCATCCATAATCGGGTAGACACCCAACTATACGGCGCCCGGCCCCTTTGCGTGGGCTTCAAGAATAATGTTTTGAGTGGCGGCGGAGCAGTCCTGTACCCAGTAGCCCTTCACGATCTCCAGGCTTTCATCCCCGCAAACCAGTATCGTTACCTGGGCTCCCCCCAGCATATAGGCGTAGGGATGGAAATAAGGTGCCGCTCCATATTGAAAAGCTGCCATCACTGGCAGCTTTCTTGGCTTGTTAATAATCTGCGGTTATTTTACAGAAGGTTTCCGAATGGGACTCTACAAGGTTAGCAAAGACATTGCACAATTCCGGGTCATAATGGGAACCGGCCAAAGACAACAGTTCCTGGCAAGCAGCCCCGGGCAGCATTCCTTTTTTATAAGGTCTGTCTGTGGTCATGGCATCAAAACTGTCCACAATACGAATAATCCGGGCGCCAGGGGTATATTACGGCCGCTTAGACCCAGGGGGTAACCCGTACCGTCATAATTTTCATGGTGATGCAAAATATACGGTCGAACCTTCTCCAGGGACTTGATGGGTCGGATAATCTCACTGCCCCAGTAAGGGTGTTGTTTTAAAATATCCCACTCAGCCTCTGTCACTTTGCCCGGTGCGTTTAGAATACGGATGTCGATTTCAATCTTGCCAATATCGTGCAGATATGCTCCGTACTGTATATACCGCACTTCATCTTCGTTCAGTCCATATTCTTTTGCCAGCAAAGTGGCGTATTCCAGTACCCTCTCGGAATGCCCATAGGTATAGCGGTCCTTGGCATTAATGATACTTAACAGCGTTCTGGTCGAACTTAAAAGCTCCGCTTCAGACTGTTCAGAGGTACCTTTTAATGTATCTAAAACGTTAAAGTATAGCTCTATTTTATCTTTACTGGTCTTTTTGGCTTTGTATAGGGCCTGGTCGGCCAATTCAAATAGATCCTCACCAGACTTTGTATGTTCCGGGTAACTCGCCAAGCCCACGGTGACACTCAACTTACCGGTGGGGAGTTTGCTTGCATTCTCATTATTCAAGATCAGTTCCTCAATTTTTTCCTTAAGCCCTTTGGCTATTTTATAAGCGGCATTTGAATCATGCTTTGGAAGCAGTACACAAAATTCATCGCCACCGTACCGTGCCGCAATACCGGGGGCTTTAGTTTCCTGCAGCAGGACTTGTCCCACTTCTTTCAAAACTTGGTCTCCTGCGAGGTGACCAAAGGTATCATTATAGTATTTGAAAAAATCGATATCAAAGAGAATGAGGCTGAGAGGTTCGTTGTTGCTTTTTGCCTCTTCTAAGGCTTTTTTAAAGGATACTTGAAAATATCTATGGTTATAAACTCCTGATAACCCGTCCTTGTTGGCTAATTCCAGTAAATAATTTCTGGTGTCTCGTTCAATGCCGGCAATTCCTCCGATAAGCCATGCACAGATAAACATGACACCGGTAAGGACAATGTCGGATTCAAATTGAGTATTTGGGTAATCAAAACCATATAATAATAAATCACCTATGCATAATAAAAATCCACTTAATAAAGCAATACTACAACCAAAAGCTTTGCTTTTGGCAAATGATACATATGCAACAGGAATGATTAGCAGGCTTTTTACATAGCTGTCGTTGTAACTAGTGAGCAGAATAAAGACAAAAATTGAAAGCATGTAAAAGCCTGTAGGGAGGATATCTAGTCGAACAATAACTACACATACTAATAAGGCAATAATAAACAGGATAGTAGAAATAAATTCATTTCTAAAAAAATAAATATATTTGCTAACGGTTCATTTACAGACGTATTCCAATTGACTTTTGTCAGAAACACTAATATAAAAATAAGAGAACAAAGTAAGTAAACAGTAATTTTTAGGTCTTTGAAGTTGTCTTCTCTTTTTTGCTTCCAATCATTCATAAATATCACTCTTTAAGATATAACTAACCTAATAAAAACAAAAGAGTGATATTATGCAGTTCACTCTTTTGCTTTATTATGGGTTATTTTTGTAATGATTTTGGCAACTTAGGCTGGTAATGTGCATAACCACATGCAGACGCAGCATTAATTAATGCCGATAAAGTAAAAGCAATGGTTGCCACAGTAAGGAATAAGGATTTTAAGATTTTTATAATAATCACCTCCCCTTTAATAAAATAATAAGTAGAAATCTATCTATGAAATACATTATCTTATGCCCGAAAGATGTAAGCATCAAGTATTGCCAAAGCATTATTAAGGAAACTGCATAGTTTGTCAGTTCATATTTATTATAAATATAAGACAGCCCCTGGCATATAAATAAAAAGAACACTGCTAAAAACGATAACTTTCTTAGTAACTTCTTTTGCTGGAAACTTAGTGGCTTTTCAGGCGATTCTACTGGCGCCTTCAAATATATTATTGTGAGTCCATACAAAAAAGATAATATAATTACTAATCCCATGTAATCTTGTACAATATAAATTGTTTCTAGTGCAATATAAGCTAAGATATTGTATATGAAAACTGTAATCAACAAACAATGCAACGAGTTTTCACTATGAGCGCCACCTGCTGTTTTACGTATAAACATAGAAGCCAAAAGCATGTAAAAAATTTGAACATGTAAATGAAATAAATACCCTAAAAAACAAGTAATAACTATGCTAGAAACTAAACCAAAAAAACCTGAGCGCCAAATAAAAGAATTTCTTGTTGGTCTTCATTCTTAATTCCTTTGCTCTTTATCAAATAATTAGCTGCTTTTTCAGGAAAAGACATTTATAATTATCTCCCAAATTTTCTAATTAACATAGATAAAATAATGATAATTACTACATGAGGTAACCCCGAGAGGAACCACCACAAGGGTTCACCTAATATTGTGTTATAGTTAAGCAAGAATAATTTTGAAATTAAAAATGCAGATATTATTTCAGTAATAATGATAATAGAAAATACCAAAATTAGGCCAAAAACAGCCGAAGAAAGTTTAGTTTTGTAATAGTAGGTTAAAAAACCGCTTACCAAACAAACTAATATTAGTGAGTGAATGCCAAAACTAATCGGTAATTTACGTAACAAAAAAGTTGATATGGCATATGCTCCTGAAAATATTATTAATTCTTTCTTTGACCAGTGTACCTTTAAAAAAACAAAAAGGAAGAATAAAACACTTATACCTTCCAAATATGCCAAACTTATATAAAGAGAAAAGGGTATATTGCCCATCTTATCCTCCCGGTTTTAGTATTGTTTTTTTATATACTGTGAATGCTTCATGACTAAAACAGTTCTGTTTTGAGTATCCTTAAATTTTTAGACAAATGCTAGTCCCCAATAATTTCGACATTATTTTTCTAACCCCTTCCGAGTTTGACAAATTTCCCTAAAATAGTGTTAGCTAAAAATATGAATTTTGGCCAAAGACTCTAATGGTAACCCGTTTAAAAACCTAATTTTACCCTTTGCCCACTCCATAAAACACATGTATTTTTTGGTAATTACTTACTTGGAAAAGTTATTAAAAAATTATTGTAATTCTTACAACAAGATTGTAATATGTCATTGAGAAGACAGGTTCTTCTCAAATGAACCAATTGTTTCGAAACACTTTAAGCAAAGCGGGGGGTAATAAACATGTCTGATTCCAAAGTAAAAAAAGATATGAATAAAGAAATGAATACCCCGGAAGTAATTTTTGAGAACCTCATCCGTATTGCTGATACCATCGCTCAAAGTTTTGGCAGAAACTGTGAGGTCGCCGTCCACGATTTATCAAGCTTGGACAGGTCATTGATTTATATTGCCGGAGATATCACTCACAGGAAGCCCGGGGCGCCCATTACGGATCTTGTGGTTAAGGTATTGCACCAGGAATGCGACCAAGCCCGGGATATGGTAGGGTATAAAAGCATTACCAAAGATGGTCGCATTCTCAAATCCTCCACTACTTTTATTCGGGACGGCCGGGGAAAAATTATCGGCGCCCTTTGCATCAATTTTGACATAACAAATTTTCAACAAATGCAAGCTGCCGTGGGTGATTTAATCAACCTGTCTTACCAGGGCGGAGATGACAAAAAAGAAACCTTTACTGCCACCGTTCATGAGACCATCGATGTGCTGGTGGCCCAGGCGTCGGAGGTTGTGGGAAAGCCACCTGCAACCATGTCCATGGAGGAAAAAATTAAATTTGTGGCTACTTTGGAACAAAAGGGCGCCTTCTTAATTAAAGGTGCCGTCGATTACATCGCAACAGTTTTAGGTGTATCAAAATACACTGTTTATAATTACCTGCAAAAAGTTCGCTCCATCGAGGGGCTAAACTTAATTCACAAATAACCAAATTAATCATCTAGAAAAGGAGGGGCTACTCCGGTGGCAGCCCTCTTGAATGGTAAGGTGCAGTTCCCGGGCCAAAAGGTTGTAGCTGTTATTAGCGGTGGCAACATCGACGTAAATATGTTGTCCCGTATCGTGGACAAGGGTCTTGGCCAAGGCTGGTAGAAAAACCGAGCTTACCACCAGTTCAGCTACATCAGTCTTTATCTCTTTAAGCTCATTAAGGATTTGATGTAAAATTTGTTCCATTTTGGGCCTCCTTTCACACCTAATTGATTAAATATCAGCCAGTTAGGGGAATTTCTTCTGCCACGCTTACATTATATTTTAAATTCTTCTACGCCATCAAACTAAGGCTAGGCCGGTGAACCTGAAAAACTATAGTAAATGTGGTCCCTACACCAAGTTCACTGGTTACTTTCATAGTACCGTTATGATCCGAAATAATTCGATTACAGATGGCAAGCCCTAAACCCGTACCGGCAGGGTCGGTCGTAAAAAAGGGGTGCAATATTTTTTCCATATGCTCCGGGCTAATCCCTCTCCCGGTGTCACGGATATCAATGCAAGTATGCTTATGATCACCGTAGGTCCTGACCGATATGGTATCACCTTTGGAGCAGGCCCTCTCAGCATTTTGCATAATATTCAGCAGCATCTGTTTAATTTGTTTGTCACTGCCCCTGAAGGGTCTCACTGTCTCGTCCAGAAGTTTTTCGTAATAAATCCCTTTAGACATGCCTGAATAAGTATAGAGATCCCATGTTTCGTTAACGATGCCATTGATGTTAAGCATTTTACTTTCAGCCTGTTCCGGTCTGGCTAACTGAAGCATGCTGGTGACAATACCATTAACCCGGTCCAGTTCCTCCAATGCAAGCTGCCCTAAATCCGTCAATTTAGGATCTGTCCACCTGGCTTGCATTAATTGAATAAATCCCCTTACCGTAGTGAGGGGATTCCTTATCTCATGAGCTGCTCCGGCTGCCAATTCCCCAACTGCGGACAGGGTTACTAAACGCTGCATTTTATTTTTTTGCTGGTGAAGCTCTGTTATATCATTAATGACAGTAACAAAACAGTTTTCTTCTTCCTCCGGTCCCTTTAAAGTGAACCTGCTAATTAGAAATGTTTTATCCCCTATCTGTGCTTCCATATTCATAAAGTTTGGCATCCATTTATGATAAGGAATAGAGCATTGCTCCCAGAGTAATACCTCAGCTTTTCCCATGATTTCACCTTTATTAAGTTTAAATATCTGTTCTATTTGTTTATTACAAAGCAAAACATAACTTAGCGAATTACATATTGTAATTCCTTCAGAAAAAGTTTCAATTAAATCTTTTAAAAATTTCTTTTCATTCTCCAATTGTAAAGCATAATGAAAGTTTATTTGAGAAATTTGCCCCACTATCCAGGCTAATAAAGCTAAACATAAAATAATAGTTATATCATCGATTTTTATACTCTTGTAATACCATACTATGCTAATACCAAAAATAGATGCAGATATTAGTCCTAATGCAGAACCACTGGTTAAGGATATTAGAACAACAGGAATAACATATATCAACTTATGAATCTGTTCATTAGAAACAAAACAAAAGATTAAAGTAAAAAATGTTAGCAAAACAGCATAAATACTTCTGAAGAAATATTTATCTGAATAAAATTTTTCCTCAATGGCTCTTAGAAAAAGGTAGTTTACCAATAAAAAACCAAAAAACGAACCCAACATAATTAGGTTGAAATTAAATGAATTACAAATGTCCTTTAGATATATTTTTCCAGTTAAACTACCCAGTATAAGGATGATTGAAAAGAAAAAGAAATGAGATATCCAATAAATTTCTTTAACTTTTTTATAGGAGAAATTCTATTTATCATTAAAGACAATCCTTTTTATTACAATTTGCTAAAAATGTTGGCCGAATGTACTTTTGAATAATAAATGCTAAACAAACCATTATAATAATCTGAGGCCAACCTAACATTACCCACAAAAAAGTATCCTCACTTGATACATTGCCAAATAACTTTTCATATGTAAAATGAACGAACGTCTCAGCACATATAAGAACAAATATCACACTGATGCTTACATAAAAGGAAGTTCCCAAAGTTACTTTCCCCTGTCTATAAATAATTAAAACTAAACCAAGTAATGCAGCCAAGGTATGTAAACCAGGAACTGTAAATATTCGAATTAACCAAATAATCAATGATAATTCGAATGCATATAATAATATTTTTCTTGTAGAAATCTTAAAACCAAGAATTGCAAATACAGTAAAAATTAGGGCAGCCACTTCTGGCCAACCCTGTAAAAAAAAAAATTAATTACTGTTGTCTTCATATATTATGCTCCTTTAACGCAGGCAATCAGGCACCTTTGGTTCGTAATGTGTGATAACACAGGCATTAGAAATGTTTACTTGAGCTAGCCAAAATAATACAGTTCCAAGCAATAAAATGACTTTATTCTTCATCCCCTTCACCTCCTTAACTTTTATTTCTAAGAATTCCTGAAATTGAAAAAGTTTGGTTTATGATACCCAATCCTATAGCTAAAATAAAATCTTTATAATCGTTGATATTATGCACACTCACTAGAGTTAAGGCGACTACCCAAAAGAACCATACTCTTAGCCCTTTTTTCTTTAAAACATTTCTTCTTTCAACCTTAATAGGTTTATTAGTGGTTTCAACTGGAGCATTCTTTAGAATGAAATATAGCGAAAGAGCCATCGTAATGATTAAGAAAATCAAAACATGATATAAACCCATTATACCGGCTAGCTTAACCGCAGCTTGTCCGTAAAAATTCATTAGTCCAACTGACAGAATCAAGCAAACTATTGGACTGGAACAGTGATACCCACCTGTGAATATTCGTAATGAACCACTGGCAATAAGTGTAACAGCGACTGTAGGAAAAGTCCCTAAAATAAAACTAGTTAGAAGCGTAGCAATTACTACCAGTAAGTTAAATAAAAGTAGGTGAAGAGCATAGGCCATTACCGCCTTATTCTCTTCCAGATTCCCTTGTCTTGACCGGGCGATCGTCTCTGCCCACAAATTAATCGTATTTTGGTACTGTTTTTTCATCATAAAAGCAATATTTGATATCTAGCAACAAATTCCTCTGTTGTAAAATGTTATGTTTTGTAAGCTTTAGTCGTAAATTTGTTTTTGTTTAGGGACTTTGGTATCTTGCCCAGGACTTTTGTCCATTTATATACACACATGTTTATCTTAGATCCGGTAAGTAAAAAAGAAAAACCCAGTAACCACAAGACCTGATCAGAATAATTTGTTGTAAAAAATTTAACAAAAAAAGAGGAACACTTATCTCTTTAGTGAATTGGTAAAGTACCTCCAAAACCATTACGAAGGAGAGTGTCCTCATAATGAGGATACCACAGTCACTTACCAATTATCAATCAGAAAACCTTACACGCCAGCAAAAACGTGATCTACGGCGTACTCACCAAAAAGCTTGTTCCAGGTTAGAGATGCTAAAGAAAAAGCTTACCAGTAACCTTTGATAACAACAGCGTTACCATTACCCGGAATGTGAAGGATTTCATAAACTCACAGGTTAAATAGGGTATGTAAATAATTCCGTGTAGTGCGGCCGGGTAAGGTCGCTAAGTCTAGTGGGTGTAAGCCCCACCAGGGTAAAGCCTAACCAGCAGCCCTGTAGCCAGTTCTTGGAGGTTTTCAGGTAACTGAAAGCTTTAAGCGTAGAACGGCAAAATAGCGGGCCGAAAGCGAAAGCTGAAGTGATTGAGCTCCGAAATATGAATTGAGAATGGCCGATGTGGTTACACGCACAGAAGGCAACAACAGTATAGACGCTATGGTGAGTCTTTATGTCGCTCCGGGGTCTAAGAGCTCGGCACGTTAATATTGAGAATTAGCGGTAACCCGGGAGACCCTGCTTCTTCCTATAAATGGGTATGCCCTACAAGTGATAAACAAGCAAGGAAGGCAAATGAGAGGCAGGGAGTCGGATGACTGAATAGTATCAATGAAACAGCGTAATGGTTGTGGAGAGAAGGCAGTCACACAAGGAGGCCTTTGCAGAGGACACAATTACCACACACAGAGGTGGAAACTAATTGGAAACAAAACTTGCAAGGATAGCACAAGTAGCAAAGGAACGCCCAAAGGAACAGTTTACAAGTCTAGCCCATTTAATCAATGTGGAGATGCTGTTAGAGTGCCATTATGAACTTAGCGGGAACAAAGCAGCCGGAATAGATAGAGTAACTAAAGCCGAATACGAAAAGAATTTGCTGGAAAACATCATTGTGCTACATGGATCCCTAAGAAAGATGACTTACAGGCCACAAGCAGTTAGACGTGTATACATTCCTAAGCCAGGTAGCGACAAGGGGAGACCGCTGGGCATACTCGCCTATGAAGATAAGATAGTTCAGTTGGCAGTTAGTAAGATACTGACTGCTATATACGAACAGGACTTTCTTGACAGTTCATACGGGTTTCGCCCTGGTCGTAGCTGTCATGGCGCCCTGCGAAAGTTAAATAACATCATAATGACAGGCAAAACAAACTGGATAGTAGACGCTGACGTATCAGGCTTCTTCGATCACGTCGATCATGGCTGGATGATGAAATGCCTTGAAGTCAGAATAAAGGACCCTAAGTTACTAAGGATTATCAAAAGGATGCTTAAAGCGGGAATTATGGAAGATGGAGAATACAAATTGTCAGAAGAAGGAACCCCGCAAGGGGGTGTAGCATCTCCAATTCTTGCCAATATCTACCTGCACTATATTCTTGACCTGTGGTTCGAGAGAATAGTTAAAAAGCAGTGTAAAGGTAGTGCTCACATAGTTAGATACGCTGATGATTTTGTCTGCTGTTTCCAATATGAGCACGAGGCTAAACGCTTTTACTACGAGCTAATCAAAAGGCTAGAAAAGTTCAATCTGAACATAGCACCGGAAAAGAGCAAGATTATCGAATTTGGTCTGTTTGCCGCTCGGAACGTCAAGAAACGAGGAGAGAATAAGCCAGAAACATTCGACTTTCTTGGTTTTACCCACTATTGTGGTGTAAGTCAAAACGGTAAGTTCAGAGTAAAGCGGAAAACAAGCAGGAAGAAGTACCAAGGAGCCTTATACAGAATGAAGCAGTGGATAAAAGCTAACCGTACTACTCCTGTAAGTATACTGCTGGAACAAATAAAACCTAAACTCGTAGGATACTACAGGTACTATGGCATCACAGATAATGGCCCAATGATACATCGGTATTGGTATGAGGTAACAAAACTACTATTCAAGTGGATCAATCGCAGAAGTCAGCGAAACAGCTATACCTGGGAAAAGTTCCTATTGCTGCTCAAAGTTAAGCCGCTACCCAAACCGAAAATTTATTTCAGTATATTATCGGCTTAGTAGTGCTTAGGCATAAGTGCAAATCTCCAAGTGAGGAGCCGTGTGCGTGAATAGCGCAAGCACGGTTCTGTGAGGGTTGTGTGTTCAATTTAGCCATGGAGCAAATATTGTGGCACTCCCAGAGGAAACGGGGAGAAACGGTGAAAACAAACCTGCTTCTAAAGTTAGAGAGACGCACTTCTACTCGACAATGGTTTGATCCCGCTATAACCGGTGTGTTAAGTTGGGTATGGGTTGACAAAATGGAATAGGCTGGGAAATAAATCAACCACCCGGGCTTGCCCCAGATGGTTGAGTATCCACAGTGCTCCCCTTATAATGATAGTTACCACACCAACATAATAAGGGGGAACTGCTGTGTATACTCATCCTACCGTATTACGCTGCAGAAGGCAAGCAATGATACTTGATGGCAGGAAAATTTATAGCCGTCGTGAAATAGCCAGCCGGTGCCAAATGTCCCATACCACTTTCTATAAGTTTTTAAACAGATATAAGGAACAAGGCGARAACGGATTGCACGATAAAGAACGTGTACCAGGTATCCGGCCTAATCAAACGCCGCCGGATATAGAAGAAGCTATCCTGGCTTTTGTCCAGGAACACCCAGCTTATGGACCCAAAAGGATCAGCGCCGAACTGAGAAAACCAGAAAACGGCGGAATTAAAGTTGGCGAAACCGCTGTATACGGGGTACTTAGACGCAATGGCCTCAATACCAGGCGAGAACGCCTTAAATGGATTGATTCCCTGCAACCTCCGCAGGAGAAAACAGCCTGGGAGCTGGACAAAGAGGCCAGCCAACACAGGCACGTACATGCTCCCCAACCTGGTTATCTTATGAGCCAGGACGGGAAACTTATTGGCCGCTTGGCCGGTATCGGAAAAGTGTATGTCCAGGTAGGGGTGGATTGTGCCAGCAGCTACGGCTGGGCACGGCTCTACACCGACAAGACAGCTGAATCCGCTGCTGATTTTCTGGACTATGTCCATCGCGACTATCAGTCTATGGGTGTTAAGTTACGGCGGGCTCTGACGGATAACGGAAAGGAATACGGCTCGTCCGAACCCACCTATGATCATTATTATGGTGCTACATGCCTTATCCTGGGTGTTAAGCACAAGACCACCAAGGTAAAGCACCCCTGGACCAACGGTTATGCTGAACGATTTATTCAGACTCTATACCAGGAATTTTTCCAGGTAGCATTAAGGCGCAAAAGATATTTCTCTGTAGAAGAACTCCAGTCTGACCTGAACAAATTTTTGCTCTATTATAACTGGGAACGCCCTCACCAAGGCCGTCGTACCAGGGCAGAACACCGGCACAGGCATTCTTTGTACCATATACTGATCAACTACTCCTGCCAGCCCCGAAGCTCGCTGCTTAAGATGCAAAAAACAGTGGAACAAAGTGGCGGTCTTGACTGCCACCCCGCGTGTGGTCAGCTTTGACTACCGACGGGGCGGCTCCGGGGACATTGCTTTAACAGATTGCGCCCCGCCGGTTACTCGATTGTACCACACGCGGGGACCCCGTCCGTCAAGACTTCCCTTCGGCGCCACTTTAATTTAAGTTAACCTCTGGGGCTCACCAAGAACATTTTAGGATAACAAGGGGAGCTGTTATTTATTTCCAAAGTGTCAATACCTTGACAACTTAATTCAGTTAATGAATTAAGCCCCCTTGTCTACAAGAAAATGTAGCATGGGGGTTTTCCCTATTTTCAACAGTATTAACAGTGGTTGGCTTTTGCAGATAGGGTTATCCCCATTGGCTGGCATGTACATAAGTGTTGGTTGTCGTTAGAAGAAGCATTAACCTGGCAGAGTGACGTTATATTTCCTACGTCATTGACAGTGAGAACTTCACCGTCAAATTAAGTGATTAGCTACAGGATCCAATACAATGGACTCCACTTTTCCTAAATCCAGCGTCAATTTTGGTCTATAAACTGTATCAATTCTAACAACATTTGGCTTTCAGCTTTTCAAATAAGAATTGCTAATCACAATCTACATTATCCATTACAGCAATCTTGAAACCAGGAGTACCATCTTTGGTCACTTCATTTACTTCATACCCAATTCCCAAAGGGTTAACTATTTGAAGTTATCTAATTATTTACCACAGCACTTTTTATACTTCTTCCCACTCCCACAAGGACAAGGATCATTACGACCAACTTTAAATTCTTTACGGTACGGTTCCTGTTTGTTAAATTTCAGAATATCATTCAATGGTATTGAGATATCATGATTCTTTTCATCAAAACATGCCCAACCCTCTAATTCATGAATCGTGTCATTAATTAGTTGGTAACGAATAGCATTATATAATTCACTAAGAACAGTTCGTTTGTTTTTTCTAAGTTGCGCTTGAATGTCTTCTAAATCAATATATAACGGATTAACAAGTTCCTCATCATAGGCTAGCTCGATATCTCCAATTATTTCTTCGGGGTAAAGTCTGGAGCTACAAGCTACTAGGTCATCCCAAACGTGTGAATATGTACGTTCCAGTTTTCCACGGAATAAATTTCCAAAATAATTTAGCACTTCATCACGCGACTTGATTCCTTGAGCCACCAAGATAACCAAAGAATTTAATGCAGAACCACGAATAAATTCGTCAATTTGCTCATTTTCAATTATCTTTTTTATTAATTCAATATCACCACCACAAACAGATGCCAAAATTCCCGGCAAACCTTCCGTAATAACATCACCAAGTAAATTGTTAAGAATATCCTGTGGCTTGTTAAGAAGGTTATAAATTAATGGATAAGCCTTTTCTTCTCTAAATTGCGCTAACAAATATAAGGCGTAAATATGCGCAATATAATTTTCCTCTTCTGCAAGCTGTTCTGCATTTTGGCAAGTATAATCTAAAATTTCTAACAATTCTGGTATAATTTCTTCTCTCTGGGCAATAGCTTTCTGCAAAGTTTCTTTTGGAAATTTTCCGTTATTATATTCGATTTCTTTTATCAACACGCTAAACACTCTCCTTGAAATTTATCCTTTTGATTCCTTCCCCATTGTTATTTCTCTTTAAACGGTATTTCATTATGTTCGCACCAATCTCGCGCTACTTTACATAATACCTTGTACTTATAAGCATACCAGCTATCCTCCAAGTTATAACGTATTATGGCATCTTTGAACCGCCGGAACGCACCCCTCCCGGATATAGCGTTACAAAGCTTGTTACTTAACCTTTCATCTTCTATTGAATAACAAAACTGCTCCATAATGCTGTATTCATGGATTTCATATTTGTCTGGCAGTTCAATATAATCATCCCAATTTTCAATAATATCAATTGCTTCTTCGATTGCTTCGCGCTCCCATTCCTTATATTCGCTAAAATCGTCTTCTTCATCCAATTCCTCGGCAACACCTAAATATTCCGCTTGTATCTCTGTAATTTTTCCGGTTTTCTTACTATAATACAATTTCCAGCCATCCATAAGACAATCCAGCTTTTCTACAATGTCATTTAATACTACGTATTTCATAGCATACCTCTCATTATCCGTTTAATCATTTCTGTGAATTCAATGACAACATACGACCATGTAATTACTTCCCGCAACACTTCTCATCCAACTGCTGTTAGCCTCGCCTGGGGTTCGTGGTCCTCGGGCTGGAGGTTTGCTGCTGACTTCCTTCAGGCTCACTCCACACCATTACCCCGATCTTGTTGAACATTTAGATTATCAGATAGGAGACCAAGCCCCATCTATATATATTCGGCAACATAACGGGTTTCCCTTTGAAGAAAGATCTATGTTATAAAACAACTTCCTTTGCTCATTACTTATTAAAAGTGACAGAGGAACAAAAAATGCAAAAAATATTGAAAGTTGTGTAATTTTTATGTTTTTAAGTGGTTTTAAGACAACTACGGTAATTTTAAAATACAGCAGCAGGGAAAAATATTGTTAAAGCGAATGTACATTATAAAGGTCACGCGTAAAAAAGTGTGTGAACCGCCCAGGACCGTTCAAATAATATACTGGGGGTAAAAAAGACAAAAAACTACTTTTGCAACGGACTCCTGGGTAAAGAAAACGGAATAGGGGCATTAGCCAGCAATGACGGACAGTAACCAAGTTCTCTGCCTGGAATTACCGGAGGGATATAATGGATAAAGAAAACTAGACAAAAAAACAGCTTTATTTAAGGTGGATCGTTGCCGTGAGAAAATCATATTCTGGGGAGTTCAAAGCCAAGGTTGTACTGGAAATTCTCAAGGAAGAGAAAACCATATCCCAGATTGCTTCAGAGTATGGGATTCATCCAAATCAATTGCTTAAATGGAAAAAAGAGGCAATAAGATCTCTGGCAGAAGTTCTTGAAG
>NZ_AWQQ01000057.1 GCF_002607855.1 Desulforamulus profundi
GCTGGATAACAAATTCTTTTGGGCAGGTAACAGCTTGTAAAGCATTGTTTTAGTGTACCAATCGCCAATTTGGTGTTTACTGACAGGGTTAACAACCCGGTTAATTGCTGCCAGCAGCATATATTCACCAACGCTTAGCCCCTGCTCCCGCTTGGGTGCATATTTATCGATTATCTCAACAACCCCAAGTTGTTTGGCGATATCATACAAAGCACATACAGCACCAAATTCTAAAACAATACTGTGTTTGGGATTGTCTAAATCGGATTTACCTTCAATAACCTTGGCAATGTCTTCTGCACGTCCCAGATATTTTTGATTAACGATTCTTGCTTACCGTTAACCCTGGCGGACTCAACCAGATAATAATAAAATTGATTTTTCTTCTTCTTTTTAATGATGGAAGCCATAGCCAYCTCCTGTCGTAGTGGTAGGGTAATACATRCTTCGACACAGAGGTGCCAAATTCCTGCAATAGCACCAATATATCCRGTAAAATAGGCATAAATTTATTTGTTTATTCGACCAAAGCAATGCAAAAGTTAATCATCAGTAGGGTAATACATATTTTTACCACTAATACCAAGCACTACCCATGAAAAATGTCTTTAAAATCAAGCATTGCAAGGATTCACATTTGAAATATTATGAGCATTGGTAAAGTAACGATTTAATAATTCGTAAACTCGGGCTAGGACCATTTTGCTGGTAGATGGTTAAAGAAGATATTAACCTTTCAAGGTCATATTTTCCGTAACTAACACCACAATAAAGCGAGTCCCTTAGTAAATAATCCATCTTATCTACATCTAACTCGCTATCCATGAACTTCTTTAAAAATATTAAATTTTTATCCTTAACTCTTCCTCGGTAAATATCACAAATTAGCTCGGGAGTAATATTATATTCCTCCCCATAGCTTTTCACAAATATTTGCCCAATTTCATTAATATATTCACCAATCTTAGTTTCTAGAATAATTTTCTCTGTAAAATCCTCATGTTCTAATCCCTCTGGAAGAACATCTTCTGATGCATGAGAAAAGGGAGCGTGTCCTAAATCATGGGTAAGGGCAATCAAACGCAATATTTGCCTTTGCCACTCCACATATTTTTTATCAAATAAATTAGGATGTTTTTTTATTACATTGTCATAGGCAACTTATAATGGATAAAGAAAACTAGACAAAAAAACAGCTTTATTTAAGGTGGATCGTTGCCGTGAGAAAATCATATTCTGGGGAGTTCAAAGCCAAGGTTGTACTGGAAATTCTCAAGGAAGAGAAAACCATATCCCAGATTGCTTCAGAGTATGGGATTCATCCAAATCAATTGCTTAAATGGAAAAAAGAGGCAATAAGATCTCTGGCAGAAGTTCTTGAAGATGGTC
>NZ_AWQQ01000058.1 GCF_002607855.1 Desulforamulus profundi
CAATGTCCTCGACGCACGCGCCACTGATAGCATAATCGGCCTTTTTGATGAGCCGGGCCATCCGGYTATTCTTACGTACCGCCCACTCCGCGTCAACAAGCAGACCTAGCCGCTCTTCAAACGATAATTCATGGAAGGAGCTGTCTTTTAACTGCTCACGGAATGCCTGTGCCATGACACTAAGTCGCATCTCATGCAGCTTGGATACAGTGTTATCGTTTAACATCAGTTATTCCCCCTTTTGTAATACTCAGCACCACGTGTAAAACCATACTGGGATGTCTCCGGCGAGGGGGAAGGGGGAAGGGGTCAGGCTTGACTTATTGTAAAGTATGACTTATTACAGGGGGACAAGGGGACAGGTACATTGTCCAGCAAAGAAAATGTATTCGGGGGTTTCTCTTTCGCCGCGCCTGCACGGCGGGGCTTGGGCTCATGGCCGATACCGTAACAAAACGGTAATCAGCTAAAAGCCTCACCCGCCAAAAAAAATTCCTGGTACAGACCTACTACTCTTCGGGCATTATTTTTTTCATCGTTTGAATAAATGTGTAGACATCCTTTTCCAGACAGTTAAATGTATGGGAAAATTTATTAAGCAAATCAACCATTCTCTCAGGAGATAGGTTAAATCCATAGACATTTCTAAAAACATGCCGGAAGGCTCTGAATTCATCAAGTTTACCTGCTGTTTCTCTGGAAAGGACGGGCGGCCTCACTTCGGGAATGTCCAGGGTCATTCGCAGTAATAATTCACGGTGCCAATGTTCTCCGGCAGGTAGTTTTTCATCTATCTCCCTGGCGACAGTTTCAAAAATATTTTCGGCAGCCACGTAAAAATCATGAAGGATAGAGCCAACGGCTCTTAAAATAAAGGTGTCTTCCGGAGGTAGAACGGATTTTATCTTTTTCTTGGAGCCAGTGAGGCCACGGCCTGAAAGTTCACTGTAGAGACCTTTAATATTTTCAAGCTCTTCTTTCAAGCGAGTGGCAATGACCATAAATTGCTTACGGGTCACAGACGGTATCCCTCATTTCTGGCTTTTTCACGCAGGCTGGGTGTGGCGTCTTCGTTTAAAACGACATTTATCTCATGTGGTTTGGTTATATTCTCAAGCTCAACCATCATTGTCCAATAACTTATTTTTGCAGGAAAGCCTTCTACATAAAGGTCGATATCCGACCTGTGGGAAAAATGCCTTCCCCAGACCAACGAGCCATAAAGATATACAGCATTAACATTGTATTTTTCCTTTAGGTGAGCGGCGGCGGCAGTAGCTTTAAGCAAGGCGTCCCGGCGCAGTTTTTCTAGGTCCTCTTGTTTCTGCCTTGCACGTTTTTGCCATGCCCGGCGCAGTTTATTAATATATTCTTGATGAAGTGTTTCATCTTTCATATAAGTTTCCTCATTTTTCTTTGTTCTAATAGAAAATAGTATTTTTTATTGCTTGACATGTATTTATTAAACCTGCCAATTGAGAAGAATTATTTAATCTTACATCTATCAGTTTTTTAATATAATTATTACTTAACAATTCAAAAAATTCTTTAGCTGATTTTTTTGTAAAACCAATAGTGTATATTTTCATACTACCAAGACATTTTCCTTTGTATTATATTTATAAGCTATTTCAGCATTCCTTATACGATAGGCTGCTTTGATTAAATCTTCAATATTTTTATCACCTTCTATAATACAGTAAAAAGTATTTGCATACGGCCAACCCCTTAAATTTCAAGAATATTATTCTTGCATTTATTATAACCCAAAAAATGCTCTAACTAAATATAAATGGGAAAGATTAACTTATAAAAACCATAAAAACCAAAAAAACCAAACTGCTTTGGCAGTCGCGGCTGGCTGCCGCGGGGACGGTTCCTAAAGCAATTCAAAGGCTTGCCGGCTGCTCTGGGGCAAGCCCAAGTTTTTCTCGGCAACCACATGCATGGCCAGGTCGATGGCAGCTTCGCATAATCCTGGGTGCCTGGCACTAAACTTATTAACTTATTGTAACCCTGCTCGCCGGGAGGGAGGCTGTCACCCTCTCCCGAATCCCGCAGGTGTCGCAGCATCAAACAATCCTGACAATTCACTGCCATTTAGGACCCGGAATCCCCCTACCCGGAGGCGACTCCCTGCGGGGGATTCTTTTATTGCCAGCTTTGCCTTTACCCTGCTAAGCAGGATATTTGGTGATTATTTAGAATCTGGTATAATAAGGATAACAGAAACAGCGGCAGGGGCGGGGACCTGGCGGGCATATAGGAATGTTAACCGCACCAACCACTGCACCTTCAAGGATTCTTGTGGCTTACTGTGGTTTAATGTGATAATAGTAATAACCAGAGAAGTGATTGGGTGCCGGAAAAAGACCAGACAAACCAAAAGGAACCCCACCATCCCTGCGAAAAAGGATAAAAACAACTGCTGTCCAACAAAAGGGCCTTTTTAGAACTCATTAAGACCTTTGTCATTTACAACGGCACCGGCCGGTGGACGGCGAGCACCAAATTCAAAGAAATGCTGTCGGGGTACGAAAAGTTCCCAAAGTATCTGCTTAATTTCAGCTATATTCTTTTTGATGTCAACCGCTACAACGAAGATGAGCTATACCGGGCAGCCAACCTGATCTCCAGCGTGTTCGTGCTGGACCAGACCATGGGCCACCGGGAAATGGCCGGGCGTTTAAGAAAACTTACCGGTATCCTAAAGGAAATGACACAAGATGAATTCAGACAAATAGTCACCAATCGTAATCGTTCCTGGCACCCTTTTGGAGACTGCCAGGCCCTCCCGGATAAGGACGGTTCTCTTCTCCTTTTATTGAGTATTAGCACTTATTAGGCTTTGTTGTTTAGTGAACCGAGCATTGTATGAACGTGGTGTAAAACTAATTAGGGGTTCTTGAGATGCTACGCAAACCTAAGATACTTTACCGCAATAAAAATACCAGTCAAATCAGGCATCTTTATCAAATCCTAAAAGTATTATTTTTCGTAAGTGTCACCGAGTTTCTTTTCCTGTTCACCTGTGTGCTTTTTTTGAGTAATTTTGAGCATTTGTCCTTTTTTAAAGCCTTCTACCTGGCCATTATCACCGTGTCTACAGTGGGCTACGGCGATCTTTATCCTCATACGGAAGCCGGGCAGATTATAATGGATAAAGAAAACTAGACAAAAAAACAGCTTTATTTAAGGTGGATCGTTGCCGTGAGAAAATCATATTCTGGGGAGTTCAAAGCCAAGGTTGTACTGGAAATTCTCAAGGAAGAGAAAACCATATCCCAGATTGCTTCAGAGTATGGGATTCATCCAAATCAATTGCTTAAATGGAAAAAAGAGGCAATAAGATCTCTGGC
>NZ_AWQQ01000059.1 GCF_002607855.1 Desulforamulus profundi
TTGCTTGGACAACTTCATCGGGAACTGTAACGAAACCGAACTGCTGTCGCTGTTTGATGACCATAGGGATAAAGTCATCTTCTTGACGGTCGCCTATGACAGAACAATACATTACGTTTCCGGAGAGTTCTTGCGGTACTGCCAGTATCTTAACCTCAACCGAATTGCGGCATTGTCTGCCAATGCAGAATTAACAGAAGACCCGTCAACGGTAGAGGAGGTAGAGTTTGAATTCCAAGGGATATCCCAGGATAATCGATATTCTTCTCTATTGAGAGAAATGCTGGGCGAGTTTGGCTTCCTCCAAAGTTTGATTGAGCAAAAATGTACCGCTATATCTGATGAGCAGGATTTATGCCGTATGTTGGCATTTGATGTTTTACCATACTGTGTGGACGTGTTGCAGATTGCGCCCTATAATACCTCCGAGCGATTAATCAAATACGCTGGAGATGCCGGAAGGTGTTCATACAAAAACCTATTCAAAGGGTGGTTTGCACGATGAATGAGTTGTTGACCGCTATGTCTACAGATATGGGTATTGACCGATATCGCGGCGAATCAGAAGACTCCTTTGTATACAGGCTCTGCTTTTCGGCATTGGGACAGTGGTGTCTCCGCACGGCTCAGAATCTGTCGGACGGAATTATCGGAACGACGAAGCACAACCAGACAATCGTGCTTAACGAATTGATGTCGCGGTATTCCGAGTTGTTCCCAACCGTTGCCGACAGATTCGTTGACACCAGTAATCCGCAGTTGAGCTTCCCTGTTCACATCCGCAGAGTTTACGAGGAGACTGGTTATCTTCTGACCGACGATAACAATCGAAATCGGTTAGCCAATTACGGTCGGAGCATCCCTATTGGGAATACAGCATTGTTCTTCGGTATTCCCAACACAACATACGCCGCGAATGGACTTGGCGCATTTACAAGCCCCACAGCATACAAGGTCTCTGCGAGAGAGTTTTTGATAAGAGATGACTTAACGTGGGAGGAGTATTTTCAATCTCAATTTGACATCATTGATTTCTATGACAGAGACATTAACCTTGATGAGCTTGAGTTTTTTAATCCTCTGTCAAATAATGTCCCTTCGCAGTCTTGGGGGAGGAGAATGGAGACAGATTGCTCTGTGGCGCGGAAAAGCGAGTTGGGTCCGTTCTATAGGGTTATGCGAGTAGCAGATGCTCCTCTGCAATTCGCTGACGAACCCGAAGAACCACAGAACGACAGCTTTACCTCATACGAATTCAGGCGGCTGTATTTTGCTCTTAAGGCACACTACAATAACCCGCTTAAGGCCACTATTTCTAAGCAAGATGCGGAGTATTCAAAAATAAGAGTAGGCGGGCATTTACCCAACCGAGAATACTATTACCTGTTGCTCTTGTCTTGGCCAGTGAATAACGCTTTTGACAAGGTGAGTTTTCTGATTAGGAACGACTTCATACCTGAAGTAACCTCCGCGCTCATAAATATCGGCATCGAAGTAAAGGGAGGGAACACAAATGCATAACTCAAACGGAGTCCAGCAATACTATCAGGCAATCCGTGATAGGCTGAAGAATTACATAAAGTCCGACTACTTGGCCAACAGCGAAACCCTGCTGCTGTATGTCGATGACCTTCTGGGAGAACTTTGTTCCGAGCATACGAACATTGCCCGCGAGCCTTATATCGAAACTTCGGCTTCATACAAGAAAATAACCGGCGGAATCAAGAACTCGAAGCAAATTGAACAGGGCATAAAAGAGTCCTTACTTAAACTCGTCAAGGAGAGCCTTGGAATATTCCCCGACCCGTTTGAACACCAAGTCAAGGCTCTGGAGTATTTTTTGTCCGGAAGAGATTTGTTTGTCTCCACCGGCACCGGCTCTGGTAAAACTGAGTGCTTCCTCTGGCCGATTATTGCAAAATGCTTCGACGAGGCAAAAAACCATCCCAAGACGTTCAAGCTGGAAGCCGTGCGAACGCTAATCATCTATCCGATGAATGCCCTTGTATCAGACCAATTGGCCAGATTCAGGAAAATTATCGGTAGCGAAAAGTTCAGAGAAATATTTACGAGGGATACGCAAGCAACGCGCATACCCCATTTCGGAATGTACACAGGAAGAACGCCTTATTCCGGCGACGCAAAACCTGCAAACAGTCGTGAATTAGCGAATACGTTCCGTGAGAACTATCTGATAGACGACACCGCCGACGAAGAAACCCAACGGCGGCAAGCCAACAACATTAACGGGCTTAAGAGCATAAACAAATACCCCGCCAGATTTGGAGAGAATGGACTTCAGATTTTCATTGAGAACTTGGAGAAAAACATCCATGTGCCATCTCCGTACGATGCCGAACTCATAACTCGCTTCGAGATGCAGGGGTGTCCGCCGGATATCCTGATTACGAACTACTCTATGTTGGAGTATATGCTTATGCGTCAACGAGAAGCCAACATATGGGATAAAACAAAACATTGGCTTAACGACTCCAAAGACAACAGACTTCTCATCGTTTTAGATGAGGCGCATATGTATCGTGGCTCCGCTGGCGGGGAAATTGCGCTCTTGTTGGAGCGTCTGTTCTATCGCTTAGGGATTTCAATTGACAGGGTTCAGTTTATCCTTACCACCGCAAGTATGCCTCAAAACGAACAAGAAGCGATTAATGCATTTTACTCTGGCTTACTGGGAAAGAGTCCTCTTCTTGCGAGTTTCTGTTCGGCGCAAAAGAGGATGTTCCCGAAGACTTGGAGGTTAAGACAGACATTGATGCATTAGCATCGATTGGCTCTGACCAAGTACAAGGCGAAGGTATTACTAACAGAATTAAGAGTTTCGCGGATGCGGTTTTCCGTTGCAACTTACAGGATGACATTAGCCAAAGTCATGCTCAAGAATGGCTATACGACAATCTGCCTAAATACGAAGCGTTTGTTTTGCTGAACAAACTATGTCGTGATGGAGCAAAATCATATAGCGAGATTAAGAATACGCTATTCGGAAACAGTGCGAATGCCGAAAAAGCGCTCGACGCTTTATTGGCTTTGGTTTCCCTTGCCGCAAAGGATGGGAATATCCTGTTCCCTGTACGGCTTCATATGTTTTTGCGCGGACTTCAAGGGCTGTATGCGTGTTCCAACCCGAAATGCTCCTGCGCAAAATACTCCGAAAGCGAAAAACTCCCTCTTGGTAGGGTTATCTCTATCCCGAAGGACAAGTGCGAGTGCGGCGGCAGAATATACGAACTCGTTAACCACATAAAATGTGGGGCGTTATATCTACGAGTCTATGTTCAGAAGAACGAAGGACAGCCGTATTGGTATGTCTTCCCTGAACGTGGCTTGAACGGGGATGCTAATTCGCTCAATGAAATGCTTCTCTATGTAGTTCCCGAGAACTATCAAAGAAGAAAGAACGATAAGATTGGCGCGCTTGACCCATTGACGGG
>NZ_AWQQ01000060.1 GCF_002607855.1 Desulforamulus profundi
TAGAAAGTGGTATGGGACATTTGGCACCGGCTGGCTATTTCACGACGGCTATAAATTTTCCTGCCATCAAGTATCATTGCTTGCCTTCTGCAGCGTAATACGGTAGGATGAGTATACACAGCAGTTCCCCCTTATTATGTTGGTGTGGTAACTATCATTATAAGGGGAGCACTGTGGATACTCAACCATCTGGGGCAAGCCCGGGTGGTTGATTTATTTCCCAGCCTATTCCATTTTGTCAACCCATACCCAACTTAACACACCGGTTATAGCRGGATCWAACCATTGTCGAGTAGAAGTGCGTCTCTCTAACTTTAGAAGCAGGTTTGTTTTCACCGTTTCTCCCCGTTTCCTCTGGGAGTGCCACAATATTTGCTCCATGGCTAAATTGAACACACAACCCTCACAGAACCGTGCTTGCGCTATTCACGCACACGGCTCCTCACTTGGAGATTTGCACTTATGCCTAAGCACTACTAAGCCGATAATATACTGAAATAAATTTTCGGTTTGGGTAGCGGCTTAACTTTGAGCAGCAATAGGAACTTTTCCCAGGTATAGCTGTTTCGCTGACTTCTGCGATTGATCCACTTGAATAGTAGTTTTGTTACCTCATACCAATACCGATGTATCATTGGGCCATTATCTGTGATGCCATAGTACCTGTAGTATCCTACGAGTTTAGGTTTTATTTGTTCCAGCAGTATACTTACAGGAGTAGTACGGTTAGCTTTTATCCACTGCTTCATTCTGTATAAGGCTCCTTGGTACTTCTTCCTGCTTGTTTTCCGCTTTACTCTGAACTTACCGTTTTGACTTACACCACAATAGTGGGTAAAACCAAGAAAGTCGAATGTTTCTGGCTTATTCTCTCCTCGTTTCTTGACGTTCCGAGCGGCAAACAGACCAAATTCGATAATCTTGCTCTTTTCCGGTGCTATGTTCAGATTGAACTTTTCTAGCCTTTTGATTAGCTCGTAGTAAAAGCGTTTAGCCTCGTGCTCATATTGGAAACAGCAGACAAAATCATCAGCGTATCTAACTATGTGAGCACTA
>NZ_AWQQ01000061.1 GCF_002607855.1 Desulforamulus profundi
TATTTCATCCTTATCCATAGCAGACAAATAGGTCAGTTCTTGGGTTTCAAGTAAATTCAAATGTTCACTAGATACCATCCCGCGATCAAACACAAGATGACACTTTTTTAAACCGAATCGTTGTTTAAGATCGTTAACCACACCAGGTAAGGTGGTAACGTCTTGAGTATTTCCTTCAAGCACTTTCCAGTAAAATGGTGAACCTGCGGGGTAATTAAAAGAGCAATAACGATTTGCTCCAAGTCTGGCCGATGATCACGAGAATACCCCAGTTTAGCAATCATGCAATGACTACCTTCCATATAGGTAGAAGTAATGTCATAGAAAAATCCTTCTCCAACGGTAGGATCAAGACGCTTAAGCTGAGTATAGAGATGGGTTTGTAAAGCGTCTTCCTGCCTGTTAAGAAAATCCAATTCCCGGTATACGGCATAATCATCCGGTAAGTTGGGGGAGCCAAACAGTGCCGGTAATATTGTTCCCTGCATCCATTCCACGACGTGGATTTTGCTGAGTGGCTCAATACAGCGGTTGAGCACCATTGCTTCTATTAATAAGCTATCAGGGAAAAAATGGTGTACTGATAGGTTTCCCAAAGGGAATGCAACAGAATTATGGGTAGAAACAACCAATGCTTTGTGACTACAATATCGGACGCCTTAGCTAACACCAGGTCTGAGTCCTGTTGTGCTTTAAGAATTAATTTCATTCTTTCGGCATCATCTTCAGACATGACACCAAGATTTTGGATAAGTCGATGCTTTGGTTTACCATCTTTATCCCTATAAGAAGCGACGATTTTATAGTAATTGTAAGTTTTATCTTCTTGCTTAATGGTAATTTTTTTAAGAAACATTGTAGCCCTCCGACTGGAAATATTAGGACTACAATATTATACCATATAACGCAATAATTTTACGGTTTCAATAGTTAAATATAACCTTAAATTTAGGACTACATTTTCAGGGGTGGAACCTGCATGCCTTGATATATCTGGGTTTGGAAAAATATGTCGCCAAACTCCGGTTATCAGTTACATAACACCGAAATCAATATAACATTCCTCTACAGTAAAGGTATTAAACTTAATTTTATCAACCATTTTTACAAAGGCAAATTGTTTCCCGCCGACACCGTAGCTGGTCACCAGCATGTCATCATCCTCAATGGTAATGCCAATACTTTCAACGGCATCTGGAGATATGATGGTATGTGAGGCACCCGTGTCAAGAACGATATTTTCTATCAGGATATCTTTACCCCTATGGCAAATCCGAAGCCCGTAAATAATAACCCGTCACGGTAATGGAGTTTCATTACAATACTCTCCTAAACCCAGGGTATTGTCGAATCTCAATCTCAATTTTTGTATTCTTGGTATGGATATACYAGGGTGTTCACCTTTACTTTTCATCAATTCATGGGTAGCTTCCTTWGGATCAGTTATTCCTCGAATTATAGCAACATCATCAATAATTTCTTTGTTATCTACTATGTATGAATTTAATATTTTAACGAGAACGTATTGATTTGGGTAGATTTTCCTAACTTCTTCCCATCTCATATATTTCACCAACCTTATCATTTTAAAAAATTATACCATATTTTGCTTAAAATAYCTATTCTGCTCGGTCCCTCCAGGAGAGAAGGGAGAGAAGTGCCAAGGGAGAGAAGTGCCAGGCACTTCACTAAACTAAAGTGACGGTACTTTTTCTTTTCCGGGTCATCCTTTCGGGTCTGGTGGTTTCAAAGAAAGGCTACCCAGGCGGTGCCAGGTACCGTCTCGCATKAAAGTTGTATACGAGCACAAAAAGTTACAAAAAGTTACCGCCGGACGGAACCAGGCACCGCCCCCGGCAAATTGGGAAAATTGCACCAAAAAAGCTTGCATTTTACTAAATTAAAGTGCAAGTTCTTTTCTTTTTTGTGGAGTTCGACAGTTTCAATGAATAGCACAACTCGACACCACCGCCGACAAATTTTAAMTTTATTCTATTGAATGGTGCCAGGCACCAAACTTATTAACTTATTGTGATCGAGTCAGAAAAGGGCCTCCGGAGAGAACCTCCGGGGGTCTTCCCTTTTCCGCCGAAGGGKTCGTACATAATTCAGACAATTCAAAGACATAAAATTCAAGTCAGGGACGGTTCTTGACTTGAATTTGTTTAACTCTTGCCGGGGCTTTGTGCATTCCTGTATCAGGTAGGATATTAAGGAATAATTGA
>NZ_AWQQ01000062.1 GCF_002607855.1 Desulforamulus profundi
GGGAATGMAAASTTTTGMTAARGGGAAAAGCCYAAAAAGCTGAAGGCCGATKGCYGAMGGCTGATGGCCAGACCCCAAAGACAATCCCAAAAGATTTTCTGGTGGCGATACCGGAGGGGGTACACCTGTTCCCATCCCGAACACAGCAGTTAAGCCCTCCAGGGCCGATGGTACTCGGGGCGCAAGCCCCCGGGAGAGTAGGTCGTCGCCAGAGTAATTTTTTAACACCCACAGTCTTTGACTGTGGGTGTTGTGTTATATTTATAAAATATGGTAAAGAATAAAGTAAGGTTTGTTATAACGGGGGATTATTATGCAGTCTATGGATTTTTTGGCCGTGTCGGTGGCTCAGGAATTAAATTTAAATCTGATCGCCAAGCATTTTGGCATTGAAAAAAACTTAAATGGGAAGAAACATTGGTTCTTCGAGATCAGGATTTAAAGGGAATTCTGGAGGACCATCAGAACAAGACGGTCTATTTGTTCCATTTTGGCTGCCTGGTGGCCGTCAATTCAACCAAGTATGATTTATCGGATTTATACAATTACCTGTGCAAAATAGGATCTGCTTCATCTCAAAATGTCAATCACCTGGAGTACTCTGATTCTTACCGGCTGGATATACAAAGCGACCGGGAATTGGAAGTCCATAACAATTTCATGGTGGTGCCAAAGCTACTGGATTATTATCCACAGATTATTGCCATTGTCCTGGCCAAATCAGTGGCCTTGGACCGCATTGAAGACAACGTGGAAAAGGTTTCCGACGAAATTGAAAAAATTATCGACTACCTGGATAAGGGAAAACTAAATATTAATGACAATAAACTGGCCAAGCTGTCGGCTAAAATTCTTCGCTATAAGTATAATACCATCTCTTATGTCATGGTCCTGGATAAACCGGACATCACCTGGTACCGGGAAGGTGCGGACGACTTATTTCTCCGACTGGCAGACCTTTTTGATCTTCAGGAAAGGTTCGAGAATTTACGCCATAAAACTGAAAACATCATGGATATCACCGAGGTGTTTACGATTTTAGTCCACGCCCAGAGGGGTACGAGACTCGAATGGATGATCATTATACTAATCGCGCTGGAAATTGTTATCTCCCTGGTAGAAAAATTAATTTAACAAAAGGAAAAATTAACGATTCTAAGACAGGTTTTTGTCGTAAAAGCTAGAATCATAGTAAGGCCAAAAAATTCATAGGGGTTGCGTATGGACCAGTTTATCACGAATTATTTCAAATTACTAAGTTCCCTGAGTCTGGCCATGGACTTTAGCTCCCGAGGCGTTATGCGGCACCATCAAAGGGTCGCGCTGATAGCTTTGCAGATAGGGAAATTATATGGCCTAAACCCAAACCAACTGGAAAGGCTTTTTACCGCAGCCATTTTGCATGATGCAGGTTCCAGCACCTGGGAGGAAAAAATCAACTGACTGATTTTTTATTACCGGAACTCTGAATCACTGTAAAAAAGGATATCTTCTCTTTAAGGATCACCCTTTGTTCCGGTCTATTGCCGATATCATTTTGTACCACCACGATCGCTGGGACGGCTTTAAAAACGCTTCCGGCTTAAAGGGAGAGCAGATTCCTATCGAGAGCCGGATCATCCACCTGGCGGACAGGATCGATGTTTTGATACGGGAGGATATTTACATACTGGAACAGAAGAAACCCATCTGCCGGGGGATCAATGAGGAGAGCCGCAGGCTTTTTGATCCACAATTGGTGGATGCCTTTAACGATCTCAGTGAAAGAGAATGTTTCTGGCTGGACCTGCATTCGGAATTTATCACCGATATCCTGGCTCACCATTGCCCGGTGGTCACAAAGAAATTAGGACTTTCTGAAGTAACCGCCGTTGCGGAAACCATGTCAAAGGTTATAGACTTCAAAAGCCCCTTTACCAGGAGACATTCCGGGGGAGTGGCCAGGGTATCCCGCCTGCTGGCTGGCAAAGTCGGCTTTTCCGAGAACCATTGCGATATCGTAAAGATTGCGGGGCTGCTGCACGATCTGGGTAAACTGGGCATCCCGGATGCCATTTTAGATAAACCGGGAAAACTTACGCCCGGGGAGTTTGATGTTATGAAGCGACATACCTATTATACCTACCACATTTTAAAAATGGTGGATGGTTTTGAAACCATTAATCACTACGCTTCCTGTCATCATGAGACCCTGAGTGGCAGGGGATATCCCTTTAAACTGGATGGTTCGGATATAAAAACCGGGGCCAGAATTGTGGCGGTGGCGGACATTTTTACTGCCCTTACGGAAGACAGACCTTACCGCAAAGCCATGGAAAAGGAACTGGTGATAAAAATTTTAGGGAACCAGGCCAGGTCCGGAGCCATTGATGAGGATTTAACGTTATTTTTACTAACTGACTATGAAGAAGCATTACTGGCCGGGCAAGGCGATTTTATGAATAATGAACCCTCCGCCGAGAAAACCTGTTAAGCAGAGGGTTATCTTACTGCAAAAAACCCCGCAGTGTAGCCTGCGGGGTTTTTCTATAGGCATTAATACATCCAGGTGGGAACCGGAAATTCTTTTTTAGAAGGTTCGAAAGAAAGGAAGTTCTTATAAACAAAGCGACCGTAGATCGCCAGATAGGCAACGGCCCCGCCGAAGAGCAAATACAACATAGAAAGTCCTCCCTTCAATACGCCGTTTTGTATTAAGTATATTGTATACAAGAAAAGGTATTTGTTCAAGATATCACAAATAAAAATTTTTCCAGAAAATAGGGTAGTTTTCTTTGAAATGTGTTAGCATTTAAAGATATAGGATGGTATTATTACAAATTGAAGATGATAAGTAAAACTTGTCAGATGAGGGAGAATAAATTAAAATAAATAATCAGTGAGTAAAACATTGATTTTGGAGGGAATTAACGTGGCTGAAAAGGTACATGGACCGTTAAGAAAGGCCTGGCAGAAATGCTTAAAGGCGGAGTTATAATGGATGTTACTACACCTGAGCAGGCGAAAATTGCCGAGGAGGCCGGCGCTTGTGCAGTAATGGCCCTGGAAAGAGTTCCTGCAGACATCCGGGCTGCCGGCGGTGTAGCCAGAATGGCAGATCCCAATGTCATTCTGCGCATTATGGATGCTGTCACCATTCCGGTGATGGCCAAAGCACGCATCGGGCATTTTGTAGAAGCACAGATTTTAGAGGCCCTGGGTGCAGATTATATCGACGAAAGCGAAGTACTGACACCCGCGGATGAAGTCTTTCATATCAATAAACATGAATTTAAGGTACCCTTTGTATGCGGGGCCAGAAACCTTGGGGAGGCCCTGCGCCGCATCGGTGAAGGCGCTGCCATGATCCGCACCAAAGGGGAACCCGGCACCGGCAATGTGGTGGAGGCTGTGCGCCACATGAGACAGGTGATGAGCGAAATTCGCATGGTACAGCATATGCCCAAGGATGAACTGATGACTGCGGCCAAAGAAATGGGCGCTCCTTACGACCTGGTGGTGCAGGTTCATGAATTGGGACGCCTGCCGGTGGTGAACTTTGCAGCCGGCGGCATCGCCACCCCGGCGGATGCTGCATTGATGATGCAGCTTGGCTGCGACGGCATCTTTGTGGGCTCCGGTATTTTTAAATCCAAAGACCCCGCATCCCGGGCCAAGGCCATTGTAGCGGCCACCACCCACTTCAATGATCCCAAAATTTTGGCAGAGATTTCCAAGGACCTGGGAGAAGCCATGCCCGGTCTTGAAATTGCTACCATTGCCGCCGAACACCGCATGCAGGATAGAGGATGGTAGAAGATAAAATGATTGTAGGCGTATTGGCCTTACAGGGGGCCTTTATCGAACACCAAAAATCCCTGGCTGCCTGTGGTGTAGAAAGTATTCAAGTTCGCAAGCCGGAACAACTCCCAGGCATTCAGGGGCTGATTATACCGGCGGGGAAAGCACCACCATGGGAAAACTGATGCACCAGTTTGAACTATTTGAACCCATCAGAGAGCTGGGGCGGCAAGGGGTGCCCATCTTCGGCACCTGTGCCGGGATGATTATGCTGGCCAAAGAGATCGCCGGTTCTGACCAGCCCCGTTTGGCTTTAATGGATATAGCAGTGGAGAGAAACGCCTTTGGCAGGCAGGTAGAAAGTTTTGAAACCGATTTAGCGGTACCGGACCTGGGAGAGGAACCCCTGCGGGCTGTCTTTATCCGGGCACCCTATATTAAAAGCACGGAGAACCATGTTCACGTAATGGCCACATTTGTCGATAAAATCGTTCTGGCCCGCCAGGACAATTACCTGGCTGCGGCGTTCCACCCGGAACTAACTAGAGATGTAAGACTTCACCGGTATTTCTTAGATATGATTCAGTAAAAATAAGAGGCGCAAGCCTCTTATTTTTACTGCGGGGTGAAAGGATAAATTTGTTCTGTCATATCGAAATTCCGGTAAAGGATTTGGCCCGGGCAAGAATTTTTATGAAAAATTATTTGGCTGGCAGATCGAAATCTCGCCTGGCAACCACTACGCCAAATTTTCAGGTGGCGGTTTTCGCCGGGTAAAGGAGATCCACTTCGGGGGTATTACTCCCTTTTTAGAGGGTGACAACCTGACGAGCTACACCGAATTAGTAGAAAAACTGGGCGGCAAGGTCATGGTGGCCCATGAGACCGCAGGAGATTGTGGTTATTGTGCCTTTTTTCAGGACCCGGACGGCAATGTGCTGGGCTTGTACGAAGAAATACAAAGGAAATAAATGGAAAATAATGCAAAGTTAACAAAGGAAATAAAGAATTTACTATACAAGCCCTACTGAACTAAACAGAACCTAAATGGAATTAAATGGAATTTGGTGGACTGTGGTAAACTATCATTGACGCTAACTTGGCGGCGTTCAGGAGGTGAACTGCTATGAAGTTTGTCAACCTGAACAAACTGGGTACCTGGCTCGTTACGTTGGCGGTATTATTCTCCTTTCTGTTTGGCACCCTGCTAGAGAACAGATTGCAAGTGGTGCAGAATTTACAGAATGCCGTTGAAAACGTAAACACAGTCATAGTACCCGCAGGCAACAAAATTAAAGAAAGGTTTGATGCCTATTACAAAGAAGCAGAAAGAACCTACGATGCCCTTAAAATTGGCACAGCCATCAGCATGGCCATTATTCTAAGTTCACTACCGAAAACAAACAACAGGGGGCCGTGAAAAGGAGGGTAGGAGAAAGCCCCGTTAAAAATTTTTAACAAATCCATTCTTGACAAACAAAAGTCTCCTGTGTAAAATCAAGTACATGACAAAGGACTTCGAGAAACCCGGAGAAGGGGAAAAGTAATTTAGGCCTGGTCTTTCAGAGAGCCGGTGGGTGGTGCGAACCGGTAGAGGGTTTAAGTGAATTCCTCCCCGGAGGGGATCCGCCGAAACACAGCGAGATACACAAAAGAGCTGCACAGTAGGTGGATACGGGATGATACCCGTTATAACAATCGAGTGGGTCGGAATTTTTTTCCGGCCAACAAGGGTGGCAACGCGGGAGAATTACCTCTCGTCCCTAATGGACTGATCATCCGTTAGGGGCGGGAGGTTTTTATATTTCCCCCCCGGCGGGTAAGAAAATTTTTCTGGAGGGATTGTTGATGATGCAGGACAAAAAGTATCTCTTGATTCCGGGACCGACTCCAGTTCCCCCCCGGGTGGTAGAAGCCATGTCCCGGCCCATCATTGGACACCGCAGTGCGGAGTTCCAGGTCGTGATGGAAAGGGTTACGGGTAAACTGAAGAAAGTGTTCCAAACCGAAAACCACGTATTTATCCAGGGCAGTTCCGGGACCGGTGCCCTGGAGGCCGCCGTGGCCAATCTGGTGAACCCCGGTGATAAGGTGCTGGCTTTATCCTGTGGCAAGTTTGGGGAACGTTTTGCGGAACTGGCCAGAATTTACGGCGGTGAAGTGGATTTTGTGGATTTCGGCTGGGGTTATGATATTGACCTGAATGTCGTAAAGAAGAAACTGGAGGCTGATCCGGCCATTAAAGTGGTGCTGGCCACCCAGAACGAAACTTCCACCGGTGTGCAAAACGATATTGAGGGTCTGGGCAAACTGGTGGCCCAGTATGATGCCGTACTGGCGGTAGACGCTGTCAGTGGTCTGGCCGCCATTGATTTAAAAACCGATGAGTGGCATGTAGACGTGGTGGTCAGCGGTTCCCAAAAGGCCTTTATGCTGCCGCCGGGTCTGGCCTTCATCAGTGTCAGTGACAAAGCCTGGCAGAAGATGGAGCAAAGCACCTCTCCCAAATATTATTTTGACCTGTTAAAGGCCCGGAAATCCATTGCCAAGTGGAATACCGCCTACACAACCCCGGTGTCCATGGTTTACGGCCTGGAAGCAGCCCTGGATATGATCCTGGAAGAAGGTTTGGATAACGTTTTTGCCCGCCACAAACTGCTGGCCAAAGCTACCCGGGCCGCCGTTCAGGGTCTGGGTCTGGAACTGCTGGCCCCGGACGAATGCGCCTCCCAGGCCGTCACCGCTGTGCAGTCCCCCATGGTGGTGGATGCCGATACCCTGCGCAAGGTGCTGCTGAAAGAATACGGGGTCACCTTTGCCGGCGGTCAGGATGCCATGAAGGGTAAGATTTTCCGTATCGCCCACATGGCTATGCCGATAAAATGGATGTGATCATTGCAATCGCTGCCCTGGAAATGGCCCTGGGCAAGTGTGGCTATAAAGCTGAATTGGGCGCCGGTGTAAGAGAAGCGCAAATGGTATTTGTAGGAGGGGAACACGCATGATGAAAGTACTGGTAATGGACGGCGTATCGGAACAGGGTCTGGTGCCTTTACGCCAGCAAACAAATATCGAAGTGGTGATCGGGGAAAAAATGACCGAAGATCAACTGGTAGAAGTGATTGGTGAGTACGACGCGTTAATTGTCCGCAGCGCCACCAAGGTAACTCCCAGGGTGATTGAGGCAGCCAATAAATTAAAAGTCATCGGCCGGGCCGGCGTGGGTGTGGATAACATCGACCGCAACGCCGCCACCAACAAGGGCATTGTGGTGGTGAACGCCCCGGACGGCAACACCATCGCCGCCGCCGAGCACACAATGGCTATGATGCTGGCCCTGGCCCGTAAGGTGCCGGCGCCTGCGGCAAGCTCAAGAACGGCTGCTGGGATAAAAAGGCCTTCCTGGGTGTGGAGCTGCGGGGCAAAACCCTGGGGGTTATCGGCCTCGGCCGCATCGGTTCCGCCGTAGCCAAGCGGGCCCAGGCCATGGAAATGCATATTATCGCCTACGATCCTTACATTTCCGAGGATCATGCGAAAAAGATGGCCATCGAAATCGTCACCCTTAATGAACTCTTTAAGCGGGCGGATTTTATCACCGTTCATATGCCCAAAACCAAAGAAACCTACCACATGATTAACAAAGAAGCCCTGGAGCAAATGAAAGACGGCGTGCGGATTATCAACTGCGCCCGGGGCGGCATTGTGGATGAAGCTGCCCTGTACGAATACATGGTGGCCGGCAAAGTGGCGGGAGCTGCCCTGGACGTTTTTGAGACCGAGCCCTGCACCGAAAGCCCGTTACTGCAGTTGGATAACTTTATCGCCACCCCCCACCTGGGAGCCTCCACCCAGGAAGCCCAGATCAACGTGGCGGTGGACGTGGCGGAAGAGATTGTGGCTGCCTGCGGGGAGACCTGGTGAAAAATGCCGTCAACATGCCGTCCATGAGCCCCAAGCTGCTGGCCAAAATCCGCCCCTTCCTGGAACTGGCCGAAAAGTTGGGCATGTTCCAGGCCCAGATGCTGAATGGCCGCATCGAAAAGGTAGAGGTTATTTACAGCGGCGAGTTAGCTAAATACGATGTAAACCCCATCACCACGATTTTACTGAAGGGTTTACTGGACCCCATCCTGCAGGAAAATGTTAACTTTGTCAACGCCACACTGGTGGCACGCAACCGGGGCATTTCGGTTGTCCAGACCACCAAAGAAAACGGCGAAGACTATCACAACCTGATCACCGTTCATGTTTATACCGACAAAGGCAGGAGGCTGCTGGCCGGCACCCTGTTCCAGGGCAATGACCCAAGGATCGTCAACATCGACGGGTTCCGCATCAACGCCGCCACCACCGGGCACATGCTGGTGGCGCCGCACATCGACAAACCGGGTATTGTGGGTAAGGTCGGCACCATCGTCGGGGATAAGCAAATCAACATCGGCGGCATGCAGGTGGGACGCGTCGAGCTGGGTGGCAAGGCCATTATGGTGATGATGGTGGATAACATTGTACCCCAGGACGCCCTGGAAGAACTGGCCAAGATCGACGGTGTGTTGGAAGTTAAAATGGTAAGCCTATAATCTAAAAATAGAAAGGTTAGCGGTGAAGACAGGGAATTCCCGATGCTTCCCCCCACACTTGGGGGTTGTATTTTATGTTAGATATCAAATTTGTACGCAACAATCCGGAACTGGTATTGGAAGGGCTGGCAAAACGCGGCTCTGATATTTCTTTGCAGGAGTTTTTAAAGCTGGATGCCACCCGCCGTGAGAAGCTGGTGGTTGTGGAGCAGCTAAAAAACACCCGTAATGTTGTTTCCCAGGAAATCGGCAAGCTGAAAAAAGCCGGCCAGGACGCCATGTCAAAGCAACAAGAAATGCGCAGGGTGTCCCAGCAAATTAAGGACATCGATGACGAAATAAGAACCATTGAAGAAAGACTGCAGGACATCTTACTGTCCATTCCGAATATTCCTCATGAATCCGTACCTGTGGGCAAGGATGAGCAGGATAACCCGGAAGTCCGCCGCTGGGGGAAACCCCGGGAGTTTGACTTTACTCCCAAGCCCCACTGGGATCTGGGCGAAGCCCTGAACATTTTGGACTTTGAACGGGGCGGCAAAGTGACCGGGGCCAGGTTCTCTTTCTACAAGGGTTTGGGAGCTCGCCTGGAGCGTGCTTTAATCAACTTTATGCTGGATTTACATACCCGGGAACACGGCTATACCGAGCTTTTCCCACCCTTTATCGTAAATGCCGACAGCATGGTGGGCACCGGCCAGCTGCCTAAATTCGCCGAGGATATGTTTAAACTGGAAGGCTTAAACTATTACCTGATCCCCACCGCCGAGGTGCCGGTGACCAACCTTTACCGGGAAGAAATCCTGCCCGGCGACCAACTGCCCATTTATCACTGTGCCTACAGCGCCTGCTTCCGGGCAGAAGCCGGTGCAGCCGGTCGTGATACCAGAGGCTTAATCCGCCAGCACCAGTTTAACAAAGTAGAACTGGTAAAATTCAGCAGACCCGAAGAATCCTTTGATGAACTGGAACGTTTAACGGAAAATGCCGAAAAGGTTCTGCAGGCGCTGGGCCTGCCCTACCGGGTAATCCTGCTCTGCAGCGGCGATATGGGCTTTTCCTCTGCCAAAACCTACGACATTGAGGTGTGGCTGCCCAGCTACAATGCTTATAAGGAAATATCCTCCTGCAGCAATTTCCTTGACTTCCAGGCCAGACGTGCTAATATAAAGTACCGGCCGGCACCAAAGGCCAAACCGGAATTTGTACACACCCTGAACGGTTCCGGCGTTGCCGTCGGACGAGCTTTATCCGCCATACTGGAAAACTATCAGGAAGCAGACGGCAGCATTACTGTACCACCGGTGCTTGTACCTTATATGGGTGGCATTGAAAAGATTAACCTGTAAAACCATTAATAACTCTTAACAATTAAATTGACAACATGTTTTGCCTATGTTATACTCTATCTTGCTTGGGGTTTCGAGCTGTTTTGGAGGATTCACCTCCGAGTTCGGAGGGGTGTCCGAGCGGTTTAAGGAGGCGGTCTTGAAAACCGTTGAACTCTTGCGGGTTCCGTGGGTTCGAATCCCACTCCCTCCGCCAGTAAGATAGAACTACGGAGAGCTGGCCGAGTCGGCTGAAGGCGCTCGCCTGCTAAGCGAGTATACGGCTTAAACCTGTATCGAGGGTTCGAATCCCTCGCTCTCCGCCACTATAGAAAAAGCTGTTAGTGTTAGCACTAACGGCTTTTTGTTTGTTTAGCCAGTTCATCGCTCAATATTTTTAACACCTGAAGATGGTTGATGGAACCCTTCATAACGCCGTTTTTATCCACAACCGGCAGCGCGGAAACCCCATTCTTCACCATTTTGTCTGCTACGGAAAAAATGGATTCCCCTATATGAACGTGTTCACTAACTGTGTAAACAGTATCTTTTTTATATTCTGTGGGGTGATGTTGTGTGTTTGGCGGTCAACGGTTTCGCAAAGTTCCTTAAGTCCTCGTAAATAGGATTCCATGGTAATAAAACCGGCAGGTCTGCCGTCTTCCTTTACTTCTGATATAATATAATCCTCCGTAAGTTGACGGTAAACTTCATAATTATGCAAGTGAATGTTCCCTTGATCGTCAACCACCTTTTTTAGTCCGTCCATGCCCGGGGTAAAATCATTTTCCTGTATGCCGATATCGATTTGCATTTCGTCCTTATTAAATTGCATCCTAAAATTAGAGCCAAACAAAATGATAATGACAATGGCCGAAAAAGCAACCACGCTGACAAACATTTTTAGCATAGAGTCGTTAAAAGCTTTGATTAACTGTAGAATGTTTTCAAACATGGCCGGGGACTGACCCGACAGACCTGATAAATTATAGAAGGGCAGGCTGCTGATGGTAGAAAAGATCGAGTAAAGAAAAATTAAAAGACCTAGTACCGACAGAAACTTGAGCATGGTTTCTATTCGTTTATCATTCAAGATAAACCTCCCGGCGAAAAGGATGCGCACACAGGTTTATAAAAAAACATGGCGTCTGTCATATAATTACAGTTGATTTTTCTTTTTAACTTGTTATATAATAAGTTTTGCGGCAAGGACAACCGGTTAGTCACAGTTTGTTTCTATTAGCATATGTTGAGTAAAAAAATACGTGCCCGTGGCTCAATTGGATAGAGCATCTGACTACGGATCAGAAGGTTAGGGGTTCGAGTCCCTTCGGGCACGCCATCTTACTTGACATCTTGTTAAAATTGTGTTATTATTCATTTTGTTTTAATACGTGCCTGTAGCTCAATTGGATAGAGCATCTGACTACGGATCAGAAGGTTAGGGGTTCGAGTCCCTTCAGGCACGCCATTGTAAATGCGTTGTTAGTTCTAAGTGAAAATTTGGGGCTAACAACTTCTTTATATGCGCCCGTAGCTCAGGTGGATAGAGCAGCGGTTTCCTAAACCGCGTGCCGGTGGTTCGAGTCCTCCCGGGCGCACCATTCTTTTTTTATTTTAAGGGGTTTTACAGTTGTCACATGCTTCCTATATGCGTGAAGCACTGTCAGAGGCCCGAAAAGCGGCTGAAAAGGGCGAGGTACCTATTGGTGCCGTTGTTGTTGTGGACGGCAAAATCATCGGCCGGGGACACGACCTGCGGGAGAGCATTTGCGACGCTTCCGCCCACGCCGAAATTCTGGCCATGCGGGAAGCGGCCAAACACCTGGGAGACTGGCGGTTAAACAACGCCACCCTCTACGTCACGGTGGAACCCTGCGCCATGTGCGCCGGCGCCATCGTTCAGTTCCGAATTAAACGTCTGGTTTATGGTGCCCCCAACGCCAAATCCGGTTCCGTGGACACCATCCTGGACATCGTTCACCAAACCCGGTTTAACCACCGGGTGGAAGTGATCTCCGGCATCCTGGAAGACGAATGCCGGGAAATACTGCAGAAATTTTTTCGGGAACTAAGAAAAAAATAATCCGGAGAGTTGGCCGAGCTGGTCGAAGGCGCTCGACTCGAAATCGAGTAGACTGTGATGAGCGGTCTCTAGGGTTCGAATCCCTAACTCTCCGCCAAATACTTGCAAACCAAGGAGTTACTGTTTTTAGACGGTAGCTCCTTAATCTTTTTTTATATCCATAAAGCATTGCAGCTGACGGTGAAGCCGACCAAAATCGCCATTAGGTCCGTAATAGGTAAAAAGAGCAGGGTTCGAATCCCGCTCTTTCCGTCAGAATTGATAAAGCATAGAACTGCCACCGATAAACTTAAGGGCGGACCCAATCTCCATACAAAAGATAAGTTGTACTGTCGGCTATGGTTTTTTAACTTATTGGACTGTAACCTACGAGAGATCTAACGTTTGTCAGCAATGTAATTTAACTGTTGATTGAGTAACTAGGTAAAAACAACTTTTGTTGTATCATATTTTTGGTTAAAATAATATTAAATACTTTGGAATTTAGAAGTAAACTATGATTATTTATTTTAGTCAATTGGTCGGAGGTGATCATCATAGCAATTATAGAGGGCTTCCGTGTACAGAATTACCGGTCTTTAAAGGATGTTACCTTGGGAAGATTGTGGAATCAGCAAAACAAACGACCTCTAACGCCTTTAGTTGCAGTAATTGGGAAAAATGGTGTGGGTAAAAGTACTCTTTTTGATGCGTTTGGTTTTTTAGCAGATGCCCTTCGTGTAGGTGTAGAAGAAGCTTGTGACTTAAAGCAGCGAGGTGGATTCAATCGTTTACGTTCATTTGGAAGTAAAGAGCCTATACGATTTGAAATTTACTACAGAGAAAGTCCTAATGAGCGTCCAATAACCTATGAACTGTCTATATCTCTCGACTCTAAAGGTCGTCCCTTTGTAGAAGAGGAGCGTTTGCGTCAACGAAGAAAAGGGCAAAAGCAGACTGGGCAACCTTACTCGTTCCTTATCCTTCGTGGAGGAAAGGGAGAGGCTTGGGCTGGTGAAGAAAGTTTTGAGGGTGAAAATGCGTCGCGTGTTCCCGTGGAGCTTACTGACTCTCGAAAACTGGGTATTGCTACTCTTGGCGTACTAAAAGAACACCCGAGAATTGCCAGATTCCGTAGTTTTTTGGAAAACTGGTACCTAAGCTACTTTACGCCTGATGCTGCAAGAAGCCTTCCAATGGCGGGACCGCAAAAGCACTTAAATATACATGGGGATAATCTCGGCAATGTTGTTCAGTTTATGGAAAGAGATTATAAAGAGAAGTTCCAGGCAATTTTAGATAGAATTGCCCGCAAAATTCCAGGAATTTATAAAATTGATACGAAAAAAACCGAGGACGGTAGACTACTTTTGCGGTTTAACGATAAAGGGTTTAAGGATCCCTTTCTTGCACAACAAATGTCCGACGGGACTTTAAAGCTTTTTGCATATATGTTGCTTCTTGAAGATCCTGAACCACCACCGTTCATTTGTATTGAGGAACCTGAAAACGGCTTATACCATAAGTTATTGGATTCGTTGGCGATGGAGTTTAGGGCACATGCAACGGGTAAAAAGAATTCTGCCCAGATTTTTGTTACCACGCATCAGCCTATTTTGTAGATGCTTTGTTACCAGAGGAGACTTGGATACTGGAAAAGGACGCTGACGGGTTTTCTACCGTTAGGCGGGCAAGTGAAGATCCCATAGTAAAAAATATGGTTTCTGAAGGGTTGCCTTTAGGAGGTCTTTGGTATAGCGACTACTTAGATTAGAGGTGATTCTATGCATTTTGAAGTGCTTGTTGAAGACGCCTCAGGAGCTATCATGTTAGAAAGCTTTTTGGAAAAAATTCTAGGCTCAAACGGACAGGAGCATACTTATAAGATACACCAATACAAAGGTATAGGACGTATACCGAAAAATTTAAAGGGTGAAACCGACCCAAAGAAACGCATCCTCCTTGACCAATTACCTAGAATTCTTCGAGGTTATGGGCGTAGTCTAAAATATTATAATGCCGCAGTTATGGTTGTAGTAGATTTAGATAAAAAGGTCTGTACTTCTTTTAAAGAGGAACTTGTTAACATACTCGATGATTGTGATCCCAAACCACGTACACTATTCCGCATTGCAATTGAAGAAATGGAGTCATGGTTATTGGGTGACCTAGATGCTATTAAAAAGGCGTATCCTAATTTTAAAGAAAGAATTTTAGATTCTTATATACAAGATCACTAGCGTTGCATAAATAAATTTCCAAAATGTCAATATCTAAAATTCTAGAAAAAACCAATAAATCATTGTTTTTCCAGCAATATCCTGTAAAAATGATTAAAATCTCCTTATAATTGAGGTATAACAGGTAGTCCTGTCCATAATCTCAAAAATAAGGAGACATCGCATGGACAAGGATACCAATAAATCCACATATAATCAACTGTTTCAAGCAATTTATAACGAAAAATTTTTAAGCAATGTCAAAGAATCGGAAGTAGATGCTTACGCGAAAAAGCTAACCGTTGTTAAACTAATCCAATTGGTTGCGTATGCTCAGTTAGAGCAACTTGAAGGTCTGCGCCATATCAGTAACAGTTTGAACGATGATAATTTCAGTGCGGCAGTAGGTATAAATTCAATCAGTGCGTCACAGTTGTCCCGTAAGTTAAGAGATTT
>NZ_AWQQ01000063.1 GCF_002607855.1 Desulforamulus profundi
CAGGTAGGTATCAAAGGCACCCTGGTTATTCACTTACCGTAACAGAAATGACGGAGGAACAAAAAGAATGGGCAAAACTCTTTAACTGCGAAAGATTATTAAAACCAAAGGCATTAAAACAGATAAAAAAATCCTTAGAAAATACATTGTAGTCCCAAAAATATTATTGGCGTATGGCTTCAGCCCTTGCTACGCCTGGTACTGGAAAATTTTTACGCCAAACTTCGGTGATAAAATAAAATCAACAAATTTCAACAAATAAGAATGAACACTATATACCAAAATCCTCCTTTTCGGCTATGATGGAACTGGAAATTATTCAAACCACTTCATCATGGGCGGGAGGAAATTATGAACAATAGAGAAAGGTGGAAGATGTACTACGAGATTCARTCACTTAAAGAAATGGGATTGAACGTCTCTCAAATTGCCAGGAGCTGGGTATCTGCCGGAACACGGTTTACRCACATTTAAGCGCCACAACGGATGACCTGGAAAGAATTAACCGTGACAGCCAAACCAGAYAAAAGAAACTGGATGAATATAAGTTGGAGATAGCGGGCTGGCTCAAAACATAYCCCGATTTGTCGGCAGCCCAGGTGCTGGACTGGCTAATGGAGAAAAAATTCTCTACCAACGTTTGCGAAGGCACAGTCAGAAACTATATTCGATGGCTGAGAGAGGAGTATGATATCCCAAAAATTGTCCATAAGCGTCAATACGAAGCAATCGAAGATCCGCCCATGGGGCATCAAGCCAGATGGACTTCGGAGAAACAAAGCTTTTGGACGCAAACGGCAGTCGGTCAGACTCTGGTTTATCGCTTTGTCCTCGCCCACTCCCGCTACAAATATGTAGAATGGTCGGCCAGTCCATTCACCACCCGGGACGTGATCCAGGCCCATGAAAACGCCTTTGAATATTATGGAGGGATGCCTAAAGAGATTGTCTATGACCAGGACCACTTGATCTTGGTCAGTGAAACCACGGTGACCTGATCTTAACCAAGGAATTTGCCCAGTACATGACAAGACGCCGCTT
>NZ_AWQQ01000064.1 GCF_002607855.1 Desulforamulus profundi
GAAAGCGTGGGGAGCGAACAGGATTAGATACCTGGTAGTCCACGCCGTAAACGATGAGTGCTAGGTGTTGCRGGTATCGACCCCGCAGTGCCGTAGTTAACACAATAAGCACTCCGCCTGGGGAGTACGGTCGCAAGACTGAAACTCAAAGGAATTGACGGGGGCCCGCACAAGCGGTGGAGTATGTGGTTTAATTCGACGCAACGCGAAGAACCTTACCAGGGCTTGACATCCTCTGAAAGCCATAGAGATATGGACCTTACTCGGGTGAACAGAGAGACAGGTGGTGCATGGTTGTCGTCAGCTCGTGTCGTGAGATGTTGGGTTAAGTCCCGCAACGAGCGCAACCCCTAACATTAGTTGCCAGCGAGTAAGGTCGGGAACTCTAATGTGACTGCCGTTGACAAAACGGAGGAAGGTGGGGATGACGTCAAATCATCATGCCCCTTATGTCCTGGGCTACACACGTACTACAATGGCCGGTACAGACGGAAGCGAAGCCGTGAGGCGGAGCAAATCTGAGAAAGCCGGTCCCAGTTCGGATTGTAGTCTGCAACTCGACTACATGAAGTCGGAATCGCTAGTAATCGCAGGTCAGCATACTGCGGTGAATACGTTCCCGGGCCTTGTACACACCGCCCGTCACACCACGAAAGCTGACAACACCCGAAGCCGGTGAGCTAACCGAAAGGAGGCAGCCGTCGAAGGTGGGTTGGTGATTGGGGTGAAGTCGTAACAAGGTAGCCGTATCGGAAGGTGCGGCTGGATCACCTCCTTTCTAAGGAGTAACTTGAACCTTCGGTTCAAGAACTCTGGTCGGTCATACATCATCTCAACTGTTTAGTTTTGAGAGACCAAAACAACCAACAATTACCGGTTGAATTTTAGTTTCTCATGAAGTAAAATCAAAAATCCAGGCAGCTTGCTAAAAGCGAACAGCCAAAACGTTCCTTGAAAACTGAACAGCGAAAAGTAAAGCGTCGTAGAAACAATTTTGCAGGCTACGTAAAGTAACCGAGCAAGCAACAGGTCAAGAAACAAAGGGCATACGGTGGATGCCTTGGCGCTAAGGGCCGAAGAAGGGCGTGGAAAGCTGCGAAAAGCCACGGGGAGCCGCAAGCAGGCAWCGATCCGTGGATACCGAATGGGGCAACCCGGCGGAGCAAAACTCCGTCACCCTATGCTGAACACATAGGCATAGAGGAGGGCACCCGGGGAACTGAAACATCTAAGTACCCGGAGGAAGAGAAAGAAAYATCGAACCCCCAAGTAGCGGCGAGCGAAAAGGGGCGAGCCTAAACCAGAATTCTTCGGAAATCTGGGGTTGCGGGAACCTCATCACGTGAYGATTAGTCCTAGTCGAAGACACCTGGAAAGGTGCTGCACAGAAGGTAACACACCTGTAGGCGAAAGGACGAAAATTGCAGAGGACATCCCAAGTACCGCAGGACACGAGAAACCCTGTGGGAATCCGGGGGGACCACCCCCCAAGGCTAACTACCCTTAGCGACCGATAGTGAACCAGTACCGTGAGGGAAAGGTGAAAAGCACCCCGGGAGGGGAGTGAAAAAGAACCTGAAACCGTATGCCTACAAACTGTCGGAGCACGATTCAGTCGTAAGTCGTCAGACGTCAGACGTCGGGAAAAGGAAGAAAGAACTTTTGGGTCAAGGAATAAAGGCCCAAAAGGAATACATGCAAACCTGACGACTGCTCCTGACGACTGACGACTGATGTGTGACGGCGTACTTTTTGTAGAACGGACCGGCGAGTTACATCCAACGTGCAGGTTAAGGCGAGCAATGCCGGAGCCAAAGCGAAAGCGAGTCTTAAAAGGGCGGCAAGTACGTTGGAGTAGACCCGAAACCTGGTGATCTACCCATGTCCAGAGTGAAGCTTTAGTAAAATAAAGTGGAGGCTCGAACCGACCTTCGTTGAAAAGGAGGCGGATGAGGTGTGGGTAGGGGTGAAATGCCAATCGAACCAGGAGATAGCTGGTTCTCCCCGAAATAGCTTTAGGGCTAGCCTCGGAAGATGGTTAGCGGAGGTAGAGCACTGAATGGGCTAGGGGCCTTCACGGGTTACCGAACCCAATCAAACTCCGAATGCCGCATAACTTACTCCGGGAGTCAGACTGCGAGTGCTAAGATCCGTAGTCAAAAGGGAAACAGCCCAGACCAACAGCTAAGGTCCCAAAGACAGGCTAAGTGGAAAAGGATGTGGGGTTGCACAGACAACCAGGATGTTGCTTAGAAGCAGCCACCATTTAAAGAGTGCGTAATAGCTCACTGGTCAAGTGGCCCTGCGCCGAAAATGAAACGGGGCTAAGCCTGGCACCGAAGCTTTGGATCAGATGGAATTAATGGTGTATCAAGTGTTACATTGGAAAGGTAAAAGTGAGTTTCATTTTGTCACAAAATATCCTTAAAAATAAATTAAATATTTTGTGACCAAATACCTCAGCTAAGACTGGCACCTGGTGCAGCATTAATTCCATCTGATGGTAGGGGAGCGTTCTTATTCCGTTGAAGTCGTACCGTGAGGAGCGGTGGAGGAATAAGAAGTGAGAATGCCGGTATGAGTAAGCGAAAAGGCAGGTGAGAATCCTGCCCGCCGAAAACCTAAGGATTTCTGGGGAAGGTTCGTCCGCCAGAGTAAGCCGACCTAAGCCGAGGCCGCAAGGCGTAGGTGATGGACAATCGGTTGAGAATCCGATGCCACCAACGAC
>NZ_AWQQ01000065.1 GCF_002607855.1 Desulforamulus profundi
GGGCCGTGTCTCAGTCCCAGTGTGGCCGGTCGCCTCTCAGGCCGGCTACCCATCGTCGCTTGGTGGTCCCTTACACCACCAACTAGCTAATGGGACGCGGATCCACTGATAGCACGATTGCTTTCCTTAAAAGAACATGCGTTCCCTTAAGCGTATCCGGTATTAGCAGCCGTTTCCAGCTGTTATCCCGGTCTACCAGGCAGGTTATCCACGCGTTACTCACCCGTGCGCCACTAAGTTTAGAATTCGCAAGCTTCCTTCTAATCTCCGTTCGACTTGCATGTGTTAAGCACGCCGCCAGCGTTCGTCCTGAGCCAGGATCAAACTCTCCATAAAATATGAAATGTTTTCGCGTACCCGTTAGGGTGAAGAGTTGATTTAGCTCTTTATTACTTATTCAGGAATTACTCGCTAGCGTTATTTAACGCTTGACGAGGATTCAAATGTGGTCGTCACAGTTTCAGCTTACGCTGACTTTTGACTTGACCGTTTTGCATCCATCATCCACTGTTTAGTTTTCAAAGACCATTTTTTAGCCCGGCCTCACGACCGGAATCTTAGTTTACCATGACCCTCACTTGCATTTCAAGTGAAAKTTTTTGGTAATTTTTACACCGCCTCATCGGCGACGGAACTTCATCTTACCACGATAACACGAATTATCAACTGGTAATTTTAAGTACCACCTTGCGGCGACATTTGTTATGTTACCATATTTACTTTCATGTTGCAAGTGGTAATTTATACTTTTTATGAATGTCCTGCGTTAAAAGAAAAAAATACCAACAATGTATAAGGTTTTTAAGTCTTCCTGTGCAGGTCCCAATGCTGTCCCGTGGTATTGTCCCGCATATCCAAAGTTGCCAGCAGCATGTCTGCAACTTGCTGCAGTTCTTTATCAATTTCAGGAACAGGCAAATTTACGAAAAGGGCGATACGACAATTATCCATATACCTACTCCCCAAGCTCTTAATGAAATACCGGATCACTGGTTCAAAGACCTATTTATAATTTACTAAATCCTGCTAGCCTTGTAAATTAATAAAGATGGCCCTTCCCCGATTCCGGTTCAAGGGCCATCTTAAATGCTTGATATACAGTCAATTATTTAATTAAATTAACAGCTTCTGATGGTACATAGGTTTTCACACCGTTATCTACGATTAAGCCGCTCATTTCAACTTTTTTGCCGTCCACAATGGCGATATTGGTATTGAACGGCAGTTCGACTTTCGTGGAACCCTTTATAACCACCAGGCTAAAGTTTCCGTTTCCGTCGTCTGCTTTTTCAACCTTGGCGCCTTTGGCTTCAAAGGCAGCCTTTGCATCAACAAAGAGCTTTTTCGTAACTTCGTCCAGGCTTACCCCAAGAACTTTCTCCATGTATCTTGCTACATCCGTATTTTCAATCACTCCTGTGGGACGTTCAACACTACCGGGAGCATAAACGTACAGCACCACATCTTCGCCGGTGTGACCGCCGGTGGTCCAGCCGATATGAGCGCGTTTACTGATGATAGGACCAACGGCATAATTCATGCTGCCGGCTTTTGCTTCTTTAATGGTTTTGATCTCTTCTTCCGTTAAATCGGTAATGCCGAAATAAGTGGCCATGACTTCCTTAATGTTGCTCCTGTCGGCATTAAACTTGGACTCAAGCCTTCGCCGGTTAATTTCGCTTTCTTTAAAGGAGCGATAAAGGCGGAGAGGGGCTCTTCGTCATAGGTCTTGGTGGTGGCTCTGTCGCCGATGGAGATGCCGCCGTTGCCATGGTCTGTTACAGCGATGACAACCGTATCTCTATCTTTCTTGGCAAAATCCAATGCTGTTTTTACTGCCTTGTCAAAGGCCAGGATGTCACTGATTACACCAATGGGATCATTTGGCATGGGCAGCCCAGTCAACTTTACTGCCTTCTACCATTAAGAAGAAGCCGTCTTTATCCTTGGATAGCACTTCGATAGCTTTGGCAGTCATTTCAGCCAGGCTTGGCTGCTCGGCGGGGTTGCGGTCCATATCATAGCTTAAGCTGGTGGGAGAAAACATCCCCCAGATTTTATCGGACTTTGAGTTTTTCATGGCTTCAGGGGTTGTTACATAGTTATAACCCAAGTTTTTAATAATGGAAATTAAATCAGTCTTGTCTTTTCTCCCTTCGGGCTGAGGAATTTAGATCCGGCGCCCAGCACCACATCAATGCGGTTATAAACCTGCTGTTCGCTTAAGTCATCGTAGTTTTTACGGCTGGGAAAGTGAGAAGAAAAATCCGCAGGGGTCGCGTGCATAATCTCGGAAGTCGCCACCAAGCCGGTTGCCTTACCGGCCAGTTTTGCCGCTTCCAGGATGGTGGCCACAGGTTTCTTTTCATCCCCTTTGGCAATGGGAGCTAAACCGGGCATGTTGGCTACATCCGGGAGAACTCCCACGTAACCGGTGTGAGATTTATGTCCGGTGGCAAAGGCGGTGCCGGCGGGAGCGGAATCTGCAATGGGCGCATCAGCGGAATAGGTTCTGACCAAACCGCAGGCCATTTCGTCCATGGCCAGGGGAGTGCCGCCTTGGTACCATCTGGCCAGGGTTGTACCGGCCACAGACATGCCATCGGGAATTAAAATAATTACGTTTTTGGCCTTTTTGCCGGCTTCGGCCGGGACCTGCCCGATCCACAGGAACATGCTGAGGAACATGCACAGGGACAGGGCCAAAGCGATACTTTTTTGAGAAATGCGTTTCAAGATGAACGACCTCCTTTTTGAAATATCTGATATTCATTTTAAACAGCAATTGTTAAATTGCCGGTGGATTTTCTTTAGGGAATTTTTATAATCCGGTTAGAAGAATGTTACAGATGTAAATAAAGGTTTAATGAGTTGATTGTAAAAGGACGGGGCGGAGTGCATCCCTTATCTCAAAAGTTTAAAAATAAAACCCAGTGTGCAGTTCGGTAATCTTTTAAGCGAAAACTATGGTAAGATAATTTTCAGCAATTCTATAAATCTACGGGGGGTTTGAAGCAATGTTGCTGAATCATGCGCAAGGAATGGTCTTCCGTCCGCCCAGTGAGGCCAATAGTTTTATTTTGCGGATTACGCTGGGCTGCTCGCATAACGCCTGCACTTTTTGCGCCATGTATCGCGGCATTCAATTTCGCACCCGCCCGTTGGAGGAAATTCGTTGTATTGTTGAAAATGCTGCTCAGCGTTCCCCTGATATAAGAAGGGTATTTCTGGGTGACGGCAATGCCCTGGTGCTTCCTACCAAAAAACTGCTGTCCATCCTAGCCGGGCTGCGCGAGGCTTTTCCCAAACTTACCCGCGTTACCTGCTATGGAGGTCCCAAGGACATCCTCAGAAAAACGCCTGAGGAATTAAAAGCACTTAAGGAGGCCGGACTGAAAATCATTTACCTGGGTGTGGAAAGCGGCGATGATGAAGTCCTTGCGGGGATCAATAAAGGGGTGGGCGCGGCTGAAATGGTTGCCGCCGGGAGGAAGGTGCTTGCCGCGGGGATCAAACTTTCTGTCATGGTGATTCTGGGTCTCGGGGGGAAAACCGGCAGTTATCGGCACGCCACAGGCACCGCCCGGGTTATCAGCCACATCAGCCCGACTATGTTGAGTACACTTACGTTAACGTTATATGACGGTACCACGCTAAAAGAAGCTGCGGACCGCGGCGATTTTTTACCTCTGACGCCCTACGAAACGATGGTAGAGTTAAAAGAATTGATTTGCCATATTCGGGTTGCAAACCCTTGTATCTTTCGCAGTGACCATATCTCAAATTTGCTTCCCTTGGCCGGTGTATTGAACAGGGACAGGGATAAAATGCTGCAAGAGATTCATGAGATTTTAGATTTCCTCAAAGATAAACACAATGGGTAAAGAAATAGTTTTAACCCCCACCGCAACGGGTGGGGTTGTTAGTGAGATATTCTATACGATTTACCTGCGCCAAATATTGCGAAATGAAATGTCCGCCAGTAAATTCTGGCCGGTTTCCCGGCCCTTTTTCATGATGTATCCGATGAAGGCCCCGAGAAAGCTTTCCTAGATCATGGCCACTGCTTTGGCATCCGCTTTGCTGCGAGACCGAATTTCCACACTGGCATCGACCGCTTTGCGCAGTTCTGCCAGCACATTGGAGAGATGTGTTGTTATTTCATCAGTACTGGTCAATCAACCACCGCCTTTAAAATAGCCTACTGTTTATTTTGCAGGAGGTTCCTTGTCCACTATACCTGCTTGGGTGGCTATGGACTCTTTAATTTTGTTAAAGTTGACCTCCGCTACAATGTCTTCAAATTCCTCTTTGGCCTGGGCAAAAACACCTTGTGCCCTTTCGGTGATCTCCATGGCTTCTTCCATTGCCTTACGGGCCAAAGGGCGCAGGGATTTGCCCAGCGAAGGCAGCAGCAGCAACCCTAATAATGCTGCACCGGCACCCCAGCCGAAGCTACGGCGGTCAACTCCCCTAAGTCCGGTGATCCGTTCCAGGATAGAGGCGCCATAACCGGGAGGGTTATTCATATTCAAACTCTGCATTAGCTCCGTGATATCCATCCCCTGCTGGGAGGCTTCCTGTAATAAATCACAAAGCAGCTGGCGTACCTGCGGGTCTCTTACTTGACTCAGCCGCCGGTTGATTTTTTCAATGGCGCCCAGTTCATTTTGCAGTTGTCTTCGCAGCAGCATCATATAGCGCTGGTTGTCATATTCTTCACGGTCTGTCCGCCAGTCATAATCAAACTCCGGCCGCCTCCGGTACTTGTACGTGGGTGCCGGTGGCGGGTAAGGACACCAGCCATAGTACCTGCCGGGACCCATTCCCATACCCATGCCCGTGCCATATCCCGGAGACCGCCTGCCGTAGGGCATTCTTGCTCCGGCTCGTCTTCCATACCCCTTGCCATAGCCAAAACCCGGTGGATATCCCGCATAATCTTCGTTATATTCCGCCATTTCACCGTAATATTTTTCCTGCCACTCACGGCATGCCTTTAAATCGCTTGTAATTTCTTTTTTCAGGCGGTTAATTATTTCAGGGTCATACTGGTTGACTACGGGTTGCTGTTCTTGATTCATAAGTCTCCTCCTCTCAAAATTCAAGTAAATGTATTATCTTTATTTGACCAGAATGATCCAGACACTGAGTTGTCGGAGGATATATTAAATTACCTTTATAAATATTGTCTAAAAAGGATATATGGCTGTCTGAAATGTGCATTTCGGGTGTCCAAAATTGTTGGTCCTTTACAAAAAATAGGGAACATTCAACCCATCGACTCGGCAGACATGCCGGGCGAAAAACCAAAAAACCACACCTTAAATGGTGAGGTTTTTGGAAATTAAGAATCCTTTTACCTTTAAATTATAATCCTACTCCTTCACATAACAGGCCACAATTTCGCCATAGTACATGACATGGTAGTCTCCTTTGGGATAGGCCAGCTTTTTAATGTTTTCGGCCACCAGGGCGGGTTCCATGGACTGCTGGTAAATCACCCTGCATTCGTAGTGTAAATCGCATTCACCGATAACAGGGGTATTAACCACTTTTCCAGGTTCGGGGGTGAGGTTGCCTTCTTTGAATTTATCAAGCTCCCGGCCCGATTTGGTGCCGCACAGGGCTAGTTCTTTCTTGAGTTCCTTCCTAAGGGGTATGCTTACGGTAAACTCTTTGGCGCTTTCTAAGAGTTGATAGGTGTACCTGGACTTCCTGACCATCACCACAAAGACAGGTTTTTGCCAGACAAAGCCGATGGTTCCCCAGCCAATGGTCATGGTGTTGAGTTTATCCTCGTCCTTTACGGTCAGAAAAGCGCCTTTGGGCAGTTGCTCCAACAGTTCTTTCAGGTAATCGTTGTACTTAACATCTTCTTTCATGTTCTCAACTCCCTTTATCTTATAACTGAACCGGCAGGTAATCCTTTAACCTGACAGCACTCCTGGTAATCTCACAGGCCAGCGCATAAACCTCAACTCCGGCAGCGGCGGCCAGGTGCAGGGATTGGGCAAAGTGAGGGCCGGTGGCATGGTTGGGGGAAAAGAGGACGGCATCATCCCGTTGCACCACAAAAATTACCGCTGCCCGGAAGCCCTCACCCACCGCACGGGCCAGTTCCAGCAGGTGTTTGGCGCCCCGTTCTGAAGGGGCGTCGGGAAATTTGGCGATCCCTTCGTCCACCAGGGTGACAGATTTTATTTCCATCAGGCACCTGCCGGTATCCCCTTTTAGATAGAGGTCAAAGCGACTTTCTCCATAGCCTACTTCTTTTTTGATTTCCTGGTAACCGGAAAATTGCTCCAGTGCCCCGTTAACCAGCACCTTCTGCATGAGCCGGTTGGGCAGCAGGGAATCCACGGACACCAGTGTTTCCCCGTAGTGGGCCAGGTGAATACGGTATCTGGTCCGCATATCCCTTGGCATGGGGGTTACGTAGACGGTATTGCCCGGAAAGAGCAGTTCTTTCATTCTGCCGGAGCTTGGAACATGGGCGGGGTACCTTTGCCCCGCCACTTCCACCAACCCCACAAAACGGTTTTTTCTTTCCAGGAATGTTGCTTCCACCAGTTTCGGCAGCGGGATGGTGATCTCCCTGGCCGGATTACTGAGTCCATTCAAATTCCCAGTCTCCAATGCGCACAATGTCGCCTTCTTTTACCCCGGCGTCAATTAACCCCTGCTCCAGGCCCATCACTTTCATAATCCTCTGCAGGCGCTCCACCGATTCTTCCTCTTCCAGGTAGGTCATGGCTACGTGCCGTTCAATTTCCTTGCCCGTGACACGCCAGTTGCCGTCCATGTCCCGTTTGATGTTGAACCGGTCCTCCGGCGTAAAGACCGTCACCCGTTCTTCCTCCGGCTGTTCCGGTTCAACCCTCGGCAGTTCCTCCAGCAGCCTGACTACCCTTTGTATCACCTTATCCAGCCCCTGACCGGTGGCCGCAGAGATGGGAAAGATCTCATATTGCCCACTGAATTCTTCTTTGATACGGACCAGATTTTCTTCGGCCTGAGGGGTTATGTCCATTTTATTGGCCGCGATGATCTGCGGTCTTTGGGCTAACCGGGAATCGTAGAGCTCCAGTTCTCGGTTGATGGTTTTAATATCTTCCACAGGGTCCCGGCCCTCGGTGCCGGCGGTATCCACCACATGGATGAGCAGGCGGGTACGTTCGGTATGACGTAAAAATTCATGGCCCAGGCCCACCCCCTGGGAGGCTCCTTCAATGAGCCCGGGTATGTCAGCCAACACAAAACTGCGCTCGTCCCCTGCGGAAACCACGCCTAAGTTGGGCACCAGGGTGGTGAAGGGATAGTCCGCAATTTTGGGTTTGGCTGCCGAAACCATTGAAATAAAGGTGGATTTTCCCGCATTGGGGAAGCCGATCAGCCCAACGTCCGCAATGAGTTTTAATTCCAACTCAACCCACAGTTCTTCTCCCGGTTCGCCCTTTTCGGCGATTCTGGGTGCCTTGTTGGTACCCGAGGCAAAGTGCACATTGCCCCGGCCTCCCCGGCCTCCTTTAGCAATGATGACTTGCTGCCCGTCTTCCACCAGGTCGGCAATAAGACGCCCGGTCTCAGCCTCCCGTATCACGGTGCCGGCAGGCACCCTGACGGTCAAGTCTTCCCCGGCGGGGCCGTTCATGTTTTTTCCCATACCATGCCCGCCGCGCTCGGCCTTAAAGTGCTTTTTGTACCGGAAGTCCTGCAGCGTGTTGAGCCCTTCGTCCGCTACAAATATGACGTCTCCTCCGCGGCCGCCATCGCCGCCCCAGGGGCCCCCGAAGGGCACGTATTTTTCACGGCGCATGGCAATACAACCGTTACCGCCGTCGCCGCCTTTAACATAAATTTTCGCCCTGTCATAAAACATTGATGTTCATCACCCAACAGTATTATTTACCGTCTTGCCCTTCCTAAGCCTATTTTTTGGGAAATATCATGTAGATTTCTGCTTCTTTCTCTGTCACCGCCAGCTTGGTACTGCTTTTGTATGGTGCCAGCGCCTCGGATAACACCATTTGTTCCTGAGCATCCTGGACCACCTCCGCCGGGACTCCCGGGAAGCCCAATTTGACGGTAATTTTTCTTTCGCCTTCGCTGATGGTCAAGCTCATGCGCCGGTCTATCACTTCAGGCGGCGACAGAAATTTTAAGGCTTGCTTAACGCAGCGTTCTAGGGCGGCTCCCACCACCTGGCCCGGCACAGCCAAGGAAGCCATGTTCGTTTCAATATCCATCACAAAGTCTACCTGGCATTTGGCGGCTTCGTTATTGGCAATCAGCAAAACCGCCTTGACTTCCGGGGATTTGAGCCTGGTAATCCTGCTCAGCCGCTCATAGTCGCCGCAGACCTGGTTGATATAATCCCTTACCCGTTCCCCTTTGTTCAACTGGAGCAGGCCGGATATCACTTGCAAGTGATTTAAAAAGTCATGCCTTTGTACTTGAATCACTTCCAGAAGGCCTTTGATTTCCATTGGTGATACTTCCTTTCGAAACCGTAATAATAATTTATATTCGACGATTTGGATTTATTTTCCTCCCGGTGGAGGCATTAAAAAACCAGCCTGTACTGCAGGCTGGTTTTCAAAGTTACTGAGCTACAACTTCGGGAACCACAATGCTTACTTGTTTCTTATCCCGACCATTACGCTCAAATTTAACAATGCCGTCAACTTTGGCAAACAAAGTGTCGTCGCCACCGCGACCAACATTGACACCGGGGTAAATTTTAGTGCCACGCTGTCTTACCAGAATGCTGCCGGCGGTAACAAATTTACCGTCGCCTTCTTTTACCCCAAGTCGTTTGGCCTGTGAGTCACGACCGTTACGAGAGCTACCTACACCTTTCTTATGAGCCATAAAGTCTCACCTCCCTATTGGTGACCGGATAAAATTAAGCTTCAATTTTTTCAACAACCACCTGGGTGAAAGGCTGGCGATGGCCTTTCTTACGGCGGTAATTCTTCTTGGGCTTATACTTGAATACGATGATTTTCTTGCCTCTGCCGTGGCGCACTACGTCCAGAATTACTTTGGCGCCTTCCACCTTGGGAGTGCCAACCTTCACCTGACCGTCCTTTTCCACCAGCAGAACATCAGTTAACTCAACCTTCTGGCCTGCTTCGGCCTCCAGCTTTTCAATGTACAGGGTGTCACCTTCCTGAACCTTGTACTGCTTACCACCGGTAATTACAACTGCATACATACCTACACCTCCCCGTCTTTTAGGACTCGCCATCAAGGTACCGGGTCACCGGGTTTTAAAGACCTCTGCTGAGCGGTATGGTAGGCAAAAAGACACCTACATTTAGATATTCTATCATAATTGAGATATTTGTCAACAAAATTACCTTGCTCTCCTGTGTTGGGTGCTAAACTGGAACAGAGGTTAGAAGTGAGAAGAATAAAATCTCACCTCCAACTTCTCACCTCTCACTTCTCAATTACACCAACCTGGCCTTGGCGTAGGTGCGGTGCACCTTGACAATCTCCACGGAAACCAGTTCGCCGACCAGCGCCCCGCCGCCCTCAACGTCGATAATAAAGCCATCCAACCTGGCGATGCCGTCGCTGGGGTTAGAAATATGCGGTTCCTCCACCTTTAACTCGATAATTTCGCCGGTTTTTACGGGAACGGTCTGGGAAGAGATTTCTTCCTG
>NZ_AWQQ01000066.1 GCF_002607855.1 Desulforamulus profundi
TTCAAATGGCTGAACCGGCGCAGTCAGCGAAGAAGTTTTGACTGGGGTAAATTCGTCTTATTCCTTAAAAGATATCCTATTCCTCGGCCCAAAACCTATGTTAACATCTACAAGCTTAAAACAGAAATTGGCTATATCTGTAAATGTTGATATGAGGAGCCGTGTGCGTTAATCGCGCCAGCACGGTTCTGTGAGGGGTGCGTGCTCAATTCAGCCATGGAGCAAATATTGTGACACTCCCAGAGGAAACGGGGAGAAACCGGGAAAACAAAGTGCTCCTAAAGCTGGAGAGACGCGCATCTACTCGACCTTCACTAAACTAAAGTGACGGTACTTTTTCTTTTCCGGGTCATCCTTTCGGGTCTGGTGGTTTCAATGAAAGGCTACCTAGGCGGTGCCAGGTACCGTCTCGCATGAAAGTTGTATACGAGCACAAAAAGTTACCGSCGGACGGAACCAGGCACCGCCCCCGGCAAATCGGGGAAATTGCACCAAAAACACTTGCATTTTACTAAATTAAAGTGCAMGTTCTTTTCTTTTTTGGGGGAATGGAACCTCCGGGGGCTCCCTCGTTCTCCTGGCCTCGCGCCGGTGCCCCGGCAGGCCGACTCCCGTTGGTGACATTCTTTGCTCGAGGAAATCCCTGGCAGAAAACCGCTGCCAGGGATTTCCAAAAAGTGCCTCCAAAAAGTGCCTGGCACTTCACTAAACTAAAGTGACGGTACTTTTTCTTTTCCGGGTCATCCTTTYGGGTCTGGTGGTTTCAATGAAAGGCTACCYAGGCGGTGCCAGGTACCGTCTCGCATGAAAGTTGTATACGAGCACAAAAAGTTACCGACGGACGGAACCAGGCACCGCCCCCGGCAAATCGGGGAAATTGCACAAAAAACACTTGCATTTTACTAAATTAAAGTGCAAGTTCTTTTCTTTTTTGGGTTATTTTTTGGAGTTCGACAGTTTCAATGAATAGCACAACTCGACACCACCGCCGACAAATTTTAAATTTATTCTATTATCACATGATGTAAAATAGTAAGAAAGACATTGGGGGTTAAACCATGGGCAGGAGACCTCGGGTTTGGTACCCAGGAGCCATATACCATGTTATTTGCAGAGGAAATCATCGGCTAAACATTTACAGAGACGATGAAGACAGACGAATATTCTTACATATACTTAGGGAAATACAAGTGGAAATGCCATTTAAGGTATTATGCTATTGTCTAATGACTAACCATTTCCATATGATTATTGAAACCATAGACCATAGTATCACAAAAATAATGACCAAATTCAACTGGCGGTATGTCACTTACTTTAACAAAAAGTATAAATTTACAGGCCGTCTTTATCAGGACCGTTTTACAGCGAAACTAATTGAAAATGATGCCCAACTCCTGGAAAACAGTAGGTATATTCACCTTAACCCTGTGAATACAAAGATTCCGTTATGCGAAAACATTGCTGATTACCTGTGGAGCAGCTATAATTATTTTTTAAATGACAAAGTTGATGCCTTGGTAGAACCAGATAAAATTTTAAAAATACTAGGACCAAATGCTAAAGTGAAATACAAAGAATATGTAGAAGCAATCCGTCGCCAGGATAATTGACAGGAAAGACTGTTTGACAGGTCACTTATTTTCCATCTCTTCAGATAAAAAATTAACGGTGCCAGGCCTTAACTTGTTAACTTATCTAGCGACCTCTGCCGGTCACACACCGGCGGGGGCATTTTCTTTTCACCAACCGCGCGATTCAGTTTCCACCTCAGCCCCGCCCCATGTCAATTTCCCGTCCGATATGGTATAATACAGCCACAGGAGGATTGTGCCGGTGCCAGAAAAAGACAGCCCCACCAYACCCACGACAGAGGATACAGAGAGCTTCTCTCCAGCAAGCGGGCCTTTCTGGAGCTGCTCAAGACCTTTGTCCGGGAAGAATGGACAAAAGACATAGACGAAGACAGCTTGGTGCGGGTGGAAAAGTCCTACGTCCTGCAGGACTTCAGCGAGAAAGAAGCAGACATTATCTACAAGCTGAAGACAAAAGGTAGCGAAGTAATATTCTACATCCTGCTGGAACTGCAGTCCACCGTGGACCACACCATGCCCTTCCGCTTGCTGCAATACATGCTGGAAATATGGCGGGACGTCTACAACAATACCCCGGAGAAAGAGCGGAGGCGCAAGGGCTTCCCGGCTGCCGGCCATCGTCCCCGCCGTCATCTACAACGGCGAGAGAGGCTGGACGGCCYGCAGGAGCTTCAGGGAGTACCAGTCGGGGCACGAGCGGTTCCCCGGTCGCCTGCTGGACTTCTCCTACATCCTCTTCGACGTAGTACGCTACAGCGAGGAAGAGCTGCACCGGGCGGCCAACGTGGTGTCCAGCGTGTTCTACCTGGATCAGACCGTAGATCCCCTGGAGCTGGCGCCCCGGCTCAGGAAGCTCGCCGG
>NZ_AWQQ01000067.1 GCF_002607855.1 Desulforamulus profundi
CGGTCCCAGTTCGGATTGTAGTCTGCAACTCGACTACATGAAGTCGGAATCGCTAGTAATCGCAGGTCAGCATACTGCGGTGAATACGTTCCCGGGCCTTGTACACACCGCCCGTCACACCACGAAAGCTGACAACACCCGAAGCCGGTGAGCTAACCGAAAGGAGGCAGCCGTCGAAGGTGGGGTTGGTGATTGGGGTGAAGTCGTAACAAGGTAGCCGTATCGGAAGGTGCGGCTGGATCACCTCCTTTCTAAGGAGCATTCGGACGTCGGCAAGCAGACGTCGGACGACGGGATAGAAGGAATTCGCTCTGCGAATTCCAACGAGACTGACGACCGATGCCTGACGACTGACGACTGAAACTCTGGTCGATCATTCATCATCTCAACTGTTTAGTTTGAGAGACCAATACTCGAGGTTCGAGATTCGAAGTTCGAACTGGTAAAACGATGCTTGAGCTTAAAGCTATTCAGTTTTGAAGGAACACAGAAGTTAAGCCTCCAGGGCCGATGGTACTTGGGGCGCAAGCCCCCGGGAGAGTAGGTCGTCGCCAGAGTAATTTTAAACACCCTATCCTTGAAAGGATAGGGTGTTTTGTTTTTTGTTAATCATTAAATTTTTCTGCCAAAAGAATAATCAAAACAAGAAGGACATTTGTAATCAGCCAGACAGTTTTGATTTTTTTCAATGAAAAACACCGTCAAAGCATACGCTTGGGATGATTGTAAAAGCATTTATGGCAAATAAAAGAAAGCCATAAAATAATAACTCTTCCACTGTAAGGTCACCCTATAAAATACAACAGGATATGTAGTTAACTAGTTAATTTTAAATTTTACGCTATATGTATTGGAATGAGAATAGCTTCATACTGATATTATAAATATTAAAATCTCCGGCTCTAAAGGTGTCCCTACGACTGCCGATTTTACCGGTAGGAGGAGGGGACAATATGAAGAAAACAGAACAGGGACAACTACCTGAAGAAACAGTCAACCTTTTAAAAGAAGCCTTCAGCGCTGCGGAGCAGCTGGCAAAGATCAAAAAATTAAGGAGTACTGTAGGGCAAAGGATCAATAATCAAGATAAGTCTGTTACAGAAGCTTTAAAAAATTTGCTTAAACAACAAAGTAAAAGCTGACGAACACCCTTAGGGGTGTTTTCTCATTAAGCTAACAAAATGGCTTTTAAAACGGGAAACCCTAGCTATTTTCCGGCTTATCGTAAGAGAAAGTGTGAAATACAGGTCAACTAATGTTAAAATATAGTTGATTCCAAGTAAATTTGACAAAATGATTCTTATTATTCCATAAGTAACAGAATGTAGGAGGAACCGCATGGTGGCCCGGTATTTAGTACGGCGATTGTTTACCATGACCATAGCCCTCTGGCTGATTATAACCATCACCTTTGCCATGATGCACGCTATTCCGGGGGGACCCTTTGCTTCCGAGAAGAAACTGCCTGATGCCGTAAAAAAGAATTTAGAGGAACGGTATCGTCTTAATGATCCCCTGTGGAAGCAGTACCTGGATTATCTTACCAACTTGCTGCGCGGGGATCTGGGGCCGTCCTTCAAGTATGAACACCAAACGGTGAACGATATCATTAAAACTGCTTTTCCGGTTTCAGCAGCTCTGGGGTCTTTAGCCATCCTTTTTTCCTTAATGGTTGGGCTGCCTGCAGGTATTGTGGCCGCCTTAAAGCAAAACCGGTGGCAGGACTACCTGTGCATGGTTTTGACAGCCCTCTGTTTCTCTGTGCCAAGCTTTATCCTCTCGGGCTTATTAATGTATGTATTTGCCTATCATTTTGGCTGGCTGCCTCCGGCCATGTGGGGCACCTGGCAGCAGGTCATCTTGCCTACCATAGCCTTATCGGCATTCCCCACGGCAATTATCGCCAGGCTAATGCGTTCCAGCATGCTGGAGGTCATGCAGCAGGATTATTTAAGAACAGCCAGGGCAAAGGGACTGCCTGAATCTATGATTGTCCTGCGGCACGCCTTACGAAATGCCATTCTGCCCGTGGTCACTTACATGGGGCCGCTGATTGCCACCATTCTGACCGGTAGCTTTGTGGTGGAATCCATTTTTGCCGTTCCTGGATTAGGACGCTGGTTTGTTCAAAGTGTAAGTAGCCGTGACTATACGGTTATTTTGGGCGTTACGGTATTTTACAGTGCCTTTTTAATGTTGATGAATTTGCTGGTGGACTTTGCCTATACCTGGATTGATCCACGGATTAAAATAACGGGTAGCAAGGAGGCCTGAGGGTGGGATCATTCCCTGAACTTTCAAAACCGGTGCAAGTCCACAACCAGGAATCAGAGAAAGCAAACAGAATGGGATACCGGTTGGGGACCTGGCAGCATATAAAACAAAACAGACTGGCAATGGCCAGTGTCATAGCTCTTTTGCTACTGGTTATTTTGGCTTGCTTTGGACCCTATCTTTCCGGATATCGCTATGATGAGCAGGACTTGTCTATGGTTAATCAGGCTCCCAGCCTCACGCACTGGTTCGGAACCGATGCCCTTGGCCGGGACCTCTTTACCAGAACTTGGTATGGAGCCAGAATATCCCTTGCCATTGGTTTAGTGACAAGCTTTATTTGCCTGGTGGTGGGGGTTATTTACGGCGGAATATCCGGCTTCATAGGCGGCTGGGTGGATGAGGTTATGATGAGAGTTGTTGAGGTTCTTTATAGCATACCTTTTTTGCTCTATTGTATTTTATTAACGATATTGCTGGGACCGGGGCTAAAGGGGATTTTTATAGCTCTGGGCGCAGTTTACTGGCTGAATTTAGCGCGTATCGTCAGGGGACAGGTACTGATTCTTAAAGAGCAGGAATATGTGTTGGCGGCTCGCCTGATGGGGGCCGGCACCTTCCGTATTTTATTCAGACATATACTTCCCAACGCCACAGGACCTATTCTTGTCACCATGACCCTTTTAATTCCCGAGGCCATTTTCGCGGAAGCATTTTTAAGCTTTTTAGGTTTAGGGGTGTCTGCACCCATGGCCAGTTGGGGTGTATTGGCCAGCGAGGGTCTGGAAGGTGTACGCAACTATCCTTGGCAGTTATTCTTCCCGTCCTTTTTTATATGTTTAACTATATTGGCCTTTAATTTTACCGGGGAGGGACTGCGGGATGCCTTAGATCCCAGGTCGGGAAATAAGAGACGGGTTTCCTGACAACCATCATGTGAATTTGGTTATGTAATGACTGGATTATGTTATAATATTGCCATTGGTGTTTACCAAATAAATAAAAGAGTACAGAGGGGCAGACAAATGGGAAGAAACTTAAAACTGGAAGATAAATTTACTTTCTCCTGTCATGATCAACTTGCTTGTTTTAAAAAATGCTGCCGGGATATTAATATTTTTTTAACTCCCTATGATGTTTTAAGAATGAGAAAGAAAATGCAAATTTCCTCCGGGGATTTTTTAAACAAACACACCCATGTATTAAAGTCTCCTCACTCCGGCTTTCCTGTGGTTATACTGAAAATGAGGGAAGACGACCTGGTCTGTCCCTTCATTACAGATAAAGGCTGCCAGGTGTATGATGTCCGCCCCTGGTCCTGCCGCATGGCGCCGGTGGAAGTAAGAGGGACGGGGGAATTTGGCATTGCCTTTGAGGAATCCCGCTGTCACGGCTGAAGGAAACAAAGGAATGGACCGTCAATGAATGGATGGAAAACCAGGGGCTTGCAGCATATCATGAACCCGAAGAGTTGTTTGGGCAAATTCCTTTGAAAGTGAAGCGGACCGGAGATGCAAGACTGGATCAAGTGGTTATGGACATGATTTTTACCGGGTGCTATGATCTGGACAGGTTCAGAAAGTTACTGGCGGATCACCCGGATTTATTGGATGATCAACCGCAGGATCTGATCAAAGAAATTATGGAAGATGATGTGGCTCTAATGAAGTTTGCTTTTAGATGGTTGCCGGTTTATTTGAATGATGTAAGCAGATTAAAGGAGCTTGCAAGGATTTTAAATCAATAAAATAACCTGTCGGGGGCGGGTGTTATTTTACAAGAAAAGGAGGGCTTGCTCAGTGCAAGCCCTCCGAATGTTTTAGCACTATCAACGAATAAAAATTTATGGTTGATAGTATAAGAAAAGCTAAGGCTTCTGCCGCTTAGCCTACCCAAAGGGAACAAGTAAGCCAAGCTTTTCTAATGATGATCACCGCTGGGGATTCTTTCAGGGAGCCTTCCGGCTTTCTGTAAACCCCGCGCGGGACATAGAAGGTGTGCAGCAGCTTATGGGATTTTTCACCCAGAGGCTGACCCAGGAACTCTTCGTAAATGGCTGTGATAGCCGGGTTCTCGTGGGATTTGCGGATCGGCAGATCTTCGTCAGCCTTATAGATACCGGCGATACGTTTGAGGCGTATTTCAAGGTTGGTGGGGATGGGCTGGCCACCGCCACCAATGCAACCGCCGGGGCAGCACATGATTTCAATGAAGTGGTGATCCGCTTCACCGGCCCGGATCTTATCCAACAATTTGCGGGCGTTGCCCAGGGTATGGGCCACAGCAACTTTAACTTCAAGGTCGCCAACCTTCAGGGTGGCTTCCTTAATGCCTTCCATACCGCGAACGGGGGTCAGATTGATGTCCGGCATCGGTTCCTTGGTAATAACTTCGTAAACGGTACGTACAGCAGCTTCCATTACGCCGCCGGTGGCACCGAAGATAACCGCGGCACCGGTGGAGAGACCCATGGGAGCATCATACTCTTCATCGGGCAGACTTTCCCAATCAATGCCGATTTCACGCAGCATACGAGCCAGTTCACGGGTGGTCAGTACAACATCCACATCCTGGTAACCGCTGTCCTTAAGCTCGTCACGCTGGGACTCGAACTTCTTGGCAGTACAGGGCATGATGGATACGCTGTAAATATTTGCAGGATCAATACCTTTCTTCTCAGCATAGAAGGTCTTGGCCAGGGCGCCGAACATCTGCTGAGGAGATTTACAGGTTGACAGGTTAGCCAGCAGATCAGGATAATACATTTCAATGTATTTAATCCAGCCAGGGCTGCAGGAAGTAATCATGGGCAGCACGCCACCTTCGGTGACACGCTTGATGAATTCGTTGCCTTCTTCGATAATGGTCAGGTCAGCCGTGAAGTCGGTATCCATGACACTGTCAAAGCCCAGACGGCGGAGGGCGGCAACCAGTTTGCCGGTGCTGACGGTGCCGGGTTCCATACCAAATTCTTCGGCGATGGCTACACGAACAGCAGGGGCTGTTTGCACCACAACATGCTTGTTCGGGTCATCCAGGGCACGCCATACTTTGCCGGTGTCGTCCACTTCGGTAATGGCGCCGGTGGGACAGACCAGGGAGCACTGACCACACATAGCGCAGTTTACATCAAGGAGGCCCTCGTTAAAGGGAGGAGCAACGATGGTCTCAAAACCACGGTTTACAGCGCTGATGCACTTAACACCCTGCACTTTTTCGCAAACGGCCACACAGCGGCGGCACAGGATGCACTTACGGGGGTCGCGGATGATTGAGGGTGAAGAGTTGTCGATATCGTCCTTGCTGTGGCTCTGGGCCGGTCTGACAAACCGAATTTCCTTCAGGCCCATGGCTTCAGACAGGGACTGCAGTTCACAGTTATTGTTGCGCAGGCAGGTATTGCACTCCTGCGGGTGGTTGGACTGGATCAGCTCCAGGGTCATCTTGCGTGAAGCCCTGACAGCTGCGGAATTGGTTTTAACAACCATGCCTTCAGCAACAGGGGCGACACAGGCAGCCTGGAGGGCCCGGGCACCTTGTACTTCGACCACGCAAATACGACAGGCTCCAATGGCATTAATTTCTTTCATATAGCAAAGGGTAGGGATATTAATGCCTATTTTCTTTGCGGCTTCTAAGATCGTTGAACCCTGTTCAACCTCAACTTTTACATTGTCAATGGTTAGTGATACGTTTGCCATGCCTTTTCCCCTCCTATCCTCTAGGATTTTAGGCCTTTGCGGGGCATTTTACAAACGCCGGCCGGGCAGGTTTTATCGTTGATATGCGCTTCATACTCATCACGGAAATAACGCAGGGTGCTGAGGATGGGGTTCGGAGCCGTTTGACCCAGGCCGCACAGGGCAGAAGCCTTGATGGAGTTGGCCAGTTCAACTAACAGGTCCAAATCGCCTTCCTTGCCTAATCCCTTGGTGATGCGCTCAAGAATTTCCAGCATTCTCTTGGTACCGATACGGCAGGGGGTACATTTACCACAGGATTCGTCCTGGGTAAAGCCCAGGTAGAATTTCGCCAGGTCAACCATACAGGTCCCCTCGTCCACGATAATCATACCGCCGGAACCAACAATGGAACCAAGGGCAGCCAGATTTTCATAATCAATGGGGGTTTCCAGGTACGCTGCCGGAATGCAGCCGCCGGAAGGACCGCCGGTCTGGGCAGCCTTAAAGGCCTTGCCGTCGGGCACACCGCCGCCGATGTCCTCGACCATTTCACGCAGGGTAATGCCCATGGGAACTTCAACCAACCCGGTATTGGTAATCTTACCGGCCAGTGTAAACACCTTGGTGCCTTTGCTCTTTTCGGTACCCATGGCAGCATACCAGTCGCCGCCGTTAATGATGATGGGGCAAAGATTGGCCCAGGTTTCAACGTTATTGATAACGGTGGGTTTGCCAAACAAACCGGAAACAGCGGGGAAGGGGGGACGCGGGCGAGGTTCGCCGCGACGGCCTTCAATGGAGGCCAGCAGGGCGGTTTCTTCACCGCATACAAAGGCGCCGGCGCCCACACGAATTTCAATGTCAAAGCTGAAGTCAGAACCTAAAATGTTGTCTCCCAGCAGGCCAACTTCTCTGGCACGGGTTAGGGCTTTGCTGAAGTGATCAATGGCCCTGGGATATTCCAAACGAATGTAAGCGTAGCCCTTGTTGGCCCCAACGGCAAAACCGCCGATGGTCATGGCTTCGATGATGGAATAGGGATCATCTTCCAGAACCGAGCGATCCATAAAGGCACCCGGGTCACCTTCGTCACCGTTGCAGACGATGTATTTCTGGTCAGACTTTTGATCCAGCACAAACTGCCATTTTACTCCGGTGGGGAAGCCGGCGCCACCGCGGCCGCGAAGACCGGATTTCTTAACTTCATCCACCACCTGCTGGGGAGTCATTCCCTGCAGGACTTTGGCCAGTGCCTTATAACCGTCCATGGCGATGTATTCTTCAATGGAGGTCTGGTTGATCAAACCGCAGTTGCGCAGGGCATTGCGCTTCTGCTTTCTAAAGAATGTCATGTCGGACTTGCGGGGCTGAACGGAACCGTCAGCGGCATGATAGCACAGGCGGTCCACATACTTGCCCAGCTTCAAATGAGAGTTAACGATTTCTTCGACGTCTTCGGGTTGTACCCGGCAGTAGTAATAGCCTTCGGGGAAGACGGTGATGACGGGGCCCATTTCACAGGTACCCATACAACCGGTAACGACCATTTTTACGGAGTCTTGTAAACCGTGGCTGTCGATGGCCTTCTGGAGGGCTTCCAGAGTATTTTGACAACCAATTGATATACATCCGGTACCACCACAAACCAGTACGTGATATTTATAGTTGTCAGAGGGTTCTTCACCCAGACGTAATTTAATGGCTTCTTTGGCAGACGCCCTTAATAATTCGAGTTCAGCAAAATTCATATATTTCACCTCCCTGGAGGTTTTTATTCGTATTTGGCTAATATTTCAGATACTTTATCTGCAGATATGCGGGGATAAACCTCACCGTTGACGGTCATAACCGGCGCGATACCGCAGGCTCCCAGGCATCTTACCAAGTCCAGGCTAAAGCGGCGGTCTTCAGTGGTGTTGCCTGCTTTAATGCCCATTTCTTTTTCCAACATGGTTTGCACATCGGGAGCACCCTTTACGTAACAGGCAGTTCCCAAACACAGGTTGACGGAATGTCTGCCTCTGGGACGGAGGCTGAAGGCCGCATAAAAGGTGGCCACCCCGTACACGTCACTGAGGGGTACACCTAATTCTTCGGCGGCTTTAATTAACAAATCCTTCGGTAAATAACCCTGGGCTTCCTGGATGGCGGCCATTACCACAATCAGGCCGTTGGGATTGCCCTTGTACTGAGCAAACACGGCATCCAGATTTTTTCCTGATCACAATTGCATTTGCACTCTGCATCCATGCGATGGTTCCTCCTTTCGTCGGAAGCGCATATTTTTTTATACGGCTACTGTTTGTACACCCTGGTTCGTTAGATTTAGGAAGGCCTGTACTGCAAATTCGTGGAAAGAAAGGTAGCAAATCTATGTGTTTCTCCTGCTACCTCCACAAAACCCCTGAAAAACCTTTGTAACTTCTGAAAAATCACAGTTTTTTTGGTATCACCACCTTCCAATAAATACCTGAACTGCCTTAAACTATAGAGAAAATTAAATAAAAGAAGAAAAGATAAAAAATGTTATGGTCTAGCATTGAAATTTTATGAGGAAAGTTTCAAAATATGACCTTTTCGCATAGAAAACATTTGCTTTTGAACAGTATTTTTTGAAGAATAACTAAGAAATGCAAATCAGTTGGCCGTAAAGATCAAAAGAGGGGGTTAATTCGCTCTTTTCCTCCTTAACCATAAAAACAAATTGATCATAAGCATCGACACATGGTTCAAACTTTGGTACATTTAGACTACTTGCACTGGTAATGGAGTATTTGGCAATGTTAGTGATGGTCATCTGCCCGTTGACTAGTTGTTGCGTTACCAACTGTCACACCTCCATTCCCTACAAAATATTCTAATGTTTTCTTTTGGTTAAAACTGTCTGAAATATGACATAATTTATAATTTATTTAGACAAGTTAAACTTCTTAAAACATTATAAATATTCAAACAATTTTAACTATAATAATTCTAACCTAGAACGTTCGGGAGCGTCAAGTAGTTTTTGGACCGAAATTAAATATAATATTTCGACAGACTGGGCAAAAGAGAAGTAGTATGTGAAATAATGTACAATAAAAATACAGTTGCTCTTTGAAAATAAAGTTTTCCAAATAAAAAAGATGTTGACATTGGTCAACATCTCAACCCAAAATAGGAAAATTCTTAAAAATACTCCACCATTACTTGTTTGCCTTTTTTCTTAAGGAAATCAACCAGTTCCCTGGCAAACCGGCTCTTAACAATGGGTTTTGCCGGTAGGCTGAGGCTTCGCTGTGATTTATTGGCCGCCATGCCAATTAAAAAGGAAATGGACTCAGCTTCTGACAGGGCGGCGACCAGCAGGTTAGCATCCTCTTGACCCCCGGGCAGGGCTTCTAAATGCCCGTAATTTAAAAGGATGTCCAGCGTCTGACTTAAAATCAGTGTACCGTCAGTAACCAACACCAGGCCTGTGACATCGGAGAGTGTTTGGGTATCAGGTAAAAAGCGGGAGACCATGTTGGCCGTACTGGAGCCGCAAATGATTTTTTTGCCTGGTTCGGCCAAAAACATGGACACCATTCTTTCATCGTCCTCGGGGTATTTTGCCGGTCCTATCAGTAAACACAGATGTTTTTTCATCATTATTCATCACCAAATGTATTTTAACATAAAAAGTAGGTGCTAACCACTGTTAGCACCCAGAAAGGATTATTTTTTGTGCGGTTACGAGCAAGTCCCGCAACTGCAGCCACAGTTCGCTTTGATGGCTTCCAATACATTCTCTGCTTTAACGTTTTGGATCTGGCCATTTACCTTAACGGAAACGCCGTTACCGCAGCTTTCAAGACAGAATACACCCTTTACCTTGACAGGTAATTCAAGAAGTTTTTCTACCACGGCCAGGGAGCCTTTCTTTAAGCAGCTTTCGCCCAGGCAAACGGTAATCTCGGGGCCGTCCCCGTCTTTAATAACGATTTCGTTGCCGGCAACACGCTTTTTGGGATAGTAGTGGGTATGGAGATCATGGTGTGTATCGTGGTTGCAGCAGCCGCCCCAGTATTTTTCAAAGATCTTATCCAGATCTTCGTTATCCTGGGCCTTGTGCAGAACCAGTTTGGAATCAATATTGTAAATTTCCTTGGCCCGGGCCTTGCGGTGCTCGCCGTCGTTCTGGTAAGGCTGTCCGCCGCCGCCGACGCAACCGCCTGGGCAAGCCATGACTTCCACGGCATGGACCGTCATTTCGCCGGATTGGATTTTCTTAAGGAGTTCCTCGGTTGCGGCCAGACCGTTGACCACCGCCAGGGATAATTTATTGTCGCCCACATTGATGCTGGCGATCTTGGTGTCTTCCATGCCTCTGGTAAATTCCACATCAATCCGTCCTTCGGCGTTGAGCAGCTTGCCTGCTACGTAACGGACCACGGACTCCATAACACCGCCGGTGGCGCCGAAGAGGACACCGGAACCGGTAGTCTGCTGCATGGGCTGATCAAACTCGGAGTTTTCCAGCGCATTAAAGAGAATGCCGGCTTCCCTGAACATACGGGCCGCTTCGACGGTTGTTAAAACCGCGTCCACATCATAGGAGCCTTCGGTCATAAATTCCGGCCGCTTGGCTTCGTATTTCTTGGCGGTGCAGGGCATGATGGAAACCACATACATGTCCTGAGGCGCAATGCCTAATTCCTTGGCGTATTTTTTCTTCAATAGCGAACCAAACATCTGATGCGGGGAGCGGCAGGTGGATAAATTATTCAGCAGTTCGGGATGAAACTCCTCGGCGTATTTTACCCAACCAGGGCAGCAGGAGGTAAAGAGGGGCAGGTTTTCGCCCTTCACCAGGCGGCCCAGGAACTCGTTGGACTCTTCGATAGTTGTCATATCTGCGGTAAATACGGTGTCAAATACCTTGTCAAAGCCTACTTTGCGCAGAGCGGCTACGAGTTTACCGGTAACATCAACGGAACCAAGGCCAAATTCTTCACCCAGGGCAGCCCGGGGTGCCGGAGCAATCTGGCAGACAACGGTCTTTTTGGGATCACGGATGGCTGCCCAAACTTCTTCAATGGCAGAAGAGTTGGAGGTCAGGGCGCCGCAGGGACAAACTGCGATGCACTGGCCGCAGTTGATGCAGGCGGATTCAGCCAGGGGCTGGTCCATGGCGGCTACGATTTCAGTACGGGAGCCGCGGTTTTTGAAGTCCCAAACGCCGATGCCCTGTTTTTCCTTACAGACCCGCACACAGAGGCCGCACAGGATGCACTTGTTAGGATCGCGAACCACCGACAGGCTGGAAGTATCCAGCGGAGCCATGACGGTACGGCTGGGATAGCGCAGCCGCTTAATGCCGTAGTCGTTGGCGTATTTTTGCAGTTTGCAAGCGCCGCTGGAATCACAGGTGGTGCACTCGCGGTCGTGATTGGCCAGCAGCAGTTCCAGCACCATTTTGCGCACCCTGTTAACCCGCTCGGAATTGGTGTACACCACCATACCGTCCGCAGGGGCGGTGGAGCAGGAGGCCTGCATGCCCATCCGTTCAATTTCCACCACGCACAGGCGGCAGGCGCCGGCAATGGTCAGCTCCGGGTGATAACACAGGGTAGGGATATCAATACCGGCCTTGCGTGCCACAGCCAGAATATTTGTCTCATCGGTAAAATCTATGACTTGTCCGTTAATGGTTATTTTACCACTCATCACGTCACACCCTTTCTCTCAATATCCAAGTACTACCTGATAACGATGGATCCGAACTTGCATTTCTCCATGCAAGCGCCGCACTTGAGGCAAAGATCCACATTGATGACGTGGGGCTGCTTTTTGTCGCCGGTAATGGCGCCGGCGGGACATACTCTGGCGCAAATGGTGCAGCCTTTGCATTTTTCCGGATCAATGTAGTATTCTTTTAAAGCCTGGCAGGCGCCGGCGGGACATTTTTTATCCCGAACGTGTGCGAGGTACTCGTCACGGAAGTAACGGAGAGTGGTAAGAACCGGGTTGGGAGCAGTTTTGCCAAGACCACAGAGGGAACCGTCCTTCACATTCTGGGCCAATTCTTCCAGGAGCGCCAGGTCTGCTTCGGTACCTTTACCCTCGGTAATCTTGGTCAGCATGGCCAGCATTTGTTTGGTCCCCTCACGGCAGGGAACACACTTGCCGCAGGACTCGTTCTGTACAAAGCCCATAAAGAACTTGGCGGTTTCAACCATACAGGTATCATCGCCCATGACCACCAGACCGCCGGAACCAATCATGGCGCCGACCTTCATAAGCTCATCATAATCCAGGGGAAGATCCAGTTTTTCTTCGGTTAAGCAGCCGCCGGAGGGACCGCCGATTTGTACGGACTTATATTTCTTACCTTCTCTTAAGCCACCGCCGATGTCAAATACGATTTCCCGCAGGGTCATCCCCATGGGAACTTCCACCAGACCGGTATTTTGGATCTGACCGGCCAGGGCAAAGGTCTTTGTGCCGGCGCTGCCGGGAGTACCGAAGCCTCTGAACCAGGCGGCGCCGTTCATAATAATGGCAGGCAGGTTGGCCAGGGTTTCTACGTTATTGATGATAGTGGGACAAGCCCACAGACCCTTAACGGCAGGGAAGGGTGGACGGGGGCGGGGCATGCCGCGCTCGCCTTCAATGGAAGCGATGAGGGCAGTTTCTTCACCGCATACGAAAGCGCCGGCGCCTTCCTTGATGTTTATCTTAAAGTTGAAGTCCGTGCCTAAAACGCCCTTGCCCAGCACACCCAGGCTTCTGCGTCGGCAATGGCCTTTCGCATGCGCTTAATGGCCAGCGGGTATTCAGCCCGGGCATAAATGTAACCTTCGTCGGCTCCGATGGCAAAGCCGGCAATCATCATGCCTTCCAGTACCGAGTGGGGGTTGCCCTCCATAACGGAACGGTCCATAAAAGCACCCGGGTCGCCTTCGTCACCGTTGCAGATGATGTACTTTTTAGGACCGGGCTGTGCAGCGGCAAAGGACCACTTGCGACCGGTGGGGAAACCACCGCCGCCACGGCCACGCAGACCGGAATCTAAAACTTCTTTAATAACTTCATTAGGTTTCATGCCGGTTAAAATTTTGGCAATGGCCTGGTAACCGCCATGGGCAATGTAGTCATTGATATCATCGGGATCGATACGTCCGCAGTTTTTTAAGGTAACTCTCACTTGACGATTGTAGAAAGGAATTTCATCCTGGGTTTTAACCGTTTCACCGGTGGTGGGATCGCTATAGAGTAAACGTTCGACCACCCCGTTATTCACGATGGAGGTCTCAACGATTTCTGCACAATCATCTTCCTGAACTTTGCAGTAAAGTAAACCGGAAGGCTCAAAGCGAACCAGGGGACCCATCTGGCAGAAACCATGGCAGCCGCTGATGCTTACACCAATGCCCTCATGGCTGACTTCTTTAACAAGATCGACCTCGGCTAATAAGCCCTGTTCAGCAATAAGTTTTTTCAAGCTTTCATATACCTTTAATGACCCGTTGGCTACGCAGCCGGTACCGGCACAGACCAAGATGCGCATTTTTTGTTCGGCCAGTGCAGCCTTGGATTTTTGCTGCAGGTTTACTAAATCTTCACGTGACTTAAGCATCTATGGTCCCCCCTTAGTTTTCACTGGCAGCGGGTGCCAATTTTCTGATTACTTCTAAGATACCGTCCGGAGTCATTTGACCGTGAACTTCTTCATCGGCTACAACAACCGGAGCCAAACCGCATGCCCCTAAGCAGGAGACGGTTTCTACGGTAAACATTAAATCGCCGGTGGTAGGATTGTCCGGTGTAACACATAATTCTTTACGAAGAGCCATCATGATCGGTTCGGAGCCCCGCACGTGGCAGGCGGTGCCGTCACAAACACGGATGACATATTTTCCTTTGGGAATAAGGGAAAACTGGGCATAGAAGGTAGCCACGCCTAATACGGTGGCAGGGGAAATACCCATTGCAGTGGCTATGTAGGTTAATACTTCTTTAGGAAGATACCCGTATTCTGCCTGAGTCTCCTGCAGAATGGCGATAAGGTGAGAAACCTTACCCTCATGAGAATCAATAATTTGTTGTAGTTTTAAAAATTTTATATCTCTGTTCTCCATCATAAACCCCCCTTTGGTGTTAGAAACCCACTTGAACACCTGCTAGAACCTAACTGCTTAACCCAGGTAAACTCCTATAAACCACCTCTTTTCTGGATAGTAAAAACCAGGATTTAGAAAGGAAAGTTTTAATTTTCTTTAATTAACGTCACTATTTATGGTGAAAAATCTTACTTTCCCTAAATAGCAACAATTTAAAGTCTTGTCTTTATATTTAGACAATTAGTTGGACAGTAAGCCGGCTTCTCAGAAGAATTTATTATTTTAATACCTTTAGAAGAGACTTAAAAAACCAGCAATATCGAGGTATAATCTAGCTAGGTGCAAAAATGTTGCCTAAATTTTTATTAAATGTCAAAGATTCTGAATATATTATAGGCTCGTAAATATTACCTTGTCAATTAAAGTTTCTGATTTCCTGCTAGAAACCGTTCATTAAATTGAACAAATAGAAAAAATAGTATAACTTAATAAACTAGTAAAAATAGAGAAACAAGTCAGACAATAATGACAATTAATACAAGTAAAATAGCTTTCATTTGTGAAGTTTTTCTTCAATTTGTTTTGGTTTGCGCCCGGCGGGAAGATTATGATATGATGAAATTATCAATGGCCTAGGGGGGCTTGTCTATAGTATGAGGGACTTAGTAGACAAACTGACGCTGTGGATACAAGAGGAAGTACAAAAGGCGGGTGCCCAAGGTGCAGTTGTTGGATTAAGTGGCGGCATTGATTCTTCCTGTGTTGCTGCACTCTGCAAAAGAGCTTTCCCGGATGATGTTTTGGGTGTCATCATGCCCTGTTATAGTAACCCGCAAGATGCGCAGGATGCCAAATTAGTGGCAGAGACCTTGTCCGTTCCCTTTGAAGAAGTGGTCCTTAATGACCCCTTCGACTGGTTTGTTCACCGTTTTACCGGACAAGACTATGATTTGCACAGCTGTGATCTAGCCATTGCCAATATTAAACCCAGGTTAAGAATGATCACTCTGTATTACCTGGCGGCCAGGCATAATTATTTAGTGATCGGAACAGGCAACAGGGCCGAACTGGTGGTAGGTCACTATACCAAATATGGTGACGGAGGGGTGGATCTCCTGCCCATTGCCAATCTGGTAAAATGGCAGGTGAAGGAACTGGCCAGAGAACTGGGAATTCCCCAGCGGATCATTGATAAAGCACCCTCCGCCGGGTTATGGTTTGGTCACTGCGATGAGCAGGAAATGGGTGTTACTTATAAAGACCTGGACCATTATATTCTTACCGGAAAAGCTCCGGAGTCCGTTAAGAAAACCATTCAGACATTGGAAAGAAAAAGAGAACACAAGAAGCATATGCCGCCAATCCCACCAATTTTTTAAATGAATCGTTTGTTTTGATAAAAGCTGGGTACATCCAGAAGGGTCTGGTCATGTACCGGGCTTTTTTCAAGAAAGAGGGGTTTTTTGTGTCAGGACATTCCAAATGGTCAACCATTAAGCGTAAAAAGGCCAAAGTTGATGCCCAAAGGGGTAAAATCTTTACCAGATTATCGAAGGAGATTATTATTGCCGCCAGAAACGGCGGCCCGGACACGGCCGGCAACATGCGCTTGAAGGCTGCTGTTGAAAAAGCCAGGGCAGCCAATATACCCAACGAAAACATTCAGCGGGCTATCCAAAAGGGCGCTGGCGGCGGTGAAGGGAGTCATTTTGAGGAATTCAGTTACGAAGGTTACGGTCCGGGCGGTGTTGCCATTCTGCTTTATGTTGCCACAGACAATCGTAACCGTACTGCCGGAGAAGTTCGGCATATTCTTTCCAAACACGGCGGCAACCTTGGTGAAACCGGTTGTGTGAGCTGGATGTTTAAAGAGAAGGGTGTCATGATCTTTGACCGTTCAGAGGCCAAAATCAGTGAAGACGATTTAATGCTGGCAGCCATTGAAGCCGGTGCAGAGGATGTGAAGGTGGAGGAAGACAGTTTTGAAATTACCACCGCACCGGAAGATTTTGAAAGCGTAAGATCCGCCCTGGCAGAACAGGGGATTCCCATCGCCGATGCGGAAATTGCCATGGTCCCCCAGACCAACGTCAAGCTGCAGGGTGAAGAAGCAGAAAAGATGATTAAAATCATTGACCTGTTGGAAGACAATGACGATGTGCAAGCAGTGTATACCAATTTTGTAATGGAAGAATAAGGCCGGGGTTGTCCCCGGCTTTTCCCTTGAGGTATAAGCCTGTAAAAAGTGGCAATACTAACCAACTAAAGGAGTGGTTAGTATGGTAAGCAGGTTGCTTTGGATCGGTCTGGGGGGATTTTTGGCTGTTCTGTTACTGGGTGTTGCCATAGTCGGCGGCAGGGTGACCGGCGACAGTGCCGGCGCCGGGGTGTCAATTTTGCAGGTCTTTGCCCAACAAATTCAGCCGGCACTGGTGCCGGATCTCGTCATAAGGGAAGAGAATATTTACCTTTGCGGGGACATTGAAGAGGTGGCCAGAAAAACCGTGGGTTCATTCGGCATCAAGACCGAAAAGGAACTGAAAGAAAAATATGCGGCCCTGGGTTTCTCGGTGGAAATCCGTAAAAATGAAATTTTGGCCCAGCGAAAGGTGAATGAATTTTGCAGTTACCACCGGTCCTTCAGGCATTTAGGCATTCATGATAACAAACTTGCAATATACCAGGGACCCCTTGGCTATCATCAAAAACTGTTAAGGGTAGAGGAGCCCATTCCCCTGAACAGCCTGTCTGCCGCCTTTCAGGTAAAACTTCAACAGGCCATGGACTTCTACCACATGACGCCGGAAACCCAGGCCAAGCTTCGTTATGAACTGGAATTTTCCAATGAGGACGGACTCAACGCCATCTTGGAAAATTTGGATGAGATGCAGGACTAAGGACCAGGAAAAGCCGGGTTCTATTATTTTATAATGGATGAATTTATCGCCCAACAGAACAAAAGTTTGTAGTATAATATTGGTAGTCAGGTAAATATGGGGGTTAATATGATTGTTTTGGGAATCGACCGGGTACTGCCATTACCGGGTTTGGTTTGGTGGAATTCCTGGGAAACCATTATAAACCCATCGCTTACAGTTGTCTGAGGACCGGTACGGAGTTGTCGCTGGATTTACGATTGCAGAGACTTTACCAAGGTTTGCAGGAGATTATCGCCAAATACAAGCCTGATTTTATGGCTGTGGAAGAGTTGTTCTTTAACAAAAATGCCCGGACAGCCTTGGCAGTGGGTCATGCCAGGGGAATTGCCCTGCTGGCGGGAGCCAATGCCGGCGTTCCTGTGGCGGAATATACACCTTTACAAGTAAAGCAAGCGGTGACCGGGTACGGCAAAGCCGATAAACAACAGGTTCAGTTTATGGTAAAAACACTGCTTTCATTAAATGAGATTCCTAAACCCGATGATGTGGCAGATGCTCTGGCAATTGCCATTTGCCATGCTCACTGGAGTTCAGCGCCGGGAGGACTGACAAGATGATTGCATATATTCATGGAAAGCTGGCTGCCGGTGGTACAGGCTGGGTGGTGATCGATGTTCAGGGTATCGGTTATCACATCCATGTTCCTTTAACCACCAAACTGCCGGGTATTGGGCAGGAAGTAAAACTTCACACCCATATGGCCGTCCGGGAAGACGGTATTCAATTTTACGGTTTTTCCGGCGAGGAGCAGCGGGACTGCTTCCTGGCGCTGCTGGATGTGGCAGGGGTTGGCCCAAAGATGGCCCTGGCGGTGGTTTCCCACCTGCCCCCTGAAAATTTACGGTTGGTCATTGCCGGTGAGGACGTTAACCAACTGGTGAAAGTGCCGGGGGTGGGAAAAAAGACCGCCCAGCGCATTTTACTGGAACTGAAGGACAAACTGCCCGGACCGGTGGCCTTGTCCGGGGAGACGGCTGCTTCTGACGGGACCGTTCCCCAGGGCCAGGACGAGGATGCTGTTGTGGCGTTGTTGTCGCTGGGTTATTCCCAGAGCGAAGCCAGGGATGCTGTTCGAAAGGCGCAACATAAAACCCCGGCGGCAGATGTGCCCGCGCTGATTAAGGCAGCTCTTAAAGAACTGGCGCCAATTAAGTAGCACGGGAGGTAACCATGACGGATAGATTGGTATCTGCATCCATACAAACGGAAGACAGCGATCTGGAGATGAGTCTGCGTCCCAGAAAGTTAAATGAATATATCGGGCAGCAAAAGGTGAAGGAAACCATCTCAATCTTTGTGAAGGCCGCAAGACAAAGGGGTGAACCCCTGGATCACGTGCTGCTGTTTGGCCCGCCCGGTTTGGGCAAGACCACCCTCAGCAACATCATCGCCAACGAGATGGGGGTCAATATCCGCATCACTTCCGGACCCGCCATTGAGCGGCAGGGGGATTTGGCCGCCATTCTCACCAACCTCTCCCAGGGAGATGTGCTTTTTATTGATGAAATACACCGCCTGAGCCGGGCTGTGGAGGAAATTTTATACCCGGCCATGGAAGACTATGCCTGGACATTGTGCTGGGCAAGGGACCCGGCGCCCGGTCCATCCGGTTGGAGTTGCCCAAGTTTACGCTGATCGGCGCCACCACCCGGGCGGGCATGCTGGCCTCGCCCCTGCGGGACCGTTTTGGCATTATCAGTCGCCTGGAGTTTTATAACACCGAGGACCTCACCAGGATTGTCAGCCGGGCAGCCGGTATTCTTCATGTGTCCATTGAGCAATCCGGTGCGACTGAGATCGCCCGTCGCTCCCGGGGCACCCCCCGGGTGGCCAACCGGTTGTTGAAGCGGGTGCGTGACTACGCCCAGGTGAAGGCAACCGGGGAGATTACAGCGGCAGTGGCGGCGGAAGCCCTGGAATTCTTTGAGGTGGACCCGCTGGGACTGGACCATACCGACCGGCGGCTGTTGCGCACCGTGATTGAAAAATTTAACGGCGGACCAGTGGGCTTGGATACCATTGCGGCGGCCATCAGCGAAGAAGCCGATACCGTAGAGGATGTTTTGGAACCCTTCCTGATGCAGCTGGGCTTTATTACCCGGACGCCCCGGGGCAGAATGGTGACGCCCCAGACATATCATCATCTGGGAATTCCTCTGAAGACGAATTCCACAGGAGATGTTGAACAAAGAACCTTGTTTTAGTGGTAGACATGGTGTAATGTGGTAATAAAATTACCGGTGAGGAGGAACTTTGATGAGCGAAGAACGTCTCGACCGCCTGGAAAGCTTAATGCAGGATTTGATTAAAATGGTTGCTGTTAACAACACGATGACGAAGGAACTTAAATCCGATGTTGCAGTTCTCAAGGACGATATTGCGGTACTCAAGTCCGACGTTGCACAGCTCAAAACCGAGTCAGCCATGCTAAAGAAAAACCAGGAGTTATTTAGAGACGAACTTTTTGCCCGGTCTGCACGAATGGATGATCTTCGCAGGGAAGTTAGGGACAAGATTGCTGAAAAGGCATTAAACACCAACTATGCAGTCAGTATGTCATCAAGCATAATAAGGAAATTTTCGCCCTGAAAGAAAGGCTTTCACTGTAGTTCAGTAAGAAACAGCGGAATAGGATATACTATCGAAGGTATCCTAATTTTAACCGCAATAAAGGGAAAGTCACATGAAAAAAATCCTGCTGCATACTTGCTGCGGGCCTTGTTCCATCTACCCCTGGGGAGCTTACGGAATAAAGATCATGAAGTTTACGGCCTATTTTATAACCCCAACATTCATCCCTATACCGAATTTAAGAAAAGACGGGATCAACTGGAACAATTTGCTCAACAGCAAAAATGGAAGGTCATTTTTGATGATGAATACCGCCTGGATGAATACCTGCAGGAAGTGGTCCACCGGGAGGCCCGGCGCTGCCAAATGTGTTACAACCTGCGCCTGAGAAAAACGGCCCAACTGGCGAAGAAGGGGAACTTTGATGCCTTTTCCACCACTTTGCTGGTCAGTCCCTTTCAGAAGCATGATTTAATCCGGGACATTGGAGAAAATTTGGGGGGACAGTACGGGGTGCCCTTTTACTATGAAGACTTCCGACCCGGCTTTAAAGAAGCCGTAGCCAAATCAAAGGAACTGGAGATGTACCGCCAGCAGTACTGCGGCTGCATTTACAGTGAGAGGGACCGTTACTACCGGCCCGCTAAAGACGCCAGGGACAAAGGGGGGAAATAAAATGGCACCCTTTGAATCAATGGCCAAAATGCTTGTATTTGCCGGGATGATCCTGGTGTTAATAGGTGGTCTCCTGCTGCTGGCCGGTAAAATTCCGGGCATTGGCAAACTGCCCGGAGACATATTCGTCCAGAGAGGAAACTTTACCTTTTATTTTCCGGTGGTAACGTCTATTGTTTTAAGTATACTTCTAACCATATTGTTAAATTTATTTTTCAGACGCTAGTAAACACTTCCAAATATCTTTTAACTGCCCTGTTCTGACAGGGTATTTTTATTGGAAGCCGGTTGTAGATGAAAAGTTGCCAGCCGTTAGCAGGAATTCGACCAAATTTGTCGAAAAGGTGTTGAGTTGCGCAAGCGACGGGCGTCAGTGAAATAAACTTCCTTATAGTACAAAAGGACACTCCCCGGGGAGCCCGGCGGGTAGGGGCCAAGCCGGTTATAACAACCGGGATATTCTGGAATACTATATACAGACTAAAGATTGCCCTTACTACGGGCAATAAAGGAGTCAAAGATTTGAAGTTATCGGATTTTGATTTTCAATTGCCTGAAGAATTGATTGCCCAGGAGCCTGTAGAAAAACGGGATCAATCCAGGCTTATGGTGGTTCACAGGGATAGCGGGGCCATTGAACATAAAACCTTTAGGGAGATTATTGAATACCTGCGGCCCGGGGACGTGCTGGTTATGAACGAGAGTAAAGTCCTGCCTACACGTATTTTTGGCACCAAAACTTCCACCGGCGCCAAAATTGAACTGCTGTTGCTGCGACAGGTGGCGCCGAACCGCTGGGAAGCCCTGGTGAAACCGGGGAAAAAGGCCAGGACCGGGGACATGCTTGATTTTGGAAACGGGTTGATGACGGGCAGCATCCTTGACCATACCGATGTGGGTGGTCGTATCATAGAATTCAGTTACCGGGAACCTTTTCTGCAAGTGCTGGAGCGGATTGGCACCATGCCGCTGCCGCCTTACATAAAAAACCACTGGCAGACCAGCAACGCTACCAGACGGTTTATGCCCGGCAAGAGGGGTCTGCAGCGGCTCCCACCGCCGGGCTTCACTTTACCCGTGAATTATTGGAAGAAATCAGGGCAAAGGGAGTTAAAACGGTAACGGTATTGCTGCACGTGGGCCTGGGCACCTTCAGGCCGGTGCAGGTGGAGGACATTACCCGTCATTCCATGCATCAGGAATACTTTGAAATTACCCCGCAGGCCGCCGAAGAAATCAACCGGGCCAAGAACCGGGGGGGACGGGTCATTGCCGTGGGCACCACCAGCGTGAGGTCCCTGGAAACTTCCTGCGATGAAAACGGACAAGTCCTGCCGGGCTCCGGCATGACCGGCATCTTTATCTATCCTGGATACAAATTTAAGGTGATTGACGGGCTGATAACCAATTTTCACCTTCCCAAATCCACACTTCTCATGCTGGTAAGTGCCTGGCGGGCCGGGAGAAAATTCTGGCGGCCTACCGGCTGGCGGTACAAGAAAAATATCGTTTCTTTAGTTTTGGTGATGCAATGTTCATAATCTAAGGGGCCAAGGGGGAGAAGTGAGAGGTTGGAGGTGAGAGATTTTTTAACTTCTAACTTCTCACCTCTCAAACAGGAGGAAATATGCCAGTAAAAATAACCATAGAAAAGGAAGAGAAACATACCCGGGCCAGGTTGGGCAAACTCTCCACCCCCCACGGGGTGGTGGAAACACCCATTTTTATGCCCGTGGGCACCCAGGCAACGGTAAAAACCATGACCCCTGAAGAGGTGTGGGAGACCGGCGGCAGGTTGATTCTCAGCAATACCTACCACCTTTACCTGCGGCCGGGACACGACCTGGTCCGGGAAGCCGGCGGACTTCATAAATTTATGAATTGGCACGGACCCATTCTCACAGACAGCGGCGGGTTTCAGGTTTTCAGTTTGGGGCCGCTCAGAACAATCACCGAGGATGGAGTGGAATTTCGTTCCCATATTGACGGGTCCAAACATTTCTTCACACCGGAAAAGGTGATGGAAATCGAAGAAGCCTGGGTGGGGATATCGCCATGGCCTTTGATGAATGTGCCCCCTATCCCTGTGACAAGGAGTATGCCCTGACAGCGTTGGAACGCACCACCCGCTGGGCGGAACGCTGCAAAAAGGCCCACAAGAGGGAGGATCAGGCCCTTTTCGGCATCATCCAGGGCGGTATTTTTAACGATCTGAGGGAACGCAGCGCCCGGGAATTAATCGAGATGGATTTTCCCGGTTATGGCATCGGGGGGCTTTCGGTGGGAGAACCAAAGAAACTGATGTATGATGTGCTGGATCATTTAATTCCCATCATGCCGAAAGACAAACCCCGCTACCTGATGGGGGTGGGTTCCCCGGACTGCTTGATTGAAGGAGTGGTCCGAGGTGTGGATATGTTTGACTGCGTACTGCCCACCCGCATCGCCCGCAATGGCACTGTATTCACTCACAAAGGCCGGCTTACCGTCCGCAATGCTGAATATGCCAGGGACTTCCGGCCCCTGGATGAGCAATGTGATTGCTACGCCTGCCGCAACTACAGCCGGGCCTATATACGACACTTAATAAAAACAGATGAAATTTTAGGCATACGGTTAACAACCATTCATAATCTGCATTTTATTCAGCATTTGATGGGAAAGATAAAAGAGGCCATCCGGGAAGACAGACTGTTGGAATACCGGTCGGAATTTATGTCGCATTTTAATGCAGGTTAATTTTTCTTCCGCTGGCAGGGAAAACCTGTCTTGAAGAAGAAATTGTTTTTTATGATAGCAGAAAGGAGGGTTTACATTGGATTTCGGACCGCAAACGGCTTCCATCATCTATATTGTGGCTCTGTTTGCCATTCTTTACTTCTTAATGATCAGGCCCCAGCAGAAGAGACAGAAGCAGCATGCCGCCATGATCAAAGGCCTGAATGTCGGTGATAACATCGTTACCGTTGGGGGCGTCCTGGGCTCCGTCGTTAAGATTAAGGATACCACCGTTGTCGTAAGAGTGGCCGATAAAGTGCACGTGGAGTTTTTAAAAAGCGCCATTGCCCAAGTGACCGAGAAAAAAGAAGCCGAATAACCAACCGGGTATATTAATATAGAAGCTTATTAAGTATCGGTCTGAGAAAAACTAACTTTAATGCAATGAACAATAGAGTAGGCCAGTCCTACTCTATTTACACTTGTTTGAATAAATTGTTTGCAATGCAAATAGGAGTGATAGAAAGCGTGGGGATAACCCTTGAAGACGTTAAGCACAATCCCGTGGTGGATACCTGTATACGAAAGGGAAACGAATACCTCGGGGTCATGGGCTTTACAGAGCACAGTTACAGACACATTAACCTGGTGGCCAGCATCGCCCGGAACATTTTGGAGAAATTGGGCCGACCCCAGAGAGAATGCGAGCTGGCAGCCATAGCAGGCTATTTGCATGATATCGGCAATGTGATCAGCCGCAACGATCACGGGATCTCGGGGGCCAATATCGCCTTTAACCTTTTATTAAATATGGGAATGCCGCCCGAAGAAGTCTGCACGGTGGCCTCCGCCATTGCCAACCACGAAGAACAGTACGGGTATCCGGTGAACGCCGTGTCAGCTGCTCTGATTGTGGCGGATAAATCCGACGTTCACCGCTCCCGGGTGCGTAACCAGGATTTTGCCACCTTTGATATTCACGACCGGGTGAACTACGCAGCATCCCATGCCTTTTTGTTTGTCAATGATGACCGCCGCACCATCACCATGGAACTGGATATTGACATTGAGATTTGCCCGGTTATGGAGTACTTTGAAATATTTCTAACACGAATGATGCTGTGCAGGAGGGCGGCGAACTACCTGGGCTGTAACTTTGAATTAGTAATAAACGGCGCAAAATTGCTATAAAGGGAACAAGAGTTTAATTGACAGGAGATTTTTGCAGGTATATAATTAACTTTGTTTATTTGCAGTATAAAAGGGGGAAAATTGGTGATGAAATGGGACAAGGTACTCAGACTGTTCGCAGTTATTATTGCCGTAGCTGTTATTGCTGTCGCCAGCACACAGCCCATCTTCCCAAATATAAAATGGTTACCGTTAACTAAGGAAATACCGCTGGGTCTGGATCTGCAGGGTGGCGTGCATGTAACGCTGGAGCCAAGGACACCCCGCAGGCCAAAGTAAATGATGAGACCATGAAGCAGCTGCTGCAAACCATCGAACGCCGGGTGAATGCCTTTGGCGTCTCCGAACCGGTGATCCAGCAGGAAGGAAAGAACCGCATTATCGTAGAACTGGCCGGCATCAAAGATCCGGAAAAAGCTGTAAATGAGATTATAAAGACAGCCTTTTTAGAATTTAAAACCGAAGACGGTAAAACCATCTTGACCGGCGCGGACTTAAAAGACGCCGTTGAGGCGAAAGACCCTGTGTCCGGTGCAGTGGAAGTGGATTTGGAGTTTAATAAAGAAGGAGCCCGGAAATTTGCTGAAGTTACTTCTGCCAATGTAGGTAGAAATATCGCCATTCTGCTGGATGGTCAAGTCCTGCAAAATCCGAGGGTAGAAGAACCCATTACCGGCGGTAAAGCCCGCATCACCGGTTACAGCAGTTTGGAAGAAGCACACACCATTGCGGTTCTGCTGAAATCAGGTGCCCTGCCCCTGAAAGCAGAGGTCATTGAGAAGCGTACCGTGGGTCCCAGCCTGGGCGCTGATTCTCTGGACAAGTCAATTATGGCCGGCATCATTGGTGTGATTGCCATTTTGGTCTTTATGCTTGGCTACTACCGAGTGCCCGGCTTGGTTGCCAACTTTGCCCTGGTGGTCTATGCGCTGATTGTGTTAGGCATCTTTGCCGCCATGCAAGTGGTGTTGACCCTGCCCGGAATTGCAGCTTTCCTGCTTTCCATGGGGATGGCGGTGGATGCCAACGTGATCATCTTTGAGCGTCTGAAGGAAGAACTGAAGAGCGGCAAGACCCTGCGATCCGCCATTGATGCCGGGTTTAAGCGAGCCTTTGTGGCAGTGGTGGATTCCAATATTACCACCTTGATTGCCACCGCTGTACTGTTCTACTTTGGTTCCGGTCCCATTAAGAGTTTTGCGGTGGCCCTTTCCGTTGGTATTTTGACCAGTATGTTTACAGCCATCACCTTTACCCGCTGGATGCTGCACAGCACCGCCGATACCGGAATTAAAAACACTAAATTGTATGGGGCGTAAGGGAGGTTAAAAAGCATGTTTCACATTATAAAAACACGTAAACTATTTTACATTCTCTCCCTGGCCATTCTCATTCTTGGTATAGGCTCCCTGTTTACCCAGGGTTTGAATCTGGGCATTGACTTCACCGGCGGTAACCTGGTTGAACTCCAGTTTAAAAAGCCGACTTCTGCAGAGAATGTTCGGGCTGCTCTGGCCGAGTATAAATTGCAGGACAGCAAGGTACAAAGCAGTGGAGAAAATACCTATCTGATCAGAACAAAAGTGATGTCCCAGCAAGAAAGTGACAAGGCCTTTACCGGTATTAGCGAAAAACTGGGCGGCGCACCATGCTGCGGAATGAACTGGTTGGTCCGGTGATCGGTAAGGAACTGACCCGGCAGGCCCTGCTGGCCCTGGGGATCGCTTCCGTATTAATGGTTCTTTATATTACCTGGCGGTTTGAGTTTCTGCAGGCCGTTGCCGCCATCGGAGCCCTGCTGCATGATGTGTTTGTGATGGTGGGTCTGGCCTCGCTTTTGCAAATTGAAATTGACAGTTCCTTCGTGGCAGCTGTCTTAACCATTATCGGTTATTCCATTAACGACACCATTGTAATCTTTGACCGTATTCGGGAGAACCTGCGGCAGAACCGGAAAGAGGACCTGGCCGACATGGCGAACAAGTCCCTCTGGCAGACCATGGCACGTTCCATCAACACTGTATTAACCGTGGTATTTGTTCTTCTGGCCCTGTTCTTCTTTGGCGGCAGTACCATTCACAACTTTGTCACCCTGTTACTGATCGGTATTATCAGCGGCGCTTATTCCTCCATCTTTATTGCCGGACCGGTATGGTACGACTTAAGAAGGATGCAAAAAGAACGCAAGCGTTCCGTAAAGGCTGCTGCTTAAAACAAGATAAGTGCGCGGGGAACACCCTCGCGCTAATTTTTTATCTATTCGGAGGAGGAAACATTATGCTGGAACATCTTTCTGCTGAACAACCCCGTAACCGTATCATTGTCACCGTCATCGGACAAGACACCGTTGGTATTATTGCCAGGGTGTCCGGTATCCTGGCGGAAAATAATGTGAACATCCTGGATATCAGCCAGACCATTTTGCAAGAGTTTTTTGCCATGGTCATGATTGCCGATATGCAGAAGAGTACCATTGACCTGGGTGTTTTAAAGGAAAAGCTTACTGACCTGGGCAAAGAGATGTGTGTAAAGATTGATGCCCAGCACGAGGATGTATTCCGCTACATGCATCGAATCTAAGACTGCATTAGGAGGGCCATATGTATAGTATAAATGAAGTTCTGGAAACCATTCGTATGGTACAGGAAGAAAAATTTGACATCCGCACCATTACCATGGGCATCAGCCTGAGGGACTGCGCGGACTCCGATTATAAAAAGTCCTGTCAAAAAATATACGATAAAATTACCGCCCGGGCTGCCAACCTGGTGCGGGCCGGCGAAGAAATTGAACGGGAGTACGGCATTCCCATCATTAATAAGCGCATTTCGGTAACCCCAGTCTCCCTGGTGGCTGAAAGCAGCGACGCCGAAAATTATACAGCCTTTGCCGAAGCCATGGACCGGGCAGCCAAAGAAGTCGGCGTCAATTTTATCGGCGGTTTCTCCGCCCTGGTCCACAAGGGCTTCACCAAAGGGGACCGTATTTTGATCAATTCCATTCCTGAAGCACTTTCCACCACTGAGAGAGTCTGCTCATCCGTTAACGTTGGTTCCACCAAGGACGGCATTAACATGGATGCAGTTTACCGCATGGGGCAAATCGTCAAGGAATGCGCCGAACGCACTGCCGATAAAGACGGTCTGGCCTGCGCCAAGCTGGTGGTATTTTGTAACGTCCCCGAGGACAACCCCTTTATGGCCGGCGCCTTTCACGGTATCGGGGAGCCCGAGTGTGTCATCAACGTAGGCGTCAGCGGCCCCGGTGTGGTTAAAAACGCCGTGGAAAAGGTGAAAGGCAGCGATTTTGGCACCCTGGCGGAGACCGTGAAGAAGACCGCCTTTAAGATCACCCGGATGGGTGAACTGGTGGGCCGGGCTGCCGCCAAAAAACTGGATGTACCCTTTGGCATTGTGGACCTGTCCCTGGCACCCACGCCCGCCGTGGGAGACAGTGTAGCGGAAGTCCTGGAAGCCATGGGACTGGAAATCTGCGGCACCCACGGCACCACAGCTGCCCTGGCCCTGTTGAACGACGCGGTGAAAAAGGGCGGAGCCATGGCTTCCTCCTACGTGGGGGGCCTCTCCGGCGCCTTTATCCCCCTCAGTGAAGATGCCGGCATGATCCGTGCCGCCGAGAAGGGCGTGCTGACCCTGGAAAAGCTGGAGGCCATGACCTGTGTCTGCTCGGTGGGGCTTGACATGATTGCCATTCCGGGCGATACTTCGGCGGAAACCATTGCGGCCATCATTGCCGATGAAATGGCCATTGGCATGGTCAATTTCAAAACCACAGCGGTGCGCATCATTCCTGCTCCCGGCAAAGCGATCGGGGACCACGTGGAGTTCGGCGGTTTGCTTGGACACGCCCCCATCATCCCGGTAAAAACAGCCGCAGCGGTAGAATTTGTCTCCCGGGGAGGACGCATCCCGGCGCCCATACAGAGCCTGAAAAATTAATCTGAAAGCAAAACGACAACTATCAAAGAGGACAGAAGTTTCGAAGTGATCAGACCCCAAAAACCAGAAGCAAATCGACCGCTAACAAAAGAGGACATGCCCCCAGGAATATATATTAAACAAACCCTGTACAGGCAGACTGGCTTTTCCAAAAATTGAGCGGTAAATAATATTTTTAGTAAAACAATCATGAAAGTTGCGAGAACGTAGCGTTGGAAATGCCAGGCTGCCGTTCGCTAACGCATGGATTAAAACAAAACACGACTTATGTCGGTATAAATAATAACTAATTTTTGCATAAGGCTTGAATCCTCATAGTTTTAGGGATTCAATAAGCCTTTTTTGTTTTTATGCAGAGTAAAGAATAATCAAAATCCCAGTCATAAAATTTCGATCTCCAACGATTGTATGCTATAATTTGCTATATCTTATTCCCGAGGTGTTTCTGTGGAATCCTATACCTTTGAAATTGATCAAGAAAACGCAAAAACTCGGTTGGACGTTTTTTTAACCAATCATTGTCATAATATAAGCCGGTCCTACGTTCAAAAACTGATCGAAGAGGGTCTGGTGTCGGTTAACGACCGACCGGCTAAGGCCAACCATAAACTGAAAGCCGGGGAAACTGTCACCATTGAAATCCCGCCGGCGGAGGAATTGAGAGCGGAACCGGAAAACATTCCGTTGGACATCTACTATGAAGACAGCGATGTCATCGTGGTGAACAAGCCCAGGGGATGGTGGTTCACCCGGCGGAGGGTAATACCTCCGGCACTTTGGTGAACGCATTGTTGTACCATTGTAAAGATTTGTCCGGCATTAACGGTGTGCTGCGCCCCGGCATTGTCCACCGGTTGGATAAAGATACCTCGGGGCTAATTATGGCAGCCAAAAATGATCAAGCCCATTATTCGCTGACAGAACAGTTACAGGAAAGAACAGTAACCAGACGGTACCGGGCCCTGGTTCATAAAAACATTAAAGAAGAGCAAGGTACGGTAAATGCACCCATTGGCCGAGACCCCAGGGACAGGCAGAAGATGGCGGTCATTGAACGGAACTCCAAACCTGCAGTAACCTATTACAGGGTACTGGAACGCTTTGGCGATTATACCTTTATTGAATGTCGCCTGGAAACCGGGCGAACGCACCAGATCCGAGTTCACATGACCTATATCGGCTACCCCCTGGTTGGAGACCCCAAGTATGGCCCCGGTAAACCGCATTTTGACCTGTGCGGACAATTATTACATGCCATGGTACTGGGATTTCACCATCCTTCTACCGGAGAATACCTGGAATTCACCGCCCCTTTACCGGAGGTTTTTGAAAACGTATTAAACAAATTAAGACAATCCACAACACTTCGTTAAAAAAACACCGTATTCATAGAGTTTTAACCGGCAAACCCAGGGATTACACTCCTGGGTTTGTTGTGTTTGTTTGCCAGCATAATAGGATTTTCCTTTTGGTTCCCCAGCAGTTCACCGAGTCTCTGGGTGACCTTCAACCCGCCGCAACCTGCTCCTAATATAACAATGTTTCCCTCTCTCACAGGTAAAACCTCCCTAAACGTAACCCTTGACACTATTGTGACCGGAAAGCCCGCTGATCATGAAAGTTGTCGATAAAAAAGCCTCCCCTGGGAACAATAAACCACGGGAGGTTTTTTATGGAACAGGTTAAAGGAGAATTGTGTTCATTAAGGGACAGAATTGATGAGCTGGCCAGGAATATGGAAAAAATGAAGCTGGCCGAGTATGTGGAACTGTTGGAGGACACCCGGCGACTCCTGTGGGTGAACTTTATTTCCGGCATCGCCCGTGGTTTGGGGATTGCGGTGGGCTTTACTATTTTGGGTGCGGTTGTGCTTTATTTCTTGCAAAAATTATTGCTTTTAAATTTGCCGGTGGTTGGGGGGTTCATTGCCCAGATCGTACAAATGGTGCAAATAAAAATGTACTGATTGTTAACGAAACCAGTTGAGCACTTCAATAAAAAGGGCGGCAACCCCGGCGGCCATCAAGGGACCCACCGGTTGACCGTTAAAGAACAGAATACCGATGACAGAGCCAGCAATGAGGCCGAAAATAATTCCCGGGTCAATTTGCATGAGTTTGAGCCCTTCATTGTTTAAATGGGTGGCCAGTGCTCCGGCGATGATGGCCAGCAGACCGGGTAAAGAGGTGACATTATAAAGAAGTTCCCGGGTTGTTACCCTGTCCGTGGCGATGGGGACAAGGATGGAAAGGAGCAAAAAAACCAAACCCAGTTCCAGCCCGTGGGTTTCCAGGTAGGGAAACAGAAAATCCAGTTTGCTGAACTGCAGGACCAGCAGGATACAGGCACAGGTGGAAATTAGGCTTGACTTGGCTGCAAGACCGATTAACAGCAAAATCACCATGGTGGTTTCGCCGGTGTGCATCATCATTGCTCCTTTACGATGGACAGGATTACTACAGTATATGCGTCCATGACGGACGCTAGCACGAAGGGGGACAATCAGGGCAAGATGATTTAATAATTAAATAGAATTGTGCCTGTTCAATCGAAAGCTCCTATCCTATGTTAAACCCTTGGGTTTTATAGTAGGAGCTTGTTAAAATTAATCTATCTTTTTTCTTTGTAAAACGGCTTTCAACGTATCCGCCCGGAGCCCCACCCGCAGGGCTTCCAGGGCAAATATTTCATGGGGGTTCACATTGCCAATGTTGACATTGGGACCAAACCGGATAATCAGTTCCTGCTGTTGTTCTTTGAGGGGGGCTTCCCAGATTAACCGGGTGGCATCACCGATGCTGTGGACCAGTTCTTCCAGGTCGGAGAGGATGAGGTTACCTTCCTTGTCATAAAGCCCCACAGCCTTTCCGGATTCCCGGCCCTCCACAATGACATGGGAAGCCCCGCAGACCAGATCGTGATTCACTAACTGAACGATTTTTTAATTTCAAATTCGTCATTGGGATCCTTTTTACCAACCTCGCTGAGGACTTTAAAACCCATTTCAACTGCCGTGATGATGGCTTCCGCACGAATTTTCAGACTCAGGTCAATGGTGCCGTCCGAGACTTCGATCGCTGTGAACCCGAAGTCCCGGGCCATTGCCAGATATTGCCTGAGCTTGTCCTGAAGAACCGCTACTTCTAAAAAGGTACCGCCAGGGTAGATATCCACTCCGTGGGAACTGACCAGATGAATTTTTTCCTCCAGTACTTCATTGTAATACAGGGCAGAGGTACCGAAACCCAGCTTAAAAAAATCAATATAATCTCCTGCCAGATTGAGCAGGTCCCGGGTTTCTCCAAGACCCAGGCCCTTGTCGATAATCATGGTTAAACCTGTGCTACGTGGCTTGCTAAAACGGTCCCCCAGTGGAAACTGCAGCAGTTCCTGCCACGTTTTTTTCGCCCCGCTGATGGTCATCAGGCTAACAACTCCTTTCGCGGGCTCGCCTTTTTTAACGAGATCCGTCTGACACCTCCTGACATTCCCGTACAGTTGGAGTGTTCCACCTGAGTTTAATCTATGCGAACATTCATAAAGAGGTCACTGGTTTTGGGCGTCGCCATTATTTACCTGTCCACCCTCATTTCCCCTCCGGGCAACAGGCATCGGTTTACGGGCCACAACAGAAGCCCTGGGCCACCAGGCCAGGCTGTTATAGATGAAGGCCGGCTGCGCCACCGGGTCAACCACGGTTTTTTGGCTTGTTTTTCCTTGGCCTGCTTGTTGCCATCTTCCTGGGAAGCCTTGAGCGCTTTCACCTTGATGAAAAAGAAGGCCAGGACCGCTGCCACCACCGCCAGTCCGGCGGAGGCCCAAAATATAATATCCGGCCCGATGCCTACCAGCCAGCCGAACAGGGGAGGCCCTGCGGCCACACCCAGAAAACGTACGCTGCCGTATAAAGAGGTTACCAGACCCCGTTCATCCTTGTCCGTGGAACTGGTGATCAAAGTATTTAAACAGGGGAGCACCAGTCCGGTGCCGATACCGGCTGATGAAATGCCGGCAAAAAAGGCATATACATTATTAAACAGGGGCAGCGTGACCAGCGAGGCGGCAATCAAGCCATGCCCGATCACCACCAGCCACTTCATGAGCTCCACCTGTTTCTTAATCAGCGCACCGGTGATATAAGAGGTGATGCTCATAAACAGAACCGGTATGGCCAGGGCCGCGCCTTTAAGGACACCGTCCATGCCGAATTTTGTCTCCAAATAATCCGACAGATAAAATAAAACGCCAAAGAGGATGAGGAGAGCTACCGATCCTGCAAAAAAACTGCTCAGTAACAATGGAGATTTCTTTTTAAAGATTTTTTTGATGGAGCCAATATATTGTTTAACTCCCTTTGGTTCCTTTTGAGCTTCGGGCTCCCTGGTAAGAAACCAGACACCCAAAATGACCACCGCAATGACAATGGGGAAAAAGAAAAAAATGGCCCACCAGGCGATAAGGCCTACCAGAGAACCCAGAATGGGGCTGGACACTTTGCCCATGCCGTTGGAGGCTTCAATAACACCTAAGGATTTGGCCCTATCTTTCCCTTTCCACAGGTCACCGCAAAAAGCCATCGCAATGGGGGCGGTGCCGGCGGCGCCGATCCCCTGAATGACCCTGCCGCCTAAAATCCAGGGAAAGGCATTTTCTTTAAAAAGCAGGGCGGCAGCACCCGCCAGCAGGCCTCCCAGTGCATACAAAAAAAGTCCGGGAATAATAACTTTTTTGCGCCCAAAACGATCGGACAGAAATCCTGCAATGGGAATCACCAGCCCGGCCGGTACTGAAAAAAGGGTTATGATTAAACTGATTTGCATTTGGGAGACCCCGAGGGATTTTGCCATTTTTGGCAGTACAGGAATCAGCATGGAGTTTCCCAATACCATAATCAAAGGGACCCCAGCCAGGGCTGCCAGGGTAAATTTGTTCACTTCATCTCCTTTATTTCCGGCGGCGGCTGCCTGCGACAAGAGAATCACGTCCTTTATCAAAAAGATCGGCAACATGTATTTTGTCTCTGCTGGCTTATTGCTATGCATTTCAACTAGCCCCGCCGCATATCTAAGTAAAGGAACAGATGGTAACGGAGGGATATTATGTTTTTTGTTACAGATAAGATTGTTTTCGCAATGGCCATGCTGCGTTGCCTTTCAGCCAGTATTGAGCTGACGGCAGCCCTGTTGATGCTGAAATTTGGCAGGGTTGAAACAGCTTTAAAAATAAATGCCGTACTGGCCATGGTGGGACCAAGCATTATGGTGCTGGTAACCATTTTGGGGCTGGTGGGCCTGGCAGGCAAGGTTTCCTTAAGCAAACTGGGAATTATTTTTTCGGGAGTTTTACTGATTTTTTATGGCATCAGTCGACCCTAAAAATGGCCTTTCATGTAAAACAGGCAAAATCCTTTGGCGCCACAAGGGATGAGATTATCCGGCGCCGTTCTGGTAGGTCTACCCGCTGCAGGAAATGTCGTTATGCAATCTTTACCAGCGGCACTGGAAGCCTTCGACGAAGAATAATATTTCTCACTTCCAATCTCTCACCTCCTACATCTCAATTGACAGGGCTGTCTTTGGGTGGTAAACTTATACCAGCAAAACCTTTAATTTGGTCCAGAGAGGCCGGTAAGGAACATAGAGAACCTCAATTAGGGTTAAACTATGCATGCTTACCGTAACCGGTAAGCATTTTTAGTGTGTATTCTTGGAGGTGTCCTTGGCATGAATGAACGTGATTTAAAGGAAAAAGCCAGATACTGGACGATAAGGGTATGAGAAGGGCCATGGTCCGGATTGCCCATGAAATTATCGAGCGGAACAAAGGCGTGGAAAATGTCGCTTTAATCGGCGTGCGGCGCCGTGGGGTTCCCCTGGCCCAGCGTCTGGCCAAGCATATCAGTGACATTGAAGGGGCCACAGTGCCGGTGGGGATTTTGGATATCACCCTGTACCGGGACGATTTAACCACCCTGGCCAATCAACCGCAGGTCCATCAAACCGAAGTCAAATTCCCGGTCACCGGCAAAAAGCTGGTGCTGGTGGACGATGTTCTGTATACCGGACGCACCGTGCGGGCCGCTTTGGATGCAATCATGGATCTGGGCAGACCGGAAGTGGTGCAGCTGGCGGTTTTAATTGATCGCGGCCACCGTGAGATTCCCATCCGGGCGGATTACGTGGGCAAAAATGTTCCCACTTCCCGCAAGGAGGTCATTTCCGTCCGGTTAAAGGAAATTGACGACGAAGAAAGAGTTGTCATTTTGGAAGGAACAGAATAGAATCCCTGAAATACCTTTAAAAGCGGTCCAGAGAGGCCGGCAAGGTGATCCCCGGGCAGGGGATTCAGGCGGAGACGTACCCAAATTTTTGGGTGCAGCCAAATTGCCGGCCTCAGCCAGGTTTTTATAACCTGGTTGAGGCCTTTTCATTTCTACGCGTCTGATGATTTAACTCTTTAAGGATGACAGTATAAAATACTGTCAGAATGGATGATAGTATAAAACAGAGGAGGGCTGAGACATGTTTTGGCAAAGAAAAGACCTGCTGGGGCTCAGGCAGTTGACACCGGAGGAAATTAACCTGGTGCTGGATACTGCGGTGCCCATGAAAGAAATTATCGGCAGAAAAATTAAAAAAACACCAACCCTGCGGGGACGCAGTATGGTGACCTTGTTTTATGAGAACAGTACCAGAACCAGAACCTCCTTTGATTTAGCGGCCAAGTTTCTCAGTGCCGATACAGTGGGGCTGTCTGCTTCCAGCAGTTCGGTGGCTAAGGGAGAAAGTCTGCGGGATACCGGCCTTACCCTGACGGCCATGGGCGTGGATGTGGTGGTCCTGCGGCACCCGGCCAGCGGCGCTGCCGAATACCTGGCCAGGTGTATTCCGGCGGCGGTGATCAATGCCGGGGACGGCACCCACGAGCATCCTACCCAGGCACTGCTGGACATGTTTGCCATCCGGGAAAAGAAGGGAAGTTTTGCAGGTCTCAAGGTGGCCATTGTGGGAGACATCCTGCACAGCCGGGTGGCCAGGTCCAACATCTGGGGCTTGACCAAGATGGGGGCCGAAGTGAGGGTGGTAGGCCCTGCCACCTTGCTGCCTGCGGAGATCGAACAAATGGGAGCCCGGGTGTATACCGAACTGGACGCTGCCCTGGAGGGGGTCGATGTGGTCAATGTGCTGCGCATCCAACTGGAAAGACAGCAGCAGGGATTATTCCCCTCCATCCGGGAGTACAGCCGGCTCTTTGGCATCAACCAGCGCAGGTTGGAACGGACCGCGCCGGATGCCTTGATTCTGCACCCGGGTCCCATGAACCGGGGCGTCGAGATTGATCCCCAGGTGGCTTACGGCAGCCGGTCGGTCATTACTGAACAGGTGACCAACGGTGTAGCGGTACGTATGGCGCTTTTGTACCTGTTAACGGGGGGTGAACACAGTGCGATATCTAATTAAAGGCGGGGTCGTTGTAGACCCCGTGTCCGAAAAACTGTTTGAGTCAGATCTAATTGTAGAGAACGGCAGCATTGTTGAAATCGGCAGGGAACTAAAGGACCCACAGACGGAAATCATCGATGCCGGTGGCCGGTATGTCTGCCCGGGACTGCTGGACATGCATGTCCACCTGCGGGAACCGGGGTATGAATATAAAGAAAATATTCAAAGCGGCACCCGGGCAGCGGCCATGGGCGGCTTTACCGCGGTGGCCTGCATGCCCAATACCAACCCGGTGGCGGACAATGCGGCAGTGATTAACCTTATAAAACAGAAGGCCGGTAATGCCGCCGCCAGGGTTTATCCCATCGGAGCGCTGACCAAGGGTTCCCAGGGGAAAGAGTTGACGGAAATGGCGGATCTGAAGGCTGCCGGGGCAGTGGCCCTATCCGATGACGGCCAGCCGGTGATGGATGCCGGTATCATGCACAGGGTGATGCAGTATGCGGCCATGCTGGGGCTGACGGTGATCTCCCATTGTGAGGATTTGAGCCTGGCCGCCGGCGGGCAGATGCATGAAGGTGTTGTGTCCACCATGCTGGGCCTTAAGGGGATTCCCGCCGCCGCTGAAGAGGTGATGGTGGCCAGGGATATTCTGCTGGCGGAGGCCACCGGCTGCCGGCTGCACCTGGCCCATATCAGCACTGCGGGCAGCGTGCGGCTGGTGAGGGAGGCCAAGGCCCGGGGCATCAAGGTGTCGGCGGAGGTTACACCCCATCACTTTACCCTGACAGAGGAGGCGGTGCAGGGTTTCAATACCAACGCCAAGGTAAACCCGCCCCTGCGACGGCAGGCGGACGTGGAGGCGGTAAAAGAGGGACTAAGGGACGGCACCATCGATGTAATCGCCACCGACCATGCTCCCCATGCCTACCACGAGAAGGATGCGGAGTTTCAATACGCGCCCAACGGCTTGATCGGGCTGGAAACCGCCGTGGGCCTGGTCTTTACGAAGTTGGTGCAGCCCGGCATTCTCACGGTACCCCAGGCGGTGGCGAAACTCAGCTGGCATCCCAGGCAGGTGCTGGGCCTGCCCGGGGGTAACCTGCAGCCCGGCGCGGTGGCGGATATCACCATCCTTGATCCCAACTTGAGCGAGGTGGTGGACCCGACCAAACTGCAGAGCAAAAGCAAGAACACTCCCTTTGTCCGGTGGAAATTAACGGGACTGCCGGTCACAACCATGGTAAATAGCAAAATAATTATGCAGGAAAGACGGCTCCTGGTGTAGAAATAAGTAGTAGATAATTATACAAATTACTGTATAATTATACAATACGGCAAACAAATGACGGAGGTGTCTTTGCATAATGCAAGCATATTTAGTTTTGGAAGACGGAACCGTTTTTAACGGCAAGGCCTTTGGCGCCACCGGCGAGCAGTGGGGAGAAGTGGTTTTTAACACCGGCATGACCGGTTATCAGGAGGTCCTAACCGACCCGTCCTACTGCGGGCAGATTGTGGTCATGACCTACCCGCTGATCGGTAATTACGGTATTAATAAAGATGATTTTGAGGCCAAGAGCTCCTTTGTCCGGGGCTTTGTGGTGAAAGAGGAATGCAACCGTCCCAGCAACTGGCGGGTCAGCAACAAGATCGATGAATTTCTGGCCCGGGAGGGTGTCATCGGTATTTCCGGTATCGACACCCGGGCCTTAACCAGACGCATTCGCAACCACGGTACCATGCGGGGCATCATCAGCACCGGGGCCGTGGACCCCCGGGAACTGGTGGAGAAGGCAAAAAACTGCCCGCACATTTCCGGTCAGGAACTGGTGCCCACCGTGGCCACCAAAGAGATCTATACCGTACCCGGCAGCGGCCACCGGGTGGTGCTGATGGACTTTGGCGCCAAAGCCAACATCGTGCGCTGCCTGAACAACCGGGACTGTGAAGTGGTGGTGGTACCGCCCACCACCGGCGTGGCAGAAATTCTCGCCTTAAACCCCAAAGGCATTATGTTGTCCAACGGCCCCGGGGACCCCACCGATGTACCTATGCCATTGAGACCGTAAGAAATCTCATTGGCAAGCTGCCCATCTTCGGCATCTGCCTGGGTCACCAGATTATCGGTCTGGCCGTGGGGGGCAAAACCTACAAATTAAAGTTTGGCCACCGGGGAGCCAACCACCCGGTGAAGGACCTGGCCAGCGGCCGGGTGTACATCACTTCCCAAAACCACGGTTTTGCGGTGGATAAGGACTCACTGCCCAAAGAGGTCGAGGTTTCTCATATCAATTTAAATGACGATACCGTCGAGGGGCTTTGCTATAAAAACCTGCCTGTCTTCTCGGTGCAGTACCACCCGGAGGCGGCGCCCGGCCCCATGGATTCTGAATATCTGTTTGATCGCTTCCTGGCAAATATCAATCAACATGCAGCGCAGTGAAGGGAGGTTACCCATGCCCAAAAAGCAGGGGATTAAAAAAGTACTGGTGATCGGCTCCGGACCCATTGTCATCGGCCAGGCGGCAGAGTTTGACTACGCCGGCACCCAGGCCTGCCGTGCCCTGAGGGAGGAAGGTCTGGAAGTGGTGCTGGTGAACTCCAACCCCGCCACCATCATGACGGATGCCAATATGGCCGATAAGATTTATATCGAACCACTGACACCACAATTCGTTACCAGAGTCATCCGGCAGGAAAAGCCGGACGGCTTGCTGCCGACCCTGGGCGGACAGGTGGGGCTTAATATTGCCCTGCAGCTGGCCGAGCAGGGGATCCTGGATGAAGAAGGGGTCACCATGCTGGGGACGCCTTTGGATGCGATCCGCAAGGCAGAAGACAGGGAAATGTTTAAGCTGATGATGGAACAGATCGGCGAGCCGGTGCCGGAAAGCACCATTGTTTGTTCGGTGCGGGAAGCGGTGGAGTTTGCCGATGCCATTGGCTACCCGGTCATCGTGCGACCGGCGTACACCCTGGGCGGCACCGGCGGCGGCATTGCCAAAAGCCGGGATGAGCTAAAGGCAGTGGCCATTCGAGGCCTCAAGCACAGCTTGATCGGTCAGATCCTGGTGGAACGCAGCGTAGCCGGTTGGAAAGAAATTGAGTATGAAGTGATGCGGGACAGTGCGGACAACTGCATCACCGTTTGCAATATGGAAAACATCGACCGGTGGGTGTCCACACCGGGGACAGCATTGTGGTGGCGCCCTCCCAAACTCTTAGCGACCGGGAGTACCAGATGCTGCGCAGTGCTTCTCTGAAAATCATCCGGGCCCTGGGCATCGAGGGGGGCTGCAACGTGCAGTTTGCCCTGGACCCGCACAGCTTTAAATATATTGTTATTGAAGTGAACCCCAGGGTGTCCCGTTCCTCGGCCCTGGCATCCAAAGCCACCGGTTATCCCATCGCCAAGGTGGCGGCCAAAATTGCCATCGGCCTTACCCTGGACGAGATCCGCAACTCGGTGACCGGTAAAACCTATGCCTGCTTTGAACCTACCCTGGATTACGTGGTGGTGAAGTATCCCCGCTGGCCCTTTGACAAGTTTACCGGGGCGGACCGGTCCCTGGGCACCCAGATGAAAGCCACCGGGGAGGTCATGTCCATCGACCGCACCTTTGAGGCAGCCCTGATGAAGGCCATCCGCTCGCTGGAAGTGGGGATTTACGGCCTGCAGCTGCCGGAGATGGCCGGGATGTCCCAGGAGGAGTTGGAAAACAAGGTGGCGAAGGCAGAAGACCAGCGGTTGTCTGCTGTGGCCGAGTTTTTCCGGCGGGGCGGCCAAGTAAGGCGGGTCCACGAACTCAGCGGCATCGACGTATTCTTTTTGGATAAAATCCAGGAAGTCGTTAACTTTGAACGAAAGCTTCAACAGGAGGCAGCCGCGGGCATGGACAAGCAGACTTTGCTGCAGGCTAAAAAATACGGGCTGTCGGATAAATACATTGGCATGCTAACCGGCTTATCAGAACAGCAAGTGAGGGAGTCCAGGCAGTCCTTCGGCATCGAGCCGGTCTATAAGATGGTGGACACCTGTGCCGCCGAGTTTGAAGCGGTGACACCCTACTATTACTCCTGCTACGAATCGGAAACCGAGGCAATCCCCACCGATCGGACCAAAGTGGTGGTACTGGGTTCCGGTCCCATCCGGATCGGCCAGGGAATTGAATTTGATTACTGCTCGGTGCACTCGGTCTGGGCCCTGCGGGAAGAGGGGCTCGAGGCCATTACCATCAACAACAACCCGGAGACCGTCAGCACCGACTTTGATACCGCGGACCGGCTGTATTTCGAACCCCTGGTGGTGGAAGATGTCTTAAACATCCTGGAAAAGGAAAAACCCCAGGGAGTCATTGTCCAGTTTGGCGGCCAGACCGCCATTAACCTGGCCAAACCCCTGGAGAGCGCCGGGTATCAAATCATTGGCACCTCGGTGGATGCCATCGATATTGCGGAAGACAGAAAACGGTTTGATCAATTGCTAACGCAACTAGATATTCCCAAACCTCCGGGTCGTACGGCCTTTTCGGTGAAGGAAGCAGCGGGCATCGCCGAGGAAGTTGGGTTCCCGGTGCTGGTGCGTCCCTCCTATGTACTGGGCGGGCGGGCCATGGAAATTGTTTATTCTCAGCAGGAACTGCTGTCCTATATGGAAAGGGCGGTAAAAATCACGCCGGAACACCCGGTGCTGGTGGACCGCTATATGGTGGGCCGGGAGTTTGAGGTAGATGCCATTTGTGACGGGCAGGAAGTTTTAATTCCGGGCATTATGGAACACATCGAACGGGCAGGGATCCACTCGGGGGACAGCATCGCCGTTTACCCGGCCCAGACCCTGACCCAAACCCAGAAAGAGCAAATGGTTGACTACACCGAACGCCTCGCCCTGGCCCTGGGAGTCAAGGGGCTGGTCAATATCCAGTATGTGCTGCACGAAGGGCAGGTTTATGTAATCGAGGTGAACCCCCGCTCCAGCCGGACTGTTCCCTATTTAAGTAAAGTCACCGGCATCCCCATGGTCAACCTGGCCACCAAATGTGCCCTGGGCAGGACCCTGGCAGAGATGGGTTACCGGGGTGGACTGGTGCCCGATGCCGGGCTGGTGGCGGTGAAGGCGCCGGTATTCTCCTTTGGCAAACTGCTGGATGTGGATGTTTCCCTGGGACCGGAAATGAAGTCCACCGGCGAGGTGCTGGGAGTGGACGGGGATTTCTCGGTGGCTCTGTACAAAGCCCTGCTGGCTGCCGGCACCGAGTTTCCCAAGCAGGGAACCGTACTGGCCACCATTGCCGACCGGGACAAGGAAGAGTCCCTGCCTGTGATCCAGGGTCTGGTGGAACTGGGGTACAAGGTCTGCGCCACCCGGGGCACCGCTGAATTCTTAAAGCAGCACGGCATAGAAGTAGAGGCCGTCAACAAAGTGGGCGAGGGCGGAGAAACCATTGTCGACCTGATTAAGGCCAATAAAATAAATTTAGTCATCAATACCATCAGCCGGGGCAAAGAACCCCAGCGGGACGGCTTTAAAATCCGCCGTTCGGCAGTGGAACACGGCATCCCCTGCCTGACCTCCATGGATACCGCCTGGGCCATGCTGGAGGTGCTCTACGGCATTCAGGAAGGCGAAGTACCCGATTTAATCCCCCTCCAGAACTACATCGACAAACGGCAGGAGCTCAAATAACTTAATAACAGGGTACCCGGTACCCTGTTATTAAGTTATTGGTTTGAGTATAGGTTCTTGCCAATGCTGGCATAAAAAGGGTAAACTTAAGACATATTGTTGAGAAAAAGGTTCACGGAAGGTTTGGAGGGTTGTCTATGTCCAAGGTGATGGACGCCAAGGTCATGGCGGTATTTACGGTGGCGCCGGATACCTACTATATGGAGTTGGAAGCTCCGGAGATTGCCCGGCTGGCTGTGCCAGGCCAATTTGTGCATGTGCGCAGCAGCGATTCTCAAGACCCGCTGCTGCGCAGGCCTATTTCCATTCACATGGTCAGCCGCCCCAAGGGTGTTCTGGCCCTCCTGTTCCGGGTGGTGGGCAAGGGTACGGAACTGCTGGCCCAAAAGAAAACCGGCGACAGGGTCAACATTATGGGACCGCTGGGCCGGGGTTTCACCCTGCCGCTGCCGGGTTCCCGGGTGGCGGTGGCAGCCGGCGGCATCGGTGCGGCGCCCATGGTGTTCCTGGTGCAGGAACTGGCCAACATGAAGTGCCAGGTCACCGTTTACCTGGGGGCCAGGGATAAAAAGAGCCTGCTCTGTGACGGTCAGTTTGTCCAAATGGAAGCCGAAGTGGTCATTGCCACCGATGACGGCTCCATGGGCTTTAAGGGAACGGTGCCGGAACTGATGCGGCGTCACAGTGACTGGCGAAGAACGGCCATGACCTACATGTGCGGTCCCAAAGGAATGATGAAGGAAATCTCGGCTATGCTGGCGGAGGCCGATGTGCCCGGTGAAGTGTCCCTGGAAGAAAATATGGGCTGCGGGGTGGGTGCCTGCCTTTCCTGTGCCGTGAAGATTACCCACCACGGGCAAGTCACCAACAAGAGAGTTTGCGCCGACGGCCCGGTATTTCCATCCTGGCAGGTGGTGTGGGAGTGAGACCGAATTTAGGTGTAACGATCGGCAGTATCAATATGAAAAACCCTGTCACCACAGCTTCCGGCACCTTTGGTTTCGGACAGGAGTACGGGCCCTATGTGGATATCAACCGGCTGGGCGCCATCGTTGTCAAGGGGACGACCCTGGAGCCGAGGGAAGGCAATGCCACTCCGCGGCTGGTGGAAACCCCCTCAGGGATCCTTAATTCCATCGGGCTGCAAAATCCCGGGGCGGACTATTTAATCGAACATTATGCACCTTATTTTCAAACGCTGCAGACCAACGTCATTGTAAACATCTCCGGCTGCACCGTGGAAGAATACGCCGAGCTGGCGGCCAAGCTGGACGGCGTGCCGGGTATTGCCGGGCTGGAGGTGAATATCTCCTGCCCCAATGTGAAAAAGGGCGGCATGGCCTTTGGCGGTGACGCGGCCACGGCCGCTGAAGTGACGAAGGCTGTCAAACAGGCCACCGGTTTACCGGTGATTGTGAAGCTGTCCCCCAATGTTACCGATATCGCAGAAATCGCCAGGGCAGTGGAAGCAGCCGGGGCGGACGGTCTGTCGGTGATCAACACCCTGCTGGGCATGGCCATTGATGTGCGGAAGAGGAAGCCTGTTTTAGGCAATATCCTGGGCGGTCTCTCCGGCCCGGCAGTCAAGCCGGTGGCGGTGAGGGCGGTTTGGCAGGTATACAAAGCGGTGAAACTTCCCATCATCGGCATGGGCGGCATTATGACCGCCGAAGATGCCCTGGAGTTCATTCTGGCCGGGGCTGCAGCAGTGGCAGTGGGAACTGCCAACTTTATTAATCCCCGGGCCACTTTGGATGTGCTTGAGGGGATCGAGGCATATTTAACGGAAAACGGTGTAGAGGATATTAAAGAACTGGTGGGAGCGGCACACAGGTAAATACTACATCTATAAAAATAATTGGGTATGGGAAAAGGTACAGTACTTAAATCCTATGGAATTTAGTCTTGTTCTCTTAGTTCCCTTACCCACTGGTAAATGGAATCAGGTGTAGAAAACTCGGGATAATCCACTTCATTAAATTGCGCCTGCTGAATTCATAATGGCCTTCTTCTGTTTGATTTTGACAAATTCTTTACGGACTGCCTTAATGATAAAGTCAGTTTTTTGATCTCCGCAGATATATTTATTTAATTCTTCCTGCAGGTCATCAGGGAACTCAATTAGTATAAGCCGAGTTTTATCCATGCTTCCTTCTCATCAGGCATTTTTATAAAGTATACCAGCAATAGGAAGTTGGCAAAATCCCTATTTTGGAGGATTTATGAATCAAAAACTTACTTTAGCCAAAGAAAAACTCATCGTTGCCCTTGATGTTGATACCGCTGAAAAAGCGCTGGATTTGGTGAAAAAGCTATCTTCCCATGCGGGCATGTTTAAAGTGGGGATGCAGCTTTTTTACAACGCAGGTCCCGATGTGGTGCGGCGGATCAAGGAACAGGGAGTCAAGGTTTTTCTGGATTTGAAGCTGCATGACATTCCCAACACCGTGGGACAGGCAGCCCGTGCGCTGGCGGGTCTGGGGGCGGATATCATCAATGTCCATGCCGCCGGCGGGTCAGCTATGATGCAGCTGCCGCCGGGGCAGTGAGGGAGAGGGCGGCCGCCCTCGGTCTGCCGGCTCCCCTTGTCATCTCCGTCACCGTGTTAACCAGCATCGACCGGCCTGCCTTTCAGCAGGAGTTGGGGTTCCCCGGCGAGATTCAGGAAAAGGTCCGGGCCTGGGCCGTCCTGACCAAGGAAGCGGGTTTGGACGGGGTGGTGGCATCTCCCAAAGAGACCGCCGTTATACGGGAAGCCTGCGGTGATGATTTTAAAATTATCACCCCCGGCATTCGACCGGCCTGGTCGGTTTCCGGCGACCAAAGGCGGATTATGACACCGGGCGAGGCCATTGGTCAGGGGGCCAGTTACCTGGTGGTGGGCCGTCCCATCACCGGCGCCGGTGACCCGGCTGCGGCCGCCCAAAAAATACTTTCTGAAATGGCCGAGGGATTGTAAATGGTTCGGTTTGTGATTGTCCTTGTTATGACGGCTTTTATCGACCTGTATGTCAAATTCATTGTGATGAACAAAATGGTTGAGGGAGAATCCATCCCCATCTGGCCGGGTGTCTTTCACCTGACCTACATTCAAAACCCCGGCGCTGCCTTCGGCATGCTGGCCGGGAAAACCTGGTTTTTTGTGGGGATTACCGCCCTGGTGCTGGTGGGGATGGCGGTGAGCTACCGCTGGATCAACCAGGCCGGACCTCTTTATCACTGGGCCTTGGGGCTGGTGGCCGGAGGAGCTGTGGGCAACCTGGTGGACCGCATTCGCTACACCAAGGTCATTGACTTTCTGGATTTTCGGGTCTGGCCGGTGTTTAACCTGGCTGACACCGCCATCTGCATCGGCGTGGGATTGATCCTGCTGGATGCCTTCCGGGAGTTCCGAAGGGAGAAGGGTTAACCATAATAATATTTATGTAAACACTGCTTGACGGACCGACTTTTCGGAACGGGTAAACCTTTGAGAAGAGGGTAATGGTAAGTGATATAAATGTTTTACGGGTAAAATCCTATTTATATGGAACGGTCTCATTCTAAACAACGGGAGTGTTACTATGACCAGGGAAGAAATTATTGATATTTTTACCAAAACAGGGGCCATGCTGACGGGGCATTTCCGGTTGACGTCCGGCAAGCACAGCAACCGCTACTTCCAGTGTGCCCAGGTGCTCCAGTACCCTCACTACACGGAACGGCTTTGTCAAGAAATTGCCCGGCGTTTTAAGGATCAGGGAGTGGAGACTGTGATAGGCCCGGCCATGGGCGGCATTCTGGTCTCCTATGAGGTGGCACGGGCGCTGGGTGTACGCAGCCTGTTTACTGAAAGAGAAAACGGCAAAATGGCTCTCAGGCGTAATTTTACCATTGCCCCGGGTGAAAGGGTGCTGGTGGTGGAGGATGTCATTACCACCGGTGGTTCGGTGGCTGAAGTGATTGAGCTGGTGCGCGGTCTCGGTGGTGAGGTGGTGGGCGCCGGGGTTCTGGTGGACCGCAGCTATGGCAAAGCGGACCTGGGGGTAAGAACCGAAGCCCTGCTGACGGTTTCGGTGGAAACCTTTGAACCCGATCACTGCCCTCTTTGTGCCGAAGGCACGCCTGCCATAAAACCCGGCAGCCGCCAGGTGTAGGCAAGAAATTAAAAATAAAACTCCCCTGATTGGCGCATGCTATGGGGGAGTTTTTTATATTCCGGTTTTTTAATTTATGGAGGGGTGACAATGCCAGAGACCAAAAGGATTCTTTATATTGTAATTGATTCGTTTCACCCCAGGGCATTGGAACACTGCCGCCGGCAGGGTAAACTTCCCGCCTTGTCCTTTCTTATTGAAAACGGTTCTTTAGATAACCACTGTATTTCCAACTTTCCTACCATGACCCCTGCCTGTACCAGCACCCTGTCCACCGGAGCACCGCCTTCGCTGCATACCATCCCGGGCATTGTCTGGTATCACCGGGGAGAAAGACGGATTGTCGACTATAATTCAAGGTTGTTGTCCGTTTTAAAAAGGGGACTGCAGCAGGCTGTGCGGGATTTTGTTTTTAACCTGAACCACAAGCAGCTCAGTTGGGAAGTACGGACCGTCTATGAAGACCTGGAAGCCAGGGGGCTTTACACCGCTGCGGTGAACCCGTTTTTTTACCGGGGGAACACAGAATATCCGGCACACATTCCCTTTATCTTAAAGCTTCTTACTCTTTTTGAACTGGAGGACATGAGGATTTTCGGACCCAAAGGCCTTTCCCTGGGCCAGTTGTACCAACCGCCCGGCACCTTACGGCAAACCATCAAGGATATACGGTACTGGCGAAAGTTTGGTGTTAACGACAAGTTCTCCATCAGGGCGGTGGAATGGTTCTTACAGCAAGAACAGCGTCCGGATTTGTTAACGGTGTATTTTCCGGATACCGACAACCTGTCCCATTCGCAAAATGCCGACTGTTGTGAGCCGTGTTTAACCAGAATTGATAAAAAAATAACTGATATTCTTAATTGTTTCCCCAGTTGGGAAAAGGTACTGGAAGAATTTGTCATTATTCTGGTGGGTGACCATGCCCAGTCAACGCTGGAAAAAGGCAAAAAGGCCCTCATAAAGGTTCCTCAACGGCTGGAAATGTACACACAGGCCAAAACCGGTGAAGAAAACATCGAAGAGAAGGATATCGCCATTTGTTCCAATGAACGCATGGCTTATATCTACATTTTGCGCTACCGACCGGGCATGAGAAGAAATATGGTAAAGTGCCTGCTGCAGGAACCGCAGGTGGATCAGGTAATTTGGAAGGAGGACCCGTGGTACCATGTGGAAACCGAAAGGGGTGCTCTGTCGTTCCGAAAGGGAGGAAACTATCGGGATGAATATGGGAACCAGTGGGATGTATCCGGGGAGAAGGCAGCGTTGGATATGATTTTAGAAGAGAACCAAATTCGGTATGGCCTGTATCCCAATGCCCTGGAACGCATCAGCCAGTGTTTGGACAATCCCAATGCCGGCGAACTGGTGGTGACGGCAAAGCCAGGCTATCTATTGGCAGGTGAGGGGGCGCCCTGGCGGCACGGCAAGGGCAGCCACGGGTCCCTCCATCGAGAGGACACGATGGTGCCCCTTATTATCAGCGGGACTTCTCAAAGAATCGAAAAGCCCCGGCTGGTTGATGTAGTCCCCTTTATTAAATCCTTACTGCTAAAATAATAGCAAATATTCGTACAGGATTAGGTTAGTAGAAACAGAGGAAAGAGCTTACTCGTGCAGGCTTTTCTCACTTCTAACCTCTTACTTCTCACTTCTCATAAGCTTATCCACCAGTTCCTCACTGGGGGTTACATAAAGGGTTCTTTGATTGTCATAAATTACCATACCCGGCTTGGCGCCTTTGGGCTTACGGACATGACGGCGCAGGGTGTAATCCACCGGCACTTTGCCGGACTGCCGTGCTTTGCTGAACCAGGCGGCCAGGGAAGCGGCCTCCAGCAGGGTTTGCTCGGGGACGTCAGGCCTCTGGTCGCACCGGATGATGACGTGGGAACCGGGGATATTCTTGGTATGCAGCCAGAGGTCCTCATCACCGGCAAGCCGCAGGGTAAGATAATCGTTTTGTTTGTTGTTCTTACCCACCAGGATGGTGTGGCCGTCAGAAGAGACAAAGGACAGTGGCTGAGGCCGGCTCTGTTCTTTTTTCGTTTTAGCACGGTCCTGCTGGGCTTTGGGCTTCAGGTAGGTTTGTTCTTCCAGTTCGCTGCGGATTTCCGTTAAGTCCTCCGTATCCAGGGCCTGCAGTACAGCGGTTTCCACCGCCTCCAGGTAGGCCAGTTCCGACTCCGCCTGCTCCAACTGAATCATAACCGCATCCCTGGTGTTTTTTGCCTTGAGATACTTTTTAAAATAGGCCTGGGCATTCTGAGAAGGGGTCATAGACGCGTCCATGGGAATGACCGTTTCCTGTCCCTCCGGGTCATAAAAGTTTTGCACCTTTGCCTCGGACCCCTGTTCAATTTGATAGAGGTAGGCCGTCAGCAACTCACCGTAGACGCGGTAGATGTCTGCCTTCTCGGCAGTGTCCAGAGACTTCCGGTATACCGCCAATTTCTTTTTCAGACGGCTGATTTCCTTACGCACTGTTTGCAAGAGGGACTGGCGGTGTCCTTCCAGGAAGCGGAAACCGGTGATTTTTTCGTAGTAATGCTCCAAAATTCCGCTCATGCTGCCGCCTTCCCTGCGATGGGCCGCCACATGCGTAAGATTGACGGCGGCAAACTCCAGCGGCTGTCCCCGGCGGTCCAGCAGCAGGGTAGGTTCAAAGGTGCCTTCCTCAAGCATGGTGCTGACCCATTGCACCTGCCGCCAGAGCTGGGTCAATTCGTAGTCCCCGCAGTGCTCCAGCTGGTAGTCCGCAGGCAGCCCCGCACGGGTCACCATCTCCCGGCAGGTCTGGGGTCCCACCCCCGCAATCTTTTGCAGCAGGAAGCCGGCCACTTGGGCTTCTAAGTTACTGTCCATCATCTCCATGCGGAATTGCTCTTCCGACAGGGTACGGGGGTCCCGTTTGCCCTGTTCCGGCGGGGGCAGGTAGGGACGGTTGGGCAAAACTTCCCGGTAGCGGGAAACCGAATGGGAATAGCGGTGAATCCCGTCCACAATGGTATTGCTGTCCGGGTCCACCAGGAGAATATTGCTGTGTTTTCCCATCACTTCAATGATGAGAAGTTTCTCTCCGGGGCGACCCAGTTCATCCCGGGAGTCGATAGAGAACTTTAAGATCCGTTCCAGACCTACCTGTTCCACTAAACGAATGCGCCCGCCTTCCAGATGCTTGCGCAGGACCATACAGAAAATCGGCGGGGACAGGGGATTGACATAGGAACAACCGGTTAAATGAACGCGGGCATCCCGGGCATCCGCCGAAAGAAGAAGCTTTTGTTTTCCTCTTTCCCTGGTATGGACCACCAGGATCATTTCACTGGGGCCGGGCTGTTGAATCTTTTCCACCCGGCCCCCTATCAATTGATCTGCCAGTTCCCGAGCAACGGCAGCCATCACTAAACCATCAAAGGCCATAACATCTTCTCCTCTCACTCCTCTTATTTTAACGAACCGGGCATTCTGTGTCACTCTTAATTCTCCGGGGAAAAACATTTCAGCATCTACCCGGGGAGGTGCTATCGTTATCCACCGTTCACTCCTGCTACGCACCGACAGCACTATGACTCACTCCCGGGCAAAACCGGGTCGCCTTCGACTCGCCGTCCTTGGCTCGGCGAAGGCTGGCGCAAATATTTCTCACAGAATTGTTTATCCAAAAACTGGGTCTTTTTTTGGGACAGGCAGAATAAATTTAAAAGAAGTACAAGCAATATCTTTTCTAGCCTGGCTGACAGCTAACGGCTATTAATAAAACCTGTTTTTGGAGGGGTGACACCATGACTACGCGTTGGTTTGAGATGAGGAGACAGGAAGTTACGGACAAACTGGGAACTTGTCCCGATGGGGGATTGGACGAGCAGCAGGCCAGGGAAAGGCTTGAACAATTTGGACCCAATAAACTGATCAGTACCAGAAGAACGCCGCCCTGGAAAATGCTTTTGGACCAGTTTAAAGACTTTATGGTCCTGGTTTTAATCGCCGCCACCCTGGTGTCCGGGTTTTTGGGTGAATGGGCCGATGCTATCACCATTATGATTATTGTAGTGGTAAACGCCATTCTCGGGTTTGTTCAGGAGTTTCGGGCGGAGAAATCCATGGAGGCCCTGAGGGCCTTGACAGCCCCGGAGGCAAGGGTGATCCGCAACGGCGTGGAAAGAAAGGTGCCCGCCGCCGATCTGGTGCCCGGGGATGTTGTCTTGTTAGATACCGGTGATAAAGTGCCTGCGGACATGCGGTTATTGGAAGTTTCCAACCTGGAAGTGGAGGAATCCGCCCTCACCGGGGAATCAAACCCGGTGAAAAAGCGGGTTGCCAATATGAAAGGCCAGGAAGAAGTCTGCCTGGGAGACACCCGCAATATGGCCTACATGGGGACCGTCGTGGTACGCGGCAGGGGCAAGGGCGTGGTGGTGGCCACCGGCATGCACACGGAGATGGGCCATATCACCAGGATGATTCAAGAAGCGGAAGATGATGAAACCCCTTTGCAGCGCCGCCTGGAACAGTTGGGCAAGGCCCTGGTGATCTTTTGTTTGCTGGTGTGCGCCCTGGTGGTGGTGCTGGGGGTTATGCGAGGTGAACCGCTCTACCACATGTTTTTGGCCGGTGTCAGCTTGGCGGTGGCAGCCATACCGGAAGGCCTGCCTGCCATTGTCACCATCTCCCTGGCCATCGGTGTCCAGAGGATGATCAAACGAAACGCCATTATTCGCCGCTTGCCGGCAGTGGAGACCCTGGGCTGCGCCACCATTATCTGCAGTGACAAGACCGGAACGTTAACCGAAAACCAAATGACCGTGCGTCAGGCCGTGGTAGGCAGTACGGACGTTAAAGTGTCCGGAGAAGGATATGACCCCAAGGGAGAATTTCGCTTTGACGGGCCCCGGGGACCGGGAGTTAACCTGTTCCTCAAATGTGCCGCCCTTTGCAACAACTCCCAACTAACCAAGGGAGAAGTCTCTGTCGGGGGCATTTTCCGCAACCTGCGGGCCGGCAAACTAACCAACGTTTGGGGAGTGGCCGGAGATCCCACCGAAGGGGCGCTGCTGGTTATGGCAGCCAAGGGAAAGACCTGGCGCAAAGATCTGGAAAAAGAAGAAAAAAGAGTTTTAGAGCTTCCCTTTGACAGCATACGCAAGAGAATGTCCGTTGTTTATCAGAATCGCAGCGGCCAGTTAACGGCCTATGTCAAGGGTGCCCCGGATGTCATTCTGGACTTATGCACGCATATCTACCGGGATGGTCGCATCATTCCCCTCACTGAAAATACCCGGCAGGAACTGCTGAAGAGAAATTCGGACATGGCCAAGGAAGCCCTGCGGGTCCTGGCCCTGGCTTATCGCGATTTGAGCCATCTGGATGCAGCCGAAGAATTAAACGAAGACAACGTAGAACAGCGCTTGGTATTCTTAGGTCTGGCCGGTATGATAGACCCGCCCCGGCCCGCCGCCATCCAGGCTGTGCAGGTTTGCCGCCGGGCCGGTATCCGCACCGTTATGATCACCGGCGATCACCAACTCACCGCCCAGGCCGTCGGCAAAGAACTGGGGCTGCTTACCAAATGCGCCAGGGTGCTGACCGGGGCGGAACTGGACCGTATGTGCGACCAAGAGTTACAGGAGGCGGCCGAAAACACGGCTGTCTATGCCCGGGTGACTCCCAAACACAAACTGCGGATCGTCCGGGCACTGAAACGGAACGGGCATGTGGTGGCCATGACCGGTGACGGGGTGAACGACGCCCCGGCCGTAAAAGAAGCAGACATCGGAGTGGCCATGGGCAAGGCAGGGACCGATGTAACCAAAGAAGCCTCAGCCATGGTCCTGGCCGACGACAATTTCACCACCATTGCGGCGGCCATCGAGGAAGGACGGGCCATTTACGATAATATCCGTAAATTTATCCGTTACCTGCTGTCCTGTAACGTGGGGGAAGTGCTGACCATGTTCCTGGCGGTGTTAATGGGCATGCCGTTACCCCTGCTGCCCATTCAAATCCTCTGGATGAACCTAGTTACCGACGGGCTGCCGGCCATGGCCCTGGGGGTGGACCCCGCAGAAAAGGACATCATGTACCGGCGTCCCCGGGACCCCCAGGAAAGTGTTTTTTCTCACGGATTGGGCTGGCGCATTGTCAGCACCGGCATGGTCTTTGCCCTGGGGACTGGTGGCCTTTGCCGTCGGGTTGATGATGGGGCAGGTGGAACTGGCCAGGACCATGGCCTTTAATACGCTGGTGTTTTTCCAACTGTTCTTTGTCTTTTCCTGCCGCTCGGAAAGACATTCCATTGTAGAAATCGGCTTCTTCGGCAACCCCCAGCTGGTACTGGCCGTTATGGTCTCCGCCTGCCTGCAGCTGGCCGTCAACTACATCAACTTCCTGCAGCCGATCTTCCATACCGTACCCCTGGAGCTCAAACACTGGCTGGTGGTGCTGACCATTGCCGTGGTACCCCAGTTTTTGGGCATTGTGGTCAAGGCCGTCAAGGACAGGGCGAAAGAGAGGATTATGTATATCCGGGCATAGCCTCAAGTCCGAGGTTCGAAGTTCAATAATAAAAGACCCACCGAGGTTTTAAAAAACAGGTGGGTCTTTCTCATTCTTCATACTTATACCAATAGCCGATGGCAGGACCCAAAAGAAATACCCTATAGCTGTCAGATATACAATGTACAAACAGTCAGGCAGCAGGAAATGAATGCTATAAGTAGAAATCTACCGATCATAGGACATACTACATTAAAACTGACAGGTGCGTAATATGGCATAAAAGACAGTAAGGAGGTAACTTAATTTGTTTTTTACCAAGGTGCATGGTTTAGGAAATGATTTTATACTGGTAAACGCCGGTACCGGCCAGGGATTTCCGGATGACTACAGCACGCTGGCCAGGGAGATGTGTGACCGCAGGTTCGGCATCGGCGCCGACGGCCTGGTATTGCTGCTGGATTCCGAGAAGGCTGATGTCCGGATGAGAATCATAAATTCCGATGGCAGTGAGCCGGAAATGTGCGGCAATGCCATTCGCTGTGTGGGCAAGTATTTATACGAACACGGCATTGTCCGCAAGGACGAAATTAAGGTAGAAACGCTGGCCGGCATCATCGTGCCGCACATCATCCAGAACAACGGCGTGGTGGAAGCAGTAAGAGTGGATATGGGTGCCCCCAGGCTGGAAAGGGCGGAGATTCCCATGCTGGGACCCGCAGGCCGGGTGATCAATGAGCCCTGGAGGTGGCCGGGCAGACCATTTATGTTACCGTTGTTTCCATGGGAAACCCCCATTGCGTTATTTTTGTTGAAGATGTCTCGGCCATCCCCCTGGCGGACATCGGCCCCCGGATTGAGACCCACCCGGCCTTTCCCAGAAAAACCAACGTGGAGTTTGTCCAGGTGGTAAGCCCCACGGAAGTTCGCATGGTGGTATGGGAGCGGGGAGCAGGCATCACCATGGCCTGCGGCACCGGTGCCTGCGCGGTGGCTGTGGCCGGGGTGTTAAACGGCTTAACGGAAAAACATGTAACGGTGCATCTGCCGGGCGGGCCTTTAATCATTGAATGGGCGGACAACGGCACCGTATACATGACCGGTCCGGCCGAGGAAGTCTTTAAGGGTGAATATACAGTATACAACCGGCGATAAGGTTGAAAAAAACCGTCTGTAATTGTTATACTTTGCACGAACTGCAGAAAAAAGGAGGAATATGTCTTGCGCTTTGAAGAAGCTCAAAGGATAAAGAACCTGCCGCCCTACCTCTTTGCCCGCATTGAAAAAGTAATTGCTCAAAAAAGGAAGAGGGCGTGGATGTCATCAGCCTGGGCATCGGCGACCCGGACATGCCCACCCCGCAACATATTATTAAAGAAGCTCAGCAGCAGGTGGCTGTGCCGGAAAACCACCAGTACCCGTCCTCGGTGGGCATGCCGTCCTATCGCAAGGCGGTGGCAGACTTTTACGCCAAGCGTTTTGGCGTTGATTTGGAACCCAAAACAGAAGTTGTATCTTTGATTGGTTCCAAGGAAGGCATCGCGCATATCTCCTGGTGCTATCTCAACCCAGGTGACACCGTGCTGGTCCCCGACCCGGGCTACCCGGTTTACAGCGGCGGGGCTATTTTGGCCGGCGCAGAGCCCTATTACATGCCCCTGACTGCCGAAAAGGGCTTCCTGCCGGACCTGGCTGCCATTCCCGAGGATGTGGCCAGGAAAGCCAAGATGATGTTCATCAACTATCCCAACAACCCCACCGGCGCCGTGGCGGACGAAAACTTCTACAAAGAAGTGGTTGAATTTGCCAAGAAATATGAAATATTAGTCTGCCATGACAGCGCTTACTCCGAAGTGGCATACGAAGGGTACAAACCGCTTTCCTTCCTGCAGATCCCCGGTGCCAAAGAAGTAGGCATTGAGTTTAATTCCGTATCCAAGGCTTATAACATGACCGGCTGGCGTATCGGCTGGGCTGCCGGCAACTCGGACGTTATTGAAGCCCTGGGGCGCTTTAAAACCAATATTGATTCCGGCCAGTTCCAGGCTGTTCAATATGCCGCCATTGCCGGCCTCACCGGCCCCCAGGATACCGTGGCCGCCAACAACGAAATTTACCGTGAGCGCAGGGACATTGTGGTGGATGGACTGAACGCCATGGGCTGGCACCTGGAAAAACCCAAAGCCACTTTCTACATCTGGGCGCCGGTGCCGAAGGGCTTTACTTCAGCCTCCTTTGCGGAATTCGTCATTGAGAAGGCCGGCGTGGTCATCACCCCCGGCAACGGCTACGGCGAACAGGGCGAGGGCTATTTCCGCATCTCCATCACCATCCCCAAGGAGCGAATCGCCGAAGCCTGGAGCGGATGAAGAAGAATATCGGTAAAGTTGAGTTTTAACACTTATCCCTCTTTACGTAGGGAGGCACTATCGTTATCCCCGTTCGTTCCATGCTCCGCACCGACAGCACTACGACTCACTCCGGGCAAAAACCGCCTCAACGGGCCGTCCTGGCCCGATTCGGCTGGCGTACCCATACGGGCACAAGACAGACGTCCTGTCTGCGCCCCCGGTTTAGCCCTACGTTCGTAAGTGCCCGTTAGGTGCAAGTGCTGTTACCGGTGCTCCGCAAAGTCACTCTCTATCGGATAACGATAGTACCTTGCCAATTTCGAGACGTTTATTTACCTTACATTTTATTTTAGTTGGGAGAGACGATGATGAGATTGTCCGAACGTGCAGTGGGTATCAGCCCGTCACCGACCCTGGCCATTGATGCCAAGGCCAAGCAAATGAAGGCTTCCGGCATAAAGGTCATCAGCTTTGGCGTCGGGGAACCGGACTTTGATACCCCTGACAACATTAAAGAAGCTGCCATTGAAGCCATTCAAGCAGGGGAAACCCGCTACACACCTGCCGGCGGCACGCTAAAACTAAAGCAGGCCATCGTAGACAAATTCCAGCGGGAAAACGGCCTGGAGTACCAGACCAATCAAATTGTTGTTTCCGTGGGAGCGAAGCATTCCCTTTACAATGCCTTTCAGGTCCTCTGCCAGCCCAGCGACGAGGTGATTTTACCGGCGCCCTACTGGGTCAGCTACCTGGAGCAAATTAAGCTGGCCGGAGCGGCAGCCGTTGTGGTACAAACCAGGGAGGAAAACGGTTTTAAGTTAACCCCCCGGGAATTAAAAGAGGCCATTACCCCCAGGTCCCGGGTCTTCCTGCTGAACAGCCCCAGCAACCCCACCGGCGGTGTATACACCGGGATGAACTGGCAGCCCTGGGAGAGATCCTGCTGCAGCACAACATTACCGTTATTTCCGATGAAATCTATGAAAAACTGCTGTACGACGGCCTGGAACATGTCAGCATCGCCTCCATCAGCCCGTCATTGAAAGAAAATACCGTGGTCATCAACGGGGTATCCAAGGCCTACGCCATGACCGGTTGGCGTATCGGCTATGCAGCGGCCCCCACCTCTGTGGCCAAGGCCATGGCGGACCTGCAGTCCCATTCCACCTCCAACCCCACCTCCATCGCCCAGGCTGCCAGCGTGGCCGCCCTGAACGGTCCCCAGGATGCTGTGGACGCCATGGTGGTGGAGTTCGAAAAACGCAGAAACTACATGCTGGAGCGGATTAACGCCATTCCCGGCGTCACCTGCCCGAAACCCGGCGGCGCCTTTTACCTGTACCCCAACGTCAGCGCCTACTTTGGCAAGTCCTATCAAGGCAAACCGGTGAACAATGCCACCGACCTGGCCAACCTGCTGCTGGAAGTGGCCGAAGTGGCCGTGGTCCCCGGCATTGCCTTCGGCGGCGACGACTTTATCCGACTGTCCTACGCCACATCCATGGAGAATATTAAGGAAGGCCTGGACCGGATCGAGAAGCTGCTGGGTGAGTTGAATTAACTCTCAGAAGATACAACTAAGACACCTGAGAAATACGCTTTAAACGAACCTCACGCAGGCAGACTGGCTTTTCCGCAACGCAGCGGGCGTAAGAGAAGTGAGATGTGAGAAGTTAGACGTGAGAGAGGATTATAAAAAAAGATTTACCCCAATAGTTTCTCACCTCTAACCACTCACTTCCCACCTCTTAATTGCCAGGCTGCCCCCTAGGTAACACTTTCATATCTTAACAAACACTTCTCATATAGGTATTACTACCAAGCAAGCATTAAATCAAAGAAATAACTTCGAGTATTATCCAAAGGACCTGGGCAAATTATAGTTAACTTTGCCCGGGTTTTTCTTTTCCCCGGGGGCTGATTTCGTGAAACGGGGGGTTCATTTTGCTAACACAACAACAGACCGAAGGTTTTAAACAGCGCCTGCTGGATATGCGAGAACATATGCTCAACCGGATTGACAACTACAATAACGATGAAAGAGGCGGCGGCCTGGGCCTTTCCATGGACGAATCCATCGAAGAACTGTCATCCTATGACAACCACCCGGGGGACATCGGCACTGAAATGTTTGAGCGCAGTAAAGACCTGGCCCTGAAGGGGGATGCCATGCTTACGGTCCGGGCCATTGACGATGCCCTGGAAAAAATGCAAGAAGGCCGGTACGGGGTTTGCGAGGTCTGCGGCAAGGAAATATCCACGGAAAGACTGGATGCTGTCCCCTACACCACCCAGTGCGTCGACTGCAAATCCCGGGATGAACACCTGCCCAAGTCCCACGAGCGGACAGCGGAAGAAGATGTACTGGATGTCCCCTTCAGTCGCTCCTGGAAAGACAACGAGGATTACAACGGCTTTGACGGCGAGGACGCCTGGGAAACGGTGGCCCGCTGGAACGAACACGCAGACCGTGCCCAGGCAGGTTCCTATTACGGGGATGAAGAAATGATTGCGGAGGAACACCTGGAAACCTTTGCAGACCCGGACAGCATTCCCTATGAAATTGGGGATGACGGGGTTATCTACGAATCCTTCCGGGGTCCGGATGATGAAAGCGCACCCTATGAAAAGATAGATATCGGCTATCAACACGGCGATGGAAAAGACCGTTAAAATTTAATCCGGATGAATTCTAATTTGGGGCCGCTCCGGGCATAACTATGAAATAAGAGTTATGGCTGGGAACCGGCCCTTTTGCTTTAATTTCCTAGTTTTTATGCCCAATTTAAAAGGAAAATCTAAATTTAGGTAGAACACATTATACTGTCGAACTTTAAAATTTTATACGTTATATGAAAAAACTAGGTGGTGAAGTCTTGATCAAAAGCATGACCGGTTACGGCCGGGGAGAGGCATGCGCGGAAGGACGCAGGTTTACGGTGGAACTGAAATCCGTCAATAACCGCTTCTGCGAAGTGATTCTTCGCCAACCCAGGTCTCTGGCCCAAATAGAAGATAAAATCAAAAGACGCATCCAAGAACGAGTGACCCGGGGCCGCGTGGATGGCTACATTTCCATTGAAGAAACCGGGGAGATCACTACCGCGGTAAAAGTTGACAAAGCCCTGGCGGTGGCGTATCATAAGGCAATGGAGGAACTGAAGGAATCTTTGTCAATTTCGGACACAATCTCCATCAAGGACCTCATTTCTTTGCCCAACGTCATTTCCCTGGAACAACCGGAGGAAAATGTAGAAGAATGGGTTACGGCCATCGAGGAAGCGGCCGACCAGGCTTTGGACGGGCTGTTGGCCATGCGCCAAAACGAGGGCGAACGGCTAAAGAACGACATCCTGCAAAGGGCCGGCGAGATTCACCGTCTGATCCTGGAACAAGTTTCGGAAAGGGCGCCCTGGTAGTCCAGGAACACCGTGAAAAATTATCCCAGCGGCTCGCCGAATGGCTGGAAGGCGGCATTATCGATGAAACCCGCCTGGCAGCGGAGGTCGCCATCTTTACGGACCGAGCGGACATCTCGGAAGAAATTGTGCGTCTCAGCAGTCACCTGCACCAACTGAAACAAATCCTGGCAGAGGGAGGACCCGTGGGGCGTAAACTGGACTTCCTGGTCCAGGAAATGAACCGGGAAATTAACACCATTGGTTCAAAGGCCAACGATCTGGCCATTGCCAATGCTGTGGTAAATGCAAAAAGTGAACTTGAAAAAATAAGGGAACAAGTTCAAAATATAGAATAATGTATTAGGGGGAACTGAACATGGATATTAAGCTTATTAACATCGGTTTTGGCAATATTGTTTCGGCGAACCGTATTATTGCCATTGTTAGCCCCGAATCCGCTCCCATCAAACGCATCATCACCGAGGCCAGGGACAGGGGTATGTTAATTGATGCCACCTATGGCCGCCGCACCCGTGCGGTGATTATTACCGACAGCGACCATGTGATCCTCTCGGCCGTTCAACCGGAAACCGTGGCCAACCGTCTGGTAAGCAAAGAAGCCGCTCAGGTTGACGAACCTACGGACTAGGAGTGTGAAATGACCAGGCAAGGACTACTTATCGTTATATCAGGACCGTCAGGTGCCGGAAAGGGCACCATTTGCCAGGGATTGCTGCAAAATAACAAAGATATGTGCCTGTCCGTTTCGTGTACAACCCGGGCTCCCAGACCCGGAGAAAAGCATGGTGTAAATTATTTTTTCGTGGGTAAACCACACTTTGAACAAATGATTGCCAATAACCAGCTGCTGGAATATGCAAAGGTTTATGACAATTATTACGGAACCCCAAGACAGTATGTGGAAGAAAAGCTGGCAATGGGCATGGATGTCATCCTGGAAATCGATATTCAGGGCGCTCTTCAGGTTAAACAAAAATACCCCCAAGGGGTATTGATTTTTGTCGTGCCTCCGGCCTTATCCCTGTTAAAAGAAAGACTTACCAAAAGAGGCACAGACTCATTGGAAACGATTGCTAATCGTTTAAGATGTGTTTGCGAAGAACTGTCCAACACCGGGCGGTATGATTACCTGGTCATTAATGACACGGTGGAAAATGCCTTAGACCAGGCAGAGGCCATTATTAAGGCGGAAAAATGCCGACCGTCACGTTTCGATATTACGAAATTTCTGGATTGTTGATGAAGATTAAAACTGTAGTGGGGGTAAGCGACCATGATGAATAAACCTTCGCTGGATGAATTAATGACCAGGGTCGACAGCCGTTACACCCTGGTTGTTGCTGCCGCCAAAAGGGCTCGTTTGCTGACCGAAGAAGAGATCAGAACCAACCAACCTTTAAAAGCAAAATCCGTCACCCTGGCCCTGGAGGAAATCTCCAGGGGGGACGTAACCTATCGACGCACCCGTTCGGGTCAAAAATAACGGAGGTGCAGTTTGTTGCCGGCAGGTAAAAAAATTACCGTTGGAATCACCGGTGGTATTGCAGTCTATAAGGCTGCGGAACTGGTAAGTTCCCTGGTAAAGGCCGGGGCGGATGTTCATGTGGCCATGACCTCAGCAGCCCGTGAATTTATGACACCCCTTACCTTTGAAGTTCTCACCGGCAATCCGGTCCATGGCGAACTCTTTCAGGCAGGTTCCGAGGGTGGGGTATTGCATATAGATTTAGCCCAGCAAGCCCATGCTCTGGTGATCGTTCCTGCCACAGCGAATATCATCGGTAAAGCAGCCGGCGGTATCGCCGACGATTTGGTATCTACCTTGATCTTGGCTGCCTCCTGCCCGGTATTGTTTTGCCCGGCCATGAATGTGGTCATGTACCAGAACCCCATCGTCCGGCAAAATATCAGGAAATTAAAGGAATTTGGCTATCATTTTGTTGAACCCGGTGAGGGCCGCCTGGCCTGCGGCACAACCGGCAAAGGCAGGCTGGCGGATCAGGCGACCCTTCTCCATAGCATTGAAAAACTCGTAACCCCCCAGGACCTGGCGGGGTTAGACGTTCTTGTCACCGCCGGACCCACCAGGGAACCCCTGGACCCGGTGCGCTATTTATCCAACCGGAGCTCAGGAAAAATGGGATATGCCCTGGCCCGGGCAGCGTTTCTGCGTGGTGCCAGGGTCAGACTGGTCACCGGTCCCGCTCATTTGATGCCTCCCCCGGGGGTGGAAGTCCAACGGGTGGAGACCGCCGGGGAGATGTACGAGGCGGTACTGCAGCATTTTGACAGCGTAGATCTTGTCATTAAGGCTGCGGCGGTGGCGGATTACCGCCCCGGGGAAGTCAGCCCGCAAAAGATCAAAAAACAGGGTCAGGCAATGCAGATTGAACTGGCCCGGAACCCCGATATCCTGGCAGAACTGGGACGTCGTAAAAAGGCCCACCAGCTGCTGGTTGGTTTTGCGGCAGAAACCAATGACCTGGAACAAAATGCCCTGGCCAAACTTACTGGCAAAAACCTTGATTTACTGGTTGCCAACGACGTTACTTTACCCGGGGCGGGATTTGATCATGATACCAATGTGGTTCGTATTTTTGGCAGAGACGGAGTGGTTGAGGCACTGCCTTTAATGGATAAAAACAGGGTTGCCCAAAAAATTTTGGACCGGGCGGCAAAATTGCTGCAAAGCCGGCAGGGGGCAAAATAGATGCTGTACGCAGAGGTGGCCGTAACGGTTCCCGTTCGCTTACATCAAACCTTTCATTACCGGGTACCGGAAACCCTGAAGGGTGAACTGAAACGGTTCAGCCGGGTGGAGGTACCCTTTTCTGGTAGAAGGGTACAGGGGTTTGTCATTGACTTCAGTCAACCCCCTAAACTACAAAAGATAAAAGATATTACAAGGGTGATTGAAAAGGAGCCTTTCTTAAATGAAGAACTTTATGCCACAGCCCGCTGGATGGTCCAGCGTTATTTGTGCAGCCTGGGAGATTCACTGCAGTGTATCGCCGGTTCTCCCGTCGGCAGCACCCGGTTACGCCAGGAAAAGGGACTGGCATCTGCGGGTAACCCGCATGAACTCACGGGTTTGGTTAGAGCTCCCAAACAAAAATTAGCCATGGAGGTAGCTCTGGCGAGACCCGGGCTCAGAAAAGCTGAACTGGCAGAAAGAGCCGGGGTATCTTTAGCGGTTATTAACGCCCTGCTGGCAAAAGGGCTGCTGAGGGAAGTTCCCCTGGCTTGTGGAACGGAGAAATACCTGTCACCGGAAGGGTTGCCGACCTGACGGAGGAGCAAAGGATGGTTGTCGGCAAACTCCGGCAAGGGCTGGAGGAAGCGACTCCCTCCGCCTGGCTGCTGCATGGCGTTACCGGCAGCGGCAAAACAGAGGTATATCTTCGGCTTATTGAAAAAACATTAAAGATGGACCGGCAGGCCATCGTGCTGGTACCGGAAATATCTCTCACTCCCCAGATGGTGGAACGATTCCGGGACAGGTTTGGCAGCCGGGTGGCTTTGTTACATAGCGCCCTGTCCCAGGGGGAAAGATATGCCGAAAAAGTACGCATTCAATCCGGACAAGCCCCTGTGGTACTGGGGGCTCGCTCCGCTATTTTTGCCCCTGTGCCAAACCTGGGATTGATTATCATTGACGAAGAACATGAATACTCATACAAACAGGATGAAAGTCCCAAGTACCATGCCCGGGAGGTGGCCCTGCAAAGGGCTGCCCACGCCAAAGCCGTGGTGGTTTTAGGCAGCGCCACGCCGGCCATCGAAAGTTACTGCAGGGCCCGGCCCGGCGGACCTTATCAATTGGTGACCCTGACCAAACGTGTGGATCAAAAGGAACTCCCCCGGGTACAAATTGTTGACCTGCGCAAGGAAATGGCCGAAGGGAATACCGGCATTTTCAGTTCTGCCCTGCAAACGGCCCTGGCCCGTTGCCTGGAGAAAAATGAAAAAAGCATCTTATTCTTAAATCGCCGGGGGTTGGCCACAGTGGTGCTTTGCCGGCAGTGCGGCCAGGTCATGAAATGCCCGCGCTGTGAAATTTCTCTCACCCTGCACAGCGACGGCCGGCTAAAATGTCATTACTGCGGTTACGGCACCAGCGCCCGGGGTCTGTCCCGGATGCGCCGGGAAAACCATTCGTAGTTTCGGGGTGGGAACCCAGCGGGTGGAAGAAGAAATGAGAAGGCTTTTCCCGGGCTGCCGGGTCCTGCGCATGGACGCCGATACCACCACCCGGAAGGGTTCTCACCAGAAGATCCTGGAGGAGTTTATACATGGCAATGCCCAGGTGCTGGTCGGCACGCAAATGATCGCCAAAGGATTGGATATTCCTCAGGTTACCTTGGTTGGCGTCATCAGCGCTGATATCACCCTGCATATGCCGGACTTCCGGGCGGCGGAAAGAACCTTTCAATTGCTTACTCAGGTGGCGGGCCGGGCCGGTCGGGGGGAAAAACCCGGAGAGGTTATTATTCAGACCTATGACCCCGAGCATTTTAGTATTTTAACGGCTCAAACACATGATTACCTGAGCTTTTACCATAAAGAAATGGTCACCCGAAGGATCTTACAATACCCCCCTTCAGCCATTTAATCAGAATTCTATTCACGGGATTAAATGAGGGAGACGTTATCAGCGCAGCCCAGTGGTGGCAGGAACGTTTGTCTTCCGCCAGGCAGGAACTGGCCGGACAGAACATGGAAATACTGGGTCCTGCCCCGGCAGGGATTCCCCGCATCAAAGATCGCTATCGCTGGCAGCTCATCCTGAAGGGCTATGCCAGCCGTGAAATACGACAGGTTGCTGCTGCCGTTTTAGAGCAAGCAGGCGTTCGGTTTAAACAGGTGGCAGTAAGTATCGATGTGGACCCGGTTAGCTTATAGGCATTCCTTTCGGGTCTAGCCATCAGCTCTCAGCTTTTTATAGTATAATAGTATAATAGATTCTAAAAGCTGAAGGCTGGACACCAAAGACAGAACAGGAGGCTATGCAATGGCTGTATATAAAATTGTAGAAATCGGCGATGAAGTACTGCGGGAAAAGGCGAAGCCTGTGAAGGAAATAACCCCCAGTATTCTTAAACTGTTGGATAATATGGCGGATTCCATGTATGCTGCCAAGGGTGTGGGCCTGGCGGCGCCGCAAATCGGGGTTTCTAAAAGGGTTATTGTGATTGATGTGGGAGAGGGACTGGTGGAGTTGATCAACCCTGAAATCCTGGAAGCCTCCGGTCAGGTGGTGGATACCGAAGGGTGTCTTTCCGTACCGGGAATGATCGGTGAAGTGGCCAGAGCGGACAGACTGGTGGTAAGAGGATTAAACCGCAAGGGTGAACAGGTGGTTTACCGGGTCAATGGTTTTATGGCCAGGGCCTTTCAACATGAAATCGACCACCTGGAAGGCATTGTCTTTGTAGACAGGGCCAGTAATTTACGGAAAGTGGAATAGGTAGAGGAGAACGGTTTATGCGTATTGTTTTTATGGGAACACCGGAGTTTGCCGCAGCCTCCCTGCAGGCGTTGCTGGAGGCCGGGCAGCAGGTGGTGGCGGTAGTCACCCAGCCGGACAAACCCAAGGGCAGGGGGAAGCAGGTGCAGCCATCGCCGGTAAAGAAACTGGCGGAGGAATATCATTTGCCGGTGCTACAGCCAACCGGCATTCGGACGGAAGAATTTTTCCGGACCCTGCAGGGGCTGCAGCCGGAATGCATTGTGGTGGTGGCCTACGGCAAGATTCTGCCCTCTGAAATCTTACAGCTGCCTCCCCGGGGCTGTATCAACGTGCATGCATCCCTGCTTCCTTATTACAGGGGATCGGCGCCCATTCACTGGTCTGTAATCAACGGTGAAACAGAAACCGGGGTTACCACCATGTTCATGGACGAGGGAATGGACACCGGGGATATGATTTTAAAGAAGCGCCTGCCCATCGGCCCCGATGATACAGTAGGCATGGTTCATGACAGGCTGGCGGTATTAGGTGCGGAGCTGCTGGTGGAGACCATCGACTTGCTGGAGAAAGGTTTTGCCCCCAGGACACCCCAGGACCATACCCTGGCGACCTATGCTCCCCTGCTGAAAAAAGAACATGAAGTCATTCGCTGGGAACAGCCGGCGCAACATCTACATAACCATGTCAGGGGTATGAATCCCTGGCCCGGTACCTATACCACCTGGGAAGATAAAGTGCTTAAAATCTGGCGGACCCGTGTTCCCGAGGCCCGCCCGGTAAAGGCTGCACCGGGCACGGTTTTAGAAGCGGGGTCTTCTGGTATACTAGTACAAACCGGCCAGGGTCAGATTTTGATTACCGAGTTACAGCTCCAGGGCAGCAAGCGTATGGATGTGGACCAATTCCTGCGGGGAAAACAGATCGCTCCCGGTACAGTCCTGGGAAGAGAAGGGGTAGAGGAACAATGATTTCTCCCAGTCAAGCACAGGTGCCCCAGGTGCGTAAAAGATTATTCCTAGGGCTGCTGGCAGCTAGCCTGGTGATTGTCGGGCTGTTAATTTTCACCGTTTGGTATTTGCTTTATCACCCGACAACCATCCTGCACCAGGTGGTCTTAATCGGTGCAGTTTCCCTGATTATCCTGGCGATCCTGGTGGTGGCCTTCGGCGTCGGGGGGATTGTGTTAACCATCTGGCTGGCCCAAACCATTAAACCGCTGCAGCCCTTGATGAGGGTGGCCATGTCAACCCTGTTTCCCTTTGCCCTTGGGTTGGGCAGAATTTTTAAAATCGATATCGATAAAATTAAAAACTCCTTTATCGAAGTAAACAACGAACTGGTGCGGGCCAATCAGCAGGCGGTGCGTCCTGAACAAATCCTTTTACTGGCGCCCCACTGCCTGCAGGAGAACAACTGCCCGCACAAAGTGACCAACGATATTAACAATTGCCGTCGCTGTGGGAAATGCAAAGTCACCGATTTACTGGAACTGCGGGATAAATACGGCATCCGCGTGGGGGTTGCCACCGGGGGCACCCTGGCCCGCAAGTTTGTTAAGGAATACCGTCCCAAAGCCATTGTGGCCGTTGCCTGCGAAAGGGACCTGTCCAGCGGCATTCAGGACTGCAGTCCAATCCCGGTTTTAGGTGTGCTGAATGATCGACCCTTTGGTCCATGTTTCAATACGTCGGTGCACACCCCCGGCGTGATCCGGGCCATTGAATTTTTCCTGGGCCACCAGTGTGACCGGAAAGAGGAAGGGATGAAAAATTGAAAAACATCACTGCCAGAGAACTGGCACTTCTGGTTGGTAAAGCGGTGGAAGAAGAAGGTGCTTACGCCAACCTCGCTCTTAATAAGGTATTGGAACAATATCAGCCCGGCAAATTGGACCGGGCTTTTGCCACAGAATTGGTCTATGGCGTGCTGCGCAACTTAAATACCATTGATTGGGTCCTGGCACATTTTCTTAAACAACCGCTGGCCTCCCAAACCGTATGGATACGCAATATCCTGCGCATGGGCACCTACCAGATTATGTTTATGCCCAGGATTCCGGATTCCGCCGCCTGCAATGAATCTGTGAATCTGGCCAAGAAATACGGCCATGAAGGTGCGGCCAGGTTTGTCAACGGCGTGCTGCGCAATGTGGCCAGACAGCAGCACAGTTTGGATTACCCGGATCCCAAAGAGGACCCGGTTGATTATGTCGCCCTGAAATATTCCCACCCCACCTGGCTGGTGGAACGGTGGCTAAAAGAGTACGGCTTTGATCAAACCGTCGCCCTTTGCCAGGCCAACAACCGCCCGGCGCCCAATACGGTCCGTACCAACACCTTAAAAATTACCCGGGAAAACTTGATTGCCCGGCTGCAGGAGGAAGGGGTCGAGGCCGTAGAGACAAAATATGTCCCGGAAGGTCTGAATCTCAGCGGCTTCTTATCTTATCGCTCCCTTAAGACGTTCCAGGAGGGGTTGTTTCAAGTCCAGGATGAGAGTTCCATGCTGGTGGCCCATGTTTTGAACCCGGCCTCCGGGTCCAGGGTTCTGGATGCAGCCTCCGCTCCGGGCGGCAAAACCACCCATTTGGCCCAACTGATGGGGGATACCGGACAGATCCTGGCCTTTGACTTGTACGCCCATAAACTGAACTTGATTATGGACAACTGTAAACGGCTGGGGATTCATTCGGTTCAGATCGAAGTGGCCGATGCCAGGGACATCCATAAAAAATACCAGGGCTGGGCGGACTATGTGCTGGTGGATGCCCCTTGCTCCGGCCTGGGCGTATTAAGAAGAAGGCCGGATGCCCGCTGGCGCAAAGACCCCAGTCAGCTGCCCGGCATTGTCAGGCTGCAAAAGGAGATTTTGCAATCCGCCAGCAAGTGCCTGCGCCCCGGGGGTGTCCTGGTCTACAGCACCTGCACCATCACCCGGGAAGAAAACATCGGAGTGGTGGAGGATTTCTTAAAGGAACACCCGGAGTTTATTATGGGTGACCTGAGACAATTCCTGCCTCCGGGATTGGACCGGGAGGCAACGGCAGAGAATGGGTACCTGCAGCTGCTGCCCCATATCCACGGCATGGACGGGTTTTTCATTGCAAGGCTGAGAAAAAAGGATTTGAATAGAAATGCGTAGAAATAGCAACCAGAAGGTGAATTTGAAAGATCTCAACCTGGCAGAATTAAAACAATTTTTGACGGAGTTGGGGGAGAAGCCATTTCGGGCAGAACAGATCTGCCGGTGGATTTTCGCCCAAGGCGCTGTAGGCTTTGACGAGATGACCAACCTGTCCAAGGAACTGAGAACAAAACTGGCTGAACTGGCTTTTTTAAGTTCACCCCAAATCCTGGCCCGCCAGCAATCTGCCAGAGGGGATACCGTCAAATATCTTTTCGGATTGACGGACGGCCACGCGGTGGAAAGCGTCCTGATGAAACATTCTTACGGAAATTCCGCCTGTGTCTCCACCCAGGTGGGCTGTCGCATGGGCTGCCTGTTTTGTGCCTCCACCCTGGGCGGTCTGGTACGAAACCTCAGTCCCGCTGAAATCTATGACCAGGTGCTGGGCATCCAAAAAGATGCCGGGGAAAGGGTCAGCCACATTGTCATCATGGGCGCCGGGGAACCCCTGGACAATTTTGACAATGTATTGAAGTTTCTCGAAAATATCAATGCCGGGTACGGCATGAACATCGGCTACCGCCACATTACCCTCTCCACCTGCGGCCTGGTGCCCAGGATGAAGGAGCTGGCCCTCAAGAAACTTCCCTTAACCCTGGCGGTGTCCCTCCATGCGCCCAATGATGAATTACGGGACCAACTGGTCCCCATCAACCGTCGCTATAAACTGCAGGAGCTTATGCAGGCCTGCCGGGAATACATTGACATCACCGGCCGCCGCATCACCTTTGAATATGCTTTACTGGCGGGGATGAACGACAGCGAAGAACATGCCCGCCAACTGGTCACCCTTTTGACCGGGCTGATGTGTCACATTAACCTGATCCCGGTGAACCCCGTGGAGGAACGCGGTTTCAATCGAACGCCCCCGGAAAAAGTAGAAAAATTTCGTACTATATTAGATAGGGGCGGCCTCAACGTCACCGTTCGCCGCGAACTGGGAGCCGACATCGACGCCGCCTGCGGGCAGTTGAGACGTAGGTATGAAACTGAGAAGTGAGATGTGAGAAGTTAGAGGTGAGTATTGATAAATAGGCTTCGTTTTTTTAATTAAATTTCCCACTTCTAACCTCTCACTTCTCACATCTAAAACCGGAGGTGATTTACGTGCGCCTGTTCTCGGGATTGGAAAACAGTTTGGAAAAATACATTGAAGGGTTTTTCAAAGACAAATTCGGTTCCGACGCCCGCGTACAGCCCACGGACATTGCCAAAAAACTCGCCCGGGCCATGCGGGACAAACGGAGGGTAAGCATCTCCAATGTTTATGTACCCAACGAGTATACCGTTTTGCTGCACCCGGAGGATCATAAGACCATCAAGCCCATGGCTCCCCTGCTGGCGGATGAACTGGCAGATTACCTGGTGCAAAAAGCTGCCGAAAAAAAGTTTACCCTGGTGAACCGTCCCCGCATTGAGTTTATCGAGGGGGAAGGGGTTGAGCCGGGCGACATTTTGATCGAAAGCAATTTTGGCGCTGTGGAACCCGACCAGGGCCAACCTGTGGTCAGGAGAGATCAACCGGACTTCGCTCAAGACAACCAGGACACCCGGGACTACCGGCCCTTAACCGATACCGCCCCCATCCCCAATTTACAGCAGCACTGCTCGGCTACCCTGCTGGTGGAGGAGGGGAACGACGCCGGGAAAGAATTTCCCCTGACCGATTACCGCACCAGCCTGGGCCGCCGGGATACCTGCGACATTGTTCTCTCGGACACCAGCGTGTCCAGAAGACATGCGCAATTTGAGAAAATCGGCGGTCGTTTCTGGTTGACGGACCTGAACAGCACCAACGGGACCTACGTCAACGGGTTACCGGTGGATAAGGTCGAACTGACCACCGGAGATGTCATTACGGTGGGGAATACAGTCCTCATCTTTAAGGAGTTTTAACGTGCTGGCCATTGGTATCACCATTTTGAGAAGCCTGTTCTTAATCTTGTTATACCTGTTTATCTTCCGGTTGACTGTCAGCATGATTGACCAGTTAAGACAATGCGCCCGGGAAGATGGGCTTCCCCATGTCGATCCGGTGAGACTCAGGCCGGTCTCCCAGGGAGGGGACGGCGCCGTTTTACAGGTTGTTGCATCCGGGGATGAGGAAATTATACCCGGTGATACCTATCCTCTGGGGGATTTAACCAGGCTGGGTCGGGGCCGGGGCAACCATATTGTATTCAGCGGCAATTACGCGTCGCAGGACCATGCACGGATCCTCTATAAACAGGGACAATACTGGTTGGAGGATATGGGCAGCTTAAACAACACGTACTTGAATGAGATGCCGGTGACGAAACAAACCGTGCTGGCAAACGGAGACCGTATTCGCATTGGCGATGTAATTTTTCGATATGTGAGGTGGGCGTATGAAATGGAGTCAGATAACTGATGTCGGACGGGTAAGAGCCGGCAATGAGGACAGCCTGTGCGCCTGCCCCGATATTGGTCTGTTTGCGGTGGCCGACGGCATGGGCGGCCATAAAGCAGGAGAGATCGCAAGCAGCACAGCCCTGCAGTACCTGGAAGAAAATTTACGAGAGATACTGCCGGGAACAAAGGACATTTCCGCTGCCTTATTACGTATCCTGGAAGAAGCCAACCTGCGGGTTTACCGGCTGTCCAATGAATTTGACCAGTACCGGGGCATGGGGACAACGGTGACCGCCGGTATAGTTACGGGATATGATTTGGTTATTGCTCACATTGGTGATTCCAGGGCTTATCTTATCAGGGGCAGTGAAATATCGCAGTTCACCGAGGACCATTCCCTGGTGGGGGAAATGCTTCGCCACGGGGGCATTACGGAAGAACAGGCCATCAATCACCCCCAGCGAAACGTATTGACCCGGGCCATGGGAACCGCACCCGCGGTAAAATTTGAACTCTATACACAGACCTTATCTCCCGGGGACAAAGTTTTGTTCTGTACCGATGGGCTGTTCAACCACCTGCGCCCGGAGGAAATAAAAGAAATTATTGCTTCTCAACCGGACTTAGACCGATGTTTAAAGATTTTACTGGATACCGCCCTGGAGCGGGGAGGTATTGACAATATCACCATGGTTCTGGTTGAAATGGAGTAACCACCGGAGGTGTGCTGCCAATTGCTGGCCAACCTGCGCAAGGAAGAACGAAGTTTGCTGTACTATATCACCGCTTACCTGGCCGTGGGGGTTTTTACCCTGTACCTGGGAGAACCGGAACTGAACAGGGCCTACGAGCTGGCTCTGGGCAGCGGTACCAAATTACCCTTTTGGTGGTTTGTCGTTTTGTTAAGCATTGGTACCATGCTCGGTTTCTGGCTGATCAGCGCCTACTGGCGGCTGGCCGGCTTCCGGTGTGACCCTTTTTTAATGCCCATCACCGCAGGTCTTACTGCCCTGGGATTAATCTTTTTATTTCGCCTGCGTCCCCAGTACGCCGAAAGACAGTTTGCCTGGCTGCTGATTGGTTTGCTGGCGCTGCTGCTTATTACAACCCTGCTGAGAAAACTGGACTGGCTGGCGGATTACAAATATATTTACGCTGCCGCAGGGGCATTGCTGCTGGTACTGCCGATCTTTTTCGGCCAGGAGCAGTATGGCGCCCGCAGTTGGTTGCGAATTGGCCTGTTTCAAATTCAGCCCTCTGAATTTGTTAAGATATTGCTGGTATTATTTCTTGCCAGCTTTCTGGCGGAAAACCGGCGAGTGCTGACCGCCGGCAGTGACCAAATCCTCGGCATCAGTATTCCGGGGATTCGCGAGTACGGTCCGCTGGTGGTGATGTGGGGCATCTCCCTGCTGATCCTGGTTTTTCAAAAGGACCTGGGTACCGCTCTCATATATTTCTGTACCTTTTTGGCCATGGTCTATGCCGCAACGGCGCGCATGTTCTACGTGCTGATCGGCTTGATCTTGTTTTTCCTGGGAGGAACCGTGGCCTACCATATCTTTGGCCATGTCCAGGCCCGGGTGGACATTTGGCTGAACCCCTGGCCCTTGATGGGCGGTAGCGGGTATCAAATCATTCAGTCCCTGTTTGCCCTGGGGTCCGGCGGGATCTTTGGCAGCGGTTTGGGACAAGGGATGCCGAACTTAATCCCCGCCGTCCATACGGATTTTATCTTCTCCGCCATTGTTGAGGAGTTAGGGCTGCTGGGGGGCTGTGCCGTACTGGTGCTTTACATGTGCTTCATTTTCCGGGGACTGATGATTGCCCTGGCAGCCCGCAATGATTTCACGTCCCTCATGGCTACCGGGTTAACAGCACTGATGGGCCTGCAGACCTTTATCATCATCGCAGGGGTCATCAAACTGCTGCCCATGACCGGCGTAACGCTGCCCTTCATCAGTTACGGGGGCAGTTCGCTGGTGGCAAACTTTGTGTTGTTGGGAATGCTCCTGAACATTTCCCACGAGGTCAATGGTGGAAATGAAACAGAACATTAAAAAACTAGGCTATTTTTTACTATGCACCTTTGTTTTATTGATCTTATATTTAACCTATCTGGTTGTACAGCAGGGGGAAGACCTGGCCACCCACCCGCAAAACCGCCGCATCGCGGCCAGGGAAGCCGGCATTATCCGGGGGACCATTTTTGACCGACAGGGAGTCGTGCTGGCTGAAACAAAATGGCTGGGCGAACGGAGCAAGAGGGTCTACCTGACAGAAAACCAAGTTTCTCCCTTTGCCCATGTGATTGGCTATGTTTCCGAACGATACGGTGCTGCCGGCTTGGAGGCGGCCTACAGCAGGGAACTGCTCGGATTAACCGACGCCGATGCCCTGGAAAACCTGCTGGACAAACTGTTGAACCGGACACCCCGGGGCAATGATCTGGTGCTTACACTGGATGCCAACCTGCAAAGAACAGCATTCCAAGCTCTCAACGGCAGGCCTGGCGCAGTGGTGGCCCTGGATCCCAAAACCGGTGCCGTCCTGGCCATGGTCAGCTCACCGGCCTTCAACAGCAATGCCATCGATCAGGCCGGTGTATGGAACCGCTTAAACCGCGATGATGAAAATGCGCCTTTGCTGAACCGTGCCACCCAGGGGGCTTACCCACCCGGTTCAGCCATTAAAATTGTTACCGGCTCCGGCCTGCTGGCCCGGCAAAAAGCCCGGCCCGGGGATGCCATCCAATGTCCTGGTTACGTGATTGTTGACGGAAACAGGATTGCCGATAACCAGGCCCACGGAAAAGTTGACTTTATCAAAGCCCTGGCCCTTTCCTGCAACACCTATTTTGCCCAAGGGGGAGTAGAAATGGGCTGGCAGGGTTTTATCGATACATTCCATCAATTTGGTTTAAATCAAAGCCCCGATCTGGGAATTCCGGTGCGGCCCGGCACACTGGCGGCCAAGGAGCGCCGGAACCGGGGCCAGTTGGCTGAATCCTCCTTTGGTCAGGGAGACACCCTGATCAGCCGCTGCATATGGCCCTGGCCTGTTCAGCCATCGCCAACAACGGGGTGATTATGAAACCCTACCTGGTAAAAGAAGTCCGTAAGCCGGGTGGCAAAGAAATCCGGGTTACGGAAAGCAGCACCTGGCTGACAGCCACCGGCCCGGAGGTGGCCGCCCTTGTCAAGGAAGGCATGATAAACGCTGTAAACTGGGGCACCGCAACCACCGCCGCCATCCGGGGAGTCAAGGTGGCGGGCAAAACCGGCACCGCAGAGACCAAAACCGACCGGCAGCCAAACAGCTTACCCCATGCCTGGTTTGTCGGATTCGCTCCGGCCCATGACCCTAAAGTGGTGGTGGCCGTTATCGTAGAAAAATCCGGCCCGGGGAGCCGGGTGGCAGCCCCGGTTGCCAGGGACGTGATGGCAGCGTATTTGAGAAGTGAGAAGTGAGAAGTTTTTCTCACCTCTCAAAAAAGGAGTGAGACAGTCAATGATAGGCAAACTTCTGGGTAACCGTTACGAAATATTGGAGCAATTGGGCGGCGGAGGAATGGCACTGGTTTGGAAAGGAAAGGATACCTTTCTGAACAGGCTGGTGACCGTAAAGGTCCTGCGGCCGGAGTATGCCAGCGACCAGGACTTTGTGCGCCGTTTCCGCCGCGAAGCCCAGGCTGTGGCCAGCCTGTCCCACCCCAACATTGTCAGCATCTACGATGTCGGGCAGGAGAACGAAAGTCATTACCTGGTCATGGAATATGTGGACGGAGAAAGCCTGAAGGAACTCATCCGCCGGGAAGCTCCCCTGTCACCGGCCCGGGTGATCCAATTGGGACGGCAAATTGCCGAAGCCCTGGAACACGCCCATGAAAACAGCATTATTCACAGGGATGTCAAACCCCATAATATCCTGATTACCCGGAGCGGCCGGGCCAAACTGACGGACTTTGGCATCGCCCAGGCCAGCGCCTCCACCCTGACCCATACGGATACCATTGTGGGTTCCGTGCATTACATCTCGCCGGAACAGGCCAAGGGCGAACCTGCCGGTCCGAAGTCCGACATCTATGCCCTGGGTGTGGTGCTCTATGAAATGCTTACCGGCAAGGTGCCTTACCAGGCCGACGGTGCCATTGGCGTAGCGTTAAAACACATTCAGGAACAGCCCCTGTCTTTAAGGGAAATCAACCCGGCGGTACCGGAGGATTTAGAAAAGGTTGTGCTCAGGGCCATGGACAAACTCCCTGAGAGAAGGCACAAGAGTGCCCGGGCCCTGGGAGAAGACCTGGTCTCCATCAGTGAGGAAACCAAAAATATGGTCCCTTACGACCAGGAGGACGAGCAAACCAGAGTGCTGCCCAGCCCCAGCCTAATCAAGGAAGAAGCCAGGGCCAAGGCGGCCGGAACCACGGAGAACCCGGCCATGCGGAAACAGATGAAACCTGCCGCCTGGGGCATGCTGGCCCTGCTGGTTGTGCTGCTAATCGGCGGCGCGCTGTTTGCCCTGAACAGCTACCTCAATGTGGCGGAGGCAGAGGTCCCGCCGGTGGTGGGAATGAAAAGGGAAGAGGCGGAGAGGCTCCTTAGGGAAAGAGGTTTTAATGTTACGATCAATGAGCGGTTTGACGAAAAAGAAGAAAAAGGTGTTGTAATACACCAGGACCCTGGAGCACATGAGGTCGTGAAGAAAACCCGTATCATCCTGCTTGTGGTAAGCAAGGGCCCGGACTTGGTGGAAGTGCCGGATGTTACCGGGCGTTCCTTCGACGAATCGAAGTTGACGCTGGAAAACGAAGGTTTTCAGGTGGAAGCTCCGGAGCAGGTTTACAGCAAAGACATAGAGGCAGATAAGGTAGCGGAACAGAAACCCGCAGGAAAGACCAAAGCCCCCCGGGGCAGCCGCATTAAACTGTATATCAGCAAGGGACCGGAACCGCAAGTGCAGCAGGTGCCCAATCTGGTGGGACTGACCCAGGAAGCGGCCCGTGCGGAACTTGGCAAAGTGGGCCTGGAACTGGGAGATGTGCTCAGCCAGGCGGAAAGCTTCGATTATCTGAGCGGTCAAATTATTGCCCAACAACCCGGCGCCGGTGAAGAGGCGGAACAGGGGACCAAGGTCGATATTATACTAAGCAAGGGACCGGGTCCGGCAGCCAAGGACGTATCGGTGCGTATTACCGTTCCGAACGACGGCCAAACCCATGAGGTAAAAATTGAAACCGAAGATGTCCGGGGAAAATATTACCCTTATATTAGAACGCACCAGCCTGGGGATAATGTAGCTGAGAGTATCCGTCTCTATGGCAAGGGGAAGGTAAGGGTCTATATCGACGGGCATCCGGTGGATGAGAAGGATGTCTAACCAATGATGCAACCAAGGAGAGGGTCAATGCAGTGTTTGAAGGGGTTTTAATACGGGCCTATGGTGGATTTTACTACGTAAAAAAAGGTGATGAAATCTGGGAATGCACCTTGCGTGGCAAATTCCGTCTGGGCAAAGGCTCTGCGGCCTTGGTGGGAGACCGTGTCAGGGTGACGCCTGTACGGGGGAACACGGGACGTATTGATGAAGTGCTGCCCCGAAAGACAGAACTGTTTCGCCCGCCGGTGGCCAACATTGACCAGGCGGTGATTGTCTTTGCCGTACAAAACCCGGAGCCAAACCTTCCTCTCTTGGATCGGTTTTTGGTTTTGGCAGAAAATGCCGGCGTTTCCCCGGTGGTATGTCTGAATAAAGCGGACCTGATGAGCGGCCGCAGGGAACACGAGTGGCTCAGACTGTATCGAAAAATTGGCTATCCTACGGTGGTCACCAGCACCAAAACCGGTGACGGCATTGACGAACTGCGGCAATTGCTGGTGGGTAAAACCTCCGTGTTTGCGGGACCGTCCGGCGTGGGGAAATCCAGCCTTTTAAATGCGGTGCAGCCGGGTCTGGAACTGAAAACAGGTGAAATTAGCAGCAAGTTAAAAAGGGGGAAACATACCACCCGTCATGTTGAACTGCTGCCTCTGGCTGCTGGAGGGTTTGTGGTGGACAGCCCCGGTTTTTCCAGCCTGGACCTGCCCGAAATGGAACGGGAGGAACTGGGTTATTACTTTCCGGAGTTTGCCGGTTTCACGGCCGACTGTAAATTCAACGGCTGCCTGCATCACCACGAGCCCCATTGCGCCGTGAAGAAAGCCGTGGAACGGGGATTTGTTGATAAAGAAAGGTACCAAAATTATCTAACCTTTTTAGACGAAGTTATGCAGCAGGAGAGGAGATACTAAACATGGTGAAAATCGCTCCGTCCATATTGTCAGCAGATTTTGCCCATCTTGCCCAATCCGTTCAGGTTGTTGAAAAGGCCGGGGCCGAGTACCTGCATATCGATGTGATGGACGGTCACTTTGTTCCCAACATTACCATAGGACCCCTCGTTGTGCAGGCCCTGAGGCCGCACAGCAAAATGTTTTTTGATGTTCATTTAATGATTGAACAACCGGACCGCTATGCTCCGGATTTTATTAAGGCCGGGGCGGATCTGGTATGCGTGCACGCCGAGGCGTGCACCCACCTGCACCGCTGTGTCTGCCAGGTCAAAGAACTGGGGGCCAGGGTAGGCGTCTCCTTAAATCCCCATACCCCCTTGAGCCTTATTGAGTACGTGCTGCCCATGTTGGACCTGGTCCTGTTGATGACCGTTAATCCCGGTTTCGGCGGGCAAAAATTCATCCCCGAAGTGCTGCCCAAGATTGAAGCGCTCTCCCGCATGATTGAGGAAAAGGGGCTGGCTACGGAAATCGAAGTGGACGGGGGCATCAATACCGAAACCGCCGCCCTGGTGGCCCGGGCCGGCGCCGACGTGCTGGTGGCAGGATCGGCTATTTTCGGAGCCGCAGATCCGGCCAGGGCAGTAGCGGCTATTAGAAAGGCAGCGGAAAGCAGTTTGACCATCGGCCATCAGCATCGGCTAAAAGATGATTTAGCTGTTGTCTAAGTGACAAATTATCTTTATATGTTGGACTGACAATCGAATGCAAGGAGAAACTTGGTTTAAGCTGTACATAAAAAGCCGATGGCTGAAGGCTGAGGGCCGATGGCCATGGTCACAGCAGATAACAGAAGATTGTAAACCGAATCCAGGGATAATACTAAAATCCAAAGGAGGTGCACAAAAATGGCTGTTTGGAAATGCACGAAGTGTGGTGCTACCAAGGAAGGTCGTTGCCGTCCCCAGAAGTGTGTCTGTGGTGGCACCAAGGAAGATTACGTAAAGGACGAAGCAAAGTAGCTGTTAGACTTTAGGGTCTGGCTTCCGGGTCCTGTTGCTGGTCTTGTGGGTATCTCTATGGGGTTTTGTACAGCTTGCATGAAAAGATACTGGACCCTATAGGAATACCCTTTAGTCTAACAACAGGACCCCAAAGTATTACCCAAAAGTCAAAAAAACTGCCGGCTTTATAGCCAACAGCTTTACATGTGAAAACTTAGTTCATATCCCCGGCACCCTCATTCAGCATGTCCGCCACCAGACGCAGCGTTGCCACTGTATTTGTGAGCAATACCTCATAGAGCATAACCGGCAAAACGTCCTGGATGGTGGCTCCCACTTCACCGGACTGCACCTTCCGGGCTACGATATCGCCGGCCCGGTTCAGGCTGTTGTTTACCAGGGCGATGATTTCATCCTGGTGTTCCTGCACGAATTTGTCAACATTGACGGTCATCTTAAAAACACGTCCTTTAACATTTTGAGTCTATTATACCCCTGGTAGAAGGGGTTTCCAAGAAAAACATTTTTTGTTTTTCTTGTTAATCCATATTGACCAGTTTGTGATATAATATACAATATGATTATGGACGAGCCCACTATAAAACTCAGGAGGGATAGTTGTGAATTTATTAATTATGGGACCCCCCGGTGCCGGTAAAGGCACCCAGGCTGAAGTACTGGTTAAAGAATTAAACATCACCCACATTTCCACCGGTGATATGTTCCGTGCCGCTATCAAAGAAGGCACCGAAATGGGTAAAAAAGCAAAGGAATATATGGATAAAGGCGCTCTAGTTCCCGACGAAGTGGTGATCGGCATGGTGAAAGACCGCCTGTCCCAGCCGGATTGCAAGGAAGGCTTCCTGTTGGACGGTTTTCCCCGCACCGTTGAGCAGGCTGCTGCTCTGGACGCCACCCTGCAGGACATGGGCATCAAACTGGACGGCGTTATCAACATCGAAGTTCCCCTGGAAAAATTAATGGCCCGCTTAACCGGCCGCCGGGTTTGCAAAGGCTGCGGCGCTTCCTATCACGTTATCTTCAACCCGCCCCAGGAAGAAGGCAAATGCAATACCTGTGCCGGTGAACTGTACCAGCGTACCGATGACAACGAAGAATCCGTCGGTACCCGCTTAAATGCTTACATTGAAAAGACCAAGCCTCTGATTGACTACTACGAGGCTAAAGGAATCCTGAAGAGCATTGACGGTGACCAGGAAATCAGCAAGGTTCTGGCAGATATCCTGGCTGCTTTAAAATAATTAACTAAAAACTCTCGCCATGCGAGAGTTTTTAGTTGGAGGAAAGTCCATGCAGCGAGTCAGTATTCCCAAAGCAGAGTTTGCCGTCATCGGCAGTTCATCCACTTTCTCCATCTCCTTTCCCGAGGATATAAACCACCCTGAGATAAAAGTGCTGGAAAGCTGAAGCAGATCAAAGAAGACTAAATTTTGACATCAGTTTCATCTTGAGCAGGAACCTACAATGTGAGATTGTGAACAAAAGAACCCCGTAACCGGCTCTGCCGGTTACGGGGTTCTTTTGTTACCCGGCGAATGACTAGCCGGGGGTGTCAGTACATTGTACACAATATTATTGTTAAAAAACTTATTTTTTAAAATACGGCTGAAGGAATTTATCCCGGGTTGTGGAATATTCTTTTCGTAGAAATTTTTAATCAACTTTATTTTTTTATTGGCGGGAGGTGGTCAAAGGACTGACAGGTGTAATGGTACTAGACAAGTGTTTATTAACCAAAGAACAATGAGGAGGATTGAAATGAAAAAGTTTCGTTTCGTTGCCTTACTGGCAGCAATGGTCATGCTGGTGGCTCTGGTAGCCGGTTGCGGTGGCGGTGCCAAGGAAGAGAAAAAAGCTGCCGATGCCAATGAAATCGTCATTGGCGGTAACTTCGAATTAAGCGGTAACGTAGCAACCTTTGGTAGTGCAGCCGCCAACGGTGCGCAATTATACTTTGATGAAGTAAACGCTGCCGGCGGTGTACTCAATAAGAAAATCAAGTTTGTCAACCTGGACAACAAATCCGATGCCACCGAGGCTGCCAACGTAGCCACCCGTTTGATTACTCAGGATAAAGTGGTCGCTATCCTGGGCGCAACCACCTCCGGTGACACCCTTGGTTTCATTCAAGTGGCCACCGACAACAAAATCCCCGTAGTGTCCAGTTCCGCCACCAACCCGGATGTGACCGTGGATCCCAACACCAAACAGGTGCGCGAATATATCTTCCGCGCTTGCTTTATCGATCCCTTCCAGGCACTGTAATGGCCAACTTCGCCCTGAAAGACCTGCAAGCCAAAACCGCAGTTATTTACGTTGATAACAACTCCCCCTATTCCAAGGGCTTAGCTCAATTCTTTAAAGAGTCTTTCACCAAGCAAGGCGGCAAAATCGTGGGTGAAGAAGCCTTTGTACCGGAAGATCAGGACTTCAAAGCCACCCTTACCAAGATTAAAGGCATGAACCCTGACGTTGTATACTGCCCCGGCTACTATGAGCAAGTTGGTAAAATTGTCAAGCAGGCCCGTGAAGTGGGCATCACCGTTCCCTTCCTGGGCGGCGACGGTTGGGATTCCCCCAAACTGGCTGAAATTGCCGGACCGCAGGCGCTGAACAATACCTTCTTCAGCAACCACTACTCCTCCGAACAGGACGATCCCAACGTAAAAGCTTTTGTAGAAAAGTACAAGACTAAGTTCGGTCAGGTTCCCGACTCCATGGCTGCTCTCGGTTACGATGCCGCTGTTCTGATCGTTGACGCCATCAAACGTTCCGGCGACGGTTCCCCTGAAAAAATCAAAGAAGCTCTGAAAGCTACCAAGGATGTTCAAGCTGTAACCGGCAAACTGTCCTTCGACGAAAACCACAACCCCGTGAAGGGTGCTGCCATCCTGGAAATGAAAGACGGCAAACAGGTTTACAAGACCTACGTAAATCCCTAAATTTTCAGGTTCCACTAAAAATAAATAGTGAGGGGGGGAACCCCCTCACTATATTTCACCAGACAGCATAAGAAAAGCTGTGGCTGCGGTTTGCGCCGCCCAAAGCCTTTCTTATCAATACAACGGATAGGGGTGGCCTCTTTGGAAGTCTTTTTACAACAACTGATCAACGGTATATCCCTGGGTAGCATCTATGCACTGATCGCACTTGGTTATACCATGGTTTACGGCATTGTTCAACTAATTAACTTTGCTCACGGCGATGTCTATATGGTGGGTGCTTACCTCGGCTTCTTTGCCACAGCCATCCTTGGTTGGTCTTTTTTACCTGCCTTACTCATGTCTATGGTTGTCTGTGCCATCCTTGGTATGGTGATTGAAAAACTAGCCTACACACCATTGCGCAACGCTCCCAGAATCGCGGCGCTGATCACCGCCATCGGTGTCTCGCTGTTCCTGGAATATGGTATGATGCTGCTGGTTTCGCCGCAGGTGCGGACCTTCCCCCAGGTATTGACCGAGGTACAATACAAACTCTTTGGTAGTCTGGTTATTACCAACCGTCAGATTATCATCCTGGTAGTAACAGTTGCCTTAATGTTACTGCTGCAATACATCGTTCACAAAACCAAAATCGGCAAGGCCATGCGTGCTGTTTCTCACGATAAGCAGGCCGCTCAATTAATGGGTATCAACGTAAATAACACCATTTCGGCCACCTTTGCCATCGGTTCCGCCCTGGCAGCCGCAGCCGGTGTTCTGGTTGGTATCTACTACAATGCTATCAACCCCTTGATGGGCATCATGCCTGGTTTAAAAGCCTTCGTAGCTGCTGTTCTTGGCGGCATTGGCATCATCCCCGGAGCGATGACCGGTGGTTTTTTACTGGGGATTGTGGAGGCCATGGTGAGCGGTTATGGAAAATCCCTGTATCGCGACCCGGTTGCCTTTGTCATCCTCATCATCATTCTGATCGTCAAGCCGGCCGGATTGTTTGGTAAGAACGTCCGGGAGAAAGTGTAGGTGATGTCAATGTTTGAGCGCAAGATTGGTAAACAAATTGGTATTTTGCTGATTCTGACGGCCATTTGGGGCGTCATCCATTTTATGATTAAAGGCGGCATCCTGAACCCTTACTATGAACTGAACCTGATCTTAATCGGGATTAACATTATACTGGCGGTGAGCCTGAACCTGATTAACGGTTTTAACGGTCAATTCTCCATTGGTCATGCCGGTTTTATGGCAGTGGGGGCCTACGGGGCGGCCATGATCACTATTAAAGCCCACCTGCCCTTTGCCATTGCCCTTTTGGTTGGCGCGCTGCTGGCGGCTGTTTGCGGTATTCTGGTGGGTTTGCCCACCCTGCGCCTGCGTGGTGACTACCTGGCCATTGCCACCCTTGGCTTTGGCGAAATTATCCGGGGCCTTATTGTAAATATTGATTACATCGGTGGTGCCTATGGCCTTTCCGGCATCCCCAAACTGGCGAACTGGACTTGGATTTTCTGGTTAACTGTTCTGACCGTACTGGTTATTTCGAACTTTATCAACTCCACCCACGGTAGGGCAACCATATCCATCAGAGAAAATGAAATTGCCGCCGAGGCCATGGGCATTAACACAACCAAGTACAAGGTAATGGCCTTTACCATTGGTTCACTGTTCGCTGGTTTGGCCGGTGGTTTGCATGCCCATTACTTTTATACCATTCAGCCCAATACCTTTAACTTTTTAAAATCCTTTGACATTCTGGTCATGGTGGTTTTGGGAGGACAGGGGAGTATCACCGGCTCCATTATCGCAGCCATCGCTTTGACCATTCTTTCCGCTTCGCTGCAGAAACTGGCCGCCCTGCGCCTGGTGATTTACGCGTTGCTGCTGATTGTAGTGATGCTGTTCAGACCTCAGGGGCTGATGGGCACCAAGGAATTTAGTTTTAACATGTTCAGCAAAAAATCGAAAGATAAGGAGGGAAAACAGCATGGCACTGCTATCGGTCAATGACCTGTCCATATCTTTCGGAGGTTTGAAAGCTGTATCGGACTTTAATCTGCAGCTTCAGAAAAATGATTTAGCAGGACTGATCGGACCCAACGGGGCCGGCAAAACAACAGTATTCAACATGTTAACGGGCGTCTATTTGCCCACCTCCGGGGACATCCAATTGGACGGCAAAAGCCTGGTGGGACTGAAACCCTACCAAATTAACCACCGGGGAGTGGCCAGGACCTTTCAAAACATTCGCTTGTTCAGTGACTTAACGGTGATTGAAAACTTGAAAATTGCCTACCACAGTCATGCCAAGTACGGCCTGCTGGGGGCCGTCTGCCGGCTGCCGGGATTTTATGCCGGGGAAAAAGAAATGCATGAGAAGTCCATGGAGCTTCTGAAAATCTTTAAACTGGACCACAAGTATGACGAACTGGCCAAAAACCTTCCCTATGGTGAACAGAGACGGTTGGAAATTGCCAGAGCCATGGCTACCCAACCCCGACTGCTCCTGCTGGATGAACCGGCGGCAGGTATGAACCCGCAGGAAACCCATGAATTAATGGGCCTCATCCGCTGGATTCGGGAAGAGTTTGACTTGACCATTCTCTTGATTGAACACGACATGTCACTGGTGATGGGGGTTTGTGAGAATATTTACGTTCTTGATTACGGTCAAATCATCGCTGTGGGAACACCGGACGAAATCAGAAACAACCGCAGGGTGATCGAAGCCTATCTGGGAGAGGAGGCCTCCTAAATGCTAAAAGTAGAAGATGTTCATGTATATTACGGCGCAATTCATGCCATCAAAGGCATTTCTCTGGAGGTTCCCCAGGGGCAAATCGTTACGTTGATCGGTGCCAACGGCGCGGGTAAAACATCCACCCTAAACACCATCTGCGGTTTTATCAAGCTAAAAGCGGCCGGATCATCTTTGAAGGCAAGGATATTACCGGCATGGCTACCCAGGAGATCGTTAAACTGGGGTTGACCCAGGTGCCGGAAGGACGCAGAATTTTTGCCAACATGCCGGTTTATGAAAATTTGGAACTGGGCGCCTTCCTTAATAAAAATAAAAAAGAAGTGGCGGAAGGCATTGAGAAAGTCTATAACCGGTTCCCCAGACTGCGGGAAAGAAAAAACCAGCTGGCGGGCAGCCTGTCCGGCGGCGAACAGCAAATGTTGGCCATGGGGCGGGCCCTCATGTCGAAACCCAGACTGCTGCTGCTGGATGAACCGTCCATGGGCTTGTCTCCCATTCTGGTTAAGGAGATCTTCTCCATTGTTAAAGAATTAAACGAGCAGGGCACGACCATTCTGCTGGTAGAGCAAAACGCCAAAATGGCGCTGTCCATCGCCCACAGGGGCTATGTGGTGGAAACAGGCCGCATCGTGCTGGCCGGGGATGCCAAGGAACTGCTGGAGTCACCGGAAGTGAAAAAGGCCTATCTGGGCGGCTAAACAGCAGAGAGGGGATTCTTTTGTTCCCCGTTCTCCTGGGCAGTATCTGCTGATTGGCAGTATGAATGTCAATTAATCGCACACGATATGACACTTGTTCATAAAAAGATTCAAAAATATGCAGGAATTTTTACTTCGGGTGTGAAATTTGTTAAACAGAAAAAATAAAAAGAACCTGGATGTGATGGGCTATGGGGAGGTATCATACATTCTACCCAAGAGCCAGTGATTTGCACATTCTACCTGTCCAGGAAGTTGATGAGTCGGTTTCTGTAAAGGAAGGACAGAGGTTACTGCAATCGGGCCTTTTGGGTGGTTTACTGTTGCGTGTTAATGAACAATATATGGTTGTTTTATCCTCTGACTTAACATACGCTGAGGAAAGAGATCCTTTAAGCGCTGTTGCTCGGAGACCGGCTTTATTTATCCCGGAGGATTTAGCTTCGTCTGAACTGTTTAAACAATGGATGAAAAGCCCGTCTTCGGTACCTGTCATTAAGAATGCTTCCAACAAACCGACAGGCATGCTTGATCCCTTGCATGCGGCCGGCGCGCTGCATGCCGAGTTGGTTAAAGTGAGAAGTTTTTTTGAAGCCGTCTTATGCCAGGTGAATGAAAGTGTCTGCGGCATTGATAAACTGCACCGGGTGGTTGTATGGAACCCCAAAGCAGAGGAACTTTACGAGATAAAGTCGGAACAGATTCTTGCCGCGCGCATCGAAGACTTTTTCTCCAACCTGAGAGTCAGCAACTGCATGCATGAAAAGAAAGAATTAAAGGGCCATTACCACCAGCCCTGTGACGGAACCCACGTTCTGATTAATTCAGCGCCGGTTATGGCAGAGGATAAGGTGATTGGCGGCCTGTCGGTGGAGAAGGATATTACCGAACTGGTCCAATTGAACCAGGAATTGACTAAAGCCAGTTCCCAGGTGAAATTATTGGAACAGGAGATACGCAAAATATCCGGTCTGGATTGCGCCTTTCGTAAGTTGATCGGGCGTAGCCAGGCCATGCAAAGTTTAATTGCCTTCGGCAAAAAGATCAGTACCACGGACGCCACGGTCCTGTTAAGGGGCGAGAGCGGCACCGGGAAAGAACTGCTGGCCCGGGCCATTCACCAGAACAGTCCCCGCCACATGAATCCCTTTATCGTAGTGAACTGCGGCGCCATTCCCAACAACCTCTTTGAGAGCGAACTTTTCGGTTATGAGGGAGGGGCCTTCACCGGGGCTGACCGTAAGGGCAAACCCGGCATGTTTGAGTTGGCCAACGGGGGCACCCTTTTCCTGGATGAAGTTGGCGAAATGCCCGTGGAAATGCAGGCCAAGCTGCTGCGGGTACTGCAGGAAGGAGTCTTTTACCGGGTGGGCGGTTCTGAGCCGGTCCAGGTCAACGTAAGGGTACTGGCAGCGACCCACCGGGATTTGGAGACCATGATCAGCCGCCGCCAGTTCAGGGAAGACCTGTATTACAGATTGAACGTGGTGTCGCTGGAAATTCCTCCCTGCGGGAACGACGGGAGGATATACCGGAACTGGTGCACCTGTTTTTACAGGAATTCTGCCAAAAATATGATAAGTCCATTAAAAAGGTGGAGCCGGCGGTGATGACTTCCTTTTTGGATTACATCTGGCCGGGCAATGTGCGGGAGTTAAAAAATGCCGTGGAACGGCTGGCGGTACTGACGGACGGGGATATCATTGACGAACAATCCCTGCCGGAGAACCTGCGCAGAAATACCTATATTTCTTTGGTGACAAGTCCCGTCTCCCAGGGTAAACTGATGAATGTGGCGGTGGAAGCGGAAAAACAGCTGATCCTGAAGACCCTGCAGCAAGTCAGGGGAAACCGGTCGGAAGCCGCCAGAGTGCTGGGCATTCCCAGAAGCACACTTTATTATAAGCTGCGTCAGTTGGGCATTCCAGCCAAAGGATAAATAACCTTTTTTAACAGGAGGTGAGTGTGTACCTTTCGTCAAATATTAACCAGTTAGGAAAAATAGAATGGAGGCAGAGTAGAGAGATGAAAAGTGGTAAACTGTGGAAACTGTTATCCTTATGGTTATCACCGCCATGCTGTTAACCGGCTGCAGCGGTGGCGGCGGCGAAGAGAAAAAGGCTGCTGAAGGGGATAAACCGGCCGCTGGTGGCGAAACGATTAAGATCGGCTTCTTGGGCGCCAAAACCGGCAACCACGCAGCTTACGGCGTGGAAACCCTCAAAGGAATGCAAATGGCTGCCAAGGATATCAATGATGCAGGCGGTATCAACGGCAAAAAGATCGAAATTGTTGAAGAAGACCATGGCAGTAAGGTTTCCGAGGGAACGACCGTTACCCAGAAACTGATTACCCGGGACAAGGTTGTAGCCATCGTGGGTGACCCCACCACCGGTATTACCAAAGCCGCTGCGCCCATCGCACAGCAAAATAAAGTTGTACTGCTGTCCGCCGGCGCCGTGGGCACCGGTGTGGTTGAAATCGGCGAATACATTTTCCGTGACACCCTGCTGGACGCTGTGGCGGCTCCGGCCGTTACCAAATACCTCGGTGAAAAACTGGGCTGGAAAAAGGTCGCAGTGATCACCTCCATGAACAACGACTACAGTGTTGGCCTGACCAAGCTCTTTAAAGATGCTCTGGCCGCCAACAAGATGGAAATCGTAGTTGAACAAAGCATCCAGGACGGCGATCAGAATTTCGCCGCACAAGTTACCGCCATTAAAGGCAAGAATCCCGACGGCATTATCTTCACCGGTTACTACACCGAGGGCGGCCTGTTCATGAAGGAAGCCCGTAAGCAGGGCATGAAAGCCGTTATGGTAGGCGGCGACGGCCTGCTGTCCGATGTACTGATGAAGATGGGCGGCGAAGCTGTGGAAGGCAGCATGGTTTACTGTGGTTTTGCTGCTGACGAAGCCAAAGCCGGCGAAAAGACCAAGAAGTTTATCGAAGCCTACAAAGCCGGCAACAACGGCGCTCTGCCCGATATGTTCTCTGCCCAGGGTTATGACGCTGTGATGCTGATTGCCGATGCCATCAAGGCTGCCGGCAGCGACGTGCCTGAAAAGTTCCGTGCTGAACTGGCCAAGACCAAGGATTGGATCGGTGTCTCCGGCACCATTACTTTCCAGGAAAACCGCGAACCCATCAAGAGCCCTGTCTACTTGCTGGAAGTTAAAGGCGGCAAGTTTGCTGTGAAGGATACTGTTGACGTAAAGTAATTGGTCGTGTTCAATTAAATAGGAACGGGTTGCAGCCATTCACGTTACGTAAATGGCTGCAACCATTGTTTAACTACCCCCGCCGGAAGGAGAAGATAGAATGCTGTCGCAGCAGATATTGAACGGAATAACACTGGGTGCAACCTACGCTCTGATTGCCCTGGGCTATACCATGGTGTACGGTATCATTCAGTTAATTAACTTTGCCCACGGAGAAATTTATATGGTAGGGGCCTTCGTCGGGGTGTTGATGGTTACAGTGTTTCAACAGGGACTGCTGGTATCTTTGGGCGCCGCCATGCTGGCCTGTATGATCATGGGGGTTACCATTGAACGAATTGCTTACCGTCCGCTGCGCCGCTCCACGCGCCTGGCTCCTTTAATTTCCGCCATCGGTGTCTCGATTTTTTTACAGACTCTGATGACGAAAATTAAGGGACCGCAGCCCGTTGCCTTTCCACCTGTCATCAATGACGCCCTTTACAAAATGGGCCCCGTTGAGATCAGTAAGGTGCAAATTATTATCTTAATCGTAGCCAGTTTGCTGATGGCTGCGCTCCATTTCATTGTCAAGTATGTGAAGATCGGCAAAGCCATGCGGGCAGCATCGGAAGATTACGATACCGCTGCCTTAATGGGCATTAACGTCAACCAGGTGATTTCATTTACTTTTGCCATCGGCTCCGCCCTGGCTGCGGCAGGTGGTGTGCTGGTGGGCATCTATTTTAACTCGGTATCTCCTTTTATGGGCGTAACAGCCGGCCTCAAGGCCTTCTGTGCCGCCGTTTTGGGAGGGATTGGCAGCATCCCCGGGGCCATGTTGGGGGGACTTTTCCTGGGTGTGGCGGAAACCCTTGGTATTGCCGGCGGCTTTGATCTGTATAAGGACGCCATTGCCTTTACCTTGCTGATTATCGTATTGCTTTTCCGGCCCACCGGGCTGCTGGGACGACCAATCCAGAGGAAAGTGTAGGTAGATCGTCATGGATAGCATTTTCAGCATGTTTTTAAATGACTACTATATCCAGGTACTGACAATGCTGGGTATTTATCTGATTGGTGCCCTGGGGCTCAACCTGATCACCGGTGTCACCGGGCAGCTCTCCTTCGGGCATGCGGCTTTTTTAAGCATTGGCGCCTATACATCGGCTATTTTAAGTCTCAAACTTCATATGCCTTTGCCCTGGCAATTTTAGCCGGGGGTCTGATGGCAGGCCTCTGGGGGGTACTGTTGGGATATCCCACCTTACGTTTAACCGGCGACTATTTGGGAATTGCTACCCTGGGTTTTGGTGAAATTGTTCGGGTTGTTTTCTTAAACATGTCAATTACCGGCGGTGCTTTAGGACTGGCGGGCATTCCCCGCAGCGCAACCTTAACCGCGGTATTATTCGTCGTCATTCTTACTGTCTGGGCGATGGTTCGATTGGAAAATTCTCGCTTTGGCCGTTCCCTGGTGGCGATTCGTGAGGATGAGATCGCCGCTGAGGCCATGGGCGTTAATATTACTACCACCAAGATTGCCGCATTTGCCATTGGCACATTCCTGGCGGGCATCAGTGGTGGACTGTATGCTCACTTGATCCAATACCTCAATCCCTCGGATTTTGGATTTATTAAGTCCTTTGAGTTCCTCACCTTCATTGTACTGGGCGGATTGGGCAGCATTCCCGGCGTTATTCTTGGCACCAGCGTCCTCACCCTGGCGCCTGAGTTCCTACGGTTTATTGCCGATTACCGGATGATGGTTTATGGTTTGCTGATGGTCTTTATGATGATCGTTCGTCCCAGAGGTTTGCTGGGCGGTGTGCAATTAAGCCGCCTCTTTGCCAAAAAGAAGGTCCAACAGACCGGTACTTCCGCCTGCGGCGGGGCCAACTGATGGAGGTGAAGGATATGTCAAAGACAATTTTGGAACTGGACAGCGTTACCATACGTTTTGGTGGCCTGACTGCGGTGGACAGCGTGGACATGAAAATCGAGGAAGGCACCATCCGTGCCCTAATCGGTCCCAACGGAGCGGGCAAGAGTACCATCTTTAACTTGATTACCGGTATTTACCCCCCGACAGCCGGGGAAATTCGCTTTCTGGGAAACAAGATTAACGGCCTGAAATCCCACCTGATTACGGAAATGGGGATTGCCAGGACCTTTCAAAATATTCGTTTGTTCGGTGAAATGACCGTTTTGGACAACGTTAAAATCGGCACCCATTGCAGAACATGTTCCGGTTTTCTGGGGGCTCTTGTACGCAGCCCCAAGGTGAAGGCCGAGGAAAGGACCATTACGGAAACTTCCATGGAAGCCCTGAAACTGATGGAGCTGGATCACAAGGCAGACGAACTGGCCATGAACCTGCCCTATGGAGAACAGCGCCGCCTGGAAATTGCCCGGGCCCTGGCCAGCCGGCCCAAGCTGATCCTGCTGGACGAGCCTGCTGCGGGGATGAACCCGCAGGAAAAGCAAACCCTGATGAGCATGATTCGAAAGATACAGGCCATGGGCCTTACCATATTTTTGGTTGAGCACGATATGAAGTTTGTCATGAATTTGTCCGATCGTATTGCTGTTTTGGACTATGGCAGAAAAATTGCGGCAGGTTCCCCGGCGGAGGTCCAGCGGGACCCGGCAGTGATTGCCGCCTATTTGGGAAAGGAAGTGGTCTAGCCCATGCTGCTTGAAGTGAATGACCTGCATGTTTCCTATGGGGCTATCCGGGCGCTGAAAGGTGTTTCCTGCCAGGTAGGGGAAGGGGAAATTGTGGCGTTAATCGGCGCCAACGGCGCCGGAAAAACCACCACCCTGCGCACCATTTCCGGACTGATTCGCCCGCAAGGGGGCACCATTGTTTATAAAGGCCAACCCATCACCAAAATGCCCCCGCACCAACTCGTCAGTTTGGGAATTTGCCAGGTACCGGAGGGCCGCCGGGTGTTTACCAGAATGACCGTTTTGGAAAACCTGGAAATGGGTGCCTACAGCCGCAAGGACAAAGCCAATGTAAAGACAGATATTCAAAAGGTATTTCAACGTTTCCCCAGGTTGGAGGAACGGAAAACCCAGCTGGCCGGCACCCTTTCCGGCGGGGAACAGCAAATGCTGGCCATGGGGCGGGCCCTAATGTCCAGACCTACGGTTTTGCTGATGGACGAACCTTCCATGGGGCTGGCTCCCATGCTGGTGCAAGAGATCTTTGCCATTATTAAAGAAATTAACCAGGCCGGCACCACCATTTTACTGGTGGAGCAAAATGCCCACATGGCTTTATCCATTGCCAATAGAGCCTATGTATTGGAAACCGGTGAAATCGTGCTGTCGGGCCCGGCCAAGGAACTGGCCAATAATCCTGAAGTACAAAAGGCCTATTTGGGTGAATAATAAAGCGTAGAAAAGTAGGAATAAATCCTACTTTTTGGCGTGTATACAATATTTTTTATGCCGTTCTCTTTGCCTACAATTCAATCCGGGATGTCGTCAGGTTAAAGGTAATACTCTCCGGGAACATTTCTCACCTCGAACCTCTCACATCTCACTTCTCAAATGAGGGTGATCATATGCACAAAGGATTTTTGACTGTCAAAGACATGCTGTATAAAGACCTTCTACCTGTTACTCCGGAGACGACCATTGGCGAGGTAAGGGAAAAAGGCATCCCGAACCGCCCTGTGGTGCTGGTCATAGAAGGGGACAGGTTGGTGGGGGTACTGCTCTGGAAGGATGTCATCAACCGGAAGTTGGAATCAGACGTTCCCGTCAAGCAAGTGATGAGAAGAGACTTTTCCTCGCTGGATGAAGAGGACCAGAACAGGGAAATCTTGGCTTTCTTACCGGAACTGCGCTACCACGCGCTGGTCTGCAGGAACAGCCAGGGCAACGTACTGGGGATTTTATCCTATGACCAGGTTTTTCACGACCTGGCCCTGCGGGTCTGTGAAACCGAGGCGCGCATTAATGCGGTGGTGGAGACCGTTGACGAAGCCATCTGCATTGTTGACGGTTCGGACAGGGTGATTACCTGGAACAGCCGGGCGGAAGAGCTCTATGGCATCAAGGCCCAGGACATCGTGGGCAAACCCATTCACCAGTTCTTCTCCAACCTGGTTGTCACCAGAGTCAACAAAGATTGGCAGGAAATACGCTCCCTGCACCACCAGCCGGTGGAAGGCACCCATGTACTCATCAACGCCACCCCTGTCCGGCTGGGACCAAAGGTAATCGGCGGGGTCACTGCGGAAAGAGATGTTACCGAAGTGGTCCAGCTCAACCAGAAATTAAACCAGGCCAGTTCCCAGGTGCAGCGTTTGGAAAACGAAATTCATAAAATATCCGCCGACAGAAATCCCTTTGCCTCCATCAAAGGGCATCACAAACGGTTGGTTGAGCTTACCAACGTGGCCAGAAAAGCGGCGTCCACCAGTGCCGTGGTCCTGCTGCGGGGAGAAAGCGGCACAGGCAAGGAACTGTTTGCCAAAGCCATCTATGAGGCCAGTCCCAGGGCGGATAAGAAATTTAACGTTATCAATTGCGCGGCCATCCCCCCGAGCCTGTTTGAGAGCGAAATGTTTGGCTATGAAAGCGGGGCCTTTACCGGGGCGGACAAGCGGGGCAAAATCGGCGTCTTTGAGATGACGGACGGCGGTACCCTTTTTATGGATGAAATTGGCGAACTACCCCTGGACATGCAGGTTAAACTTTTAAGGGTGCTGCAGGACGGTGTGTTCTTCCGGGTGGGCGGTTCCACGCCCGTCAAGGTTGATGTCAGAATCATCGCCGCCACCAACCGGTCTTTGGAAGAAATGATGGCCGAAGGCACCTTCCGGGAAGACCTTTATTATCGGTTAAATGTTGTTTCTTTGGAAATCCCGCCGCTCCGAGAAAGGCGGGAGGACATTCCAGAACTGGTCTATTTGTTCTTGCAGGAGTTCAGCCAGCTCTATAACAAACACATCAGCAAGCTGGAACCGGGCGTTATGGCCACCTTCCTGGCCTATTCCTGGCCCGGCAATATCCGGCAGCTGAAAAATGTCATCGAGCGCATGGTCATCCTCACAGAAGGGGACACCGTGCCGGAAAGCGCCATTCCCGACGCCTTGAAGATGACAACCCGCCAGGACCAGGTGACCGCCACCGTTGGTCTGGCTTCGGTGACTGAACAAACCGAACGGGAGTTGATCATCCGGACCTTAAAACAGGTCAACGGCAACCGGTCCGAAGCCGCCCGCATGCTGGGCATCCCCAGAAGTACCCTTTACTATAAAATGCACCAACTGGGTATCATGTAACCCCTGGAAGCACTGTACAGACAACTGTGTCCAATGCTACTACAGTATGTACAAAATTCTAGACAATATAATCCGCTAGTCGGAAAAAACACGTGTAACACGTGTTTTTTCTTTTGTATACAAACTTTTTTAAAAATTTAACCCATTCAAGAGTCCACTAATTGCAGGACTTGACGGTGGTTTGACAGGGTGTGTTGTACTCCTTTGGTGGATTTTTGTCTTTTTTGGCATCGATCTTGCAATATATACTCCAGGAGGAGGTATCGGCTCATGCGTATAGATCGACATCCCATCTTGGACTTTACGACCGGAGACAAAGTAAAATTCACCTTCGAAGGCAGGGAACTGGAAGGCTACGAGGGAGAAACCATTGCTGCGGCTCTCCATGCTGCAGGCATTCGCGTTATGCGGGAGAGCGGCCATTTACACCGTCCCAGAGGACTGTTTTGCAATATCGGCAACTGTTCATCCTGTCTGATGGTGGTTAACGGCGAACCGAACGTCAGGATCTGTGTGGAACGCCTGCGTGAGGGAATGGTGGTTGAGACCCAGAAGGGGAAAGGTGAGCTAAAGTGAAGCATACGGAAATTGCCATTGTCGGGGGCGGCCCGGCGGGCCTGGCAGCGGCTCTCAAGGCAGCCAAACTGGGGGCACGGGTACTGTTAATTGATCGGAACGACTATTTAGGCGGTCAGTTGATTAAGCAAACCCACCGCTTCTTTGGGTCCAAGGAACAAAGGGCTTCCGAGCGCGGTATCGATATAGTGCGGGAATTGGACGGTGAGGTAACGGCCAACGAAAATATCCAGGTCATGACCGAGGCCACTGCCCTGGGGTATTACGAAGACGGCGTATTGCTGGTGGAACAGCATAACAAAATCTCTGCCATTAAACCGAACCGTTTGATTATTGCCACCGGCGGAGCGAAAAGACCCTGCTGTTTCCCAACAATGACCTGCCCGGCGTTTACGGAGCCGGCGCGGTACAAACCCTGGTCAATGTGTTCGGCGTAAAGCGGGGAAGAAAGTGCTGATGGTGGGAGCCGGCAATATCGGCGTAATCGTCAGTTACCAGCTGCTGCAGGCAGGCGTGGAAGTGGCGGCCATTATTGAAGCCGCCCCGCGCATTGGAGCCTACTGGGTCCATGCCGCCAAGGTGGTACGGGCCGGTGTGCCCATTTACACCCGGCATACCATTCTACGGGCCCACGGCGAAAAGGAGGTAACCGGGGCCACCGTTGTTCAACTGGATGACAACTGGCAGCCGGTGCCGGGAACCGAAAAAGAAATCGATGCCGATGTCATCTGCCTGTCCGTTGGGTTGACTCCCTTAACAGAGCTGTTATGGCAGGCCGGCTGTAAGATGGTCTTCGTTCCCGAACTGGGTGGCAATGTGCCTCTGAGGAATGAGCATTTGGAAACCTCGGTGCCCGGTATCTATGTGGCCGGGGATGTGGCGGGTATTGAAGAAGCTCGGCAGCCATGATGGAAGGGGCGCTGGCAGGCTTAAACGCAGCCGCCGGCCTCGGATATACCAGTGAAAGTTTAGAGGCGGACCGGCAGTATGTCCTGTCACAGCTGGAGGGTCTGCGTTCCGGTCCGGTGGGAGAGAAAATTCGCAAGGGCCTGGCCCAGGCCATTCTCTAGATAGGAGTGATCAACATGCTGGCACAAAACGGAATTCCCACAGCGGAAGACGTGGCCGGGGTTCTTCCCTCGGAGGAACGGCTGGCCAGGGGGCCTGTGGCCATCGCCGAGTGCTTTCAAAATATACCCTGCGACCCCTGTTACCACAGCTGCAAGCAGGGAGCCATTGCTGAGTTTGCTGATATCAACGAGCGTCCCAGAATCGATTTTGAAAAATGTAACGGCTGCGGAATGTGTATGAGCCGCTGTCCCGGTCTGGCCATCTTTGTGGTGGATGCCACCTATTCCGACAGCGAAGCGCTGGTAAAAATCCCCTACGAGTTTCTCCCCATACCGGAGGCCGGTGAAACCGTCACAGCCATTAACCGGGCCGGCCGGGCAGTGGGGGAGGCCCGGGTGGTCCGGGTGCAGAATACCCGGGCCCAGGATCGTACGGCCATCGTCTGGCTGGCCATTCCCAAAGAATTTATGATGGAAGTGCGGCACTTTAACGTTAAGGGGGTACGGTAAATGTGTGATGCAAACAGGAAAGACCTTATCATCATGTGCCGCTGCGAAGATATTACCGTAGACGAGGTGCGGGCTTACATCGAACAGGGAGTTACCGACTTGGAGCAGCTGAAGAGACTCCTCAGGGTCGGCATGGGACCCTGCCAGGGCAGGACCTGTACCCCCTTGATTGTGAACGAACTGGCCAGGGCCACCGGGCAACCTGTCAAGGAGATTCCCCTGACGGTTTTCCGCCAACCCACCACACCGGTGAAACTGGGTGTCCTGGCGGGAGGTACCGACCATGAATAGAACCGCAGACTATGTCATTATCGGGGGCGGCGTCATCGGTTGCTCCATCGCCTACAACCTGGCCAAAAAGGGTACCAAGAACATTGTTTTAATCGAAAAAAAATACCTCACCAGCGGCGCCACCGGGCGCTGTGGCGCTGGGGTCCGCATGCAGTTTGGCACCGAGACCAACTGCCTGCTGGCCAAGAACAGCATCGAAATGTTTGAACACCTGGAAGAAGAACTGGCTTACCAGGGCAGCATCGAGTTTAAACAGGGAGGCTACCTGCTGCTGGCCTACACCGAGAAAATGGTGGAGCAATTCCACAAAAACCTCGGGGTGCAGCACAAGTTGGGCATTCCCTCCCGCTGGGTGACGCCGGAGGAGGCCAAAGAAATCGTGCCCCATTTAAATACCCAGGGCCTGCTGGGGGCCACCTTCTGCGGCAAAGACGGCCACTGCAACCCCTTCAAGACCACCGATGCCTACGCCAAAGCCGCCCAGCGCCTGGGCGTGGAAATCATTACCTATACCGAAGTTACCCGGCTGCTGGCCAATGACGGCAAAATCACCGGTGTAGAAACCAGCAGGGGCGTCATCGAAACCCCGGCAGTCATCCTGTGCGCCGGTTCCTATTCCCGGGACCTGGCCGCCACCATCGGCATTGAACTGCCCCTGACGCCGGAACGCCACCAGATCCTGGTCACCGAACCGGTGGAAATGATGCAGGGACCCATGGTTATGAGTTTTTATCACGGCCTCTACTGCCAGCAGGTGCCCCACGGCAGCTTCGTCATGGGCCTGGGGGACCCCAACGAACCCAAGGAATACAACCAGAACGGCAGCTGGCAGTTCCTCCATGAGATGGCGGCCAAAGTTACCTTCATACTGCCCCCGCTGGCCAATCTCCGGGTGGTCCGCCAGTGGGCCGGTCTCTACGACCTGACACCGGACCGCCAGCAAATCCTGGGCAGCGTACCCGGCATTGAAGGCTTCCACCTGGCGGCAGGCTTCTCCGGCCACGGTTTCATGATTGCCCCCATGACCGGCAAACTCATGGCCGAGCACATTTTGGGAGAGCAAACCAGCCTGCCCATCAGCATGTTTGACTTCACTCGCTTTGCCCGAGGAGAGCTGTATGTAGAACCTTCGGTTGTGTAAAACAATAAGTACCATTAAGAGGAAAGTAAAAGGAAATGTAAAAAGGAAACACGTAAAAAGAAAACATAAAGAACACACAAAAAAACAAACCATTTTCAGGGAGACTGGCTTTTCTGCAACGAAGCGGGCGTAAGAGAAGTGAGATGTGAGAAGTTAGACGTGAGAGAGGATTATAAAAAAAGATTTACCCCAATAGTTTCTCACCTCTAACCACTCACTTCCCACCTCTTAATTGCCAGGCTGCCCCTTAGCAAACACCTGCTACCAAAGGCAACAAAACTCATGTAGGTAAAATCAAAAAGATTGAGCCTGATATCTATAGAGTAAGAAAGTATAAAGATTTTTCTGCGTAATACCTAATCAGTTAAAGAAGACTAAATAAAAACAAATATCTAAGCCATAGGAGCGTGAAAATCCTTGAAAATTGCTTTAAACGAAGCCCGCTGCTCCGGCTGCCGCACCTGCCAGGTGATCTGCAGCCTGCACAACTTCGCGGAAAACAACCCGAAAAAAGCAGCGGTAAAAATTACCGGTCACTTTCCGTCCCCCGGCCACTACGAAATCACCATTTGCGACCAGTGCGGCGTTTGCGCCGCCGTCTGTCCGGCGGAAGCCATTATCGAAGCAGACGGAATTTACCGCATTGACAAAGAAAAATGCACCGGCTGCAGCGAGTGCATAGAAGTTTGCCCCTCCAACGCCATGTTCCGGCACCCCGCAGAAAAGGCCCCCATCAAATGTGTGTCCTGCGGCCAGTGTGTCGAGCTATGCCAGCGGGGCGCCATTTACGACGCAGATGCCAGGGAGGTGCAGTAATGAACGGTTACGGCGGCAACATTTTAAGAATTAACCTGACCACCGGGGAAATGAACATCCAGCCCCTGTCCGAAGAAATGGCCAGAGAATGGATCGGCCAGCGCGGCTTTATCGCCAAGACCCTCTGGGAAGAACTGAAACCCGGCATCGACCCCCGGGGCCCGGAAAACAAACTGGTCATGTCCACCGGTCCCCTGGCCGGCACATTGGTCCCAGCCGGCGGCAAAGTTAGCTTTGGCGCCAAATCACCGGCCACCGGCATTTACGGCGAAAGCTGCATGGGCGGTCACATTGCCGCGGAAATGAAATATGCCGGGTACGACATGATCATTCTGGAGGGCGCTTGCGCCAAACCCTGTTACCTCTATATCAAAGACAATCAAGTGGAGATCCGGGATGCCTCCCACCTGTGGGGCAAAGGCGCCATCGAGGCTGAAAAGGCCCTGAAGGACGAACTGGGCGAAGAATTCCAAATCTGCACCATCGGCCCCGCCGGTGAAAAGCTGGTTAAATACGCCTGTATTTCCCACGACTTTGGCCGCCAGGCCGGACGTACCGGCATGGGCACCGTTATGGGCAGCAAAAATGTCAAGGCCATCGCCATCTGCGGCAGCAACAGCATTCCCCTGGCAGACCTGGCCGCCACCGTGGCCAAGGGCAAGGAAATGCTTAAGGACTGCTTTGCCAAGGAAAACCTGGACGAGTGGCAGGATTACGGCACCGCCGGCGTACCGGTCTGGGCCAACAACATTGGCGCTTTCCCCACCAAGAACTTCCAGTCTTCCTACCTGGAGGGCAACGAAAATCTTGACGGTAAGGTCATGCGCGACAAGATGGTGGTCACCGACAAAGGCTGCTTTGGCTGCCCCAGCCCCTGCGGCAAATACTGCTATGTCAAACCTTACAACGTCTACACCGAAGGTCCGGAATACGAAACCACCGCGCTGATCGGCGGCAACTGTGTCTTTACCGACATTGAGCAAGTGGGGTACCTCAACTACCTGTGCGATGAATTGGGCCTGGACACCATCTCCGCCGGTAATGTCATTGGCTTTGCCATGGAATGCTATGAAAAGGGCATTCTGACCAAAGAGCAGGTGGGGATGGAACTCAAATTTGGCGACGTAGAAAGCTTCAAATACCTGCTGGAGAAAATTGCCGCCCGGGAAGGCATCGGCGGCATCCTGGCCGAGGGCGTAAAATATGCAGCGGAACAGTTTGGCGGCGATTCCATCAAATACGCCATTCAGGTGAAGGGTCTGGAGTGGAGCGGCTACGAATCCCGCAGCGCCCCGTCCAACATGCTGGCCTACATGACCTGCGACCTGGGGGCTCACCACAGCCGGGCCTGGTCCGTCACCCACGATATCGCCGTGGGCAGAAAGGTGCTGGAGGGCAAGGCGCAAAAGGTCATCGATCTGCAGCACATTCGTCCCTTCTTTGACCTGATCGGCTGCTGCCGCCTGCAGTGGGTGGAAATTGGTTTTGAACTGGAACACTACCCGGAAGTCTTCCGCTATATCACCGGGTTTGACTACAGCCAGGCTGACTTAATGAAGATTTCCGAAAAGGTATGGAACCTGACCCGCGCCTTTGCCTGGCGGGAAATTGAGGACTTTGGCAGAAAGTACGACTACCCGCCGGCCCGGTTCTATGAAGAGACTGTAACCAGCGGCCCCAACGCCGGGGATGTGCTATCCAAAGAAGCCCTGGACTTCCTGCTGGATGATTACTATAAACTGCGCGGCTGGGACCAAAACGGCCTGCCCACCCGGGAAAAGCTGGAGCAAATGGGGCTGGGATTTGTAGTCCGTGAGTTGGATCCTACGGCCGTAAATTATCTTAAGTGCTAGAGCTAGCAGTTATACAATCAGGCCTTCAGCCTCTAAAACTGATGCCTGGGCTGATAGCTGATGGCCAGGGTTTCATCTAAACCATACAAGGGAGTGATAACTTTGCAAGTAAAAGTAAGAGTCACCGGTCTGCTCACCGAATACTTTCCCGCCGGCAAAGGAGTGCTCCCGGTTTCCATGGATAAGCCTTTAACGGTGAAAGAAATTTTACAGCAAATCAAGGTAAACCACGAACTGGTCATGACGGTGGTCGTCAGCGGCCAGCGCAGGGATTTATCCTACGTACCTCAGGACGGCGAAGAAATTGTACTAATTTCCCCCCTAGCCGGGGGATAAAGCACAGCCACCCATGACGCCCAATGCCTGCCGGGCCACCACTTCGCCCTACGGCAACCTGGAACGCCCCTTTAACCTGGCGGAACTGGCCATTGCCGCCGGGGCAACCTTCGTGGGGAGAACCACCACCTACCATACCAAGCTGCTGACGGACTTAATTATAGAAGGCTATAAAAATAACGGTTTTTCCCTTATCGAAGTGGTGACCCACTGCCCCACTTCTTTTGGCCGGCACAACAAAATGGGCTCGCCGGCGGACATGTTGAAATGGCAGCGGGACCATGGCGTAACGGCCCTGCGTTATGAAAATCTTGAGTCCCGAAGAACGGGCCGATAAATTTATCGTGGGCGTGCTGTACAAGTGCGAGGCGCCCGAATACACGGCGGAATACCAGAAGCTGCAGGAAAAATTCCGGGGGAAGTAGAGGAAATATGCAATGATTTAGTTATGAGTAATTGTTTCGTGTCGGACAACCCGGGGGTGACCCCGGGTTTTAATATATTTTGGATAATCCACCTCTTTATGGTGAAACTAATAGCGGTGATGAAAATGAACCTCTGGCAGATGATTAAAAAAACCTTTGTTTATAAGCCAAACATGGACGGGGAAGGGTTTGTCCTCGCAGAAACCCCGGAAGAACGGGCTGAACTGGTACAGGACAGGCAGAATAACCCCGACCAAAACGGAGATGCAGGCAAGGAACAACCCCAGGTCACCGAAGAGAAAAAGAGGACTGAAAAACGCGCTCAATTAAAGAAGCCCTTCCGGGCCTCTCAGAAAGAGAAAACCCGGACAGGAGAGAAGGGGCAAAAAAAAGAGCCCGAAGAAGACAAAAAAGAGACTGCCAACGTCGAAGAAAAACCTGCTGCTGAAGACAATAAGGATAAAGAACATGGCCGCCGCAGGCTGAAAAAACCCCTCAAGGTCTCTGAGGCCCAGGAACACCAGGACCCGGACAAAGTAAGTCCTTTCCTGGAGGTTAATAAGAAGCGCATTGAGGAAATTTACGGTTTGCCGGAAAACAAGGATTTCATTATCCGGGAATTTACCATTGCCCTGAGCCCTCCGGTGCAGGCCTTTGCGTTGTTCATGGAGGGCCTCAGTGATAAAAAATCATTAATCAGCATATCCTGCAGCCCATGATGTTGTTTTCAAATTTTCATGAGGTTGTGGAAGGTTACTTGCTTGACCATGTTCAGAAGCGTGTTTTAACCGGCAATCAGGTGACCGCCCATGAAAAGTTTGAACAGATTGTGGGGGGCGTCAATTACGGTTCCACGGCTGTTTTCATCGACGGCTGCGACCAGGCGCTGCTAATGGAGACCAAAGGCTGGGATCACCGGGGTGTCGATACACCGGCCAATGAGCCCGTCATCCGGGGACCCCAGGAAGCCTTCGGCGAAACATTGCGTACCAATACTGCCTTAATTAGAAAATATATTCGTTCAGCCAAATTAACCACCGAGATGTTTAAGGTGGGTGAGATTGCCCAAACCGACTTGGCCATTATGTATCTACGAGGTGTAGCCAATGATAGTTTAGTCAAAGAAGTAAAGCGAAGAATCAAATCTCTCAAGTCCGACGCCATTATCGATAGCGGCATACTGGAGCAATTTATCGAGGACCGGCCCTGGAACATCGCACCCCAGGTGATGGCCACCGAAAGGCCTGACCGGGTGGCTTATATGATTCTGCGGGGTAAGGTGGCCATTTTACTGGGAGACAATCCCTACGTCTTAATTGTTCCCACCACCATGTTCGATCAGCTCCACACCCAGGAAGATTACTACCTGCGGCCATTGTACGGTTCCTTTCTACGTCTGGTGCGGGCATTGGCTTTTTACATCGCTTTTTTAACACCGGGGGTCTACCTGTCCATCGTCTTATTCCATAAGGAAATGATCCCCACCGAGCTTTTACTGGCCATTACCGGAGCCAGGGAGAGGGTGCCCTTTCCAAGTATTATCGAAGTTATCGTTTTGGAGGTTTCCTTTGAATTTATCCGGGAGGCCAGTGTTAGGATTCCGGGTTTGATGGGGGCCACCATCGGCATTGTGGGGGCGTTGATCCTGGGCCAGGCAGCGGTGCAGGCCAACATTGTCAGCCCCATTCTGGTCATTGTGGTGGCGGTGACCGGCCTGGCTTCCTTTGCCATCCCTTCTTACTCGCTGCAGTTTTCCCTGCGTATTGTTCGCTTTGCTTACATCGTTTTAGGGACTGCTGGGGTTTGTGGGCATTGTCTTTGGGCTGTTTATCCAAATGCACATGATGGCTTCACTGAAATCCTTTGGTGTTCCTTATCTGGCGCCCATGTCTCCCACCACCAAAACCTCCGGGGATGTTGCGCTACGGGTATCGGTTTTTTCCTGGGAAAACCGGCCTGATTATATGAATACCCAAAAACAAAAGTTCCAGCCAAACATCGCCCGGGGTTGGGTAAAGAAAGACAGCTTATCACTGAAAGGGAGTAACAAGATTGATCCGTGAGGGCAAAATTGGTTTTGCCGAAGGCTTTGCACTGCTGTTAATATCCAACATTGGAAAAGTATTTCTGTCTGTCCCGTCCAACGCGGTTGAACAGGGTAAGACCATGGCCTGGGCCCTCATTTTGATTGTCATTGTTATCACCCTGCTGGAATTCTGGCTGATCGCCGAATTGATGAAAAATTTCCGGGACCGGACCATCGTGGAGGCCAGTGAGCGGATTTTGGGTCCTTACCTGGGGACAGCCGTCAACCTGTTCTTTGCTTTTTATTTCATTGCGGTCATGGCAGTCCTGCTGAGGTCCTACTCAGAGGCTATCATCACCTCCGCCTTGCCCAGGACCCCCATTTCATTTTTAATTATCACACTGACTGTAGGGTCCATTGTCAGCTGCTGGTACGGCCTGGAAAGCATAGCCCGGGTAGCCCGCCTGTCCATTCCTTTTATTGCCCTGGGCCTGATTATTCTGTGTACCGCAGTTCTTCCCGAGGCAGACCCTAACAATATTTTTCCCCTGTTCAGTGTGGCCCCGGTGGAACTATTCCATCATGCTATTGCCCGTCAGTCCGTGATTACCGAAGGATTGCTGGCAGCTTTGCTCCTGCCGGCCTTCGGGGGCTGGCGCCATTTCCGGCGGGCAGGTCTGCTGGCTGTTGGAACGGGGGGCGGCCTTTTCCTGATTATCGTATTCATCTTGACCCTGGTTTTTGGCGTACAGGTTTCGGAAGAGTTTATGTTACCGGTCTATAACCTCAGCCGCATCATTGAATTCGGTCGCTTTTTCCAGCGTATGGAGTCCGTCTTTCTGCTCATTTGGGCCATGGTGGGTACCATTAAAATGGCGGTCACCCTATACGGCGCTAACCTAGTATTGGCCAGGATTTTTCGGCTGCCGGATTACCGCCCTCTCCTATGGATCACCACTTTGCTCTGTTTTTCTTTAAGTTTATTGCCCGCGGACTTAATGACCGCTCTGATGATCGAAAGCGATATTGTGCGAAGCTATCCCGGCCTGGCAATCACGCTGGGACTACCGTTTTTCCTGCTGGTGGTAGCCAAATTCAGAAAAGCAGGGGGTGAAACACGGGATGAAGCAAAGTAATCTTTATGGCAAACTGCTGGTCTTACTCCTTCTCTGCACCTTTGCCAGCGGCTGCTGGGGCGCCAGGGAGACCGACGAGGTGGCCTGGTGGTGGCGGTGGGTTTTGACAAGGGGAAAACAGAAGCGCTGGAAGTGACCGCCACCGTCGCCAACCCCAGGGCCTTTGCCATGGATGGGGGAGGCGGAAATGCCAAGCCTTTTTTAAATATCAGCGTGGAAGGCCCATCCATTTGGGAATGTTACACCATTTTAAATTCCTTTCTTTCCCGGGAGACCACATTTTCTCATACCCAGGTCTATTTGTTTGGCGAAGAACTGGCCAGGCAGGGGATCGAGGATTATCTCAATGCCTTGATTCGCCAGCGGGAAGTGCGAAGAGACAGTGGCCTGTATGTATGCCGGGGCACCGCCAAAGAATTTATGGACAAAAATAAACCATTGCTGGAGATGTCCGTGGCCAAACAATATCAATTTATGGACAGGATGGCCCAGGTGTCCGGCCTGTTCCATAACCGTAATATCCATGATTACTATTCTACCTATAAAAACCTGCACAGCAGCCCGACCCTGGGCCTGGTAGGTGTTTCCCGCGGCAAGCCGGAGGACGGTAAGCAGGCCGCTGAACCACTGCGGGTTCCCTATGTCGCCGGCGAAGTACCGCGGACAGGGGAAAACAAGGCAGAATATATCGGTGCAGCGATCTTTAACAGGGATAAAATGGTGGGTGAAATAAACGGTGATGAAAATCGCACTCTCATGCTGCTGCGCGGAGATTTTACTGTTTCCAGCTTTACCATCCGTGATCCCAAGCATCCGAATAAAACGGTTGTTTTAAGACTTCGCCAGGGACAACGACCGGATATCAAGTTTAAACAGGAAGAAGGGGTGCTGAAAATCTATCATACGGTTTATTTGGAAGGAGAATTTGTCTCCATCCAGAGCGGGGAACACTACGAAGACCCTGCCAAACAAAAAATTGTGGAAGACGCCTTTGACCGGGGGATGGAAGAATTGGCCAGGGAGCTTATCGATAAGACCAGGGAAAAGGACTGGGGAGATATTTTCAATTACGACAGGTATTACCGAAGGGAGCTCAGTTCCTGGGAACAGTGGGAAAATCTGAACTGGCAAGAAATCTATAACAATGCCGACATCATGGTGGATTTTAAGACAAACATCCGCAGGACGGGCCTAGTAAGGAAAATGGTACCGCCATACAAGGAGTAGAGGTTACTGATGGACTATTTATTATCGCTGATCCCCCTCCTAATTGGCTTTTATACGCTGTCCTTCGCTGCCTGGTTGTGGAAGCAAAAGAACAGGCGGGGGGCCGCCGGAACCTTTTTGTTGACGGTTGTGACCGTGGCGGTTACCTTTTATGCCATTTTCTTCAGACAACCCTTTGAGTAAATTGTATATAGATTAAAAACCAAGTTAAAAAGGATATGAAAGCCTTCATGTGGAATAAATACCCTGGGATTTTTACGGGGGATGTGATTTGCCTTGGATATTAAAGTACAGCCCAGGCCCTTTGACGGTGAAAGGGATTTGGCCCTAGGGTTGGAAAAAATGTTTACCGAGGAATGGGGCGGGCCAAAAAGCGCCCTGGCCCTGGCATACCTGCGGGATACCGTGATTCCGGACTTAATTTACTGCCTGAAAAAAAACTGGCATTTTCTTGATAATCCGACCTTTCGGGAGATTCTGGCGTCCAAACTGAACACCCAGTTTGCGTACCCGCCGGCCTTTGCCGAAGGGCTGGCCGGGGATGTCCTGGCCCGGGCCAAGGGTGTGCTGGGTGTCAGCCCGGTGGCCAACAACCACCCCTGGCAGCCCTGGGAGATTATTCTCCGCATGTTTACCATTGGCTACCGCTTGCCGGAGATTGTACAGAAGACCGGTTATTCGGAAGCTACCTGGATATATTTCGTAAGAAATATTTAAAACTGCAGGAGGTCGCGGAGGTCCTGGGCAATGTGAATGAAGAGCAACTGATGGCTCACCGGGAACTGGCCGGCGCCGGGGTACATTTGGTCCGGTTTATGGCGGATTTTCGCAACCGGTTTACAGTCTTTAAAAACTACTATGAGCGCCTGCAGGCGGAGCAAATCATCATGGACGTGGAACTGGAACTGGACCCCGATTGCCTGATCCGGCTTTTTGAGGGACTGTTCCAAGTGGAAAAGCAGGTCAGCCCCGCCCGTTTTGCCGATATTTTAAAGGGAGCCAAAACCGCTTGGTTAACCGGTGAGAGTTATTTCACCAAAACCACCGGCTATGGCCTGTTGGCCGACTGGCCCAAAAAGCAGATCTCCACCCTGCTGGACCGTTTGCTGGAAAGCAATCTGATCATCCACGATGCCGGGCATGACAGCGCCCTGAGCCTTTCGGAACAGGCCGCCAGGCTCATCGTGCCGCTGGTGGTGCCGGCTCTGGCCGATGAAGTGCAGGCCATCCTGCGCAGCAAAGCCAGGGACAAAATATCCCGCAGTACCGCCGTGTTACAAGGAAAAAACCCGGAGGTTACAGTTCATATCATCCGTGAACTGGTGCGCCGGGGAGACACCACTGTGGTGTTGTGCTTTAAAGCCCTGCAGCGGCGGGTGCCGAAAAAGGTTTTTTTACAGATTGTCTGGGCCTGCGGCCAACTGGGCGGCAAGGACGCCGTTAACCTGTTAAGTAAAACCATTTTGGACCGGGACAGTTTGGTAAGAGTTCGTACCTGCCAGGCCATGGGTCAAATGGCGGACCCATCCTTTTATTTTGCACTGATTAATTCCCTGGATGACCCGGTGGCCATGGTGAGAGAACAGTCGGCCCTGGCGCTAGGCAAGTTAAAAATGCCCAGCGCCCTCAAGCATATGGAACGCATCATGGAAAATCCCGCCGAAGAACCCCAGGTACTGCGGGCAGCCAGGGAAACCAGGGCCATTTTATTAAAAGAAAAGGAGTTAAGGGAAAACGAAAGTTTATAAAAAGGTTCGAGGTCCGGGCGGGCCTTGTATTTTTGTTTTTTCACTGCAGCCTTGACGGAGTATTTTGTCAAATGAGATAATAAATTTCATAGTATACTTCTAGAGTTGATCAGTTTATTTTGATACTTGTTGGAGGTGCTTCTTTTGCAGGAGAAAGAACTTGTAATTATCGGCGGGGGTCCTGCCGGGTACGCCGCCGGATTATATGCGGCCAGGGCGGACATCAATGCTGTCCTCTTTGAGAGAGGAATGCCCGGCGGGCAGGCGGCATCCACCGAATGGATTGAAAACTACCCCGGTTTTCCCGGCGGTATTGGCGGTCTCGACCTGGCGTTAAAAATGGATGAACAGGCCCGTTCCTTTGGTCTGGAAATTGTGAATGCGGACGTGGAGAAGCTGGAACGCCAAGGGGACGTGTTTGTTGTCCATACCGGCCAGGAACCCATCAAGACCAAAGCGGTCATTCTGGCCACCGGTGCCAAGCCGCAGTTTTTAGGTGTAGAGGGAGAAAGCAAGTTCCATGGCCGTGGTGTTTCCTACTGCGCCACCTGTGACGGTGCCTTTTTCCGAGATAAAACCGTAGCGGTGGTGGGGGGCGGCGATGCTGCCGTGGAGGAAGCTTTGTTTTTAACCAAGTTTGCCGGCAAGGTTTATATTATCCACCGGCGCAGTGAATTAAGGGCCACCAAGCTGATTCAAAAACGGGCCATGGCCAACCCCAAGATTGACTTTCTGTGGTACTCGGTGGTGGACCGGGTGCTGGGTGAAGATAAAGTAGATGCCGTTCGGATTAAGGATGTCCGCACCGGGGAAATGAAGGATGTGCCGGTGGACGGCGTGTTTGTTTATGTGGGTACCAGGGCCAATTCAGATTTGGTGAAGGATCTGGTGGAGAGCGATGCCCGGGGCTACATTATAGCCAATGAAAAAATGGAAACCGGTATTCCCGGCCTGTATGTGGCCGGCGACATCCGGCAAAAACCCCTGCGCCAGGTGGTAACCGCCGTGGCTGACGGCGCGGTGGCGGCCATGGAAGTGGAGAAATATCTGGCCTCGGTACATGGTACTTAAGTTATTAAGTTATTTTGTATGGGTAGAAAAACAAATTTCGCCCTAATAGTTATCCACAGCTTACAAAAGCAATTTTCTAAACAAAAAAAAGCTGTATCTGGGTCAGATACAGCGAGAAAGGGAGAGGAGATTAGGTTGAGATTTCAACCTACTTTCGGTAGTATCCCCAAATTAGCGAAAAATATATGGATCTGACGGGATAAATAACAGGTTTTTTGCAGAAAAGGTTGTTGACCATCGTGAGTCAACAACCTTTTTTGTTTCGATGAATACGGTAGGACACTGCGATCCCTGTCAAAACATGTCACGGCAATCCTGGGAGACGGTAGGTTCAGGCTGCTGGTGGAAACAGCAGGCGGTACGGGAAAGAAAACAGCTGGCTGAGACGCTGCTGGAATTGGAGAAGTTAATACACTGGCCGAGAAGGAACAGGAGCAGGCCGAACTGGCGGCACAACGGCAGCAAGTAAAGGATAAACTGAAACATTTAAGAGGTAGTTTATATGAACAACGGCTGCGGGCCTGCCAGGAGTCCCCTGATTATCGACCAGCCCGAGGACCATTTGGATAACTCCTATATCTTTCATACCGTGGTGCCGTCCCTGAAAAAAGTGAAAACCGGACGTCAAATGATTTTCGCCACCCACAATCCAAACATCCCGGTCAACGGCGAAGCGGAAAACAACCTGGTCCTGACGGCGGACGGCTGCCGCGGCAGGGTGGCCCTGCAGGGCGACTTGAACAACCGGCAGGTAAAAGATGCCTTGAACTGGCTGCGGCAGTGGCAGTGGCCCGGTACAGAAGCACCCGGCGCCAGCATTACATTAAAAGCAAGCGTTCCCGGGGTTACCGGCTAAACCTTGATCATGTGCAAATACGAGCATAACCCTCTTAGAGTGGAAACGGTCTAAATTCCCGTGTCAGTCATACATGGTTTCAGGATTTTGCAATTGAATATCATAAAACTTTATCACTGCAGCGATGCTGTGAACAGCAAACCGGGGATGGTTTTAAAAACCATCCCCGGTTTGCTGTTACTGCTGTTGTTGGGGCTGTGCTACTTTGTACTGGGGTTCCTCTTGTTCAATGTAATTAACACGGTCCCGTAAGGTTTGGCAGATTGTCTCCACCTGGCCGGTTAAATCATTAAACATTTGTTTGGCGGTTTGGTCCTGGGTGTCCAGGGCAAAGGTCTTTAAATTTGCAGCAGCTCCTTCAAGACTGGCCAGGGTTTGGTGCATTTTCGAACCAACAGTCATTATTTACTACCTCCATTTATTTAATTTAAATGTCATAACTATAATGACCAAAATAAACTTTGTTAAACGAAGTATTTTTTTCAATGTTTACAACAGAACAGATTGGGCTCACCCTGTGTTACCCCCAGAACCCATGTACACCGGTATGGGACCAGAACCAGTTTTGACGTGGGTCACACGCACGGACTTTCAGGCGTCACCATCCCACCATTAACCCTGGCCCTGATCATGTACACACGCTGGAGGGAGTAACTACCTTTATAACCAATCGGTTTTAAAAAAGTAAACAGCGCTTATCTCCCCTGGTTGAGGCGGGGGATTTGCTCTTTTAGGGCAATGGCCATAGCCAAAACATTAAAATGGGGAACATTTGAACAGTCTCCCTGGGATTAACTGATGGATATTGTTTTATTTTTTCTCTCAAGCAGGTTGCATCATTTTGCAGTAAATTTATTATTAACCAATACTATATGCGGCGTGCACTTATAGAGCGAGGTGATGGGCCATAATCTGGTTGATTTGTTATTAAATAATGTAGGAGAGGAGCGATTTTATGCATTTTCCTGTATCCGGTGTAGATGTTCTGCCCTTTATACCACCACTGGTGGCGTTTTTGGTTTCCTCCATAACGGCGTCCGCCGGTGTTTCCGGGGCCTTTTTGCTTTTGCCCTTTCAGGTGAGCGTCTTGCACTACACCAGCCCCTCTGTGAGTCCCACCAACCTGATTTACAACATTATCGCTATTCCCGGAGGATTATACCGCTATATTAAAGAAGGCCGCATGGCCTGGCCGTTGACCTGGGCGGTGGTGATCGGCACGCTGCCCGGTGTATTCTTCGGTGCCTGGATCAGAATTACGTATTTGCCCGATCCGAAATCCTTTAAGCTGTTTGTAGGTGTTGTTCTGCTGTACCTTGGTTACCGCCTCCTTTCCGAGGTGGCAGGCTGGAATAAAAAGATGAAAGAACAAAACAAAATCATGCAGAAGAAGTTTTCCGAGCAAGTGGCCAAACTGAAAGAAGAAAACTACAACCGCATGGCCGCTGGGCTGCCGCCGGAAGCGGTGGTAAAGAACAAGTCCGTATCCCTTAAGAAGATTGAGTACGAATTCTGGGGAGATACCTATTCCTTCAGCACCATGGCAATCATTACGCTGGCCCTGGCTGTAGGACTCATTGGCGGTATTTACGGCATCGGCGGCGGGGCCATTATCTCACCCTTCTGCGTGGCTGTTTTAGGACTGCCGATCTACACCGTCGCCGGGGCTGCCCTGGCCGAAACCTTTATTACTTCCATTGCCGGTGTGATCTACTACCACATCCTGGCCACCACTGCCATCGCCAGTAATGCCGCTGTGGCTCCGGACTGGATGCTGGGTGCGCTGTTCGGTGTCGGGGGTCTGCTGGGGACCTATGTGGGCGCTCGTATTCAAAAATTCCTGCCTGACAGGATCATTAAAGGCATTCTTTGCGTGCTAATTCTGTTCCTGGCCTTTAATTACATCATCCAGTTTTTCATCAAATAAAGCCGGTTAACCACGGAATACCGACTTCGGTTGTGTTGCCGCACAGGAGGGATTTAGTTTCTTGACGAACTCCCGTAAACTGAGGTAGTATGTCTAAAAACCTGAGTGTATTTGGTTATAACCACTGGATGAAGCAGCTTACAAGAGAAACAAAGATTCGAGGTGAATTTGGGTGAAGGAAGATCATCAGAACCCTGCCTATGCCTACATTAACGGCCGGCTTGATAAAATGCTGGTGCCGACCCTGTTATTCTTTCTTTCCCAAAGACCTTCCCATGGGTACGAATTAATCCAAAAGATTAATGAATCAGGCTTCTCCGAGGTGGAGGCTGACCCGGCCACCATCTACCGCAACCTGCGCCGGATGGAGGAGGACGGTTTGGTCATCTCCAAATGGGAGACCGAGCAGGCGGGACCCGCCAGGCGGGCCTATGCCCTAACACCGGAGGGGGAAAAAGCGCTGGCCTACTGTGTGGAATTACTCACCGATAAGGTGAATAAGCTGAAGGCCTTTTTAGAGGAATGCAACCGGGGGTGGAAGTGGGAGTGAAGGTGAACCAGACGCTCAAGATATTGCATGCCGGCGCCCTGCGCATGCCGGTGGTCGAGTGTGCCAAGCTCTTGAAGGAGACCCACCCTGAGTGGGAAATCACTTTAGAGTCCTTCGGCTCCCGGGCCTGTGCCAGGCAGATCCGGGGAGGTAAGGTCGTAGATATACTGGCCCTGGCAGACCCCATGCTCTTTGATGAACTGCTGGTACCCGAATATGTGGACAAGTATTACATCTTTGCCAACGACCAAATCGTGCTGGCCTATAACGAATTTTCCAGGGGAGGTGGAGAAATCACCGCAGAGAACTGGTATAACATTTTATTTCAGGAGGGTGTCACTTTTGGCCGGTCTGACCACAACCTGGACCCCTGCGGCTACCGGACCCTTATGGTGTGGCAGCTGGCGGAGAAGTATTACCGGCAGGAGGGTCTTTTCAAGAGGTTAGATAAGAAATGTTCCAAAGAGTTCATTTACCCCAAGTCCTACGACCTGGCCTCGGAAGTTCTGGTGGGGAAATTGGACTATGCCTTTTCGTACCTGTGCGTTGCCAACCAGTTCGGCCTGCGGCACCTGTACCTGCCGGAGAAAATAAATCTCTCCAACCCGGCCCACGCCAGGGAGTACCGTCAGGCTTCCGTCAGCCTGCAGGGGAAAAATTCCGGCGAGATGGTTTGCGTTACCGGAGCACCCATTGAATTTGCCATTGCCATTCCCAAAAACGCAGAGAACCCGGATATGGCCGGTACCTTTTTGGACTTAATTCTTGGCAAAAAGGGCCAGCAGTTACTGGAAGACTGCGGCCTGATCCCTTATTAAAGGCTTTTAACTGAATTACCACAGCAAACGGCCCGCCTTATCAGGCGGGTTTTTAATTGTTTTACAGGCAGTTCAGCAAACTTCTTTAAAAAGCATTGCTGTTATTAATGTTATATGTTATATGTTTTTTATAAAATAAGTGCATTGTGCAAATAATATTTCTTGAAATGTCCAACAATATATTCAGCAATGGAAAACGTATTTTCATTCTCTTGATGGTCATAACCCTGGTCCTATTTTTAGATATGGTTTTATAAAGCATAATGGATTCTACTGCAATAACCCCCGAAATTTCTGGAAACCCCACCCCCAAAAGTAGGAACTAAAGGCATGAATATCGAATTACATTAAAGAGATAAGAAGAAATCAGACGATTGAAAGATATAATTCAATATCCTCCCGAGATACTTTCAGAAGACTTGAAGCATGTGCTTGAATCGACCTATAAAACAGATGTTCTTTACCGTTCTAAGGGTAGTGAAGCTTTAAACCGCCTGCAGGAATTGCTCCGTTTGTGTGCACAGTTGCTGAATATCACCAAGTCTTATCCAGACATTCATAAGAGCAACGCAGTCTGTCTCGTTCAGCGGTTTTTAGAAGAACAGGCTACCTGCGACAGCGAAGGGAAATGGACAGCCAAAGAAAACAAAGACATTACGGCTGATTCACTGCAATCAGCCTATGATCCGGACGCAACCTACCGCAAAAAGCCGGCAAAGGGAATACCGGATATGTGGTTAATCTCACAGAAACCTGTGCCGATGAGAACCCCGTCCAGATCATTACTGATTATGCTGTGGATAAAAACACTGTCGATGATACACAGATGCTCAAAAACCGCCTCCCGGTTATCCAGGAGAAAATGAAAATCACCGATCTATATGTTGATGGCGGCTATTACAGCGAAGAAGTAGAGTTAAAAGCACAAGATAGCGGAACCACTGTGTACTATACGGACATGACCGGAAAGAAGCCTGCTTCTAACAAAATTCCGCTGACATCATTCACGATAAAAGATAACAAAATTATCGTTTCTTGTCCCGACTGTATCATCTAAGATTGTTGAATTCAACATCCGGCACCATCTTATAGGAGTTGATACCATGCGTCTTACGTTCTTGGGTCATGCCGCTTTTTTACTGGAGGCGGAGGGGGTGACCATCGCCATTGACCCCTTTATTACCGGCAACCCGGCGGCTCCTGCCGGTGTGAACATCAAGGCCGATTACATTCTGGTCAGCCACGGGCACGGGGATCACGCCGGGGATGCCCTGGCGCTGGCGAAACAATCCGGCGGCACTGTTGTTTCGGTCTATGAACTGGCCAATTACTGCGCACGCCAGGGGGCTAAGGTCCATCCCATGCATATCGGAGGAGCCCATAATTTCGGGACCTTTAAAGTGAAACTGACCCAGGCTCTGCACGGCAGTTCCGCTGGCGGGGCTGACGGTCCCGCCGAATACCTGGGGAACCCCTGCGGGTTTCTCATTACCGTTGGCGATAAAACCGTCTACCATGCGGGAGATACCGGTTTGTTCGGCGATATGGCATTGCTGGGTCGTTTAAACACCATCAATGTGGTCCTGCTGCCCATCGGGGACAACTTTACCATGGGACCGGCGGATGCCCTGGAGGCCGTAAAAATGTTGAATCCCCAGCAGGTGGTTCCCATGCACTACAACACCTGGCCCCTCATTGCCCAGGACCCCGGGGCCTTTAAGAAAGCCGTTGAAGAGCAAACCCTCGCCAGGGTAACCATCCTGCAGCCGGGGGAAACTTTGACCATAGAGTAAAAACAAGCCTGCGCAGACTTACCTGCCAGGCTTGTTTTTCTCCGGATATTAACATTCTAATTATGTCATATAGGTAAATTAATAAATGTTGCTATGGTTATTTTCCTTCGAAAGAGGTTATTACCCAGTTCATTCGGCACAACAATCAAGTTTGGATTTATACAGCCAAGTATACCAGCCTGTTCCGGTCCAATATAATCAGATGCAATAAAACAAAATAGCGAACTCTGTATATGTTCAAATATGTAAAAAGCCCAAGTCTCTCAAATGCATGGTGAAAACCGTGCATTTTTCTTGTTATAGAAGCATTCTTAAAAATAAGAGGATCCCATGAAGCGGAGGAACATTGATACTGGTGGGATATATTGCCAAATTGGTTTTGTTTTTTGTTTTTAATGGTATATAATAAATGTAGGGTGATCGTTTATGAAACGCGCAAACATTGACGAACTAGTAAATAAAGGCAAAAAAAAGAAAACATTAAAAATACAACTTTCAACCTGTACCCGTCTGCCTAAAGAGGAACGGGTAAATAGAAAAGAAAGAGATCCCGCAGAGATAAACTTGTTAGCCAGATCCATCATGGACAAAGTAAAACGCTATCAAAGCGAAGGGATTTTGATAAAGAATGGTAGGAGTTGGAGATTTTATTTCTGAGGCTGATGTACAACTTATTAAAGAGAAGATAGCCGGCGTTCAAGAACAGCCAATGGAAACATTCCAGAGAAACATTAAGGTCATCAGCTATCTTACATACCTTCTGGAAAAAATGGGTATCCGGCCAATTATTGTTGGCGGCCATGCAGTAGAGATTTACACCCTTGGTCACTATACCACAGTTGATGTAGATTTAGTCGTAAGTGGCCGTGAATTTGCCCAGGAAATTCTTACTCTTTTAGGTTTTAAAAAGTCGCAAGGCAACAGGCACTGGTATCATGAAGATTTAGGACTCCCAATAGAAATACCGGACGATGCCCTGGCCGGCTCACTTGACAGGATCATGCAAGTCACTGTGGAAGAAGGTTATCACGTTTATGTTATTGGCATCGAAGATTTGATTCTTGACCGGGTCAGAGCGGCAGTGTATTGGAAATCTTCAGCAGATCGGGAATGGGCCTTTCTTTTAATAAGATCACAAATGGAGGAAATTGATTTTAATTACCTGGAAAAAGAAGCTAAGAAGGAACCAGACCCAACTATAATCGAGTTGATCGGGAAATTAAAGAAATCCGCTGAAAGCATTATAATTGATGAATAACATAAGTACGCAGCTCGTGCCGAGTTGCGTATTTTAAAGAAAATACACACATAAAGAAAGCCATAAAAATCCAGCTCATGATGAAGCTGGATTTCTTGTTGCTATACTATACTTCCCAAACCTTTACTTCTTTCATCTTATCGCCGGGCTTAATCTGATCTACATATTCCATACCTTCAACCACTTTCCCGAAGACCGTATGTACGCCGTCCAGGTGGGGGAAAGCATCAAAACAAATGAAGAACTGGCTGCCGCCGGTGTCTTTGCCGGCATGGGCCATGGATAAGGCGCCTCTCTGGTGCTTGTGCGGGTTGCCCTTGGTTTCACACTTGATGGTATAACCGGGACCACCGGTGCCGGTGCCGTAGGGACATCCGCCCTGAGCCACAAAGCCGGGGATCACCCGGTGGAAGTTCAGTCCGTTGTAAAACCCTTCGTTGGCTAATTTTTCAAAGTTGGCCACGGTGCCGGGGGCTGCTTCATAAAAAAATTCAATTACGATTTTGCCGCCGTTTTCCAGTTCAATACTGCCCTTCTTCAAAAGAATACCCTCCTTAAAATGAACTCCAATTTATTCTACTACAGAAACCATTCCCAGGCAAATTATGACACCAATTCAAGTGAATTCAAGTGGGGACGGTTCTTGACTTGAATTCCAACCTGTCAAATTCAAGTCAAGTCGAGTAGATGTGGGCCTCTCGGGTTTTAAGAGACGCTTTGTTTTCCCTGTTTCTCCCCGTTTCCTCTGGGAGTGTCCCATTATTTGCTCCATGACCTGATTGGCCGCATACCCCTCACAAAACCGGACGTGCCCTATTTAGGTATCCGGCTCTTCATATCACCATTTACAGAATGTAGCATATGTGTAGTCTTAGGTCGTAGATGTTTATACTATTGTGTGGTCGGGGTATTGGATATGCTTTCAGGAATAATGTAAACTTACGCCAGTCAAAACTTTTCCGTTGACTGCGCCGGTTCAGCCATTTAAAGATAAATTTCTGTGTTCCAAGACTCGCTATGAGTGGTTGGCTAAACCTTTCTCAGTGGGATTCCCACCCACTATACGATGCGCCCTTTGCTCGGCGCACGAACCGTCCCCGACTTGAATTTGGTTTATTTTCATTTGGTTTACAGCAGAACGCCAGTTTGCGGCATCTCTGAGCTTGTCCAGCAATTCCGGGTACTCGGGGTGGGTGGCAGCATCCTTTAGGAGTTCACCTAGCTGCAGGGTTTCCTGAACCCAGCGGGAGCGGGGGAGGCTGCCGGTCAGTTCCGCCAGTCCCAAATCTTCCCGGGTCTTATACCATAATAAAACCAGCGGGTGTAGGTCCGGCGCACCTTCGGGGTTCCAGCCGTCAATTTTATGGACTTCTTTTTTAATGAGGGCCGGTCCCAGGGCCCCTTCCAACCGGCCCAGGGCTTCGCCGAGCCGGGCTGTTTCATCTTGCATGGCAGAATGCCTCCCTTTTGCCAAGTCAATTCAGCCTAATTATAACAAATTTTATCGGAGAACTTTCCTATCATCTGCACCTTGGGTATAATTATTTTGTTTCAGGCAGGAACTCGGATTCCATCAATAGAAGAAGGTTTTTAGCAGATGTATGGGGGTATTTAAAGGGATGTTAACCTTTGTGGCATTGGACCTGGAAACCACCGGTCTGAACTGCTGGAGTGACGAGATTATTGAAATTGGACTGGTTAAAGTCATTGACGGCCAGGAAGTGGAACGCTTTCAATCCCTGGTTCGTACCGAGAGTCCGCTGCCGGTAAAAATAAAGCACCTGACCGGTCTGAAGGATGAAGATTTTAGCGGGGCCCCGGTATTGGGCGAAATTTTGCCCGGGGTTTTATCGTTTATTGCCGATTTCCCTCTGGTGGGACATAATATCAAGTTTGACCGTGACTTTTTAGCCGCTGCGGCCAGGCGTCCCCTTGCTAACGACCTTTATGATACCCTGGAACTGGCCAAATATTTACTGCCTTCAGCCGCCAATCACCGGCTGGGTGAATTGTGTAAATCCCTTGACGTCGTCATCGAACAACAGCACCGGGCACTGGATGACGCCCTTGGCGCCGCCCGGCTGCTGGTAGCTCTGGTAAATCGTTTGGAAAAGTATGAAGTGGATTTCGTCTGGCAGTTAAGCCGGTTGCTCAAACAGGCAGGTTCCGCCTGGTACCCGGTTTTAGAGGACGTAAGCGCAAAGATTATCAAACAGTTTCCTGACCGGAAAATTACCCAACGGGTGCCGGGTGCCTCCATGGAAGAGGGTCCCCCTAAGGACCGGCCCCGGCAGGAAAAAAAGAGCATCTCCCTGGAGGAATGCATGGCAGTCCTGGGGCCGGAGGGCGCCCTGGCAGCCACGCTGCCAAGATTCCAGTACCGTGCCCAGCAGTGTGATATGGTGGACCATGTGGTAAAGGGTTTTAATGAGAATAAAATTGTGCTGGTGGAGGCCGGGACCGGCACCGGCAAATCCCTGGCCTACCTGGTGCCGGCCATCCGGTGGGCCAGCCGGAACGATGAACGGGTTCTCATCACCACCCACACCATTACGCTGCAGGAGCAGCTGTGGAACAAGGACATACCCCTGTTGGCCAACCTGCCGGACTTCGAGTTCCGGGCCGCTTTGATGAAGGGACGGAGCAATTATTTATGTCTCCGCCGCTGGTCATCTTTAATGGCCGAGGCCCATCACACACCGGAGGAAGCCCAATTCCTGGCCAAAATCTTGGTCTGGCTGCAGGAAACCGTCACCGGAGACCGCAGCGAGCTCGCTGTCTCCTACCAGGAATTGGAACACTGGACCGGTGTATGTTGCGAAAGTGACGGCTGCCTGGGCAACCGCTGCCGCTATTTTAAAGACCGGTGTTTTTTTATGGCGGCCCGGCGCAGGGCAGAGAGGGCGGATATCGTCATTGTCAACCATTCCCTGCTGCTGAGCGATGCCAACGCCGATAATATGGTCCTGCCCGGCTACGGTCCTCTCATTATCGATGAGGCCCATCACCTGGAGGGCTGTGCCACCGAGCATCTGGCAGAATTACCGGTCGCCTGGATGTGTTCCGCTGGCTGTCGGTGGCCGGAAAACAGCTCGGCAAACTGGACAATTTTACTATGGCCTATGATCAAGGCGGGTGGCAAAATCTTATCAGCCAGTCCTCTGAAACAAGACAGAGGTGCAGGGAAGCCGCCGTCACATTCTTTGAAATGGTATCCCGTTGGATAGAAAAAAGCGCGGGGAGCGGTGAAGGGCGCTATTCCCTGAGGTTTGGCCCGGCAGAGAATTTGGACGGGCTTCCCGGTTTGCCGGTAGCGGTGGATTCCGAGTTGGATAACCTGCTGGTCAACCTGCGCACCCTGTGCCAGTTGATGGTAAAAGTGGGGGACCGGCTGGCGGAGGGAGCCGCATTTGCAGAAGACGTGCCGGGAATTGCCAAGGACCTGGTTTCCTGGGCCTCCCTGGGGCAGGAAATGGCCCATAACCTGGAATGGATCTGCCGCCACCATGAAGAGGACACCGTTTACTGGGTGGAGGGAGGAGCCGACCAGCCGGAAGTAATTCTACGCGCCGCCCCCATTGATGTGGGGCCGCTGCTGCAGGCCAAATTGTTTGCTGAACCTCGCCCGGTGATTTTGACCTCTGCCACTATGACGGTGGACGGAAATTTTATACATTTTATCAAAAGCATTGGATTAGATTTACTTCCCGCAAATACTATGCTTGAAAAGCAGTTGGATTCCCCCTTTAACTATGGAGAGCAGGCCCTGCTATGCGCGGCCAGGGATATCCCACAACCCGGACAAATGGGTGACAGCCCCTATCACGATGAACTGGCCAGAGCTATTTATAATATTTCGCTGGCCGCCGAGGGCCGTACCCTGGTGCTTTTTACCTCCCACCGCTCCCTGAGGGAAGTCTACCACCGGTTAAAGGATCATTACGAAAACGAAGACATATGTTTGCTGGGACATGAATTGGACGGCAGCCGGAGGCGCCTGGTGGAACAGTTTATGGAGGGAAAACGCACGGTGCTTTTTGGCGCGGCCAGTTTCTGGGAAGGAGTGGACATCCCGGGAGACGCCTTGTCCTGTGTCATTATTGTCAAACTGCCCTTTGCACCGCCGAACCACCCGGTGCTGGAAGCCAGGCTGCAGAAAATTGCCCGGCAGGGAAGAAACGGCTTTCAGGATTACCAAATTCCCCAGGCGGTGATCAAGTTTAAACAGGGCTTTGGCCGGTTGATCCGGGACTCCCGGGACAGGGGAGTTGTGGTGATCCTGGACGGCCGGTTGGTGGAGAAAAAGTACGGCTTAAAATTTTTCAATTCCCTGCCTCTGGCAGAACATTTCCGAGGCAGTTGGCAGCAGATTGTACCGAAAGTAAAATTTTGGTTGACAGGCCGGCAAGAATAATTTGGCATACCTCTTTCGCTTCAGTCAAGGGGATGCTAAAATAAAGTAATGCGGAATGTTTCTGTTGCAAATACCATAACGGGGAGGTTCCCGATGAAGGGTGAACACATACCCAGTTTATTTACGCTGGGAAACTTGTTATTTGGAGTTTTTGCTCTGGTGCTGGCACTGGATCAAGAATACATTCAGGGAGGCTTAATGATCCTGCTGGCGGGAGTGATGGATTACCTGGACGGCAAGGTAGCCAGAAAACTCCGGGTAACCTCTGATTTTGGCAAGGAATTGGATTCCCTGGCGGATCTTGTTTCCTTTGGTGTGGCGCCGGCCATACTGGCCTATTCGCTGCAGTTATCCGATTGGGGCTATTTGGGATTGGCCATCGCCCTGGCCTTTGTCATGTGCGGCGCTTTACGACTGGCCCGTTTTAATGTAACGAACTTTAGCGGAAGTTTTATGGGGGTCCCCATTACGGTAGCCGGCGGCATCGTGGCCCTTTTAATTATTTACCTGGGAAACCTGCCGGTGTTGGTTCTCCCCATGGCCATGCTGTTGCTGTCCTATTTGATGATCAGTAAAATTAAGGTGCCAAAGTTCTGACAAAACTTCGATCCAGTGGTATTTTTTTCTCTTAGCCGTCATATTGTTACACAGATGCACAAATCCAACCCCACCCAAATAATATAAAAAGGAATTCAAATTTCATGAGGGGTGATCGGAATGCGCGTGTATTTTGTACGGCTTCCCAATTTTATACGCACGATCTTGTTAAAAATCTGGAATTAGTTTCAAGGCAGGCCTCTGGCTTGCCTTGAACATTTTATGAGGTAGTTTTGTTTCAATGGTTAAATTATTCTTACGAAAAAGTTGTTCAGGCAGGATTCGCAATTATTGCGTCGTACTTGCAGTATATAACAAATTTACCAAGCATAATATGAATTAAGTTGTCAAGGTATTGACACTTTGGAAATAAATAACAGCTCCCCTTGTTATCCTAAAATGTTCTTGGTGAGCCCCAGAGGTTAACTTAAATTAAAGTGGCGCCGAAGGGAAGTCTTGACGGACGGGGTCCCCGCGTGTGGTACAATCGAGTAACCGGCGGGGCGCAATCTGTTA
>NZ_AWQQ01000068.1 GCF_002607855.1 Desulforamulus profundi
GACCTCTTTAATCATTACTTCCAACAAGGGGCCTGAGGAATGGGGAGAAATTCTGGGTGATCCGGCCATCACCACGGCCATTTTGGACCGTATTCTTCACAAGAGTGAAGTCCTGGTTTTAACCGGAGACAGCTACCGGCTTAAGCATAGGCAAACCATCTTCGGGCCTTTACAGCCTGATATTATCAAAACACTCAAAGAGTGATTTATGAGGCAACCATTTTTGGAATTTACTAGGTGTTAAAAATTATTTATCGAAATTTGTTCATTTCTACTTGACGGTCACAACCTGTGCTTGTCGGCTTATCAGTAAACAAGAAGGGACACCCATTATACGTTAAAATGCAGGTAGTTACAGATATTAAGAAAGAAACAATCGTTAAATTTGCTCATTCTTCAATACAGACAGGGTCAACCATTTCTAGTGATGCCTACAGATCCTATACTCAACTTGCCAAGGAAGGGTATGAGCATAAACCAAAAGTGTTTAATCCAAAAGATAATCCAGACCATTTAAAGTGGCTTCATACAATCATCTCAAATGCAAAAGCCTTTATTGCAGGGACATTTCATGGACTTGATAGAAARCATYTGCAGGCATATCTAAATGAATTTTGTTACCGCTTTAATCGCCGTAATTTCAAGGGTGAATTATTTAACCGTTTACTCAATATTTGCCTAAGTACTAAGACAATAACCTATACTGAGCTAACGGTATAATCACATAATAATAATAATAATTGATTTCAACAAAGGAATTAAATAGTCATATATAGAATTATTTTGTAAAGATAACGAAACCTCTTGGGAGGTAACTATGTCTATAATTAAACGTCTGTTCTCAAGAAAGAAAAAACCAGACAAAGAGTACAGCGAGCTCATATTTCGACTGTATTACAATCCAGCTTATGAAGCAGTCTATTTTTACTGTGGTGATGCTTCAATCGCAGAAGAAGCTGCCCAAGAGGCAATATTTAAAGCAATACAAAATATCGATCAATTAAGAGATTCTGACAAGATTGCGGCATGGGTTAAAAAGATTGCAATTAATACCGCCACCGATCTCTTAAATAAAAATAAGAAAGTAGTTAGCTTTGAACTGATCGACCCGCTCCGAGACTCCTTGGAAAATTCCCCTGAATATCTCATGAACTCCCAGGAAACTTTTGATGCAGTCAGGCGGATTGTAGAATCCCTTGACCCTGCCGTGAAGCAGATTATCCACCTCTACTACTACCAAGAAATGAAAGTAAAAGATATTGCAATCTTACTCCAAAAACCCGAAGGAACTATTAAGACTCTGCTCTATAGGGCCAGAAGTAGCATTAGAAGTAAGTTAATTAAAGAGGGATATATCGAAAAGGATCCAAAAGGTGGGCTGAAAGTTGAGTGAAGAAAAATATGTCACTCTTGACGAATTAATTAAAAGATCCCTGCAGGAAAAAGCCAGGAAGGATAAAGATATTAACCTAGACGAGGCTTGGGAAAAATTCAGTAATCGATACAATGTTAGGAGGCCAAGAAAAAACCTCAAACATTGGCTGTCGCCGGTTTTGTGATTTTGGCGATAACGACCTCATTATTCATGCTGCCAACTCAAGGCACCGCCATTAATTTAAAAGTGTTTCAAAGTATAAAGTCTTTTATTAGCGGCAAAGTTCAGACCGCCTATATCTCTTTCGGGAAAGAAAATAAGAAAGACACTGCAGACTACCTTACTCCTGAAGTATACAGTGTCTTAAAAGATGTACGTTATGATATTCTGCTTCCCCTGGATATGATGGATGTTTACAAACTTGAAAAGGCGGAAGTAACTAATGTGGGTAATTCCAGGCAGGTTGAACTATTGCTTAAAGGTAATGGGTCAGAAGTTACTATTACTCAAATGAATATTGTCGGTGACTTAAACCAGGGAAATTCTTATGACAACTGAGGATGCCGTCATGAAAAAGGCTAATGTCAAAGGACAGGAGGCTACCCTTATTGTTTATAAAAATGGCTTTTCTAAATTGTCCTGGGTGGATAGAGACATTTTCATTAGTATTGTAGGGAATATATCCGAAGACAACATTTTGATGCTAGCCAACTCAACCAAAAGAGTCAATTTACAGTAAAAGAGTTGGTATAGGATGTGTTGGTTTCAATCAAATTGCCTTCATCTACGCGGTGGTAGCACCGGACTCGATAAGTAGTTCCAGGTACTCCGGTATAACTTCCACTTACTTTACAAGAATTGCTACTCCTGGTGGAATTGGTCCAACTTTTAACAACCGACCACCCCGAGGAAGTCTTTTTTTCTAAATAAGCTGTAGTTGTAATTTTATCTACTGTACTATACGTTCTGGTTACTCCGGAAACACCGATCACGGCGCCGTCAAGAGTACTCAGACATGAGGCATCATACATGTACCGGTAAGCCTGGGGGTTAACAACAGAAGCTTGTACATTGCCCTGGGCCCCAACAGGTTGTCCTAAAGCTAAAGACACCAATCCGACCAACACCAAAACCATTGACTTGAGATTTTTTACCATGATCAATTCCTCCCATGTAATTAATTTTTTCATAATCTTGACAAAGATACCTATCATTTGGTTTCAAAAAGTTTTAGACATATACAAAAAAATTAACCCGGGTCATCGTTGTTTTAATTCTTTCCCTGTACGTATGTGACCATCCAAGGCACGAATCATGTTACCAATACAGTGACCCTTTGGTCCAACAACTGCCTTTTTAACCACAGTAAGGGCAGGAGATAGATCCAAAACTGAAAGAACTTTTTGTAATCTTGTTTCTGGCTCAAATTCTAGTAGTTCCACGAAGGAAAATAGGGTTGGTTGTAGAAGGTACGTTTTCTGTTAAATTTCAAAATGGATGCACAGAGCCCTATGGCACTTATCCTTGTGGGCCAAAGTGAACTATGGGATCGCCTTCAACTCCAAGCCTACGCAGCCATCCGGCAGCGGATTGACTTGCAGTGCAAGTTGCCACATTACGATCGGGCACAGGTAGGAGAATACATGAAACAACACCTGGCTTACGCCGGTGCTAAGCACGATATATTTTCTGACGGTGCAGTGGATGAGATTTACAGGTTTTCTAGTGGGGCAGCCAGGCTTGTCAACAAAGTATGCACCCACTGCCTAATTTATGGTTCACAGAACGGCCATCGAATAATTGACGATCATATGGTCAAGAGAGTGATTCAGGGTGAATTGTCATGATGCGTCGTGGGGTAGAAATGAGATATGATTCTCAACATGATCGCTGGGTTGTCGTTTTAGGAAATCGCGAGTATGGCCTTCATTGCGGAGAATATTTTCAACTTTTGGTCGGGAGACCAACATTGCCTGTAGATTAGAGTTGGATAGTGAATGGTATGTTATTATGCAAGATGTACGATTAAATTTAAAAATTCAGGAAACATACCGGGTGATAATTTAAGTTAGAAAAAGGGGGGAGTGGTTGTTCTTGCCACTTCCTCCCTTTCTAAAATATCGGTCATTATATCCGTCAACTTTGGGTCATCATGCAACATCAATCTTAGGACATTATGCAGCGTTAATAACAATATGATTATTTAATTCCTTTGTTAGAAAATAATTATTGTTTATTGTGTCGATATATGTAGATATATTACGATTTATTTTTAAAACCAACCCACCCCCTTGTCTGTCTAGTAGGAAAGGGGGTGATAACTTATGGTTTGAGTCTAACTGATATGTTCATATTCTAAAAAAAGGGGGATAAAAATGAGAAAAATTACAAAGCAAATGAGCCTTTTTCTGGTTTTAGTATTTACCTTTACGTTATTCTTTGGGAATGTGGCATACGCTAAAGATAGCCCCATCAAATTAAAACCTAGCGTAGATAGCCAATACAATTTTGATGAAGTTGAATTTCTTCAAGTTAACGACAATGAAACTAAAATTCAATTCAAGTAAAAGGATATAGGGAAGCGGACAGCCAGCCTGAGACAATAACCATTGAAGTAGACCCTAAAACTAAAACATACAAAGCTATAAAAATCAAATCTAAGCAGGCAGAAGAAGTTGCTTCTACCGATGTTAATTCGGATATGGGCGTTATCACTCCTAATGCACTTACTACAACATACAGTCGTACTGTAGGTGTTGTTACTCAAGACCCGGTGAACATTGATTGCTGCAAGTCATGGCTCAAACTTAACTGGACCGTAGATCTTGATTATAACAAGGTAATGGTAATCTCCTATAGTAAAAGCAAAGGCCAATGGGATGGTCAACCTACATTGGGTACAACATATTGGTATTTAGACTATCATAACTACTTAAGTTACGGATATACTAGTTCCCGGGCCTATGTGGAATCAAATGCAAAACATCATAATTATGATTTTCAAGATGACAATTTAGCAACTTATGCAAACCACTATATATACGTTGAGGGCTATCCTAATGGAAAATATTATTATGAAGCCGAATGGAATCATACTGGCGAATATAGTTCACTCCTTAAGGCAAAGGTGTACTTTCAGTAGTTAATTAACTAAATTACATAAAGATAGGGCTTAGTCCCTATCTTTATGTAATAAGGATTTGGAGGGTTTATGGAAGCTTTAACATTTGCTTTGTACTTTACAATAGGTGTTGGAATTCTAAGTGCATATGCAGGCTTTAAGGTTCACTATTATTTTTTATTGGTTTCAGCAACAGCTATTTATATAGTTAGTTTTTTTACGGGACCTGCCCCGATGGTTTTTGCATTTATTTTTATCACATTAGTTATTGCTAATTCTCTAAAATTAATAAGTTCTATGTGGCATACTATGGTGGCTAAAGATGTCAAGACATTTTTTTGAACTTGTTTAAGGTGGTTTTTCTCCCTCCTTTGTGTATTTTATAAGAAAAATATTACCATTAAAACCATTTATTAACTGGTAATTAAGTAAATTTTTCCCATGCAATACTACTGCAAAAGAAAGTTGACCATAAATGTTGATAACTTTTCCTTCCACCACTAATGTACCG
>NZ_AWQQ01000069.1 GCF_002607855.1 Desulforamulus profundi
CTGCAAAATACTATACAGAAAACTTGGTATTGAATCCTTTGAACTGCAGCAAATGGTTAAAGCCATCACCAGCGAACCCATACTGGACTGGGTATTTGAACAAATAATTGACGTTACGGATAAAGAAACCGCCAAAAACACCATTCAAAAGGCCTTGGCTCAAGCAAAACAATAGGGAGTGGGTGTGATAGGGAGTGGGTGTGCCAGGCACCAAACTTATTAACTTATTGTGAACGAGTCAGAAAAGGGCCTCCGGAGAGAACCTCCGGGGGTCTTCCCTTTTCCGCCGAAGGGGTCGTACATAATTCAGACAATTCAAAGACATAAAATTCAAGTCAGGGACGGTTCTTGACTTGAATTTGTTTAACTCTTGCCGGGGCTTTGTGCATTCCTGTATCAGGTAGGATATTAAGGAATAATTGAGAATCTGGTATAATGTTGGCAAGAGAAACAAAGGGAAAGGGGGGTAAAAAATATTGGAGTTTAAGCCCATCAACAGGACAAACGACTACGCCTTTAAAAGGATACTGGGATCGGAAGAGGGCAAAGAGGCGCTCATCAGTTTYCTTAACGCAGTTTTAAAGCCACCGCCGGGCCAGGAACTGCATGATGTAGAATTACTGGACCGGGAGCTGGACCCCARGTACCTGCTGGACAAAGCGGCCCGGCTGGACATACTGGCCAGGACAGCCGCAGGAGCGCTGGTAAATGTGGAGGTACAAATAGCCAATAAATACAACATTGACAAACGTACTTTATTCTACTGGGCAGGGCTCTACCACGGGCAGTTAAGCAGCGGGCAAGATTTCATCCACCTCAGGAAAACCATCACCATAAACATYCTGGGCTTTGATTGGTTCAAAGGCAAGACAAAGTACCAMCACACCTTCCGCATCAGGGAAGACGAGACCGGTGAGTTACTGAACGATGAACTGGAAATTCATTTTTTGGAGCTGGAGAAGTTCATCCGGCTGAAACGCAGGCCGAAGGATGCGCTGGAAGAGTGGCTTTTGTACTTCAATAACATTGTTGGAGAAGAAATGGAGGAGATCGCTATGGGAAACCCCGGCATTCGCAAGGCCATGACCATCGAGCAGATATTCTTCAAGAACCAGCAAGAGCGCCGGCTGTATGAATTGCGGGAAAAGGCTGCCAGGGACGAAATTTCTATGATAAGCGGCGCAAGGGCTGAGGGTAAGGCTGAGGGTAAAGCTGAGGGATTGGTAGAGGGTAAGGCAGAAATGGCTAAGGATGCCATCTGCAAATACCTGGAAGCCAGGTTCCCTAAGATGTCCATCGACTTGCAAGCTGAGGTCCAGAGAATTAATGACTTAGTAATCCTGGATAAAATCATTAACAAAATCTACACTGTTAACAGCCTGGAGGAAGCGGCAGCTATTGTCAGGGAGGCGAACAAATAAGCAAGAAAATGTCAGATAACCAAAAGCCATGGAAGGAGAATAATCTCTTGCCGGGGCTTTGTGCATTCCGGCCCGAGGTAATCCCTGGCACTTCACTAAACAATAACATCTCTGGAACTCAAAGGAATGTGGTACAATACAGATATAAAGGTGGGAACCCATCCAATGCTCAGCATAGACATACCCATGAAGCGGCTGTTTCAGCGCCGGCCGGCAGACTGGGTAAAATTTGTGGAACCGCAATGCCGGGAAGAATGGATACGGCCGTACCAAACAGAATACACCCCTAAACAGCAATCCCGCCTGGATCATGTGCTGGAAGTAGAAGACCCGGAACGTGGCAGTTATCTGATAAACTTTGAACCCATGGGCTACTACGACATAACTCTGCCGGCCCGGATGCTGAGATACCGCAGCGATATTTGGGAAAGTACCCTGAAAAACGGCAGAGGGACCCCGCCCATCATACAGGTAGTCATCTTCTTTTACCCGGAAAACGACAACAAACTGCACCGGCTAAGCGACCGGTGGGGTGAATCCACCATGCTGGACTACCAATACCGGGTCATCAGAATCTGGCAAGAATCCCGCCGGACAGTGATAGACAACGAACTGGTGGGACTCTACCCCCTGCTGCCCCTTATGAAAGGGCAAAAACCAAAGGAACCACCGGCACAAGCGCTGCAGGAAAGTATAGCAACCATACAAAAACTGCCGGACCAATCACTACAGCAAGACCTGCTGGCCGCCATGGCCATCATGGTAGGCAGAAAAGGGAGTCAATACACCTCTGAACTAATACAATCCATGATAAGGAGGGAAATGATCATGGAATCACCGATCTATCAAGAGTGGGTAAAGCAAGAACGGGCAGAGGCCAAGGCAGAAGGGAAGGCAGAAAAAGCTCAGGATACCATCTGCAAAATACTATACAGAAAACTTGGTATTGAATCCTTTGAACTGCAGCAAATGGTTAAAGCCATCACCAGCGAACCCATACTGGACTGGGTATTTGAACAAATAATTGACGTTACGGATAAAGAAACCGCCAAAAACACCATTCAAAAGGCCTTGGCTCAAGCAAAACAATAGGGAGTGGGTGTGATAGGGAGTGGGTGTGCCAGGCACCAAACTTATTAACTTATTGTGAACGAGTCAGAAAAGGGCCTCCGGAGAGAACCTCCGGGGGTCTTCCCTTTTCCGCCGAAGGGGTCGTACATAATTCAGACAATTCAAAGACATAAAATTCAAGTCAGGGACGGTTCTTGACTTGAATTTGTTTAACTCTTGCCGGGGCTTTGTGCATTCCTGTATCAGGTAGGATATTAAGGAATAATTGAGAATCTGGTATAATGTTGGCAAGAGAAACAAAGGAAGGGGGTAAAAAATATTGGAGTTTAAGCCCATCAACAGGACAAACGACTACGCCTTTAAAAGGATACTGGGATCGGAAGAGGGCAAAGAGGCGCTCATCAGTTTTCTTAACGCAGTTTTAAAGCCACCGCCGGGCCAGGAACTGCATGATGTAGAATTACTGGACCGGGAGCTGGACCCCAAGTACCTGCTGGACAAAGCGGCCCGGCTGGACATACTGGCCAGGACAGCCGCAGGAGCGCTGGTAAATGTGGAAGTCCAGATAGCGAATAAATATAATATCGACAAGCGCACCCTGTTCTACTGGGCATGACTCTACCACGGGCAGCTGACCAGTGGGCAGGATTTCATCCACCTCAGAAAAACCATCACCATCAACATCCTGGGCTTTAACCAGTTCAAAGGCAAGACCAAATACCATCATACCTTCCATATCAGGGAAGACGAGACCGGTGAGTTACTGAATGACGAATTGGAAATCCATTTCCTGGAGTTGGAGAAAGTCATCAGGCTAAAACGCAGGCCGAAGGACGCCCTGGAGGAATGGCTGCTATACTTCAATAATATTGTAGGCGAAGAAATGGAGGCGATCGCTATGGGAAACCCGGGCATTCGCAAGGCAATGACCATCGAGCAGATATTCTTCAAAAACCAGAGGGAGCGCAGGCTGTATGAGCTAAGGGAGAAGGCTGTCAGGGAYGAAATCTCCATGGTGGCAGGAGCCTGGCCGAGGGAGAGGCTAAAGGTAAGGTTGCAATGGCTCAGGAGGCTATCTGCAAATWCYTGGAYRCCAGGTTCCCTGAAGATTCCGCTGGTTTACAGAGAGATATCCAGAAAATTAATGACATAGTCATYCTTGATAAAATCATCAACAAAATCTACACTGTTAATAGCCTGGAGGAAGCGGCAGCTATTGTCAGGGAGGCAGCCAAATAAGCAAGATAATGTCAGACATCACATAAATTAGCCCCGGAAGGAGATAGACCCTCTTTCCGGGGCTTCTTGTGTCTAATGCTCGAGGAAATCCCTGGCAGAAAACCGCTGCCAGGGATTTCCAAAAAGTGCCTGGCACTTCACTAAACTAAAGTGACGGTACTTTTTCTTTTCCGGGTCATCCTTTTGGGTCTGGTGGTTTCAATGAAAGGCCACCCAGGCGGTGCCAGGTACCGTCTCGCATGAAAGTTGTATACGAGCACAAAAAGTTACCGGCGGACGGAACCAGGCACCGCCCCCGGYAAATYGGGRAAATTGCACCAAAAAACACTTGCATTTTACGAAATTAAAATGCAAGTTCTTTTCTTTTTTGGGGGAATGGAACCTCCGGGGGCTCCCTYGTTCTCCTGGCCTCGCGCCGGTGCCCCGGSAGGCCGACTCCCGTTGGTGACATTCTTATAGGAGAAAACCTGATATTTTATAAAGCACCACCTAAATTCCTTCGTACAATAATAAATTTTTCATGTCTATTATAACTCCTGCTTTCATTAGTAAATCTAAACCAAGTAGCCCATTAATTTTCCCGTCCATGTCAATAACATGTGACCGTCAAGTAGAAATGAACAAATTTCGATAAATAATTTTTAACACCTAGTAAATTCCAAAAATGGTTGCCTCATAAATCACTCTTTGAGTGTTTTGATAATATCAGGCTGTAAAGGCCCGAAGATGGTTTGCCTATGCTTAAGCCGGTAGCTGTYTCCGGTTAAAGCCAGGACTTCACTCTTGTGAAGAATACGGTCCAAAATGGCCGTGGTGATGGCCGGATCACCCAGAATTTCTCCCCATTCCTCAGGCCCCTTGTTGGAAGTAATGATTAAAGAGGTCTGACCGTAAAGCTTGTTAATTAGCTGGAAAAAAAGATTGGCTTCCTGGCGGTCGATGGCCATGAACATCAAGTCGTCAATAATGACCAGGTCAGAGGTGGTTAGCCTTTTTATCCTRGCCCGGGAAGAACGGGTAATCTCCTGGGTTTTAAGCAGTCCCACAAGTTCTTCCATGCCGGTGAAATGGACTTTGTAGCCACGCCGGACAGCCTCTATGCCCAGTCCAGTTGCCAGGTGCGACTTACCGACGCCCGGCGGGCCAAGTAGTAGGAGATTGTAAGCCTGCTCCAGCCAGTGTAATTCTTGAAGCTGATTCAGCTGCTTCTGGCTTAAAGATCTTTGCTCGCGGACATCAAAGGTCTCAAGGGTCTTGTATTCMGGAAAGGCCGCCCATTTGAGCTGTTTTTCCAGGCGGCGTTTTTCCCGGGTGTTTACTTCATGGGCCACTAACTGGTAGAGAAATTCCTGGCAGGTTAAATCCTTTTTTGAGCCTCCAGCAACAGCTCATCCAAGATGCCGGCCGCCGCCGGTATGTTCAACGTAGTTAGATGTTGTTTGATAAGGGATAGACCGGGCTCCATTAAACGCCTCCTGTGTGTGAAAATTTATAGTTAATTAGATCCCGCACCTCCGGCTTAATTTTTAATTTGTAGCTGTTTTCCGGGTCAAYGGTCTTAATCTCCGCACTCGAAAACGGCTCAGTACCAAGGCTGGCGTTTTGCCGGAAGTAACCCACCGCATCACCAAAATCGCTGGCGCTGTAAAGCCTGTTCTTTAAGCAATAGTGAAGCGCTCTTTCAATTACTGACTTATCCATATCCTGGAGCGTGCTTTGGATAAGCTGCAGCTGGTCTCTTACGTACCGGGGTTTGGCGGAACGGATACCATCTAAAAAGGCTCCTAATTCAGGCAGATCGTGATGTTCTTCAAYGAAGTGGTTGATTAGCTCCTGTATTTTCCGGCTCCTGTCCCGCCCGTGATTGTTGTTTTTGATTAATTTTCCTTTATCTCTGCAGACGAGGTGGCGGGCGATAACCTCACCGGTTTGCGGGTCAATGATCTTAAGGTTATCAGCCTCTGACAGGTCGAGATAGACAAAGCTTTTCRTGTCTTTAAAAGTTCCCAGTGGCACACTGTAACGGTTGCCCTTGTAAACAATGGTATTGTTCTTTCTAACAGAAACTGCTATACTGCCGGTAACAGTTGTTTTTTGTACTTCGATTTTTTCTGTTACCGGCGTCAGGTGCCTGCGTTCTTCGCTAAACACCTGGGCCGGTATTTTCTTTATGGTGTTGTGCATCTTCCCGTTGCCGGTACGGTCAAGCCAGGCCCGGCATTCTTCGTTAAGCTTGTCGATATGGTAGAAAACGCGGTTGCGTGAGAAATTCTTTTTTACGAAGCCGACAACGTTTTCTATCCTGCCCTTGGTTTCGGGATCCTGCTTACGGCACATGTAAATTTTGAAGCGGCGTCTTGTCATGTACTGGGCAAATTCCTTGGTTAAGATCAGGTCACCGTGGTTTCACTGACCAAGATCAAGTGGTCCTGGTCATAGACAATCTCTTTAGGCATCCCTCCATAATATTCAAAGGCGTTTTCATGGGCCTGGATCACGTCCCGGGTGGTGAATGGACTGGCCGACCATTCTACATATTTGTAGCGGGAGTGGGCGAGGACAAAGCCGATAAACCAGAGTCTGACCGACTGCCCGTTTGCGTCCAAAAGCTTTGTTTCTCCGAAGTCCATCTGGCTTGATGCCCCATGGGCGGATCTTCGATTGCTTCGTATTGACGCTTATGGACAATTTTTGGGATATCATACTCCTCTCTCAGCCATCGAATATAGTTTCTGACTGTGCCTTCGCAAACGTTGGTAGAGAATTTTTTCTCCATTAGCCAGTCCAGCACCTGGGCTGCCGACAAATCGGGGTATGTTTTGAGCCAGCCCGCTATCTCCAACTTATATTCATCCAGTTTCTTTTGTCTGGTTTGGCCGGTTAATTCTTTCCAGGTCATCCGTTGTGGCGCTTAAATGTGTGTAAACCGTGTTCCGGCAGATACCCAGCCTCCTGGCAATTTGAGAGACGTTCAATCCCATTTCTTTAAGTGAYTGAATCTCGTAGTACATCTTCCACCTTTCTCTATTGTTCATAATTTCCTCCCGCCCATGATGAAGTGGTTTGAATAATTTCCAGTTCCATCATAGCCGAAAAGGAGGATTTTGGTATATAGTGTTCATTCTTATTTGTTGAAATTTGTTGATTTTATTTTATCAGTTACAGTTACCGCCCGCAATGCCTACCAGGCGGCGGTCAGTTTAGCCAGAGAAGACTCCTGGAATTATCACTCCAGCCTGGACAACGGCGCCTATGATGTGCCCGTCCGGATTACCCCGGTGCGGCTGATCCACAAGGAAAATATTTACCTGGTCCGCCAGCGCTGGCAGGACATTCTCAATGTCACCAAAAAAGAGGAACCTGCCAAGCCGGAAGTCAAGGCCCCACCCCAGGAAGAGGATAAAGAGGAAACGGATACCGAGCAGGAAGAATCCGCAACCGGGGACTCCAAAGAAAAGGACGGCGGCACAAAGAAACCCTCGGGTGTGCTGCGCATCACCACCAAGGACGGAAAAGTCATTGAGCTGCCGCTTAACGGCGAGATTACCGACATTAAAAGGGTCCCCACCGGGGAGCCGGAGGTAAAGGAACAGGAACAGGGCGACACCAAACCGTAGGAGTAGTTTGCAGGTATGAAGAAACAATGGGTTGGGTAACGGGTTTATCGCTTTAGTTCTCCCAGAGATAGCTATAAAAAGAAGAAAGCTGGGAATAATATCCTCAGCTATCTCCGACGGAACCATGTAGGGCGCTCGGGTTGCTCCAAAGCCATGTCCTATCTTCCCGACAGGTAAGAGCCATTATAACAATAAGATGTGGTAATAGGGATTTTCCCTATTATCCATACTATTAACAATGGTTGGCTTTAAAGCTTACCTACTTACTTTTTACCAGTGTCCATAGGTCACATGCTTTATAACTTTACAGATAATGAAGCAGCCTATTRGCATAAATACAACAAAAATCAGCGAAAAAAATATCTTGCCAATTATTRTGAGTGTGGGATCCATCCACTGTCCGATGACAGGTACTATGGCCAGTACGGCTACGGCAATGGGAAAATATTTTAAGAATCTAATCCCCAGTGCCTCACTTTCTTTTTTATTTCCTTTTTTAAACTTTAACATCTACTGATAAGCCTCCCCCAAGCAGTCCAGCTCCTACGTAGAAACTACCACCACTTAGTCCACCTGACAATCCGAAACCAATAGTACCAATAGCCGCAGAACCTCCAATARAAACGGTTTTTCCAAAAGCTTTAAAGTTAAAACTCCCGTCATATTTCACCACAGAGGCTTGCCCACCAATTGAAAACTGACCCTTGTTATTAAATCCTGCTGTTGCTTCAGCGTTTAATTTTTTGACACTATAATCATATCTATCAGTTTTTCTCCCTGCTTCTATTACACTGGCAGATACACTTGCATTCCTTGAGTTATTTTCATACGATAAGTTACCAGCTCTTGTATAGTAACCATTTTTAGAATTATTAGAAACAATTGCTGTATTGGGGGTTTTTTGAAGATTCCTTTCGGTCACTCTTAAATCCCCAAAGCCTTTACTGCCCCGGTAATTTCTCTCAATAGCCCTCAAATCTCCAAACCCAATTTTAAATTCCTCCTCTTTTTTTAATTATGATAATTACCTAATCCGTGACGTTTCCTGTTAAAGTGCTGTAAAATAGGGATTCACAAGGGGGAAACAGTTTCCTGTTGTGTGCTATTGTTTTATTTGAATTTAAGGTGTTTTGTCACGGACTTAGAAAATATTTATAGATATAATTAAAAATTCCTCCTTATTAGCATAAATTTTTTAATTTTCTTTCTTGTTATTTATTTATATTTTACAAACATAAGACATCTAAAAAATACTATATGATAGGGTAACTAATATAAAAACTTTTTAATATCTTAACCTTCTTTACGATGAATCTGGGTGCTTCCTGACTTAACGGATAGGACGCCCCCGGCGCAATCTTAGGAACCAACAATTTTAAGCTCTTTCGCCCAGTCAGCTTGGGAAAGTTCTTAGGGCTTGCTTTCAATAAAGTAAGAATTTGTTATAAGTAAAGACGGTATGTTCGCCAAGTTTCTGTTATTGACCAAAATGGTATAATATTAGATGGAACAGAAAGCAGGTGATCAACTTGGAATTCAAGTTAAAATCCCAATTTAAGCCCGGCGGAGACCAGCCCCGGGCCATTGAGCAATTGGTGACGGCACTCAGCGCCCATCCTACTCAGGTATGCCAGTAACCCCGCCGCGTCCCCGACGTAGCTTTCTATCGTCTTCGGGCTCTTTCCGTCCTCCGTCAGGTGCCGCCCGAAGCCCCGGAGCACCTTCTGCCGTTTTCAGCTTGCAATCCCCCTCCACGTATGCTCCCGGCAGCGCGTTCTCTGCCAAAATGTCCGGTTTTTCGGGATTGGGTATGTCGTGATATTACCAGAGCCTTTTTTGTGCTCCTCTGTACGAAATTTTTGCACTGTCGATTCCTCCTCGTCCAAGTTCTTTGAGTGTGCCCGCTGTCACACCCTTTTCTGGTTTTCGGGTAAGCGTCAAATAATCCCCACCTTCCAAGGAAAGTGGGGATTATTTGACGCTTACGACGCCGTGTGCGGCGCACCACTCTCTGACACTGAGGCCGCTGGCCTGATATGCCGCTATTCTGTCTTCCCATTCTTTTTGTCGTTGGGCTTTAGTCATAAAAAATCCTCCTCGTTTGTATCCTGAGGAAGATTATCCGTAAGCGATTAATAATCAGGTGCATACACAAAATTAAACCCCGAAACCAACACTTCAGGGTTTGGTATCTGCAAATATTTAGTGTTTTTCGTTACGGCAGTAGTCCGGTAGCTTTTGCGACCAGGGCATAAAATCCTCTAGCAGCGAAGGATCAGATTTAAAGTTAGTCCCAGGGATTTTGCTAAAGATATGTACCAAGTACATGTATACGTTAAGGTTATTCGCCTTTGCCGTCTCCACGACGCTGTACACGATGGCACTTGCGCTGGCTCCCTTTTTGGTGTCTGCAAACAGCCAGCCTTTCCTTGGCTGCCATAGGCTTCTTCACCGACTCGCGGGTAGAATTCGTCTCTTAACTGGCAGATATCGTCGGCAATGAGCTCAATGACTTTGTGGCTACCGATAAGCTTGTATTCCCGTTCGAGCATTTCTATGAGGGCGCTTCGAAATGTGCGCTTTCTTATGGCATTTTCTTTATAAAAGCCATTTTCATGAAACCGCCAGCCCCCCTTTTTGTTCTTGACCTGCTACGTTGCGGCTTGCTTTGGTGATCAGGTCTTGTAATCTTTCGGCATGTTCCGGGGTATTGTAGCGCAGGTAAAGTCCTGCGTATTCCCTAGCCAGGCGCTCTGATATGCCGGCGATATGGGCTGTTTCTGTCAAGCTCAAACCTTTTTGGATGCACAGGACTACCCGGGCAAAGTCCATAATATACCGTTTAATGGAGGTCGTTGAGTGCCGGGTTGTCCGGGCGATCTCGGAATAGGTCTTGTATTCGAGATAGATGCTGACAATCCACGCTTTGTGGGATATGCTCGGGCCTATGTCGTGATAAAGGCCGGGGGCACCATGCTTACGAAAGACCTGGTTCAAAAAAGTTCACAATACCTAACAATAGTTAGATTTTTGTAAACCCGGCCCCCCATGACCAGGCTTTACACCTCCATGAAAAATTTTCCCTGGGGTGACAGGGGGCCTCGGCCCCGGGGGTCTCACCCGGACAGAAAAACAGTGCTTTACGGGCGCAAAACGCGGCCATATGGAAAACCACGGGGGTTTCGTCTTGCGTTGACCGTCCAGCGAAAGCCTTGCGGCTCTGCTTCCCGCGATCTGTTAGATGCGGCCTACCGGTTGTTCCCGTACTCCGGCTAAACGGGGTCACCTACTTGATAAAGCAAGGTGCTTCAAGTCATGCCAGACGGAGTAAAACGATTCTTGTTTGAAACGGGTCAGCCCGTTGTAAATGGGAATTTTTCCGTCCAGCCGCTTGAAGAGTTGCTTCACCTTTCGGGTCATCCCTCTTCCTTCCCCAGGCAAGGAATTTACCTTTTGACTCAGCTTCTCTTTGACGGCCTGAACTTTCTGCTTTAACTCGTTGGTTATGTGCTCTTTGAAACCGATTGCCCGGCGGGCGATGACCAATGCCGCGGCGTGGTGGATAATTATACCGTAACGATCCATGTATTTGTAATAGCCGATGGTGGACGTGTGCGCCGGCCAGACTTGCTTTACACCGACGCCTTCTTTGAAGGCTTTACGGATGACGGCCTCGACCATCTTCTTGAACGGAAAATTGGCCGCCATGCGGTTGAATTTCCGGTTGGTGTCAAAACGGTCTTTGCCGAAGTCCAGGCTCTCTAAAGCGATGGGTTTGCCTAAAGTTTTAGCTATGTCCACCACTACTTTGGCAAGCACGCCAATTAAGTACGTGCGCCGGAAACCACGGCTGTAAGCCAGCTCGGGTACCTTGATGTAAAGAAACCCGTTCGGGTGTACCGTTACCTGGAACTCTCCGTCAAATTTGTGCAGGGCCTTCGGGTACGGTACCTCGAAACCTTTGGGCCAGGGTTCGGGCTGTCCGGTGTAACCGACGTTGGCCAGCGCTACTCCGTCGGGGTTGGTGTCTATACCCAGGTAACCCCGGTTGGGGTTGGTCACTAAAACGGGTGCTGTAACGGCAAAGGTGATGTGCACCCTATACCGGCTGTCCCTACCTTTGATTAGCTCCACAGTGTAAGGCGCACCTGATAATAGCAACTCCAGCACCTTTTGCCGGTGCTTCTCAGGCAGCCAGAGCTTGCCCGTTACCCGGGGTGCCCTGGTCATTATGGGTCTACCCTTCTTGTCTGTCCCTTTCTGCTCGGACAGGTGAGAGATGGTCACAGACAGGGTGAACTCTCCATTATGCCAGCTTATTTTGAGATTCGGGTTGCCGCCTTTGGTTTCGTCGCCGCGGGCGTATAGCCTGTCCTGCCGGGCCTGCCGCCATTCTTCTCTCGAAACCCTACCTCTGCACACTCGCTTCCACAGAGAACAGCCTCCGAAAATTACTTTTGGTATGGTGCCGTTGTCCTGGTGGACCTTTAGCTCGTCCAGCTTGTCAGCCAGCTTTTTTACCCTGGCTTTGCGGCCGTGTACGGTGTGCTTAAAGTCCTCGATTTTAGCCGGATTGTTTGCTTTAACAGCCCTGTCCAGGTCTTTTTCTGCCCAACTGAGTTTCTTCTTTGCGCGGGCCAGTTTCGTTTCCGTCTCTTCCCTTTCCAGTGTCAGCAGCTCTTTTTGCGATTCAATAACGACCTTGGCCTTTAGTATGGCGTCGTCGCAAAAACGAGAGTTTATACCAAATAACTCCTGGCCTTTCCTTTTGAGCTCTTCCCGGGAATTATCTTCCTGCAACCGGTTGAAGGCCCAGCGGGTGCAGGAACAAAATAGACGCATCTCGGTGCCCAGGGGGTCCTCCATCCCGCGGCTCCACTTTTGAGAGCGGAAGGCAGGGTAGACCTCTGGGAAAAATTCGCCGCAGACGGTGTAGCTTATGTCGCCGCCAGTCTTAGTCGGCTTCTTCTTGTTGTTCTTCCGTTTTTTCACCTTGAGATACCTCCGCTATCAGTTCCCGAAAACCCTGCCTGATCTTTTTGCCACCTCTGGCCCTATACAGCCGGGCCGAAAAAGACGTGACTATTGCCAATAAGTCCCTGACCAATTCGGATTGTGCGTCTTCCGGCTCTTTTTCAGCTATGGCTACGATCTCTACGCCACAGTACCTTAAATGCCGCTCAATGTACGAATACCCGAACCGGGCCAGCCGGTCGGGATATTCGATAATTAGTTTTTTGTACTCACCATGCTCTGCCAGCTTGAGCACGTTTGTCAGACCGCGGCGTTTTTGGTTTAAACCGCTGGCTACGTCCGTTAATTCCGCTTTGACGTTAAATTTGCGTTCTCGGGCATATTGGCGCAACCGTTCCATCTGCCGGTCCAGGTTGCCCGCGTCGGCCTGCTTTTTAGTGGATACCCGGGCGTAAAGCACAACTGCTTCTTGACTATCAGTTAATTGACCGGACTGCAAAAGCCTGTTTAGTTCGTCCATGGAATACCGACGCTGACCGCCAGGTAAACGGACAGGCTTGATCAAACCTTGCTTCTCCCAGTTGCGCAGGCTGTTCGGATGTACACCTAATTTCTTTGCCGCTTTGCTTATAGTTAATAGTTCCATAAGTTTATTGTATTATGTTTGTTAAGTTTTATCAAGGTTTGTCGGAAATAAGGTAGCTGTTACGTACCTCCTCTGCTTTGGTTTCCTCCAGTTTGCTAATTATAGCTTACAGGAATTTCTCGGGATTGTCTAACCCCGTTTTGGGAGGACAAATGTCCATATTTGTATTTTTCAATATTCACCTCGGGTGTGCTACATGAAAAAGTTGAAGAACAAAACCAAAAATAAGAACGACGATAAGCAAACTATTCTTTGTTATTGAACAAGGTAACGAGGACTGAACCACTCATTACGGTCTGGCTCTCATAGGTGCGTTACTGGCTAACACCAAGTTAAAAACACGCCTAAACAAAACAATGGCTACTGAGCAAAAAAATCCCCATATCTCTATATGGAAGCGTTGCTATTGCCTACATTGGCTTGGTGTGCCAGAGTAAGAGTGACTTTGACCATATAGAACCGTTCCGAGAAGATAATTTTTTCTCCATCTCATTACAGGAGTTATGCAGTATCAGGAAAATAGTTCCAACTCCATAACCCCAGTTTCAAATATTGCGGCCAGAATTTATCAATAAGACTTGAAAAACGCTCGGTTGCCGTGTCAAAATAGACTTGGATCAACTGCTCACAGCAGCGGATCCGACAGCTGGCGTTGAAAAAGTACCTTACCACTTCGCAGAGGGATGGGGCATGATTAACCAGGCCGCTAATGTAGGCAAAAGCTAGAAGCCAGGCCGGAGTCCCGGAGTCCCGGAGTGCTTGCGTATTCCGGACTGGGAAAACAGCAGAGACAGGTCAAACAAATCCCAGATTGACTTGAGGACCGGTATACCGGCACCTTTACCGTGATCTTTTTTCTCGAAAGTAGGTTTACATAGTTCCTTCATTCTTATCACCCATATCGCCAGAGTGATGGTAAAAAGTACCATCCAAAGCAATTATGGGGTATTTTCCGAAATGTCAAGTCTTTTTGTAAATTATCTGGATCTTTTTTAAAAAATCTTTGGGGTTATGAACTTCTATTTATTCCCACCAAGTGCATAACTCCTGAATAATAGATTATTTTGTTTAACAATTCAATGAATACAATTTGACAAATATCGTTAACTGCAAGCTAAGCCCGGTTTTTGGTTTACCAGCGGGACTGACCGTTCATTTCTGTGCAGTCCTGCCATAGCAGAAAGTTATTGATAAATGTTACATCATTTCCTTTGGGTACAATAACTCTTCAGTGCCTGAATTATTTGCTTGACAGGATTTTCCACTCGCCAGCTTTTTGGCTCAGTCACTCCCTGGACAATGCCGGCCAGGCGGAACCAGTAAGCCAAATAGCGGTAGAAGGGCAAGAAAAATATGACCCACCATATTTTTTTTAATTTTTCCCTGTAAGAATCTTTCACACTGTGGTAAGACACGACAAAATACAAAATTTCAAGTATCAGGTAACAAACAAATAATCCGATCATTGCCACCAACACCAACGGCAGGGAGTAACCAAGAAAGTATAAAAAGGGAATCAAGAAAGTCCATACCAACCTTGAAAATGCCAGCGTATGGTCCAGGATCAGGATCCGCCCCACAAAGTCTCGCATTGCCCGAAAGGCTACGGGAATCGTCTTGTTATACATGGCAATCACTTCAATTTCTCCCCGCTGCCAGCGGACCCGTTGGGAATACAACCGGGCTAATGATTCGATTGGCTCAACATAGGCAATTGCATCCACGCTGCCAATCCGCCTCCCGGTAGATTTAGTGATGTTTCTGATATGAAAAGTCAAATCGGTATCTTCTGAAACTGTCCGTTCTTGGTATAAAAAGGATTGTAGCATGGTTTCCCGGCGGAATATAGAAAAGGCGCCGGATAAGGTAAAAAGGGTATTGGTAATGGTTTGGTAACGCCTGCCTACATCGAAAGCCACCAGGTACTCTATCATTTCACAGTAATTAATCATGTCGATCAGCCGGGGGTTTCCCTTAACTTCCTTATCAACCCGGATGCTTCCGGTTGCCGCAACCAGTGCGGTGTCATTTTCAAATGTTTGAACAATATGCATGACCGCATCTTTATCCAGCCAGCTATCGGAATCCAAATTGATTAAATAGGTCCCCTGACCGGAATACATGCCAACATTTAAGGCAATCGATTTACTAGGCCGGTCCACCGAGGTCCACATAAGGGACATGTTCCGGTATTTGTATTGAAATTGCTGGAACACCTCAAAACTGTTATCTTTACTGCCATTATCCACACAGATAACCTGAATATATTCTACAGGGTAGGTTTGATTGATGATGGACAGCAGGCATTTTTCCAGGGTCGCAGCGGAATTGTATACAGGAACAACAATGGTGACATAGGGGTAATACGTTAAATGTTCCTTTTTCCCCAGCTTTCCCTCACCATAAAAGAGCAAGGTTGTAAAATAACCCACCGCCACAGAAACATCTGCAACCAGGGGCACTAACAGCCAGATCCCCCAAAAGATCATAAAGTCAAGTGCCCTTTCCAGTAATACTTGCGTCATTTTCGATGTTCTCCCGGACTATTTTTAATGATGGTTTGGTCAAAATCTCCCAGTACAGGGCAACAATCAGGATAAAGAATACCAGCCTGCCCAAAATTGAATGGGCAATAGAAGCAATATCGCGGCCAAACCAGTGAATAGAAAATACAACGATAAAAAGACGTAAGAGATTAATGGCGTAAACACAGACCACAGCCACCAGAGAGAATATCGCCTTTCTGGTAGGTTTGTAAGGAGGGTAGAATATAATCAACCCCAGTAAGATACACATTTCCAGGAGACCTGAGTTTTCGATGTCAACATTAAGGACAGTCCAGCTATTGTCTACCTCGGTCATAATTAAAAGAGTACCCACTGCACGGTCAAAAACATCAGTCCTGATATCAACATAATTTAACAAGTGGTGCAAGATTACGGCAGCCTGGTGTTCCAACTGGTATTCCACAAAAGAACCGCGCAAAAAGGAAACCAGTAGGAAGGTAAAACCCACAGCGCCCCAGATATAATAAAAAAGCCAAATACGGTGTCTGTAAAAAAATACTGTTACCGCTATCCAAAAGATTGATACAGCAGTAAGACTTAATTTGTTCTTAACCATAACAGGAAAAGGTGTCCACATGATATCGCCATAATCGGGTAAGCGATCACCGGCGCTCCCAATACCCGTTAAGTAAAAATTTACCGGTTGAGACGGGTAAACATTGAGATCCTCCATTGGAATGGCAAATTCGAATCTGGTTCCTCCCTCCCTGAGTCCGTCCCCCCATTCACCCCGGTAGTCGGATAAAAATTTACCGGTAACTGAATATAACCTAATATCAACTTCCCCACTACTCTCTCCTGGGTTAAAGGTGATTTCGGTAAATTTATCAATACTGTCCTTGTAACTTCCGTTGGCGTTGATATCAAAAAACATCCGGAATTGTAAAGTACCCGTTGGTTTACCTGTCACAGGATGTCTTTCAATCATAAAGTACAATTGTTTTTCATTTTCTGTAGTTCCCCAGGAGAGCTTTTTCAAATCAAGCCCGGCCGAACCATCACCCTCCCTGTCTGATAAAACAGTCCGGCCGCGCCAGTCTTCAAACTTTCCGTCCAACCTGATATTCTGTTCAGCCCCGGAGGAAGAGGCAAAAAACAAAAAGAGCAGAGCAACCAGTAAAGTTCCGAACATAGGACTTGTTTTTATCATGCAGTTTCACCCGCCCGCTTAACACGATAGAGGATAAAGATAAGTAAGAGGAGTGAACCTGCAGAAAGACCGATACCCAATAACTGGATGGGTATTAATGAGCGTTCTATGGTAATGACATGACTGCCGGCAGGTAGGTCTAATTGTAAAAGGTTTTCAAATTTACTATAGGGAGTTAAAACACCATCAATGGTTACTTTCATGTTATTCTGGGCTACTACCGGGACAATGGCCCCCAGGTTCCGCTCCGAACGGTAATGAATTTGATAACCATTTTTAGTCACCTTAAAATCAGCGAGGGGAATGATGTTCCAGGCATGATATTGGGAGCTAAGGCCTAAAATTTCCCTTAGCAGATCTAAAGTAACCTTGTCCCCGGTAAGAAAGGCCTGGTGAATCAGATTGCCTCCCAAAAAGCCGATCTTTTTCCCGTCCACCAGCTTATACCCGTAAACAGGAGCTTCATTACCATGATAGATAAATTTCAGTTCCACGTTATCCAATCCCAGCGGTACATAAAACGTTACCTTATCCAAACCTGCGGGGACGGGTGAATTTGGGGTGGCTGTTGCGGACCAGAGGGGTACAGAAAGGTTCTTTCCCTGTCCGAAAATCTCCAGGCGACTGTCCAGCAAAACCGGCTCACCGGCAACCCCTAAAAATTGTGGTGTTCCGGACAATACATTCTTTGACATCCCGGCCAGGTCTACCAATACTTGACCGCCTGCTGCCGCATAGTTCCTGACCGTTTCTTCCGCCTTTGATTTCACCTGCCACTCGGCCCCTGCCAGCAAAATCGTGGGATACTTCCTTAAAAAAGTGGGAGAATAGTCATCTATATAACGGGACACCCCCATCTCCACTTCAGGAAACAATAACCCTACGATTTCTGCATACTTTCCAATCACCAGGCATTTATAACTCTTCTCAACCAGATAGGGACCGTGATCATTGCTCAAGATGCTATAATAACCATCTGTTCCCCGCCGGTGGTAACCTGCAAGCATTGCAGCTTTGCGAAATTCTTCCGGATTTGTTAACACAGCGTCTGCAACCGCCATGTCTGTTATTCCCAGGTACAGGCCGGAGCGAAACAAAAATGGGTAATACTGTTGATCCAATCCATGGTTTGAAAAGATAATCTGTTTAGACGTCCAGTTCCCCTGCCAGACCCAACCGGTTCCTCGCCCATGACCGGGATGCGAGGAAAGTAAAAAAGACGGACTAGAATCTGCCTTTCTTAAATCAATCAAAGAATGACGCCAGCCGGTGGGATTCTGTAGTAATTCCGAACTTGGCAAACCAGGCCTGTCTTTTTCTGTCTTAGCCAGAAGTCCCAAAGAAAAGAGGCAATCTGTCATTAAAACCAGGAAAATCCCTGCCAGCAGTACCGCAGGGGCCTGTTTAAAACGTAATAACCAGTGCTGCTTGTTGCGTGTGGTGAAGGCAACCCCCGAAACCAGCAATCCAAGGGAAGCAAAATCGGTAAAACAGAGCGGCCAGGTCAGTTGACTCAAAGGAAGCAGGTGATAGATGGGCTCCAGGGAAGGAAAGGTGAGCACCATCAGGACAATGCCGCACATCGTTAAACTCCTGGCCCAGGACAGTTTTAACCGCCAAGTCAGGAAGTTTGCCAGAATTACAAAGAGTAAACTTATTCCCCAGTAAAAACTGTCGTGATCGGAAAAACGATAAAATGGGTCCAGGGCAATGGTGGCTGGAATGAGCCCGCTGCCGGCAGTGGATGTCCCGGTGTCCATGTGATTATTTAAAATAGGTAAAAGCCACCATGCAGATACCAAAATACCGGCTGTCAGGACAAGAATGCCCCGCAAGCAGTCCTTAAAACTGCACCCTTGAAAAATCCACAGGAAAAAGGTGAACAGGAACAGGCACAGGAAGTATCCCACACCGGTGTAAACCTGACCCAGGTTTACCAGTTGAAAAAGGAAAACAGTTATCGGAATGGCATAAATGGATTTCCTATTCTCCAGTACCCTGAGGTACATTTCAAGCAATACCGGCAGCAGGGCGGTAACCATGACCCTTGGCAGGTTGCCATCGACAAAGGCCACGTGGAGGTTAGTAATCCATACTGTCCAGATGATTCCGACTAATGTGGCGGGCCATAATCCCAGCCGCCGCTGAAAAATGAGACAGGAAAAACCCCCCAGCAGATAACACGTAAAAATAAAATACTTACCTGCTAAAATGAAGTCTCCCGTAATTGCACGGAAAAATGCCAGTAAATAATAAGACAGCGACCCCCAGTATATGAAGGGATCAAAGGAGGTATAGGAATATTCGAAAAACTGGGGAAAGTAATTTCCCTTTCTAAATTCATTATAAACATATTCTGCATGCCGGAGGTGCAACGAAGTGTCCGCCCCCCACGGGTAGTGCTGACCAGCCGGCGGGAAAAGGATGTTATAGTAAGCGACAATGGCAAATAGACTAATAACAGCCAGAGCCAACACCCAGTGTCCGGTGGCATACTTGCTGGGATTGCCGGTGGAAATTTCCCTGTCATTATGCTCGACAGCGTTTTCCTTATTTTCATCTTGTATTGGTACGGATGGCACAGGTTCTACACCGGCAGCGGCTTCTTTTTTAAACTCTGACGGCACCTCATACTGTTCCGGATTTTGAAGAATACGGTCAAACTCTTGATAGCGATTGGACACCTCAATGCCTCTGGTGGGTGTCTCCCAGACGGATAGTGTATTAAGACTCAGGCCAAGGTCTGCAAGGGTGTCTTCTAAACGGTTATAGAAATAAAGGGCCATGTTTTCAGTGGTTGGCTGAATGATGTTAAAGGGGTAAACTTCATTTAAGATGGTATTTTCATAGGGAACAAATACGGTTTTAATGGACTCGATAACTTTTGTAAAGGTTACCAGCTCCGGGTTGTCTGAGTTTACCCGGGCGCTGATTTGCACCTGCCAGGAGTGGGCGTGTACAGGCCCGGCAGTTCCGCTAAATGAAACAAAATGCCGCGCGTTCAAAAAGCAAACCATTTTAATGGTGTAGAGTGAGCCGTTTGTAAAGGGTTTAATCTCTTGAATGCTGACGGAATGTAAGTTTTCTCGGGAACTCCTGTCACCACCGGTGTTGTTTGTCTTACCAATGGTAATCAACTGGTTAACCAGATGATGATAAAGTTCAAGCTCTTTTTCCAACCGGGCTATTTCCGATTCAACAGACTTGATCAATGCTTCTTTTTCTCTGACAATTTTTTTCGTTTCTTCTACCGTTGATTCAGCCCGTTGTAGCGCTTGATCTTCAATTTCCCTCGCTATTTTCTTACTTTCGGCCAGGGCTCTTTCTACAGTCATCACTTCTGCTTCCCTGGCAGCCAGTTGGCATTTCAGAATGGTAATTTTATCCTCGGATTGCTTTTTCTGGTTGATTAGTGCTTGCAGTTCTTGTTTGAGTATTTCTATAACGTTATTTTCAAGACAAGCGATCTTGATCTCCCCCATTTTAGGAAGAACCACCCCAAGGTTTTGCCCGGCTATTGCTTAACAGCTAAGGTCGGTAAATACAAAACCTGACCGGTTAAGCCTTCCATCGTATCTAAGGATTGTTTGTATTTTTCAAGGATTTCTCCAAACTCTTGCCTGAAATGCTGTGCCTTCTGGCGCAACTTTTCCAGTTCCTGTTGTTTTTTCTGTAATTCTTCCTCAGCTTTTTCCAGCATCCTTTGAGCCGTTTCCCTGGCCTCTTCTTCAATCCTGGAGGCATTTTTTTGAGCAGTGATCAAAACATCTGCTATGGCATGCTCGCGGTCGATATATACCTGCAACTGTTGTTCTAAGGCCGCTACCCTTTCCCGAGATTCTGTCAGTTCATTTTTTAGCTTTGCAATTTCCTCCTGAAGGGAAGTGACCTTTTGCTGGTGTTCTTTGTCCATTTTTTCTATCTCATTGAGGACCTCGCCGGGCTTATAACCAAACAAAGTTTTGTTAAATGATTTAACCATGTTCATCACTCTCCGGTTATTCATTTCTATTTTTTTATTTTATTTTATTGAACCGAAAGTTTCAGCCACCTGTTGATAACCTTGTTTTAACCGGGTCCGGTAGGACGGTGTATCCCAGCCGGGCCACAAGTAGGGACTTATGCCTGTCTTAAAATCCTCTCCTGCTCTGGGCTGGTAATCCAGTAATTTACCGTCGTTTGTTACAGCAACATAGAACAGGAATCCCTCGGTCTTTTTAAAACCTATTTGATTTCTCTCAATCCTATCCTTTTGGGGGATAACCGGCCGTTGGTCGTAGAGAACCAGGTGAGAAGAGGGATCTCCCACGTTTAAAAGCAGCCAGGGAAGTCGTATATATAATCTTTGTCCGGAATCATCAACAAACCAGTGGGACAGTGAGTCATAGTCCGTGCTGGCCGGATCAAAATTACCGTAATGAAGTTTGCTTTCGTCCGCATAGATTTCCGGATGGATTGTGCCATCCTGCAGCGACACCTGCCGGCGGTTAACCAGGGGACGTACAGGTATAAATGATGGATCTTTCCCCGGGTTTGACATGAATTTAGGAACAGACCGGTTATAATCCGGTCTTGCCAGCAGGCGGGCTCCGCCGGAACCACTTATCTGCAGTAAAAATTCCGCCCCGCTGGGCAATGCCGGTAATCCTTGCAGCGGTAACCTGTTACTCCCATTCTGCCGGCCAAAGGTATCAATGGCAATGGATAACGCTAATTCTTTCTCTTTTGCGAAAAGCTCTAACCCCCTTTGGCCGGTTAGTTCTACCATCAGATAAAGATAGGCGGCATCCGCTTTTGCATAGAGAGCTGAAATAATATTTTGGTCATTGTGATCCGCCTGCCAGACTAAATCAAACTCACTGCCCAAAGGATGAAAGGGTGGTTCACAGGCCAGAATACCGTAATTTTGTTCGGGGTCCATAGCGTTATGCCAGTAGATATGTCGTTCATAGGGTATCATAAAGGGCTCTGTTATCCAGGTTTTCTTGGCCCATTCGTCAGCCCATTGGAAAATGCTCCCCCCGGCATATCCTTCTTTCATAATGGTTTTCATCATCCGGGCAATCATTTCACCCTGTTGCTTTTCACTGACACCGCCGTGATGCAGCCTTCCGGGTGCATGTGAGCCGTATTCAGGGAGGTTGACATGCCAAACTCTGCCACTAGCGCCGGGTAAGGCGGGTGTACTTCCATAAAATGCTTTAAATACCCACCGTAACGGAATACCCCCTGTTCATCGGTATACCCGGCATACCTGGCATCTCGATAGATAAAATCCGGGTAATTGGGATAAATGTGATAGGCCCCAAACAACCCGCCCAGTGACTTTGGACCGGGGAACAGGTGGGCCGGGTTTATTTCTTCGGCATCATCGGGATTCTTCCCTTGCATATATGCCGTTGTATGTTTCAGCGGGTCAAGGGTAGGCCAGCTGACAAAGGCCACCGGCATCTGCCAGCGATACTTATCAACTGAATAACTTACTGCAAAATCACACATTGCTGCCAGCCATACCTCAGAGGCACTGGCATTACCGGCTCTTATAAAGTTGCCGTTATATTCTTTTTTTTCTGGATTGGCCTCATTTGTGCTGTGTACTTCCTCAGGAAGCAACTCCCGTCCCACCATAAGGCCCAGCAGGTAAGGAGAAACATTTGCACGGTATGTCCCCCAGGCCCTCCCCGCTCTCTCGGTATATCCGCACAACCGTGAATTGCATCGATGACCCTTGCAATTTCCTGCCTGTAATTCTCTAAGTAAGTATTTTGATACAAATTACCATCCGGGACATCTTCATCCGGCCAGATTTCCTGTAGCAACCATAATCTTGGTCCGCCGGGTCTCATGTTAAATTCGTAGAGGGCCTCATAAAAAGTCGGGTCCAGCAAAGTGTAAACACGGATCGTATTGGCATTCATATTCGCGATCTGTTCAAACCATTCAAGATAAATCCTCTTGTTGGCCGGAAATTCCGTAAACCAGCGTCCGGGCAGGGCCGTTCCAATATTGACCCCTTTAACCGGTAAGCGATGCCAGGTACTTTCTGAATAGACCTCCAGATAACGCCCCGCGGTACGGGCCACCATCTTTATGCCGTCCTTTTCAGCATACTCCTGGGGTGTCTTGGTGTGATGATTACTGGGAAAACACCCGGGCAGAAGGATTAAACACAAGAAAAAACCTAACAAGTAAGGTGTTTTTGGCTTAAACATGTTCTAGCCCTCTCGTGAAAATATGTTATAACGTAATTTTTAATGCTTTTTGCAGGATTCTCTGACAAAATAATCCTTCGGTTCCCTCTATTATATCATTACAAGTTGTTCATAGTATAAAATGTTTATGAAGTTATATATAATTGACCAATTTTATTGTATCAGCGCATCTCTCGACATTTTCTCAACATGGAGTTTCCCAGATCAAATGATATAAAAAAGTGTGAATATAGAAAAGGAAATAATGGCTAGGAAGTAAAATATACAATTTTATAAGTATGGTATTTACATAGCATGATAGTTTAAGAAGGAGTTATCGCTTAAAATGTATTACATTGGGTATAGTGGGAAAGAGTACGTCTCATCTGAACCTACCTATGGACATTATTACGGTACAACCTGCCTTATCCTGGTGATAAAACATAAGACCACCAAAGTAAAGCACCCTTGATACTAAAATTCAAAAAAATTAACAAATTCGAGAAAAAGAAAAAGGAACTTTTATACTTTAGTAGAATACTGATACTTAAATGTGGATTTACAAAACCAAATACTATTAAACTCCGAGCTTCTGGACCTACAATAATTCTTTATCATGGTCCTTAAGCCGATAGGGTTTGTTTGGAAACGGACAAGCCTCCCGGTGCGGAAAGGAGGGAATCGACAGCGGTTTATATTGCCGTGTACTGCCTTTTTCGCACAGTACACGGCTTTTTATTTTATTAAGTGTACTGTGTATTCAACAACCATATTAAGGAGGGAAAAAGAATGAAAACAAACACTGTGTTGCTATTATTAGCTCTAGTATTTACTTTTTTGGCAGCTGGGTGCAGCAGCCAACCGGCCAAGGAAACCGCTACAAAACCGGCCGGGAAAACAAAAGAAGGACAAACCATTATCAAAGAATTCGGTGTTGATAAATACGGTGAACCTTTGTTCTTCCCCAACTCTGAGGAAGGCAAAAAATTATAATACACGGAGGTCGTTAAGATGAAAAAAAGGACTACAACACTCATTGCCCTGCTGTTAACAATGGTCATGCTGGTATTCGCCGGCTGTACCCAGCAGCAGACACCAAAGGAAGAGGCTAAAAAAGAAGAGGCTAAACCTGCAGCCAACAAGGAAGTAATTCTGGCTACCACCACCAGCACCCAGGACAGCGGCTTATTAGACGTACTGCAACCTGAATTTGAAAAGAAAACTGGCTATAAACTTAAGGTAATTGCCGTTGGTACCGGTGCTGCCCTGAAGATGGGTGAAAAAGGTGAAGCAGATGTACTACTGGTACATGCACCGAAATCCGAAAAACCCCTGGTAGACAGCGGCGTTGGCATTAACTACTCCCTGGTAATGCATAACGACTTTATTTTGGTAGGTCCGGAAAGCGATCCTGCCGGCATTAAGGATGCAAAAACTACAGCCGAAGCCATGAAGAAGATTTATGATAAAGGGATCATCTTTGTATCCCGCGGGGATGACTCCGGCACCCATAAAAAGGAGCTTGGCCTGTGGCAAGAAGCTAAGTTAGAACCCAAAGGCCAGAAGTGGTACCAGGAATCCGGTAGCGGCATGGGAGCAACCCTGAACATTGCTTCCGAAAAACAGGGCTACACCCTGACAGACCGGGCCACCTACCTGTCTCAAAAGGATAAAGTTAAACTGGCTATCCTTAAACAGGGCGACAAGTCCTTACTTAACATCTACCACGTAATGAACGTGAATCCTGAGAAGTTTAACAAAGTAAACGCCGAGGGTGGCAAAGCTTTTGTAGACTTCATGGTGTCTAAGGAAACCCAAGAAATTATCGGTAAGTTCGGCGTTGATAAGTACGGTGAACCACTGTTCTTCCCCGATGCCGGCAAAGATAAATAGAATTTATACTTCTGCATAGAAAATCCCGGTATACAATTGCCGGGACTTTCTCTTTTATAACAAAAAAGCCGCAACCCCTTATAATACAGGGGCTACGGCCTTGACTGGGCTATCCCTAAACGATCTTGGTGGTCCAGTCTTCTACGTTCCATATATCGGTTACCCAGTCCTCATAAAACTCCGGTTCGTGGGACACCAAGACAACTGTGCCCTTAAATTCTTTCAATGCTCTTCTCAGTTCCTCTTTGGCATCCACATCCAGGTGATTGGTCGGTTCGTCCAGCACTAACCAATTGACATCCTTCAGCATCAATTTACAAAGCCTGACTTTGGCATTCTCCCCACCGCTCAATACCATCATTTGACTGGTAATGTGCTCATTGGTTAAGCTGCATTTGGCCAGGGCCTGACGCACCTCGTAATTGCTAAGACCGGGATATTCGCTCCAGATCTCCTCCATGGCGGTGTTGCTGTTATTGCGGCTGCTTTCCTGTTCAAAATATCCGGCATGGATATTCTCCCCTAACTTTACTTCCCCGGAAACAGGCTTAATAATGCCTAAAAGGGTTTTTAACAGGGTAGATTTACCCAGCCCGTTGACTCCCCGGATGGCTACCTTTTGATTTCTTTCTAACATTACATTTAAAGGCTTTGTTAAGGCTCATCATAACCCAGAACTAGATCCACGGCCTCAAAGATAATTCTGCCGGGTGTTCTGGCTTCGTTGAATTTAAAAACGGGTTTAATTTTTTCCTTGGGTTTTTCCAACATTTCCATTTTATCCAGCTGTTTTTGGCGGCTTTTGGCACGACCGGTGGTAGAAATCCTGGCCTTATTGCGGGCAATGAAGTCTTCCAGTCTTTCCACTTCCTTCTGCTGCTTTTCATAGGCCTTTAAGTTCTGCCGTCTTTTTAATTCATATAACTGCAGGAATTGCTCGTAATTCCCGGTGTACCTGGTCAGAATGGTATTTTCCACGTGGTAAATCACATTGACCACGTCGTTTAAAAATGGAATATCATGTGAAACCAGGATAAAAGCATTTTCGTAATTTTGAAGATGCTTTTTCATCCATTCAATGTGCTCAAAATCTAAATAGTTGGTTGGCTCATCCAGAATTAAAATGGTTGGATTCTGCAGCAGCAGTTTGGTCAACAGCACCTTGGTTCTTTGGCCGCCGCTTAAATCAGCCACATCCTTGTTCAAGCCAATGTCAGCCAGGCCAAGGCCATTGGCGATTTCTTCAATTTTAGCGTCAATAGCATAAAAGCCGTTATGTTCTAAGATATTTTGGATCTCCCCCACGTCTTCCATCATGCGGGTTACTTCATCCTCGGATGCCTCGGCCATTTTATCGTAAATTTGAAACATTTCCGCTTCCAGGTCAAACATGCCTTGAAATGCTTCCCGTAAAACTTCTCGAATGGTTTTCCCTTTGGTTAGAACGGTGTGTTGGTCCAAATAACCCACGGTAACCCGGTTGGACCACTCTACTTTTCCCTGATCCGGCGTCAATTCGCCGGTAATAATATTTAAAAAGGTGGATTTACCTTCTCCGTTGGCCCCCACCAACCCTACATGCTCTCCCTTTAACAGCCGAAAGGATGCGTCTTCTAAAATAGCCCTGCCGCCAAACCCATGCGTCACATTTTCTACTGTTAATACACTCATTTTGCTTCTCCTTTTAAAGCATTATATTACCTTTGCCTTGTTTATTGTATCTTGCGGAAACTCTTAAGTCAAAAAGGAATCTTTCGTAAACGAGGAAAAGTTCCCCCAGCGACTGTTGTTTTTCTCTATTTCTTCTGCCGCTCGGTCCAGGAAGTTGCGGTCGTGGGAAACCACGATCAGGGCACTTGGGAAGTCATCAAGGTAATCTTCAAGAATGGTTAACGTTTGAATGTCCAGGTCATAGGACGGCTCATCCAAAAGCAATACGTTAGGGCTTCCCACCGGGTGTGTCTACCACTCCTATTTGGGGTAGTACCTACCGGGGGCAAATCGACTCTAGTAAAAAATAACCATACTCCGAGAAATAGCATTTTGCACGGGGTTGCTGACAAAGGACCCCATAAAAAAGAATAACAGGACAAGTGCCCAGGCGTACGGGGGGTATTGTATGGATGGAGGGATGATCGACCTTAGAATTCAGGGGGTAGAGCATTTGCCCCACCCCCTGAAAGTTTGGTTAGGTTATATGACCCGATATTCATGTGCTTATTTGATCTCGCTTATGTTATAGGGAGTTTCTTGATAGACATAATAGTTTAGCCAGTTGGAGAACAACAGGTTGGCATGACCCCGCCATCTAACCACAGGCGGGTTTTGCGGGTTATCTGCCGCAAAATAATTTTAGGTACGGCGATCTCAATACCCTTATGAAGATCCCTCTCATATTCACTCTTCAGGGTTAACGGGTCATACTCGGAATGACCGGTGACAAAGAACATCCGGCGGTTTTTTGTTGCTACCAGATAGATGCCGGCCTCCTCCGACTCCGACAGAATTTCAAGTTCGGGAACCCCTTCAATATCTTCTCTTTTAATTTCGGTGTAGCGGGAATGAGGGACATAAAATTCATCGTCAAAACCCCGCAGGAGTTTTATGTTTCTTTTATTGACACGGTGACTGAATACGCCAAACATCTTCTCAGGCAGTTTATATTTGGGAACGCCGAAATGAAAATACAACCCTGCCTGGGCTGCCCAGCAGATATGGAAAGTTGAAGTTACATTGTGCTTTGACCATTCCATAATTTCCTGCAGTTCTTCCCAATAGTCCACCTGGTCGAACTCCATATGCTCCACCGGCGCCCCGTAATAATAAGGCCGTCAAACTTTTGCTCCTTAACTTCCTCAAAGGTCTTATAAAAGACGGCCAGGTGTTCCTCGGGGGTGTTTTTGGAAACGTGGGTCCGGGTATACAGTAGCTCCACTTCCACCTGCAGCGGAGTATTCCCGAGCAGGCGGAGCAGTTGGGTTTCGGTGGTGATCTTGGTTGGCATGAGGTTCAGTATGGCAATCCTTAAGGCCCGGATGTCCTGGTGGACGGCCCGGGTTTCGGTCATGACAAAGATGTTTTCATTGGTCAGGATTTCCGTTGCAGGCAGGTGATCCGGTATCTTAATCGGCATGTCAACATCCCCTTCTTTTCCGTCGGTTTCTTTATGCTCTCAAGGCCTGGTCAAGGTCTGCCAATAAATCATCAATGCTTTCGAGACCAATGGACAGGCGCACCAGGTCGGGTGATACACCTGCTTTGCGCAGCGCTTCTTCGGACAGCTGGCTGTGGGTGGTTGATGCAGGGTGGATGACCAGAGACTTGGCGTCCCCCACGTTGGCAAGGTGGGAGAAAATCTTCAAACTGTCGATGAATCTTTTGCCGGCCTCTAATCCGCCCTTGATGCCGAAGGTAAGGATGGCCCCTGCCCCTTTGGGGAGGTATTTCTTCCCCAGTTCATAGGACGGGTGCCCTTTTAACCCGGGATAGGATACCCAGTTCACGTTGGGGTGTCCCTCTAAAAATTCCGCCACTTTTTGCGCGTTACTTACATGCCTCTCCATCCTCAATGCCAGGGTTTCGATGCCCTGGAGCAATAAGAAGGCATTAAAGGGGCTAAGACAGGCTCCCAGGTCTCTTAACAGTTGAACTCTGGCCTTGACAATGTAAGCTGCCAGGCCAATATCTTTGGCATAGGTAATGCCGTGGTAGCTGGGGTCTGGTTTTGTAAGGCCGGGATATTTATCATTCTGGGTCCAGTCAAATTTACCGGAGTCAATAATGACACCCCCTATGCTTGTGCCGTGACCGCCGATAAACTTGGTGGTTGAGTGTACCACAATGTCCGCTCCGAATTCAAAGGGACGACATAAGTAAGGAGTTGTGAAGGTGCTGTCAATGATCAGGGGGATGCCCGCTTCCCGGGCGATTTTGCTTACGGCTTCGATGTCCAGCACATCACACCTGGGGTTGCCGATGGTCTCTGCAAAGATGGCTTTGGTTTTATCCGTAACGGCCCTTCTGAAGTTTTCCGGGTCGTCAGGGTTGACAAAATTTACTTTTATCCCCAGCCTGGCAAAGGTATGGGTAAACAGGTTTACCGTGCCCCCGTAGAGATTGGTGGAGGAAACAATTTTGTCGCCGGCAGAGGCAATGTTTAAAATGGCTGTGGTGATGGCGGCGTGGCCAGAGGCCAGGGCCAGGGCGCCAACGCCCCCCTCAAGGGCGGACAGGCGTTTTTCGAGAACATCCGTTGTGGGGTTATCAATGCGGGTGTAGATATGCCCCTCTTCTTTGAGGCTGAACAGGTTGGCCGCGTGTTCGGAGTCCCGGAATACATAAGATGTGGTTTGGTAAATCGGCACAGCCCTCGAAAGTGTTTCACTGTCCGGCCGGTGTCCCGCGTGAAGCGCCAAGGTTTCAAATCCCAATTTTTTTTGAGTCATTTCAGATCCCCCTTCATTACATATAAAAATGAAAAACCCCTTCACAGATGAAGGGGATGTGTTTACTCACGCCCTCTCATCTGCCAGGAACAATCGTCCTGAAGGAATTAGCACCTGGTCAGTTTAAAAACTGACTGGTTGCCGGGTTTCATAGGGCCTTTCCCTCCACCGCTCTGGATAAGAGTATAATAATTATTCACTTGTTATGGGTTTAATTATATTTTGTTGAGCGAACTGTGTCAACACTCTGAATTGTTGATATCAACCTAAGCATCCATGATTATTTTCACGCCTTTGAGTAGTGCATTTAAGAATACCGAACGAATGGGTTCTGTGGCCAGGATTGTCTTAACCGGCCAAAAACAGAACGGGCAAATCTGTCGTCTTCCATCATGTATTGTTTGAAAAGCTGCGCCAGTTCCTTCATGGGCAGATCATCCCGGGCGCGCATAAAGGTAAATTCAAAAAAACTTATCACAACGGGCGCCAGCGCTACATAACGTTGGCCACTGTGTTCGATGTCAAATACTAAGCCCCTTTTTGCCATTTCACTGATCCTGCCGTTCAATTCCTCTTCCGGCAGACCCGTTTTTTGAGAAAGCTTCGCCAGGGGAGCAGGTCTTAGAGGAATTTGTCTGGCCAGGTTGGCTTCTGGACTAAGACCGCATATTCAGGACTTAGCCCTCTCTATTTTTATAAATGAACCGGTGTATTATTAAACAGGGTATTATACTAAAGTTTTACGTTTACTCCGTATGTTACCTCGGGTTGCATTCCCCTTGTTTGTATCCCTTGGACGATGTTTTTCTTTGTGGTAAGGTTTTAAAACATTTACTTTTTTCGACCGCAGGGGTCTTTCTTCCGTCAATTCAATCGGGGTTCGATTTGGTTCCTTTGTCAGCATCTTTAAAGCTGCAGCCAGCAGGGTAACCGAATCGGTTTCCACCAGCAGGTCCTCCGCCAATCCCCGGTATTGTTGGAAGTCTCCTTCTTCAACCACCCTTAACAGTTTTTCCATAGTCAGGCGTTGCTGCCCTTCAATGGTTTCCTTGATGGTAGGAACGGGTCGACGGGTGATCTTATGTTTGGTCAGGTTTTCAATAACTCGTAAATGGTTCATCTCCCTGGGGGTAACGAAAGTGATGGCCTCCCCTTTTTTACCGGCACGTCCGGTTCGTCCGATCCGGTGGACATAGCTTTCGGGATCCTGGGGGATGTCAAAGTTATAAACATGCGTCACGCCGCTGATATCCAGTCCCCTGGCCGCCACATCGGTGGCCACCAGGACCTCGATGGTTCCTTCCTTAAACTGCCGCATTACACTGTCCCGCTTGGATTGGGTAAGATCGCCGTGAATGCCTTCCGCGGAGTACCCCCGTTTGTTTAATGCTTCGTAAAGTTCATCAACCCGGCGTTTGGTGCGACCGAAAACAATGGCCAGATCCGGTGATTGATTGTCCAGAAGCCGGCAGAGGACATCAAACTTCTGTTTCTCCTGAACTTCGATGTAACTTTGCTCGATGCTGGGCACCGTGACTTCCTTGGCTTTAATACTGATAAACACAGGGTTTTTTAAGAAACGCTGTGCCAGTACTTGGATGGGCTTGGGCATGGTGGCGGAGAAAAGCAGGCTCTGGCGCTCTTCGGGAATCCGCTGTAAAATTGCCTCAATATCTTCGATGAACCCCATGTTAAGCATTTCATCGGCCTCATCCAGAACCACCGTTTTAATTCCCAGCAGGCGGATTGTCTTTCTTTCCATGTGATCCATCAACCGCCCCGGGGTGCCGACAATGATCTGGGGCCTTTTCTTAAGGGCTCTAATTTGCCGGTTAATATCCTGGCCGCCATAGACCGGCAGGGTGCGGATCCCTTTCACCTGACCGATTCTGTTTAGCTCCTCGGCTACTTGAACGGCCAATTCCCTGGTCGGTGTAATCACCAGACCCTGAATGTACTCCGATTCATTAGTGAATCTCTCAATCATAGGTATGCCAAAGGCTGCTGTTTTTCCTGTTCCGGTGTGGGCCTGTCCAATCAAATCCCGTCCGTCTAGAGCAACAGGAATGGTTTTTTCTTGAATTGGTGTGGCTTCTTCGAAGCCCATGTTTGTAAGGGATTGGATTACGGGTTTGCTTACTCCTAACTCAGAAAAGCTTGTCATGGTAATGCTCCTTTCTTATGTCTCATAAAATTATGCTTTCCATAAACTGGTCTTTTTAGTCTTAATACGTCCTTACCACAAGAAAGTTTTCTAGTGAAGAACATAATACCAGGCAGTTATAACGGCATAATCATCGTTAATTCTGTTTTAAGACTCTCCACCGTTCCCATTATTTCGGTTGAAATTCGCTGACTGCCGCTTTTTTAATTAAAATGACTTTACCTTTTCTCGTCTCGGCATGATAATGAACCAGGTCCTGCTCCAATTCTGAGAGCTTAACGATTATAAATCCTTGATTTCTGTAAGCCAGGTTATATATTTTCTGTAAAAACGCCCGGGGACAATAGGGAATTGGGTCTTGTGCTTTTATGTGGAAGATTCTTTCAATAATCGTCATGACAACCACTTCCTAACTATTGTAGTGGTCTTGTATTCATAACTAGTATAAAGCTTTCTGGCAGAGATTTCTATATGGTCTTATTTATCTCTGAATTTAGGAAGAAAAATTTTTACCCCAAAACTTAATTATTGATAAACACAAAAGCACCACCGGTTCTCCGGCGGTGCTTTATTTACTTACTCCACAAGGGTTTTGACAATGTCTGCCCTGCTGACGATACCAATGACTTTACCGTTTTCCACAACAGGGATGCGTTTGATGTTATGTTTAACCATCAGCGTAGCGATGGCTCTAACTTCGGTATCCTCGGATACGGTTATAACATTGCTTGTCATAATTTCAGAGGCTTTTAGTGCGGCAAGCTTTATAAAATCTTCTTTATACTGATCGACGCCCTCGAAATAAATCATAGCCCCTAAAATGCCGAAATATTTAGGTATCCTTGGATTTGCTTCTTTGCGTAAAAGATCTCCCTCGGTTACGATCCCCACCAATTTCCCCTCACCGTTTGCAACGGGGACGCCGGAAATTTTATGATCCGTTAGAATCCGGGCGATTTCCTCGATGGTTGTATCTTCCGATACTGTAATTACTTCCGTTTTCATAATATCCTTTGCTATCATTTTTTATCACCCCTCTACCCTATTTTATCCAAAATTTAGAAAGGCATCAATGAAAACATGTTATTCAATCTTTTTGGACACCTTATATTTTTCAAAGTCAATCACCTTCGGTCTTTTATCCTCCGAAAGACCGGATAGCAAGACGGTTAAATTTAATAACAAGTTGACCTCTTCGGAGTCGTACACTAATTTTTCACAACCGTCGCATATATGCCTTTACCATGTCCTTACCCTCTTGTCTAAATAAAATGTCATACCGTTTTTCTTTATATTTTTATGGATGTTTGAAAATACCTGCTCCTAAAAGCAATAAACCTTTATTTATGGTCATTAAAACAATGTTTTCACGAGGACAGGCAGATGATATAATTTATAGTCATAAAAGTATCATTGATTCTACTGCAAAAACCTCCGAAATTTTTGGAAACCCAACCCCCAAAAGTAGGAACTTAAGGCATGAATATCGAATTATATTAAAGAGATAAGAAGAAATTAGACGATTGAAAGATATAATTCTATATTAGGGGGATCTCAGATGTTCCGGGAAAACAAAGACCATTTACAAGAGCAACTTTTCAATAGTTGCTCAACTATGAATACAAAAACATTGCAGAAACTGCAGAATACATGTCTATGAGCATGTATTTTGCAAAATAGATGAGAAGCCGTTTGTGGTTCTTTATTGTTTAGGTAATGGTCGTCCTAACTTTCCTGTAACATCTTGCTTTCCCTGGAATTTATCAGGCACTTAAAAGGATTATACCGACGAAGAATTGATCGAACAATTTTACTTTAATTACCAGATCATGTATGCCGTTGGTCTGCGTACACTCGGCGAACTTTATCTGGCTCCGCGCACATTGATAATCAATATCCACTGCCCCGGGTATAAAGATAAAGTCCCAGGGCAGTTTTTTTAATTTGTGATTGCCTTATTAGTTTTTCTTTAAAAATGGTTGGGTTTGTGCCGCAATACCGGCCAAGATTTGCTCCAGACTTTGTATTCTCTGGTTTAATTGCTGGTTCCGTCTTTTCTCTTCTTCAAAAAGTGCCTTGTAATTGATGTTCTCCTCAATTTTATAGGCCAGCATTTTATTAAGATAATCCGTTACAATGGATTTGCCGTAATTAGGATTAGAGGCCCATTTTCCCCCCAGTTCCTCCACTGATTTAACGACTCCCCGGCCTACGACTTTGGCGACAATATCAAAGCGCGGATCGACTAATTTCCTGCCGGCGGGGATAGGATCTGTGGAAGCATAAGCAAAGAGATGCTGTATATGCGCCTCAACGCCTGTTGGAGGGTCCGGAAATGCCGCATGATCGGACGTTTTATCGCCGGAAGGCTTACTGGTTTTTAGGCCACAGAAATTATTCATATCCGGTTTTACTGCGCCGGCAAAGCGAAAATACCCGGTTTCCTTACAGGCTTGGGCCAGAGCGATATCCGGTCGAATGGAATAAATGGCTGATATACTCCAATACAAATCAACTAAATAGAGCCAGTTGGGTGCTTTCTCTTTTAGTAGCGCCTGCGCCTGCCCTTTACTGGCAACCGGTGACCCTACGATAGGGGTTCCTTCCCGTTTTATACTAAACTCCCCTTTCATTTAAAATTGCTTAACCTGATTATTCAAATTATTTTATTCTTTTTCCAACCAGTTAGTTACAAGTATACAGTAAATTTCTGAGGCTTTTGTCTGGAGCCTCAAAAAAGGTGTTTTGGCTTTATTTTAAACAAAGGGCTGTAACGTATTTTATAACCTCTTCCTTTTCCAATATTTTCATGTGTCCAAAGAGTTCTCTTATGGTAATGTTACTGGCTTTAACATTTACAATAAATCCTTCCGTAACAGGACTGCCTTTTTCGTCTACTATACACCCGGTAAACGGTCTAACAACTAAATCCTGATGGGTAGAAAAGGTCGCTACCCTCAAGCCATCCCTTTGAAGCTTATAAATGTCCCGCCGGCGCAGGGAAGCCATCTCTCTTTGGTGGTTGACTTCCCAAAGCAATTGTTTTATGGCCGGGCTGGTATAAAGGCAATTTGCAGAACCTAAAACATCCAAAATTTTTTCCGGCAGTTTGACGCTCGCCCCAAGTAAAGGGGAGTTCAGAGTTATAACCCCCTTGATTTTTTGCCTGATTTGGGCTCCGCCGAGCAGACAAAATCCAGCGCGATCCTCCCACCCAAACTATGACCCACCAGAATGTATTTGGCCTCCGGGTGGGCCTTGGAAAATTCGTGAATTAAAAATTCCAAACGGTTGACACTTAAAGGAATGGCTTGTCCTGTGTCTGCAGCTGAATATTTATTGGGATACCACTTACCTTTTTCAACGATCCCACCGGTATAGCTGTAAAGGAGAAAACGATGGTCAAAATAGGAATAGCCTGCTTTGGCCAGAGACTTTCTAATTTTGGGAAAACCAAGTCCCTCGGACAAATCACCCTTATACTTGCATCCTAAACCGTTTAAAAAAATGATATATAGATGATCGAGTTGGTGCATCTTTTTCTGAGGGATCTTTTGATTGGCCGCTTGTTCCCGGGAAGACTGCATAATGAAAAGCTGCTGGATCAATATGAGTAGAATTACTCCCAGTATGAGACTCCGCTTAAAAAATCTCCTGTTTAAGAAGAATGGCCTTGAAAGATGCAAACTGACCCCTCCGTTGACTCGTCCCTATTCTATAAAAAAACTGAACTTACTAAAGAGACATTATGTGAAATTTTGTGGAAAGATATGTATGAAAAAGTCTATTATTTGTTTGTAATTTTTTAGAAATATGTAAGATTTAGTTTAGAGGATAATATAATTTTTTTGGGTGTACTTGTGGACGTTGCCAACAGTTTGATTAAAGAAGGCAGGCTGAAAAGAGAAAACGGCAAGGTTCACGTGCTGGACTAAAATTTAAAGCCAGAAGCTTTTGCAAGCTCCTGGCTTTATTGATTTATGAACTTTTCCAAAACAGCCAAATGCTTTTGATAGGATGCTTCCCCAAAACAAACCAGGGTGACTTTTTCAATAACGGTATTTCTCTCCAGGAAATTTTTGATTTCTCTTACGGCAATTTCTGCCGCCCGTTCCACGGGAAAACGATAGACACCCGTGCTGATGGCGGGGAAAGCGATGGTTTTAATGTCATACTTCTCTGCCAGAGACAGTGAGTTTCGATAACAATTGGCCAACAGTTCGTCTTCACGGTTGCCGCCGCCTCGCCAAACGGGCCCCACTGTGTGGATGACCCACTTTGCGGGTAGGTTATAACCTCGTGTAATCTTTGCTTCGCCAGTAGCACAGCCATTCAATGTTCGGCATTCTTCCAACAACGCCGGCCCGGCTGCCCGGTGAATGGCCCCGTCAACCCCTCCGCCACCCAGCAGCGTGTTGTTGGCCGCATTCACAATGGCGTCCACATGGAGCCGGGTGATGTCACCCTGGGTGACTTCAATTCTCCCTTTCATCAAACATCCCCCCGAGTAACAGTTCAGGATGAAACTGTTTAATCTTCCCTTGTGGATAGAATAATATTCAATATCCGGTTTTGCAACCCCTTTTAACGGTTAAACCTTACCTACCACCGATAGGTAAATGACACTTTCCTCAGTGCCGTCCAATCCAATCTCCCTCCCCCAATTTATCACGGGAATACTTGGTCTGCTGCTGAAAGTCATCGCCTGCCCTGCCATCGATTCAAAACTCCTTTCCTTAAAACCTGATTGGAACTTCACTGTAAAAGTGAAATTTTTTTATATTTATGGTGCATATTTAACCATTTGTGTTGCATGTTGGCGAATCTATGGTACAATTTAATTCGTGTGTGTGTATAAACATAAGACGTTTGCGGGGGAATGTCCAGTGAAACAACCCTTTAAATTATCTTGGAACACAGTAGAAAAACTTGCTGAACTTTATACTACCCCATTTCTTGTTTTGTCACTAAGCCAGGGGGAATATAACTATAAGTTTCTCCAACAGTACCTTCCCGGAGTAAAGGTTTTTTACGCCATGAAATCAAACCCTGAACCAAGTCTTATCAAAAAACTGGCAGCGTTGGGTTCCTCCTTCGACGTGGCATCCGACGGTGAGATTTATGCGTTAAGTGAAATGGGGATTGCCCCGGAACGAATGGTTTATGCCAACCCGGTAAAAACCGCAAGGGGGTTGGCAGCCGCCAGGCAGGTGGGCGTGCGGCAATTTACCTTTGACAGCGCAAGTGAAATCGATAAAATTGCCGGTGTTATTCCCGGCGCCACCGTATTGCTGCGCATCAGAATCGATAATGACGCCTCCCTGGTTGACTTAAACAAAAAATTCGGGGCCGATGCCGGGGAAGCCCTTGGACTGCTGCGCCGGGCCAGGGAAAGGGGCCTGGATGCCGCCGGCCTTTGCTTTCACGTAGGCAGCCAAAATACCAGTGCCGAAGCGTATCTTTACGCCCTGTCCGTATCACGGCGCATCTTTGATGCGGCAGCCCACGAGGGAATCCGGCTACGCATTTTAGATATCGGCGGGGGCTTCCCCATTCCAACCGGTGATCTAAATGTCGATGTGAAAGCCCTGGCGGAACGAATTCAGAAACAACTGGCCATCTTTTTCCCGGATACCGAAATTTGGACGGAGCCAGGCAGATTTATCAGCGGGACAACCATGAATTTAGTGACCCGGGTCATTGGGACCCAGGTGAGAAACGGCAAACAATGGTACTTCCTTGATGAAGGCCTGTATGGTACCTTTTCCGGGATTCTTTTTGACCACTGGGAATATGAAATGGAAACCGCCAAAACGAAAAAAGGTCCTGAAATTGAGGCTACCTTTGCCGGACCCAGCTGCGACTCGCTGGATATTGTGTCCCGTGACCGGAAAACCGTCCCCCTGAATGTGGACGATTTAATCCTGGTTCCCAATTGTGGCGCTTACTCATCGGCCTCCGCCACCACGTTCAATGGCTTTGCCAAAGCGGAGATTGTGGTTTGGGAAGAAGTCAAAGAAAAGCTGCAGGAGAGCATGATGGCGGTTAGTTAATTCAAGAACAGTAACCAAAAGGGCTAAGACTTGCACAAAGTCTTAGCCCTCCATGCTGTAACGAGGTCTTTTCCTTATCCCAGCAATTCCTTGACCAAGCTGCTGACCAGTTTACCGTCCGCCTTGCCCTTTACTTTTGGCATCAGGCGCCCATGACTTTCCCCATATCTTTGGCCCTCTGGGCGCCTGTCTGGGTAATGGTTTCCTGTATGACCTGCCTTAATTCAGGCTCGGACAGCTGTTCGGGCATATATTCCATCAGGATGTTGATTTCCTCTTCCAGTTTAGCCAGTTCCTCCGGCCGGTTTGCTTTTTTGTACTCCTCCAGGCATCCCGCCTCATTTTAATCTCCCTGGTGATAACTTCTACGACTTCTCCTTCTGAGAGTTCCTTTTTACCGTTAATTTCAGCATTTTTAATGGCTGCGTTGACCATCCGGATGGTATCCACCTTTAACTTGTCTTTGGCTTTCATGGCTGCCTTCATGTCGTTCATCAAGCGTTCCTTCAATTGCAGTCATCCTTTCGGGGTATTTTACAATAACTTATTATACCATTGTCAGCCAAATAATACCAACTCCCTTATTGTGCTGCCTTGGTTTGAAAAACAAAAAACCGGCCAAAGAATTGGCCGGCTACGAACAAGAGATTCCCTTAAAGAGCCAGTTGAATTAAAAACACAATGCCAACCAGGGCTGTAAAAATAACGAGTTCAATCACAGGACTTACAGAGAAAACCGATAACAAACTGCAAATCGCTCTGACCAAGGACAAACACCTCCTAATTTGGTTAACCAGTTACACTCTATATATTCATGATGGATGTACTTTTTCCTTTCTTTATTTAAGACAATTTTTTAACATTGACATTTGCGTCGCTATTCTGCCAGCAGGTTTTTTTCGATCCACTTCCGGATTTCCGGGTTAATTTTGTACATACGTTCCCTGGACTCTTTTTGCTCCTTAACGGCTCTTTCCAGCATCTCCACCGGGGGTTGCTCCTGGGTGTGGTCGCATTTAATGCCAAAGGGAGTGAATTTATACAGGGCCAGTCTAGGACATTCCCAGGCATCAATAACAAAGGTGTAGCCCCTTTCCCTTTTTTCAAATTCCTTTTCAAAATCATAATCCCAATCAATTAAAGCTTTTATGATCGGTATCGCCATGTTGTAACCCCTCTCTTCACTTATGATACAGTTCTCCCTTATTTTTTCCACGAAATTATTTTAATTCCTTCAAAAACGAAGGACAACTCTTATTTAACCTTCTGCTAGGGAATAATAGCAATGGAGAAAATTCAAGGAGGCCTTTTTATGACAGAACAGAACAACGTGGTTCATTTGGAACAGGAAGTCATTCATAAGAATACAGAAATATTCATTGATATTACGAAGATTTTGGGGCAATTGTTAATCCAGGGGTTGGTTAACTTTTCCTTTAATTATAAAGAAACCGCCATCTCCTTTGATGCTTCAGACCAGGTGCAGGAAGCCTTTGCCCAATACTCCCCGGCCAGAGTTCAATCAGTAACCGAGGAAGTTATGGGTATCACTGTAAAGCTGCTGTATAATCAGGAAGATCAAATGTTAAAACAGGCCCAGGATGAGGGCAAAACCAACCACGGCATTTTACAGAAAAAAATAAATGCCGTCAAACAACATATCATAACGCCAAATCTCCAAAACGGGTTCAATTTTTACCGGACCTGTATCGGCAATGTACTGGAGCAGTTTGCTGCCCAGCGGGTGGTAAAACCGGCCAGCCAAAATTACCCCTCCATGGAAACTGTTCTGGTGAAGCTTGCCACCAGGGACAATATGGACAGCGCCGGCAGGCAGACCATGTCCTTTGAACTGTATGAGGACCAATTGGATGAGATCATCAAGGTGCTGACACAGTTAAAAAAAGAAAATCCGGTCAACAAAAATAAACCCCAATAAGGGGTTTTCTAATTGGGTCTGCCGTATATTTTATTGCGCCTTGACCTGCCACCCCGGGCGGTTAACACCGTCCAGGAGACTTTCATAATAGGTGACTAATTTTTCCGTGCAATTACGGGAAGAGAGTTGTTGAACGTTCTTTAACGCCCTGTCTCCCATGCGCTTTCTCAATTCATCATCCTCTATTAAAAGAACGATCTTTTGCACAAAGGAACGGAGTTCCGGGTTGACCAGAAAACCGTCGTCCCCGTCAACCACCATATTGGATACCCCGTAAGCATTTACAGCCACCACCGGGAGGCCGGCCGCCTTGGCCTCGGCAAGGACAATGCCCTGTGTCTCCGTCAAAGAACCGAAGACAAATAAATCTGCTCCACCATAGGCTTTTACCAGATCCTCGCTGGATAGTTTGCCGGCAAAAATTACGTGGTCCGTCAACCCAAGATCTCCGGCAAATTTTTTCAGATTCTCCGATTCGGGGCCTTCCCCCACCAGTACCAGTTTGGTCTTGGGATACTGCTTACGAACTTCTGCAAAGCATTCTATGATAAAGGGAATGTTTTTTCTTTACCTGCCCGCCCGACAAAAAGCAAGATGGTTTCATCGGGCGCCAGTCCGTAGGTTTTCCTAAGCCAGGACCTGTCAAGACCGGTAAACTCATCCAGTTGAATCCCGGTGGGAAGCCACTTAACATTTGCTTTTACTCCCATGTTTCGGATGTGATTGCTGATGATTTCAGTGGGTGTAATTACCAGGTCACAGCGATTGCAAAAATCCACGCACACTTTGCGGTGATACCTTTACTGAACTCCCTGGCAAAGGGAACGTAATGGGTATACTGGTCATAAAGGGTATGATAGGTGAAAACCAGGGGAACTCCCAGCTTCCTTGCCACCCTTGCCCCCAATCTCCCCAGCAGAAAGGGGGACTGCACATGAATCACATCCGGTGGATGCTGCTCCAGAAATCTTTCTAAACCTGTGGAAAAGGGAATTCCCAGGTAAAATCCTTTGTAAGTAGGGGTGGGAATGGCCGGAAACCGGAAGACATCCTTTTCTTTTTGCACACCCGGGTATTTAGGAGCGAATATGATAACTTCATGACCTAACTTTCTCAGTTCTTCGGTAAAGAGTTCAATGGACCGAACGACACCGCCGATATAAGGCTTATAGCTGTCTGTAAAGATGCCGATCCGCATAGGAAAATACACTCCCTTTTACTAACAACTAATAAGAGTATTAACAAAGGAGAGTATTCGTAAACATTTTATCTGTTATGCTGCTTTTGGTATATAAATCTAAATTTCTTCCACAGTAAATTCAATCGTATTGCGAATCATACCGAACACCCTTCACTTTGGGTATAAAAAATTAATCGCCCAGGGATATGCCAATTTTCCTGGCTGCCTTCACCAGGTCTCCCTCCACATCCACCTTGCGAATTCCCTTGGCAACTTCCGCCAGAGGGATGGGATTCAGATGTTCCCCGTCCAGGGAGACCACGTAACCAAACTGCCCATGGGCTGCCAGGTCCATGGCTGCCACCCCGTACCGGGTGGCCAGAATGCGATCGTAAGGAGTGGGGCTGCCGCCACGCTGCAGGTGACCCAGCACCGTTACCCGCGACTCGATACCCGTTAATCTTTCCAATTCACTGGCCACGGCTTGGCCAATCCCTCCCAACCGGAGGGGGTCCGTGCTTTCCGATATAACCTTCTGAATCACCATGTCTCCACCCAGGGGTTTGGCGCCTTCGGCCACCACCACCAGGCTGAAGCGTTTATTCTGACTCAAACGTTCGTTGATTTTTGCCACCACTTTTTCATAGGTGAAGGGTATTTCTGGAATAAGAATAATATCCGCTCCACCCGCCAGGCCGGAGTGCAAAGCAATATGTCCGGCATAGCGGCCCATCACTTCCAGAACAATGATCCTGTGATGAGATTCAGCCGTTGAATGGAGCCTGTCCAGGGCTTCGGTGGCAAAGGCATAGGCGGTGTCAAAACCAAAGGTTTTGGCCTGCCCCACTGCCAGGTCATTGTCGATGGTCTTAGGACAGCCTACAACATTGAGACCCTTTTGGGCCAGGTCATACCCGATGGAAAGGGAGCCGTCCCCACCGATGACAATTAAAGCATCGGCATGTTGCTTGATCATTTCAATGCACTGGTCAGATCTATCCTCAAATTTTCCTTCCGCAACCCGGTAATGAAACGGATTATCGCGGTTGGTCGTTCCCAGAATGGTGCCACCCCGGGGCAATATGCCGGACACCTCTGCCTCAGTTAATAAAGTGACCCGGTTTTCCATCACTCCCTTGAATCCGTCCCTAAAACCTACCACTTCAATGCCATATTCTCTGACGGCAGTCTTAACAATGGCGCGAATAACTGCATTTAAGCCGGGGGCATCCCCGCCGCCTGTTAACACAGCAACACGTTGAATCACCCTATCACCCCTTTGCTCCAATATAGCTTATTTTACCATAAGTGAACGATTTGTGGCAGACCCCCGGCTTGGATTTAAAAAATGAGAAAAAAGTCCTCGCAAATTAAACAGTTATGGTAGAATTGAGCATAAAACAAGCGGAGGTGCTTTTATGGAAAAAGAAATGCATGTCTGCAGCCTGTGTGAATATCATGAAGAAATTTGGGACCAGGTGGATGAAGGGGAAATATACGAAGACGGCTGTTTTTGCAAGTTAAACAGAAATGACTTGCATTTTGAGAACTGTCTTGAAGTTAATCCTAAAGGGTGCCCCCATTTTAAGAGAAAATAGTGATGACCAGATGGCTGAAATAAAAATGACAGGCTTTTCAGGTATGAAAAAGCCCGTCATTTTTGTGTTTAATTAAGGATTAAGGGTTGATCTGCTCCTTAAATACCTGCTTGCCGTCTTTTAACTCAAGGACCACAGCGCCCTTGACAGGGTTATGGTTGGCATCGAAGGTGTATTTACCGGTAACGGCCTGCACATCCTTCAGGCTGGCCAGGGCATCCTTAATCTTTTCGGGTTCTGCGGAACCGGCTTGTTCAATAGCCTTCACAAACAGGATGGCGGCATCGTAGGCCAGGGCTGCCAGGGCATCGGGAGTTTCGTTGTTGTACTTGGCCTTGTACTTCTTCACGAATTCCTGTACAGCAGGTTCCTGGGAGTCCGGAGAGTAGTGGTTGCTGAAATAGGTGCCGTTTAAAGCCTTAGCGCCGGCAATTTCGATCAGCTTGGGAGAATCCCAACCGTCACCGCCCATGAAAGGCACCGTAATGCCCAGGTCACGGCCCTGCTTAACGATTTTGCCCACTTGCTCGTAGTAGGCAGGAACGTAAATTACATCGGGCTTTAAAGACTTAATCTTGGTCAGGGTGGCACTGAAATCCTGGTCTTCGGTTAAGAATGCTTCTTTGGCTACGATTTTGCCGCCCTGTTCCTCAAAGGATTTAACAAAGAAATCGGCAAGACCCTTGCTGTAGGGAGAATTGTTTTCAACAAAAACAGCAGCAGTCTTGGCATTTAGCGTCTTGGTGGCAAAGGTTGCCATTACTGTACCTGGAAGGGATCGATAAACACGGAGCGGAAAACATAATCACGTACTTTACCGGTGGCGGGGTCCACGGTTACGTCAGGGTTGGTACCGCCGGTGGTCATTACGGGGACTTTGTTGTCCATACAGATCTGGGAGAAGCCCATGGTGTTGCCGGAGGTGATGGCGCCCAGGATGGCAACCACTTTGTCCTGGGTAATCAATCGGGTGGCCACGTTGGCAGCCTCTGTGGCCTCGCTCTTGTTGTCAAGGCAGATGAATTCTATTTTCTTGCCTAATACTCCACCCTTGGCGTTAACTTCTTCAAAATATAAATTAATGCCGTTTTTGGCCGAGTTGCCGAAGGTAGCCACCTGGCCGCTCAATTCATAGTTGCCGCCAATTTTGATGACTTCGGCTTCCTGTGCCTTAGGTTTGCTCTCCTGGCCGCCGCAGCCGGCAAGCAGACTGATAATTAAAAGGGTTACCAGTAGTAAGATGCCTTTACTCGCTCTCACTCTTCTCATCTTTGTACCTCCATGTTCATTAGTTGGACAATTAAATAGAAGGAACATTTAGAAACAAAATTTGCAGACTTCCCGCCACCCCCGTATTCCATATAAAGATATGTAAAACTTAAAACAATTGTAGCCGAGCCGGCCAAGGGCTGTCAATATAAATGTCAATCAATTCATAACGATTTATTAGCGAATATTTGTACAATGTTTTAAACATAAAAACGGGACTGCACGGTATGCAGCCCCGTTTTTTTACTGTGAAGATTGTTCTTGCAGCTTGTTGAGAACTTCTTTAAGCCGGTTTAAGGATTGGCCATAGCCGGACCAGTCCCCGGCCTTCAACCTGGCCTGTGCCTCGTCGTAAAGACGGTTCGCCTCGGCTGCCAGCTCTTTCAGAGTGGCCTGGGGAACGGGCTGCGATTCGCCCGGCTGATCGGTCTGGGGAGGCGTTCCCTGCTTGGGCGGTGCGGGTAAACCTGCCCCTTCGCCAAAGATCCTCTGCAGAGCCAGATCCAGGGTCGGCTCCATGACGATCTTGTCGCCGGAGGCCACAATAACCCTGCGCAGTTCCGGCATTTTACTCTGTTCGGACTGAAGGTAAAGGGGTTCAACATAAAGCAGCGAGTCTTTCACCGGAATTACCAGCAAGTTCCCCCGGATCACCGATGAACCCCGCTGGTCCCAGAGGGACAGCTGTTGCGAAATGGTGGTGTCCTGGTCGATTCTGGCCTCGATCTGCATGGGGCCGTAAACAAGTTCCTGTTTGGGGAACTCGTAGACGACCATTTTTCCGTAATTCTCACCGTCTGAGCGGGCTCCCAGCCAGGCAATCATGTTTTTCTTGTTCTGCGGGGTAAAGGGCATAATCAAGACATATTCCGGCTTCTGCTCTCCGGGTAATACCGTGATGGTGTAATAGGCCTCCATGGGCTTTTCTTCGCTGCCTACCTTTTCGGTGGGCAGTGTCCACTTGTCTTCCCTGTTATAGAATACCTGCGGGTCGGTCATATGATACAGGGCATACATGCGGGACTGAATCAGAAATAAATCTTCGGGATACCGGACATGGGACCGTAAATCCGAGGGCATTTGATCCAGGGACTTAAACATGCCGGGGAATATTTTGCTGTAGGCTTGAATGATCGGGTCATTGGCATCTGCAATGTAGAAACTGACATCCCCGTTATAGGCGTTTACGGTCACCTTGACGGAATTTCGAATATAGTTGTTGCCCCTGTTGTCAAAGGGCTCGGAATAAGGGTACATGTCACTGACGGTATAGGCATCCCACAGCCAGATGATTTCCCCCTTGGCATTAATAACTGGATAGGGATCGCTGTCATAGCTCAGGAAAGGTGCAATCTTGGGAACCCGATCCTTAATATTCCGGTAAAACAGCACCTGGCTGTCGTTGGTAATGTCGCTGGTCAACAGCATTTTATAATCTGCAAAATTGATGGCAAACAGAAGTTTCCGGACAAAGGAGCTGATTTTCACCCCGCCGGTTCCCTCATATTTGCTGTAAGCGTTGCCGTCGCCCTTGGGGTAATCAAACTCTTCTGTTTTGGTGTTAACGATGACATAACCATCGTCCGATTCTCCGTAATAGATCTCCGGCCGGGTTACTTTAATATCGGTGGAGGGCACCGGGGGAATATCTTTCAGGAAAAAACGAGGCAGGCCCTCGGCGGATACTTCATTGACCGGGCTCATGGCTACACCGTAACCGTGGGTATATTTTAACCGCTGGTTAATCCAGGTCTGGGCCTGCTGGGGCAGCTGGTCCTGGTTCATTTCCCTCACGGCTACCATTACCTGGCGATATCGTCCGTCTATTTGGTAGCGGTCAATATCAATATTTTTGAATTCATAGTACAAGCGCATTTCCTGCAGTTGGCTGTAGGTCTGCTGCAGCGGATGCCAGTCCCACAGGCGAATGTTTTCAATGGTGTTGCGGTTTTCCTGGATGTCCTTGGCCTGCAAGGTACGTCCGGCGGGAAATTCCCTTTGCTCAATGGTATCTAAATTATAGGCCTGTTGGGTTAACTTGATGCTATTGGCGATATAGGGCGCTTCTCGGGAAAATTCGTTGGGCAGCACCACGAATTTTTGAATGATTCCCGGGTACACGCCGCCCAGCAAAATAGAGGCCAGGATCAAACCTGCAATGGAATAGGCAGCCAGCCGGAACCGCTTGAGAAAAATGTTGGCGAGGATCACCACTGCGTGATCAATGAAAGAACGGTCAAGACCTTATAGGCCAGTAAGGTAGCATGAATATCGGTATAACCGGCGCCATGCACCACCCCTCCGGTGGAATACAGGAGCCCGTACTGGTCCAACCGGTAGCCCCAGCTCTTTAAAATAAAGAACAGGGCGGCCAGAACAGACAGGTGGTATCTGGCGGCGGGGAAACGGAAGATCTTGGCCGGGCCTCCCCGGGCTGTATCGGTTACCAGGTAAACCAGAGCCACTAACAGTATGTTAATAAAAATGGCAGAGGCCAATAACCTGTAAATAAATTCAAAAAAGGGCAGACTGAACATGTAGAAGCCTATATCTTTGCTAAAAATCGGGTCTGCAGTGCCAAAGGCAGTCTGGTTAAAATACTTGAGCACAGTGACCCAATCACCGGCAACGGTGGTGCTGTAGAGAAAACCCAGCACCAAACTGAGAGCGGTAAAAACCGCTGTCAGCCGGCCAGGCGTTATTTGTTCGCGCCAATTTGGATAACCGGGCTGATTGATGGTAGAAACATTGTCATCGTCCTGATAAAAGGGACGGAAAGGTTTTGCGGACTGAATTGCTTGCAGGACGGACTTTTTGGTCAACATCAGGTTGACAAGCAACAGCACAAACATGATAACGCCAACAAGAACCCGGAGTCCAATTTCGGACAGGATTCTGGTCGTAAAGACCTGGGGGTACTTTAGAGTGCTAAACCACAGCCAATCGATGTATAGCCCCGCTCCCCAGCCAACCATTGAAAGAAGCAAAGCTGCTGTCAGAAGAAAAAGGCCAATGGAAAACCGTGACCCGTGCTGCACGACAACACCTCCGTTAAATGATTTGAAGTTTCCTTATTTACCTTACATGGGTTTGGTGCCTTTCATCTGATCGTCCGACTCTTTACGCAGTTTCGCTTCGCAAAACTGGCAAAAGGATACAGATTTCTTGGGCTTGAGAATAAAATCATCCTCTTCTCCCCACGGGTCAACGGACTTTTCAATTACGATCACCCGGCCACACATAATACAGCGGACTTCATTTTCTTTGTTTTCCAATTCTGCCACCCCCGTTAGTACGCCCTAATTGAGCAGATTAGTAAGACAATTCTGCCTGGGATGACAAAAATCCTTCCTGTCCTTGCATAGAAGTAATAAAAATCACAACCCTCTGCCGTGCCGCGCCCCGCTCACGGTTTTCGGGGTTATGTTTTCTTAACAGAAAAAGACTGATTCATCCGCCTTTTTCTAAAACTTATTGTTCCTGGGCCAGTTTGACAAGCCGGTCGGCCAGTTCGGGGAAATCTATGCCTGCATGTTTTGCTGCATCCGGAAACAGGCTGGTGGCCGTCATACCGGGTAAAGTATTCACTTCCAGGGCGAAAATTTCGTCGTTTTTTACCATAAAATCAACCCGACCGAAGCCCCTACAGCCCAAGGCCAAATAGGCCCGGACAGCCAACTCCTTTATTTTGCTTTGTATCTCTTCGGGCAGCCTGGGCGGAATGATGTGGTCACTCATGCCCGGGGTATACTTGGCCTGGTAGTCGTAAACACCTGTCACAGAGGTGATCTCAATCAGGGGTAACGTAACGGGATCATGGTTTCCTAAAACGGATGCGGTGACTTCCATGCCGAAGATAAATTCTTCAATTAAAACATCATGATCATATTCCAGGGCGGATTCTATGGCAGCGCTCATTTTTTCTTGTTCGTGGACAAAGGAAATACCAATGGTAGAACCCTGGGTGTTTGCTTTGACCACAGCCGGCACGCCCACTTCCTTTATGGCCCTGGCGGCTGCCTGCTCCAAACCCTGGTTCAGCACTTCCCTTCGAGTTACAACGGTGAAGGCCGGGGTGGGAATTCCCTCCAAAGCAAATATTTTTTTGGCCGCAATTTTGTTAATGGCCAGTGCGCTGGCCAGTACACCGCTTCCGGTATAGGGGATCTCCAGCATCTCCAACAATCCCTGTATGGTTCCGTCTTCACCGTATTTCCCGTGTAAGGCCAGGAATGCCAGTTCTATTTTATTTTCCTTAAGCTGTTCCACCAGGTCAAATCCCACGTCTATTTTAAGCACATCGTGATAACCGGCGGCAAGCAGCGCTCTGTAAACGGCTTCACCGCTTCGCAAAGAAACCTCTCGTTCCTCTGAACGACCGCCACATAAGACTCCTATACGCAATGTCAAATTTCACCTCCCAACCGGTAAGCCCGGTAATAGTACAATTCTATTATATTCTGAGGACACTTACAAAATCCTTGCCGTAATTTGGATAGTTTCTTACACTTCATAGATTATTATGCCATCTTATGACAAAACATGAAATACTTTTAACGAAAAATGCATTTACATTTTATTATAAAATATATTAAACTATTTGGTTATGTGGTCGTCATATGTATGTATTTATTATAAACAAGTTAATCGCATTCAATCGTATGTCTGTAATATATAATAAACATAATATTCTAACCAATTGGCAATTGTTTAAATATTTTATCAACAACCCATTATCATAAATTTTCTAAATCGATTGATATTTTGCTAAATTGCAACATATTGTGATCAAATTGACTTGTACCTAACAGACATGAGATAATTTGCACAATTCAGATTACTATAGGAGGAGATTTGCATGAATCCTGTTTCAGAAGTAACAAAAATCCGCAGAGATATTTTTACCAGGATCGCCCGCTGGGCTCTTAATCAACCATTGGACGGTCCCTTTGAAATGGATATATCTGCTTTGGTAAAGGAAATTATTCCCGATGGACCTGCACGTTATCGGTGCTGTATTCATAAAGAAAGAGCAATTGTTGAAGAGCAGATTAAAATTGCTGTTGGGTTAACCCCGTTAAATAACCCGGTAACTGTAATTCCCGATGCATGCAACCGTTGTTCCTTAACGAAATATCTAGTAACCGATGTCTGTCAAAACTGTGTGGCTCACCCCTGCCGTAACAGTTGCCCTAAAAAGGCAATTTCTGTTATTCAAAACCGTGCCTTTATTGATCAGACTTCCTGCGCAGAATGCGGTAAATGTGCCAAAGCCTGTCCTTATAACGCCATCATTGAAATTACACGGCCCTGTGAAAGAGCCTGTGCCATAGGCGCCATTAAGGTTGATGAGTCCCGTAAAGCGGTGATCGATAACAGTCTATGTGTATCCTGCGGCTTGTGTGTAACGGTTTGTCCCTTTGGAGCCATCACCGATCTTTCACAAATACTGGATGTTATTTGCTCCCTGCGGATCAAGGAACAACCCCATGTGGCCATCGTTGCACCTGCCATCGCAGGTCAGTTTGGACCAAAGGTAACGCCGGAACAAATTAAAACAGGTTTACTGCAACTGGGATTTGATGAAATGGTTGAAGCGGCCCTGGGTGCGGATATTGTAGCGAAAGAAGAAGCCCATGAAATTATGGAGCATGTCGGTCAAAAAAATGTAATGACCAACTCCTGCTGCCCTGCCTTTGCCAATGCGGTGGCTGTTAAAATGCCGGAGCTGAAAGACATAATTTCCACCACCTTATCCCCCATGCGAGTTACCGGCCAGTTAGTTAAGGACAAGTATGCCAACAAGGTGACCACGGTATTCATCGGTCCCTGTATTGCCAAAAAAGCAGAAGCTACCCGGGGGGATGAAATTGACCTGGTCTTAACTTTTGAGGAGTTGGCTGCCATCTTCTCAGCCTCGGAGATTGATCTTTCCTCCCTGGCCCCTACCGAAGTAAAAGATGCCTCACCCAACGGAAGGCTGTTTGCAAGGGCCGGTGGCGTAAGCGCTGCCGTTCGCAAGCACATCAACAGCGATATGGATTTGGAAATATTGCAGGTACAAGGTCTGGGGCAGTGCCTGTCTGCCTTAAAAACCGCTGCTAAGAAAGTCAATGGTGCAGGCCTCACCTTCATCGAGGGTATGGCTTGTGAAGGAGGCTGTGTGGGCGGACCCGGGACCATAGTAACCATTGCTGCGGGTACCCGGGCAGTGGAAAAACATGCAGGTGAAAGCATCATATTACCTAAATAAAAACCGGCCCGGGGCCGGTTTTTTTACCTCTTTTTCTTGCTTTTCTCTTTTCCTGCGGCTTTCTTCTGCTGCAATGGTTCTGTTTGAGGCGCAAACAAAGCGTGAAACACTTTATCCCAAATCCATACCGTGGTGAATTTGGCGGTAAGGATGCCACCAACCAGCAGACCGGCGAACAGCTTCCAGTTATAAAATAATATAAAGCCTGAGAAACCAATAAACAGCAGGATAGAAAGTTTTAAAATAAATTGAACCGTCGGATTGCGATAGACCAAGGGTGTTTCTTTTATGTTGTCTTTATCATGGATGCCCTTTGTCATAACTAAGCCAAGAATTAAAAGAAAGACCATTGATACAATAATATTTGTTGCCATCCTTTACCCCCCTCAGGTGTTCCTTTACCTCAATTATAACAATAGAACTTAAGTTATTTGCAAGGCCTTTCTGATTACCGGAGCCAAAACTTACCTCCCATTCTTATAAAACTCATGTTATAATTGCTTAAAGGAGGGATCCCGGTGAGTGAGAACAAAAGCATGGAGCAAATGGTTAGCCAGTTGATTACCATGGTGGGCAAGGTTTTAGAGGGGCAAAACGACATAAAAGCTGAAATGTCTGAGATGAAAGCGGAAATGTCTGAGATGAAAGCGGAAATTGCCGGCATAAAGGTAGAAATGACCGAGATTAAAAACCGTCTGAACGACATAGACGGCAAACTGGTTTACCTGACAGCGGACGTTGAATTATTAGAGCACGAAACACAACAAAACAAAAAGGAAATTAACCGCATTAAAAAGCAAATCGAGGCTTAACGGGTGGTCCATGGCACCTCCCTTATTTTTTGCACTTTTACCGGATTATCCACTGCGGTTATTGAACATAAAAAACCTGCTATCCTTTTATAATAGCAGGTTTTACTTACTGGCGGGGGCAGAAGGACTTGAACCCTCAACCAACGGTTTTGGAGACCGCTACTCTACCAATTGAGCTATACCCCCGTAATTCAGTTGTTTTCCCTGACGCAAGAGTTAGTATATCAAAAACCCGGTTGTTAGTCAACATAAATAATGTCGCTTTTTTGCTATAAAAATTGTTCATGGTTATCTAATTTTTCCATTGGAGTGAACTGAATTTCCTTATGCTTATATTCAACCATAAAAGAATAAATAGATTTTATCAGCGAAAACTAATGATGACAAGGGTTCCATAACCAGGACAACAATGATGCAGGTAGGTGAATGAAATGGGACATTTTATCTATTTTGACCCGAATAAAAACAATATGGAGACTGCGGAGGAACTGCAGCCGGAACTGAGACCCAAAGGAGTTGACCTGATTTCCCCGGAACAGTGGACGTACTGCGAGAAGGAAAAAGAATTAACCCGTTTTGCCGAACGCAATAAAGAATAAGTATAATGAAGGAAAACCCAGGAGCAAATGCCCCTGGGTTTTGGTATTACTTACTGGCTTCCTTTTCTTCCCTGGCCTTTTTAATCACCATTTCAGCTTCACGACCGGAGAATTCCTCGTAACTGGAGAATTCCATGGTGAAGGAGCCGCGACCCTGGGTCATGGACTTCAGGTCGATGGCGTAACGGTACATTTCAGACAGGGGAACCTGGGCACGGATTTTCACCAGTTTACCCATGGGTTCGGTGCCGAGCACACGACCGCGCTTGGTGTTGAAGTCGCTGATAATGTCGCCCATGAAGTTTTCCGGCACGGTAACTTCTACGTTTTGGATGGGCTCCAGCAGGGCCGGGCTGGCCTGTTCGCAACCTTTCTTGAAGGCTAAATGAGCTGCAATCTTAAAGGCCATTTCAGAAGAGTCTACCGGGTGGTAAGAGCCATCGTACAAGGTGGCCTTCAGACCGGTAACAGGGAATCCTGCCAGCACCCCTTCTTCCAATGCTTCTCTTAAACCCTTTTCAACGGCCGGGAAGAAGTTCCTGGGAACCGCGCCGCCGAACACTTCTTCACCAAAGACAAAGTGTTCATCCGTGGGCTCAAAGCGAATCCAGACATGTCCGTACTGGCCACGGCCGCCGGATTGCTTCTTGTGCTTGCCTTCCACTTCAACCTTCTTGCGAATGGTTTCGCGATAGGGCACCCTGGCTTCTTCCAGTACCACATCAACGCCGTATTTCTTCTTCAGGCGGTCAACCATAATCTGAGTCTGTGCTTCACCCATGGTGATCAGCAGGGTTTGCTTGGTTTCGGTATTCTTCTGAACCTTAATGGTGGGATCTTCTTCGGTTAACTTTAACAGGGCATCACCCAGTTTGTCTTCGTCGTTTTTACTCTTGGGCGCCACCGCAGTGGTCAGGGTGGGAACCGGGAACTCGATGCCTTCCAATTCCAGGGGCTTATCTTTGTCGGCCAGGGTATCTCCGGTGCTGGTATCCTGAAGTTTCACCAGTACCGCCAGGTCGCCGCAAGGAACTACATCGGTTTGTACGGTGGTTTTGCCGCGTACATAGAGGATCTGGCCGATTTTTTCCGCTTTGTCTTTGGTTACGTTAACAACGGCAGAGTCATTCTTTAACTGCCCCCGGAATACCCGGAAGAAGTTCATTTTGCCTACATAGGGGTCGGCAATGGTCTTAAATACCAGGGCGGCCACAGGACCTTCCTCAACCTGGGGAGCCGGGAAATAAGCAGCCAGGAAATCAAGAATTTGCGCTACGCCAATTTTCTTGGTGGCACTGCAGGACAGCACAGGCACAAATTTACCCAGGGCTAGGCTCTTGCGGAAGCCGTCTTTAATTTCATCCGGGGTAAGCTCTTCCCCTTCCAGGTACTTCATGGTCAGCTCGTCGTCGCCCTCAGCGGCGGCTTCCACCATGGCCTCACGATAGACCTCCATTTGATCCGCCAGATCTCCCGGTACAGGAATTTCTTTGCCTTTGCCGTCACCGGTGAAGGCCTTTTGTTCCATGACATTGACAACACCGCTGAAATCGGTAAAAGCGCCAATGGGAAGCTGGATGGGTACAAAATTTGCCCCAAACTTTGCCTTCAAATTATCCAAAACCTTGTCAAAGTTCGCATTTTCACGATCCATTTTATTGATAACAACGATCTTGGGCAGCTCATCCGCCATATCCCAGATCACTTCATGCTGAACCTGGACACCGTCTACGGCGGAAACCACAAATAAAGCGCCGTCGGCAACACGTAAAGAACCTTTTACTTCACCTATGAAATCCGAGAAGCCGGGGGTGTCTAACAGGTTAATCTTTGTATTATTCCACTCAACGGGTACCAAACTGGTATGAATGGTCATTTTGCGGGCGGTTTCTTCAGGATGGTAGTCCGAAACAGTGGTACCGTCCTCCACTCTGCCAAGTCGGGAAAGAGTTCCGGTGTTAAACAACATGGCTTCTACCAGAGAAGTCTTGCCAGAACCGCCGTGGGCAACCACTGCGACGTTGCGGAGTTGATTGGATTGGTAATTTTTCAAAGTTCAGGCCTCCTTTTGTAAATAATGGTATCCTCTCTTAACAAATTATATACACATTTAACCAATTTCAGGTAAATATGGCAGGGTTGTCATGTACTATGACATTTACCAAAAATCAAGGTTTATAGGATTAAATTTATGTTAACGTTTCTACACGTATTATCCAAATCCTCTTAATATAACGAAAATTGAATTTTAAATTTTCACTGCCATTTTTTTCTTTAGCTTACTTTTCATACCAGGATGCCCGTTGTCATAAACATAACATAGTGGAATATCTGGCCTTGTCAGGGCGAAAGGAAAATGGACATGTCTCGACAATCCTTTGTTACAGGTGCTTTGATTTTACTGGCAGCAAGCTTTATTAACCGTATTATCGGGTTTATTTATCAGATCGTTATTATCAGGCTGATCAAACCCGAGGGAATCGGCTTGTTTAACATGGTTTTTCCTGTCTATATTCTGGTCCTGGTCCTGGCAACCATGGGCATCCCTGTAGCCATTGCCAAGCTGGTGGCGGAGGAAATGGCCAAGAATAATGTCAGAGGGGCGAGCCGGATCTTTAAAATATGCCTCTTAATTTTGGTGGTCTCCAGTGTTTTGTTTACTGCCCTGCTGGTAATGGTTTCTCCCCTGCTGACGAAGTATGTCTTTCCCAACCCGAAAGTGTACTATATCTTCCTTTGCCTGATCCCCGGGGTCATTGTGGTTTCTGTCTGTTCCGCCTTCCGGGGATACTTTCAGGGTCTGCAGCAAATGACCCCGACGGCCATTACCCAGACCCTGGAGCAGATCGTCCGGGTCATCGCAGGCCTTTGTATCGCTTATCTTCTTTTACCAAGGGGAGTTGAATACGCCGCCGTCGGTGTTTCCCTGGGTGTGGTGATCGGCGAATTTGTAGGCTGCTTAACCATGATTTATCTCTATTTCACCCGAAAACAACCGGTCCCCGCAGGGGCAAGACCGTTGTATGAACCCTTTAGACAAACTCTCTCCCGCATTTTTGGCCTGGGGATCCCCATTACGCTCACCCGTTTTGTCAGTACCTTGCTCATATCGGCAGAAGCCGTGCTAATCCCCATACGGCTGCAGACTGCGGGGATGGATATTCACCAGGCCACTTCCGTCTATGGCCAGCTGGTAGGCATCGCAGAAACCTTACTTTTTACTCCGACGATGATTACCATTGCTCTGGCCACCGCTCTGGTGCCGGCTATCTCAGACGCCCTGGCCTTGGAAAACTACAGGCTTGTGCAAACCCGCACTTCCAAGGCCCTGCGAATTACCATCGGCGCCGGTTTGCCCTGTACCGTTGCTTTCATTTTGCTGCCTGATGAAATGTGCGGCGTGTTGTTCGGCTACGCTGAGGCAGGCATCATTTTGGCTGTCCTGGCCATTGGCGGTCCCTTTCTTTACTTTCAACAAACAACCACCGGCATTTTGCAGGGGATGGGTGAAGCCGTCAAGCCCTTTAAAAACCTGGTCATCGCCTCTGTCTTTAAAATTTTGGGACTTTATTACTTAACCGCCATTCCCTCCCTGGGAATACTGGGTTCTGCCATCTCTCTCAGTGTCAGTTTTATTGTCATGGCGATATTAAATTATCTTGATTTACATCAACTGGTCGGTTATCGAATTCATTTATCCCACGACATTCTTAAGCCCAGCCTGGCGGCCTTAGGTATGGGAGTTGTGATCTGGCAAATCAAGCTGGTATTATTGAGTTTTTCTCCGTTATTGACCTTAATTGTTGCACTGACAGCAGGCGGTCTGGTTTATATAATTCTCCTGTTGCTGCTGGGGGGCATTCACCGGAAAGATTTTCTTCAAATTTTTCGCCTGGTAATCAAACGCTTTTAATTTGATAAATTTAATTTTTCACTGGTTTTGTCGCCAAATTTTTACTAAATAATTTAGTAAAATGCAACACATACTAAGTTCAACCCTGAGGGTACAATAAATATTTTGACTTGCGCTGCATTGCTCTGGTTTCACTGCCTGAACCATTCTGAGAAGGTAACCGCTCATACTTTTGCCGAATAAAGGCCCCTTTGGTTAAAGTCATCCAGCACAAGATTTAGCCAGAGCGGATAGAAATTCGGCGCAGCAAACTTTTTTGTAAGGGAGGATAAATTATGGCAAGAAATAAAGTAATGGACCACCGAATGAAACACTATGCCGCCAGCGTGCAGGGAGTGGAAGGATTAATTTTAGGTGAAAAAAGCGACTACGGCAATTTAACTTCCCGCCAGTGCGGCAACTTCGTGCGCATCGCGCTGGAAAGGCCAATGAATTGGTATAAAAAAGCCCTCCTAAATAAGAGAGCTTAAAAGAACCTACTTGGTCGGCAGCCAGCCGGCCATTTTTTTCGGAAAGCATAATCCGTGACGTCCAGCTGCAGCGGCGTAACGGATACAAATCCCTCGTTAATGGCTGCGGCATCGGTTTCCGGATCGTCTTCGTCCAGGTTATGGGGTTCCCCGGCCATCCAGAAATAGATTTTACCCCTGGGGTCCACCCGCTTGTCAAAGCATTTGATATAGCGGCGCCGGGCCAGCCGGGTGACCCTGACGCCCCGCCCATCGTAATGGTTGGGCACGTTTACGTTTAACAAAGTACCGGGGTCTACGGGATTTGCCATCACCAGGGGCACAAATTCCTTCATGAAGTCCGCGGCCGCTTTATAATCAAATTTCTCCCAGGCGGCCAGGGAGACGGCAATGGCCGGCACATGATTAATCACGCCCTCAAAGGCGGCGGAAACCGTACCGGAGTACAAAACATCGGTGCCCAGGTTTGGACCCAGGTTAATGCCGGATACCACCAGGTCCGGCGGCCCTTCTAAAATGGACTCCAAACCCAGCTTGACACAATCCGCCGGGGTGCCGTCCACAACCCAACCCTTTGCTTTACCGGACTTAAATCTATGAATCTTGGCCCTGAGAGGCCGGGTCACCGTAATGCCGTGACCGCAGGCGCTTCGTTCCCGGTCCGGCGCCACTACGTAGACCTCGTCTGCGATTTGTTCCATAGCCTTCCGAAGTTCGCCGATGCCGTCGGCATAGATTCCGTCATCATTGGAAATGAGTATCCTCATTACGACCTCCTAGGTTTCATAGATCGAAATTGTCATTTTACCGTCTTTGCTTTTGGTTAAGCCAAAAATAATTTGTTTATCCTTTAACGTTCTGTTTAAAAAATCTACAATTTTATACATTTCCGGATAAGCGGTAAAACTCTGCTGGGCAATCATTTCCAGCTTATCCGACCCCTTACTTTCACTACTCACAAATTCCCCTCCCGATTATTCGTTCTTCAAAATTAAACTCAGGGCTTCTGCCCGGGAAGCCTCGTTTTTCTTAAAGATACCTCGCACTGCAGAGGTAACGGTTTTTGCACCCGGTGCCCGCACCCCTCGCATGGACATGCAGAGGTGTTCCGCCTCCACCACCACCAATACACCGTAGGGGTTTAAACGGGACATGATGGCATCGGCAATTTGTTTGGTCAGTCTTTCCTGAAGCTGCGGGCGGCGGGCATAGCCGTTGACCAGCCTGGCCAGTTTGGATAAGCCGGTAACATTGCCGTTTCTCGGAATGTAGCAGACATGGGCCTTGCCAATGAAAGGTATCAAATGATGTTCACACATGCTGAACAAACGAATATCCTTTACCAGCACCATTTCTTCATGTTCTTCGGAAAAGGTTTTATCCAGGTGTTCTTCCGGATCTTCATCAAGGCCGGCGAAAATCTCCTGGTACATTTTGGCCACTCTGGACGGCGTCTCCACCAAACCCTCTCTGTCCGGGTCCTCGCCAATGGCTTGTAAGATCATTTTTACAGCTTGTTCTATTTTAGCAAGATCAAACATTTCTTCAACTCCTCTATAACTGCCCCATCATCAGGTGAGTCTGCGGGATCACCCTCACGTTTTTCAAGACTTTAAGAGCCTGTTCCTGAAACTTGAGGACCCTGTCAACGATCCCCGCACCAATACCTCCCTTTGCTGTGACAGGCTGCAGGATCAGTTCAATTTCAGGATCAATGCTGCCGATGAGTTTCCCTGTTTGTTCAATTTCTGCTTCCTTTGTTGCCGCAGAAATCACAACTTTCACATACACCTTTTTTTGTGCCGCTATGGCTAGAAATTCCTTATGTACATCCCAGGGGGTTTTTGTTTTGGTCGAACTCTCCAATTTAATGTCCATGCTTACGATATCAATACAGTGGATCACCGAGGACAATTCTCCGGGCAGTGTGCCGTTGGTTTCTAAAAAAATGCCCGCCCGGGTGCCGAGATTCTGGGGATGAGTTCCTTTAGAAAATGTGTGTGCAGCAGCGGTTCACCGCCGGTGAGACTGACGGAATGATGCAGGGTTAAATCATAATGGCGCGCAACCATTTCAGCCAGCTGCTGGGGTTCTACCGGGTTCGGCAGGGTCATAAAGTCCCTGCATCCGGGTGTTTTTTCCAGAACCCAGGTCTCCGGTGCCGGATCGGTGGGTGTGTCACAGTATGCACAGGTCCAGTTGCAGCCCGCCAATCTTATGAAAACCTGCCTGCATCCCACAAAGGGGCCTTCTCCCTGTACCGAAGAAAAAAGTTCCTGGAGATAAACCCCGGACACTAGCCTACCCCCCTGACCTTGCAGCGGGCCAACCGAATGCTCTTCATTTCCTCCGCATAGGCCCTGGCAATGTTCTCACCCACTGCCAGGATTTCACCGGGCGGTATCCCCAAATCAGCCAGGCCGACGGTGGGCACCGGGGTATTCAGGGAAGACACATTAAGACCGGTATGAATCATGGTGGATACAGGACTGGCGGTGGCGATGGACACCGACAGCTTTCGACTGCCCTGGTAAAGATCGTCACCACTTCTCCGAAAGGTTTTGCCGGTTTTGCTCTCCAGAATTTCATTAATGATGGCCATTAAAAACCGCTGGCGAATCACCGTTTTTTCCAAATCCATGTCAAAATGTTCAATAATAAAATGCAGCATGTCTTCACTGAAAATGGGGGCATTCTCCCGGACATCCGCCAGGTCCACCATTTCCGTCAGGTCCACCCGGCAGGCACCACGAAAACAAATGATGCTGTCCCCCTGAATGCCAAAGTTGCGGAAACCAAACAGGGAGGACAATTGCCTGCCGTCGTATTTTAACGGCTTTTCCAGCACATAGACCAGCATGTTACTCACCCCCGGCCTGATTGTTCTTGAGGGCTGCGGGCAGGTCTATGTTGAGGGACGTAAAGGCCCGGATCATACGCCGGCAGCTTTCGCACCTGCCGCACATCTGTGTCTCACCCCGGTAGCAGCTCCAGATGAAATCCCATGGCACCCGCAGGCGGTCCCCCAGGGCGACGATTTCTTTTTTATCCAACCGGTTGGTGTAACTGATAACTTTTACTTGATTGGCGGTGGAATACTCCATGGCTCTGCTGGCGGCCATGGCAAATTCCGGCGTATTATCCGGAAAGGTGGCTGCTTCTTCGCGGTTAAAACCGGTCACCACCTGCCCACATTTTAATGCCTCGGCAAAACAGGCGGCGATATTGACAAACAATCCGTTGCGGTTGGGCACCCAAACCGCAGCCGCCGTTTTACTGGCAGCATTCATGTCATCCAGTTCTCCGGCAGTGGGCTCCGGCAAGGTGTCGTCCCTGCTTACCAGGGCCGTTTGCGTTATCTGCGCCACCCAGGGCAGCTCAATGACCCGGTGAGGGATGTTATAATGCCGGGCCAGCTGACCTGCGGCCTCTATCTCCTTCTCTGCCGCACGTTGGCCGTAGTTCATGGTAAGGGCCAGTTCCACCCTTCCTTCAGTCAAGGCATAGGCCAGGTTGACGGCGGAGTCCAGCCCGCCCGACAAAAGTACCACACTGTTCAATTAAACTCCTCCCGATAGGTAGCATAGGCATCCGGGGATTCCCAGACCGAAATTTCCTTCAGCCGGATCCCTTCCCTGATGGCAGCGATGGCCTGCTCCAGGGTTTTGTAAATATAATAAGCCAAGTTTTCAGCTGTGGGATTGACGCCCTCTTCTCTAAAGCCAGGGATGTCATTGAGAAAACGGTGGTCCAATTGATCGATGATCATAGACAGCTGCTTTTTAATATCTTTAAAATCCACCAGCATGCCCAGTTGGTCCAGCTTGTCGCCGGTGACCTTCACCTCAACCGTCCAGGTATGCCCGTGTAATCTGGCACAATCGCCGGGATATCCGCACAGACTGTGGGCAGCGGAGAATCTGCTTCGGACCGTCAATTCAAACATGTGTCTTCCTCCTTAAAATCTAGTATTTCTCCCGGTCCTAAACTTTACTATATTTCTCTTCCGTCGGCGATCTCCCTGCTAGGAAAGACAAGTTTTTTGTTAAAATTCTTAAAAGAAAAATCCTTATTAATAAACAATTTTCCTGTTTCGTGGACGCATAATCCCGTTTTGTCGTCCTAAAATGCCACTCGGTTAAGTACCATTAGTTAAAAAATAAAAACTTGGCTGTTAACCAAGTCCTTAAAGTTATATTTACCCCGCCAATCCCAATGCCCTGCCGTAACATTCGGCGGCTTCGCGCATTTTTCCTTGTTCGGCCATCAGTTCTCCGCGGAGGCCCCAGGCCTGGTGGTTATGGGGTTCTTCTACCAGGATTTTTTCCACCACTTCATAGACTTCGTCCAGGTGGCCCAGGCTTAGCAGGCAGTGGCCGTAGTTTAACAGGAAGGTATTGTTTTTGGGAGATAAATGTACCGCCTGGCGGTAGCATTCCAGGGCTTCCGGGATTTTATCAAGGTTTTCCAGGCAGATGCCCAGGTTGTTGTGCAAGGTGGCGTCCTCGGGACAGGACTTGACGGCACTGCGGTAGCAGACAACTGCTTCTTCTACCCTGCCCAGAACATGGTAGCAGGAGGCCATATTGCTTAACAGGCCCAGGTCATTGGGCAGGAACTGACGGGCCACTTCGTAGCAGGACAGGGCCTCTTCGTAGCGTTCCAGATGAAACAGGCTGTAACCTTTGTTGTTTAACAGTTCTGCGTTGCTAAAACCCAGGGACTGGGCTTCTGTATAAAGTTCCAGTGCTTCCTGGTGCCGGTCCAGTTTGCTCAGAGCAAGGCCTGTGTTAAACAAGACGGCCGGGTCATTGCCGCCCAGGATGCGGGCCTGCTCGAAACAGGTCAGCGCCTCGCGGTACCTGCCGGTTTCCAGCAGCAGAAGGCCGCTGTTGTTAAATTCAGAAATTTTATCGCCGGCCGGGGCTTCCGGAATGTAGGTATTGTCCAGCAGGGGATCAAAAATCTCGATGTCGTCCCAGCGGTTGGATTTGATGCCCCCGTTGCTGGCCCGCTCCAGCCAGTAAAGAAAACTGCCGGGTCCCAGGTCGGAGGCGGCCTTCTTACAATGCAGGGCGGCCTGGTCAATTTGTCCCAATTTTAAATATAAGCGACTGGCTTGCAAATGCAAGTCAGCTTTATCAGGGTCTATTTCAATGGCTTTTTCTAGGGAACGCAACGCTGGTTTGCCTGCCCCGGCGGCTTCAAACAAGCAGGCCATGATTTGCAGAAAACTCACTCTGTTGATGGCCTTGAAAATCAAACCTTTGGGCCTCCACATCCTAGCATCGCTCCTTTATTTTAAACTTTAGGTATAGGATTCTCTGCTAGAGTTGACTAATCCTTCCAGATGATCCTTAATTCGTATGCCAAATCCCCTGGTGTTTTGACAATATTCTGTAAAAGCTACGTTATACTTTTTCTTAAAAAATTAACATTCCTTCGTTCGCGGAACAGTGTTATAGTATAACTAGAAAAAATAAGGGTAGATGATCCATGCAAGTGCTGACAGCTCCCAACAACGAACTGATGTCATTTCAGATGACTTTGGAAAGTATGTTGGGCCACTCCCTTTGTTTTATCAAGCATGTTCTTTTCCCGGGCTGCGTCTATATCACTTCCATTGAACACAACGACGAGATTGAAGAAGAAAACTTTTATTTGATTTATGAAATACAAAGAGACCGGGGAGGTCTTCCCCAGGCAAAAATACACTTCCTGCAAATTCCCCTTCGGCTGAGAAATAAGGATCTGGGCACAAAGATTTATCATTTACTGGAGAAACTCCTGATCAAACAAGGGTGTACCTCCATTGTTCTGGAAGCCAGAGTCAATTCCTTAAACCCCAGGGATAACTCGGTGGGTTTTTGGGGACAGCAGGGCTTCGTGCCGGGTGTCCACTACGCCTTTGATGATGAAAACTTCCCCATGATGAAAAGACTTGTTTAATATAAAAAGAAGGCCTGCGGGCCTTCTTTTACACTGTGGCAAGTTCCTTTGCCGTCTCTTTGGCTTTGTTCCTCAGTTCATCCAGATACTTGACGGCGCTCAGGGCCGCCACTTGACCCTCCCCTGTAACTTTGCTCAGTTGGTAAGGGGCGCCGGTACAGTCCCCGGCGGCAAAGACGCCCGGAATGTTGGTGGCGCCGCTGCGGTCGATGACAATCCCTTTGTTGCTTACATCCAGGCCGGGTACCAGTTGGTCAGGCAGCACGGACTCCCGGATGATGAATATACCGTCGGCAGTTAATTCCTGTCCCTCCAGGGCCACTCCCGTGGCCCACATGTCACCGGTGATGCCCACCGGTTTCCCTTCAATCCTTTGGATCTTTTCATCTAATGTAATTCCTCTGACATCCTCTTCTTTCACCAGGGAAACCAGCAGTACCTCCCGGGCAATTTCCGATAGGAAATTGGCTTCTTCCAGCCCTTCCCGGTTATAAGCCAGGACGACGACCTTTTTCCCTTTGTACAGGGACCGTCACAAGTGGCGCAGTAACTGACCCCCCGGCCCAGGTAATCCAGTTCCTGTTGAATGGGTTTAACGGTGCTGACCCCGGTGGCGATAATCACCGCACCGGCTTTATAAAACAAATCTCGGGACTGCAGGATAAAACCGCCTTCTCCGGGGTAAGCGCCGGTGACTTTATTTTTATAAATCTCCAGCCCCATTGCCTTTACATGTTCCAGGAACCGCTTGCGCAGTTCTTCGCCGGTCATGTTATGCAGTCCCAGGTAGTTATTAATATGCGGCGCATGGTGCAGCTTTGGGCTGCAAAAATCGGTGCCAAAGATGCCGATTTTCTTTTTCCGGATGGCCCCGTTGACCGCTGCGGATAAGCCTGCAGGGCCGCAGCCGATGATGGCAATGTCAAATTGATCCTTTATATTTAGTTCGTTCCCCATGGTGTTCCCCCCGTTTTCTAAAAGAGTATTGTTGCCAAAGTATCTTGTTCTTATGTATGGCCCCTAAGAATGACCAAACCGCACCCGGGGGTACGGTTTACTTCTTTAGCCGACAACGACATAACCTTCATTCATAATGGCCTGTTTAATGGCTTCCAAGTTGCTGCTGCCATCGTGGGTTATCTTGACACGGTTTTCTGCCGGCGTAGCGTCTACCCCTTGCACTCCCGGAACTTTTTTGACAGCTTTTTCCACTGCCATTTTGCAGTGATTGCAGCTCATGCCTTCTACCTTAAGCGTAATTGTGTCTGCCATTTTCCTTCCTCCCTTTTGTTACCCCTTAATGACGGGGAGTAAATCGTTTCAGCCGCAGGGCATTGGTCACCACCGAAACCGAGCTGAAGGCCATGCTGCGCCGGCCAGGACGGGGTTTAACAGCCCTACGGCTGCCACCGGAATGCCGACGGTGTTATAAACCAGCGCCCAGAAAAGGTTTTGCCGAATATTTCTGATGGTGGCCCTGGAGAGGGCAATGCTGTCCACCAGGCCCCAGAGGTTGCCGCGAATTAACGTAATATCCGCCGCTTCCATGGCCACATCGGTGCCGGTGCCGATGGCAAAACCAACGTCCGCCGTGGCCAGGGCCGGGGCATCATTTATGCCGTCCCCCACCATGCCCACCACTTTATTTTGTTCTTTCAGTTCCTTCACCTTTTCCGCCTTGTCCTCCGGCAGCACTTCGGCCAGAACATTTTGAATGCCCACCTGGGCCGCGATGGTACGGGCGGTTCTCTGGTTGTCCCCGGTCAGCATCCAGACTTCGATTCCCATTTCCACCAGCCGTTTGATGGCGGAGGCGGATTCTTCCTTTACGGTATCGGCAACGGCCAGCAGGCCGGCCGGTTTGCCGCCCACGGCCATCAACATGGCGGTTTTGCCCTGTTCTTCCAATGCCTCTCTGGTGGCATCCCATTGGGAAAAGTCGATCTTGTTTTGGGACATGAGTTTACTGGTACCTAACAGAATTTCCTCTTCTTCTACCCTGGCCTTCACCCCAAAACCCGGAATGGCCGTAAAATCCGTCACGACAGAGGGATTCTCGCCGGCCTCCCCCGCTGCTTCCACAATGGCTTTGGCCAGCGGGTGCTCGGAATTTCGTTCCACCGCAGCGGCCAGTTTCAGGACCTTTGCTTCCTGGTTGTTGTAGTCACCCAGAGTGAACAGATCGGTCAGTTTGGGCTCCCCGTGGGTGATGGTGCCGGTTTTATCCAGAACGATGGTGTCCAGACGGTAGGCCTTTTCCAGGTATTCACCGCCCTTAATTAAAATGCCCATTTCCGCACCTTTGCCGGTCCCCACCATGATGGAGGTGGGTGTGGCCAGTCCAAGGGCGCAGGGGCAGGCGATGACCAGCACCGCCGTGGCGGATAAAAGGGCCTGGGAAAGGTCTCCGGGTTTAGCCCATAGGTACCAGGCAGCAAAGGTGATGACGGCAACGGCCACCACCACGGGGACAAAATAGGAGGAAATCACATCCGCCATCCGTTGAATGGGCGCCTTGCTGCCCTGGGCCTCTTCCACGATGCGTATAATCTGGGCCAGGGCGGTGTCTTTGCCCACTTTGGTTGCTTGAAAGGTAAAGATCCCCAATTTATTGATGGTGGCTCCGATGACCGGGTCCCCCGGCTGCTTATCCACCGGGACGCTCTCGCCGGTCAGCATGCTCTCATCCACCGTAGAGGTTCCTTCATGAATGATGCCGTCCACGGGTATTTTTTCCCCGGGACGAACCACCAGCATATCCCCCACCTGCACATCCTCAATGGGGATTTCCTTCTCCACACCGTCCTGGAGGATCCTGGCGGTCTTGGCCTGTAAGCCATCAGCTTGCGGATGGCCTCGGAGGTCCTTCCCTTGGCCACCGACTCCAGCATTTTACCCAGTAAAACCAGCGTGATAATGACGGCGCCGGTTTCGTAATAAACCTCCGTCTGGCCGATTTGTTGGCCAAAGAAGGTGGCGGCCACACTGTAGAAGTAGGCGGCGCTGGTGCCCAGGGCCACCAGGACGGACATGTTGGCGCCGCCTCCCCGCAGGGAGCGCCAGGCATCTTTATAAAAATGGAGACCGGGACCGAACTGAATGGCCGTGGCTAAGGCAAACTGGGCATAGGGGTGAAAGATTTCCCAGCGCATGGCGTCATGCCACTCCGCCAGCATGACCACCATAAAGGCCACCAGCGGCAGTGAGAGGACGGCAGAAACGATAAACAGCCTCTGCTGCCGGCGGATTTCCTGCTCTCTCTCCTGTCGTTCGCAGTCGGCATTGGTCTCCCCGATCTCGCCTACAGGTGTATAACCGGCGTCCCGGATGGTCCGCCGGATGTCCGCCGAGTTGACCTCCGCCGGATTGTATTTGACGGCTGCCTTTTCAGTCGCCAGGTTTACCGCAGCGGTAAAAACCCCGGGCAGGCGGCTTAAAACCCGCTCCACCCTGGCCGAGCAGGCCGCACAGGTCATTCCCTTCACCTTTACCTCCAGCTGCTCCTGGACAACCTTGAACCCGATGTCCTCAATCTTATGGATAATTTCAGCCAGGGGCACAACAGCCGGATCATAATCAATGGTAGCCATTTCCCCTGCCAGGTTCACCTGAGCCTTCTCCACACCTGCCAGTTTGCCAAGGGTACGTTCAATTCTTGCAGAGCAGGCGGCACAGCTCATGCCTGTGACTTTCAACCGGGTTTGTACAGTAGCCAAATCTACACCACCCATTCAGGAAAATGTTACCAAAGATTGTACATCCTAAAGAACCGGCGGTCAATGTAAGATTACTGACGTAAGGCCCTTTCCATCGCCTGCCTTAGAGGTTGGTTTTCCGCCATGTCATTCAGGGCATCCCTCAATTGGGGCGCTTGAAAGGCCTTAATCAGCGTCGGCCGCAGGGCCGGGTCACTTAAAATTTCCACCAGCGCGGTATGCCCGTTGGGCTGGGCAAAGACCTTGACCATGGCCGACTGCATTTGGGGCGTCTGCATCTCCAGGGCCATGGCCCGCTGGACATCGGGGTCCTGCATCATGCGTACATGGGCCTGCTGCATCTCTTTGCTGCTCATAATGTCCGTCATGGCCCGGTGGGCCCGGTCGGAACTCATGATATCGGCCATGTTTCCTCGATTGCGTTCATTGACCAGGTAGGCCATAACGTCCGGTTCGGTTACATTGACCTGCCCCGGCGCCGGTTTGGCCGCCGGCTCCCTAACACCCAGACCAACGGTGGGCGCCAGCCAGATCCCCAGCAGCATCCCAAACACCAGCGTTCCGGCCAGGGCCGAGAATTTCCAGATATTCATGCTTTTCCATCCTCCTAAAAATCGTTTTCTTTATTCTTTCCCGGTCACCTGTTTTTATCAAATCGGCCAGGTATAACAAAACCTCACCGGGCAAGAATAATAAAAATCGGGTTAAGGAGGCGAAAACGATGGATAAGGACAACCGCGACAACTACCAGTTGGAAGAGGAAAAACATTACGACACCGGCAAAAAGTTTGTCTATGAACCAACCGGGTCAGCCACACATATTAACACAGACGGCAAGTGGGAACATGATTTTTATGATAAAAATAAAGAAAAAGCACGCAACCTTGGTACGGGAGATAATCCCCTGGCGGAGTAACGGTATCAGGCCCCTGGTTTTAATCAAAACCCGGGGGTTTTTGCGTTTTTACCGTCTGAAGGCCAAGAGGTAAGAGATTGGAAATGAGAATACTTTAAAATAAAATTTCTCACCTCTCACTTCTCAAACGGTGGGCTTCCTTAGACGAAATTCCGCGCCAAGTTCCCTGGCGATGGACCGGCAGGCTTCCACATCCACACCCGGCCACTCAACCACAGACAGGATCACCCTGGGAATGACCCCTACACATTTTCGGATAAAGTCAAGCATGGAGAAATAGGCCTGTTCGCCCTCCCTGGGCTGGCATAGCCTGACATAGGTGGCTGCGTCCTGGGCATTTAAAGAGATGGAGACGGTATCAATCAAGCCGGCCAGTTCCGGGACCACATTGCGCCCGTAAAGACTGTTTGCCTGCCCGTTGGTATTGATGCGAATGGACCGGGCCCCCCTCTTTTTCAACTCAGCCGAAACTTCTCTGACCATCTCCAACCGGGACAGCGGTTCCCCGTAGCCGCAAAAAACGATTTCCTTATACGGCCGGGGGTCTTTGACGGCATCCAACACTTCCGGTAAAGAAGGTTCTCTGCTGAGCCATAAATTATAGCCAACGCCGCTTTTGGTCCGCCGAATGCAAAAGTCGCACCGGTTTGCACAGTGGTTGGTAATATTGAGATACAAGCTGTCTTCAATCTGATAGCTTACGATAAATTGCCTGTCCATTTACGTCTACCCTTTCTTTTATGTCATAAATTTCAAGTTCATTCAATAAAATATGTTAAATGGTGTAGGAGGTAAAAAATATGGCACTTCTGAAACAGGAAACGCCCGGTACTCCGGTACTTCATTTTCCCTCCATTTACCGGGGCACGCTGGTATCCCTGGGCTTTTCCCTTGGCTTAAGTATTCTTGCCGGCCTGGCCTATTATTTTACCAGTCTGCCCGAAAGCTCGATGCCCTGGGTTGCAACCGTCATCCTTTTTGTCAGTGTGGTTGTGGGAGGCGGTTATGCCGCCAAAAGGGCCCGCAACCGAGGACTTTTTAACGGTTTGGGCGTAGGAGTCGCCACCTTTATTATTCTCTGGCTTTTGGTGGGACTGTTTTTACCCGGAGATGTCTTACTGGTGGGTGCCTTAGGCAAACTGGCCTTAACGCTGGCCGCCGGCGGACTGGGAGGAATGCTTGGTGTTGGTCTGGCCTCTTAGCCATGCTAGGAGGCCTTTGGTTTTTCACAATTGACCAGGGGGAGTTTAACCGAAAAGGAACTGCCCTTGCCCACCTCCGACTTTACCGACAACCTGCCTCCATGGTTGTCCACGATCTGGTAACTGACCGGCAAACCTAAACCCGTTCCTTCAGGACGGGTGGTGAAGAACGGGTGAAAAATCTGCGCCATGTGTTCCCTGGGGATGCCCGTTCCTATGTCGTCAAAGGTAATGATGACGGCCTGCTCGGCCTCCAGGTAACGGGCGGCAACGGTCAATTTCCCCCCGCAGGGCATGGCATGGATGGCGTTGCTTGCCAGGTGCCAGAACACCTGCTTGATCTGGTCTTCATCTAGGACAAGCAGCGGCAATTCCCGGCTGTATTCTTTGTCAATCGTAATGCCCCGGCGGCCGGCTTCCCCTTCCACCAGCAGTAAAACCTGGTCCAGCAAGGGGGGCAATGAAGCAAAACTCAGGTTTGGCGTGGTTCGGTGGGCCAACAGCAGCAGTTCTTTGATAATGCTGTTAATCTGGTTAATCTCAGTCAACATCACCGAAATGTGTTCTCTGGCCGGATCATCAGCGGCGAAACGCCGGGACAAAATTTGAATCAAACCTTTCACCGAAGTCAGCGGGTTGCGTATTTCGTGGGCCGTTCCGGCGGCCAGTTCCCCGATCATGGCCAATTTTCCCCGCTGGCTTAAATGCCTGCCCAAAAAGGATTGTTCCGATACCGGCACGCCGATCAACATGGCCCCGGAGGAGGTTTCCCCATTCTTTAAAATTTCCGCAGTGCTCAAAACATAGTATTTCAACTCATCTTCCCGCTGGCAGGTATAATACTGTTCATGGTATACCTGCTTCCCTGCCAGGGTTTGGGCCAGGAGATATAAGGGAGAATCGGTATCATAAGACAGTTGAAGAATGTTAAGAGCACCATCCTCCCGGGAGATGCCGCAAATCTCCCGGGCCAGGTGGTTGATATCGGTAATTTGACCGTTACTGTCCGCAACAATGACAGCAACCGGCAGGTCCTCGATAAACCTGTTGGAAACCGGTTCTTTGTCCTGGCGGGTGCGTCTGTAAAGAAAAATGAATGCTGCTGACAGCAGTACGACGTCTGTCCCGAAGGAAACCCAAAAAGGAACATGTAAGGCTGCACTCATCCAGTGAGAAAAACCAAATACAACCAGCAACAAAACAAATACAATTCCCCACACTTGTTTTGTCATAGGGCACCTTCTTCCTTATTTCCTATCCGGCAGGAATTGTATTATGTGTGTTAAGTTGGGTATGGGTTGACAAAATGGAATAGGCTGGGAAATAAATCAACCACCCGGGCTTGCCCCAGATGGTTGAGTATCCACAGTGCTCCCCTTATAATGATAGTTACCACACCAACATAATAAGGGGGAACTGCTGTGTATACTCATCCTACCGTATTACGCTGCAGAAGGCAAGCAATGATACTTGATGGCAGGAAAATTTATAGCGTCGTGAAATAGCCAGCCGGTGCCAAATGTCCCATACCACTTTCTATAAGTTTTTAAACAGATATAAGGAACAAGRCGAGAACGGATTGCACGATAAAGAACGTGTACCAGGTATCCGGCCTAATCAAACGCCGCCGGATATAGAAGAAGCTATCCTGGCTTTTGTCCAGGAACACCCAGCTTATGGACCCAAAAGGATCAGCGCCGAACTGAGAAAACCAGAAAACGGCGGAATTAAAGTTGGCGAAACCGCTGTATACGGGGTACTTAGACGCAATGGCCTCAATACCAGGCGAGAACGCCTTAAATGGATTGATTCCCTGCAACCTCCGCAGGAGAAAACAGCCTGGGAGCTGGACAAAGAGGCCAGCCAACACAGGCACGTACATGCTCCCCAACCTGGTTATCTTATGAGCCAGGACGGGAAACTTATTGGCCGCTTGGCCGGTATCGGAAAAGTGTATGTCCAGGTAGGGGTGGATTGTGCCAGCAGCTACGGCTGGGCACGGCTCTACACCGACAAGACAGCTGAATCCGCTGCTGATTTTCTGGACTATGTCCATCGCGACTATCAGTCTATGGGYGTTAAGTTACRGCGGGYTCTGACGGATAACGGMAAGGAATACGGCTCGTCCGAACCCACCTATGATCATTATTATGGTGCTACATGCCTTATCCTGGGTGTTAAGCACAAGACCACCAAGGTAAAGCACCCCTGGACCAACGGTTATGCTGAACGATTTATTCAGACTCTATACCAGGAATTTTTCCAGGTAGCATTAAGGCGCAAAAGATATTTCTCTGTAGAAGAACTCCAGTCTGACCTGAA
>NZ_AWQQ01000070.1 GCF_002607855.1 Desulforamulus profundi
CCGCAGTGCCGTAGTTAACACAATAAGCACTCCGCCTGGGGAGTACGGTCGCAAGACTGAAACTCAAAGGAATTGACGGGGGCCCGCACAAGCGGTGGAGTATGTGGTTTAATTCGACGCAACGCGAAGAACCTTACCAGGGCTTGACATCCTCTGAAAGCCATAGAGATATGGACCTTACCCTTCGGGGTAACAGAGAGACAGGTGGTGCATGGTTGTCGTCAGCTCGTGTCGTGAGATGTTGGGTTAAGTCCCGCAACGAGCGCAACCCCTAACATTAGTTGCCAGCGAGTAAGTCGGGAACTCTAATGTGACTGCCGTTGACAAAACGGAGGAAGGTGGGGATGACGTCAAATCATCATGCCCCTTATGTCCTGGGCTACACACGTACTACAATGGCCGGTACAGACGGAAGCGAAGCCGTGAGGCGGAGCAAAACTGAGAAAGCCGGTCCCAGTTCGGATTGTAGTCTGCAACTCGACTACATGAAGTCGGAATCGCTAGTAATCGCAGGTCAGCATACTGCGGTGAATACGTTCCCGGGCCTTGTACACACCGCCCGTCACACCACGAAAGCTGACAACACCCGAAGCCGGTGASTTAACCGTAAGGAGRSAGCCGTCGAAGGTGGGGTTGGTGATTGGGGTGAAGTCGTAACAAGGTAGCCGTATCGGAAGGTGCGGCTGGATCACCTCCTTTCTAAGGAGYAACTTGAACCTTCGGTTCAAGAACTCTGGTCGATCATACATCATCTCAACTGTTTAGTTTTGAGAGACCAAATCAACCAGAAACTTCCGGTTGATTTTTAAAGTCTCTTGAAGTAAAATTAAAAATCCAGGCAGCTTGCTAAAAGCGAACAGCCAAWMCGTTCCTTGAAAACTGAACAGCGAAAAGTAAAGCGTCGTAGAAACAATTTTGCAGGCTACGTAAAGTAACCGAGCAAGCAAYWGGTCAAGAAACAAAGGGCATACGGTGGATGCCTTGGCGCTAAGGGCCGAAGAAGGGCGTGGAAAGCTGCGAAAAGCCACGGGGAGCCGCAAGCAGGCCTTGATCCGTGGATACCCGAATGGGGCAACCCGGCGGAGCAAAACTCCGTCACCCTATGCTGAACACATAGGCATAGAGGAGGGCACCCGGGGAACTGAAACATCTAAGTACCCGGAGGAAGAGAAAGAAACATCGAACCCCCCAGTAGCGGCGAGCGAAAAGGGGCGAGCCTAAACCAGAGGACTACGGTTCTCTGGGGTTGCGGGAACCTCATCACGTGATGATTAGTCCTAGTCGAAGACACCTGGAAAGGTGCTGCACAGAAGGTAACACACCTGTAGGCGAAAGGGCGAAAATTGCAGAGGACATCCCAAGTACCGCAGGACACGAGAAACCCTGTGGGAATCCGGGGGGACCACCCCCCAAGGCTAACTACCCTTAGCGACCGATAGTGAACCAGTACCGTGAGGGAAAGGTGAAAAGCACCCCGGGAGGGGAGTGAAAAAGAACCTGAAACCGTATGCCTACAAACTGTCGGAGCACGATTCAGTCGTAAGTCGTCAGACGTCAGACGTCGGGAAAAGGAAGAAAGAACTTTTGGGTCAAGGAATAAAGGCCCAAAAGGAATACATGCAAACCTGACGACTGCTGCCTGACGACTGACGACTGATGTGTGACGGCGTACTTTTTGTAGAACGGACCGGCGAGTTACATCCAACGTGCAGGTTAAGGCGAGCAATGCCGGAGCCAAAGCGAAAGCGAGTCTTAAAAGGGCGGCAAGTACGTTGGAGTAGACCCGAAACCTGGTGATCTACCCATGTCCAGAGTGAAGCTTTAGTAAAATAAAGTGGAGGCTCGAACCGACCTTCGTTGAAAAGGAGGCGGATGAGGTGTGGGTAGTGGTGAAATGCCAATCGAACCAGGAGATAGCTGGTTCTCCCCGAAATAGCTTTAGGGCTAGCCTCGGAAGATGGTTAGCGGAGGTAGAGCACTGAATGGGCTAGGGGCCTTCACGGGTTACCGAACCCAATCAAACTCCGAATGCCGCATAACTTACTCCGGGAGTCAGACTGCGAGTGCTAAGATCCGTAGTCAAAAGGGAAACAGCCCAGACCAACAGCTAAGGTCCCAAAGACAGGCTAAGTGGAAAAGGATGTGGGGTTGCACAGACAACCAGGATGTTGGCTTAGAAGCAGCCACCATTTAAAGAGTGCGTAATAGCTCACTGGTCAAGTGGCCCTGCGCCGAAAATGAAACGGGGCTAAGCCTGGCACCGAAGCTTTGGATCAGATGGAATTAATGGTGTATCAAGTGTTACATTGGAAAGGTAAAAGTGAGTTTCATTTTGTCACAAAATATCCTTAAAAATAAATTAAATATTTTGTGACCAAATACCTCAGCTAAGACTGGCACCTGGTGCAGCATTAATTCCATCTGATGGTAGGGGAGCGTTCTTATTCCGTTGAAGTCGTACCGTGAGGAGCGGTGGAGGAATAAGAAGTGAGAATGCCGGTATGAGTAAGCGAAAAGGCAGGTGAGAATCCTGCCCGCCGAAAACCTAAGGATTTCTGGGGAAGGTTCGTCCGCCCAGAGTAAGCCGGGACCTAAGCCGAGGCCGCAAGGCGTAGGTGATGGACAATCGGTTGAGAATCCGATGCCACCAACGACCGTTTGAGGATGGAGTGACGCAGGAGGGTACGTTTAGCCAGCGGCTGGAAAAGCTGGTCCAAGCCCGTAGGGTGTGTGGTAGCAAATCCGCCACACAAAAAACCTGAGAGGTGAAGGGGAGCGAAAACAAGTAGCGAAGAAACGGATCCCAAACTGCCAAGAAAAACTTCTAACGAGGTTAGTTGGTGCCCGTACCGCAAACCGACACAGGTAGGTGGGGTGAAAATCCTAAGGCGCGCGAGAGAACCCTCGTTAAGGAACTCGGCAAAATGACCCCGTAACTTCGGGAGAAGGGGTGCCTCGGTATTGTGAAAGATGAACATCTGGAGCAAGAAGAGGCCGCAGAGAAAAGGCCCAAGCGACTGTTTACCAAAACACAGGTCCCTGCTAAAGCGAAAGCTGACGTATAGGGCTGACGCCTGCCCGGTGCTGGAAGGTTAAGGGGAAGTGTTAGCGCAAGCGAAGCAGAGAACCGAAGCCCCAGTAAACGGCGGCCGTAACTATAACGGTCCTAAGGTAGCGAAATTCCTTGTCAGGTAAGTTCTGACCCGCACGAAAGGCGTAACGATTTGGCACTGTCTCAACGAGGGGCTCGGTGAAATTGTAATGACGGTGAAGATGCCGTCTACCTGCGACAGGACAGAAAGACCCCGTGGAGCTTTACTGTAGCTTGACATTGGGTTTTGGTATTTGATGTACAGGATAGGTGGGAGACTGAGAAGT
>NZ_AWQQ01000071.1 GCF_002607855.1 Desulforamulus profundi
GATTACGAACAGGTTCAATGGCGGGGCGATTGGGACGATTATAGGAAAAACCCAGGACATCCTATTGGACGGCGCCCATAACCATGCCGGAGCCCTGGCTCTGAAACAGGCCCTGCTGGAATCCTTTCCCGGACGCCGGTTTATCTTTCTCCTGGGCATGCTGGCGGATAAAGAAAGATCCAAGGTGGTGGCGGAACTGGCCCCTCTGGCCAGGGCGGTGGTGGTTACCCGCTCCAACCACCCCAGGGCCGGGGATTGGACCAGACTGGCGGACCATGCAAAAAACTACCTGGAAGATGTAATTGTCATAGAAGATGTACAAGAAGCAGTGAAAGCGGCTCTGGACAGGACCCGGCAGGATGACATCCTGTGTATCACCGGTTCCTTATACATGGTGGCGGAAGCCCGCTCGGTTTTGGGACTCTCTGATAAAAATCACTCCGGAACTGCTAAACCGGAGTGATTTTTATCATCCCTTGTTTTGTGAAAAAACAATCTGGCACAAGATTAAAAACAATAAGTATATTATTTTAAGCAATAGGCACTTGCAAACGGTTATAATATACATAACGATGTCGAAGATTGTCTTTAAAAGTGCGGCTTATTCGTCATCTAAGCGACAAAGTTTGAGCTTTGCACAAAAAAGTAATGTCATAAAATTCACAAATGCCCTTTGCAACCTGAACTTTTACTACTATAATATAAAATATAAATAATTAGAAAATTAACAGGGATGAAAAATACAGCACTATCTTCAGAAAAGGGAGGGGACCTGGTGAAAGCGCTAAAGATCCCAGAAGCAACCATAACTAGGTTATCGATATACTCCAGGTTTTTAAAAAGACTCGATAAAAAAGGAATAACTACCGTTTCTTCCGGTGACATTGCTGAGGGTGTTGGCGTTAGTCCCGCCCAGGTCCGTAAAGACCTGGCCTACTTCGGTGAGTTCGGAACCCGGGGTGTGGGCTATAACGTTAAAGATTTAATTCGCTACACCGTAAAAATTCTTGGTTTGTCTGAGCCGTGGAATCTCGTGATGGTGGGGGCCGGTAATCTTGGCTCCGCACTGGTGACTTACAGGGAATTTAAGGACAGGGGCTTTACCATTGTCGGGGTATTCGATAACGATCTGACAAAGATCGGCAAGCGTATTGCTGACCTGGAAGTTCTCCCCCTGGAGGAAATGTCACGGGTGGTGAAAGAGCATAATGTTCGTATCGGCATTATCGCCGTACCCTCCAAAGCTGCTCAGGAAATTGCGGACATCATGGTGAAGGCCAGTTTGGAAGCCATCCTCAACTTTGCCCCGATATCCTTGAATCTACCCGACCACGTTGAAGTGCGAAACGTTGACCTGTCGGTCAAACTGGAAATTTTGACCTTCAACCTGGCGTTGAAAGAAAAATAAAGGATTTTGCTAAATTAGGTGGGTTATTACCCACCTTCCTAATTTTAATGGATATTTATCGGTTTATCGGGGACAACTAAAGTATCTGTATTTGCTTGTCAGATAAAAGGGTGGATGATAAACTTATAAGAAGTAATTCCAATCCTTTCCTGACAGGTGAAAGCATGGGTAAAACATTTAGAGTAGCAAAGGCCCGGGGACTTTAATCATCCTGCTCCTTGCATTCGGTGTGGCCGGCAGCGCCATAGGACAAGCACTGGCAGTCTACCTGCCTGTACTGAAAAATTTTACAACCATCGGGTTAAACAATACAACCTTCAACTTGCATTTTCTTCAAGTATCCTTTGGTTTAACCATGTCCCTGGGGCCTGTGACCGGGCTGGGAATATTATTAGGATTTTTAGCCTATCGAAAATTATAAGATTTGTTAAATTTCACAGGGGGTTTCACTTGTGCGTCCTATTATCCTCGCATCGGCATCTCCCAGGCGCCAGGAACTTCTTGCCAACCTGGGGCTGGAATTTGAGGTAAAAGTCAGTGAAGTGGACGAGACACTGGATGAAAATATGCCTGCGGCCCAGCAAGTGGAGAAACTAGCGGAACGAAAGGCTTCGGTGGTGGCTGCACAAAGCACCAAAGGGCTGGTTATCGGTGCCGATACCCTTGTGGTACTGGGAGGAAAACCCCTGGGAAAACCCGCAGACCGTGAGGAAGCCGTGCAGATGCTGAAAAGCCTGCAGGGCAGAAGCCACGAGGTGTTCACGGGTCTGGCAGTCATTGACGCCGCCACCGGTCAATCGGTGGTGACCCACCAGGCCACCGCTGTACGGTTTAAGCCTCTGTCGTCAGAACAAATCCAGCGCTATGTGGATACCGGTGAGCCGATGGGCAAAGCCGGCGCATACGCTGTGCAGGGAAAAGCCTCGATCTTTATTGACAGCATTCGGGGCTGTTATTTCAATGTGGTTGGCCTGCCGGTTGCCAAACTGGCAGATGCTTTAAGAATGTTTGGAGTCGAAATTGTATGACTTATCCCGTAATGCGCGAACTACCACCGGAACAGCGCCCCAGAGAGCGTATGCTTAAAGAAGGGGCGGCAAACCTTTCCGATATTGATTTACTAGCCATTATGCTGCGGACCGGTACAGCCAGGGCTTCTGCCATGGAATTGGCGGCTGAATTATTGGGCCGGTTTAGGGACTTGCGGGCACTGGCCCAAGCCACCATAGAGGAACTGAGCGAACTAAAAGGGGTTGGTCCGGCAAAGGCCGTGCAGGTAAAGGCGGCCCTTGAACTGGGCAAACGGCTGGCTGCTTTGCCTGCGGAAGAGCGACCGGTGATCCGTTGTCCCGAGGATGTATGTGCTCTGGTGATGGAGGACTTAAGGGACAGGGACCGGGAATATTTTCAGGCCCTGCTTCTCAATACCAAAAACCAGGTGCTGGCCAGGGAGACCATTTCCATCGGCACCCTGAATTCTTCCATGGTACATCCCAGGGAGCTTTTTAAAATCGCCATTCGCCGGAGTGCAGCCTCCGTTATTTTGGTACATAATCATCCCAGCGGGGACCCCACGCCAAGCAGGGAGGATATCTCCCTCACCAAAAGATTGGTCGAAGCGGGAGAAATTATCGGAATCGATGTCCTGGACCACATCGTAATTGGAGATAATAGATTCACCAGCTTAAAATCAAAAGGACTTATTTAACCAAACCTAAGGAGGACGAAAATAATGAGACTTGGTATATTTTCCAAGGATATGGGCATAGATTTAGGCACTGCCAACTCGCTGGTTTATTTGAAGGGCAAGGGCATTGTTTTAAGGGAGCCGTCGGTGGTGGCCATTCAAAGGGAAACCGGGCAAGTTCTGGCCGTAGGGGAAGAAGCCAAGCAGATGATCGGCCGTACCCCGGGCAACATCGTGGCCATTCGTCCCATGAAGGACGGCGTAATTGCTGATTTTGACGTTACCCAGAGCATGATAAAGTATTTTATCAACAAGGCGCTGCGGGGACGTTCCTTTATCGTCAAACCCCGGGTGGTGGTCAGTGTACCCTCCGGCGTGACCGCCGTGGAAGAAAGGGCTGTCCGGGAAGCAGCCTTGCAGGCCGGGGCTAGGGAAGCTTATCTGATCGAAGAGCCGATGGCTGCGGCCATTGGCGCAGGATTGCCGGTGCATGAACCCACAGGCAACATGATCGTTGATATCGGCGGTGGTACCACGGAAGTGGCCGTCATATCCCTGGGCGGCATTGTCACCAGCAAGTCCATCCGCATCGCCGGCGATGAAATGGACGATGCCATCATCCAGCACGTAAAACGGACCTACAACTTAATGATCGGTGAACGCACCGCCGAGCACATTAAGATTAATATCGGCACCGCTTACCCGCTGGATGTGGAGGAAACCGAAGAAATAAGAGGGCGTGACCTGGTCAGCGGTTTACCGAAAACCCTGCAAATTACCTCGACGGAAATCTATAAAGCACTGTCCGAACCCGTGGCGGCCATTTTGGAGGCCATTAAGGTTACCCTGGAAAAGACGCCGCCGGAACTGGCTGCGGACATCATGGACCGGGGGATTGTGATGGCCGGCGGCGGATCGCTGCTCCGGGGCTTGGACCGCCTGGTCAGTGCTCAAACGGGCATGCCTGTTCATCTGGCCGAAGAACCCCTGCTGGCAGTGGCTTACGGGTCAGGCAGGGTGCTGGAAAATATCGATGTCCTAAGACGTGTATTAATCCAACCGAAGAAGTTGGCCTAAGGGTGTGAGATTTTGCCCCGGTTTGTATCTTATAAGAATTTTGTGCTGCTGGCCATTCTGGTGGGTATTACCCTGCTGGTGATGCGATTTACCCACGTGGGGCGTCCCCAGCTTACGCCCATGGAAACAGCCATCAAAGACGGCCTGGCCCCTGTCCAGGGAGTGCTGATGAGAATTGGCGGGACCTTCCGCAATGGGGTGGAATCCATTACTTCCCTGGGCAGGCTGCCTGAAGAAAACAAAGCGTTAAAGGAACAGGTGTCCCTTTTGAAGGGGCAGCTGTATTTGCAAGAAGAGCTTAAGCAGGAAAATCAACGTCTCAAGCAACTTCTGCAATACCGGGACCAGTATAAGCAAAATTTCAGCACCCGGGTGGCGGCAGTCATTGGCCGTGATCCCGGAAATTGGTTTGGTATTGTCACCTTGAACAAGGGGAGCAAGGATGGTATAGTTAAAAATATGCCGGTGGTAACACCGGCGGGCTTGGTTGGTAAGATCGTGGCGGTATCCTCAAATACTTCCCAGTTAATGTTGATTACCGACCCCCGCAGCGGGGTGGGAGCTATGGTTCAGGAATCCCGCGTGCCCGGGGTGCTGGAGGGGACAACTTCCGGCTCCGGGGAGACCAGGCTGATCCATGTGCCGAAGGATACCCAGCTGGTGGATGGTCAAATCATCATTACTTCGGGCATTGGCCGCACCTTTCCCAAGGGGGTTCCCATTGGCAGAGTGGTTCATGTATCCGATGAGCCCACGGGTTTGTTTAAGACCGCTACCGTGGCGCCCTTTGCGGATCTCCACCGGCTGGAAGAAGTGCTGGTGATTACCACTGTCTATAATCCCGATATTCTTCCTCCGACGGAGGGTGATTAATTGCGTTCCTTTGTTTTTTTATTGTTGATAACAATCGCATTGTTGTTACAATCGACCCTATTTACCTTCCTTCAGGTGGCAGGGGTGAAACCCGACCTGGTTTTAATGCTGGTTGTGTTTAATGGCTTCCTCCGTGGCTCCAGGGAGGGGGCTTTTTTGGGTTTTCTGGCAGGTCTCGCGCAGGATATATTTACCGGCAATTACATCGGGTTGAACGCCCTTACCAAAATGATGGCGGGCTACCTGGTGGGTCTGGCGGAGGCCCGTTTTTATAAGGAAAGTGTAATTATTGTTACCCTGGTGACCTTTATGGTGGGGATCGCCAACCAGCTTGCCTATTATATGCTGCTGTTTTACTTGGATATCGAAGTGGCACCTTCCTTTGCCCTGGCCCAGGTGGTTCTTCCATCCGCCATTTACACCGCCCTGCTGGTTCCCCTGACCTATTGGAAATTTTACAGTTCCAACGAAGATGGTTGGCTGCGGGAAAGAGAACCTTAATATTCTGTTTGTTTGGGAGGAGTTTGTTTGGAAAGGAAGATTATCGAGAAAAAGACCCGTGTGCTCCTCTTCATTGTAAGCTTCATCTTTGTGGTTCTGATCAGTCGTTTAGCATATATGCAGCTTTTAGAAACCGAGCGCTTTGAAACCCTGGCCAAACAAAACCACATGCGGCTGAACCCCATTATCGCTCCCAGGGGTGAGATTTACGACCGTAAGGGAGTAAAAATTGTGGGCAACAAGCCGGTTTATACAGTTTCCCTGGTCTACCTGGGGTTAAAGGACACCGACCGGGTGGTCAACAGGGTGGCGGGCATACTGGGTATGGACCCCAAGGAAATTATGAAAAAGCTGGAGGAACAACAGCTCAGGATGTTCCAGCCGGTGCGGCTGGCCACGGATGTTCCGCTGGAAACCATTACCGTCCTGGAAGAACAGCGCCTGGAATTATCCGGGGTGGTGATCGACGTTGAGCCGGTAAGAAATTACCATTTTGGTTCCATGCTGTCCCATGTACTGGGGTATGTGCAGGAAATTAAACAAGAACAATTAAAAAGAAATCAGGATAAAGGCTACCGGCTTGGGGATATGTACGGGCAAGAAGGGCTGGAAAATGCCTTTGAACCCTATTTAAGGGGACAAGACGGGGCCAGGCAGGTGGAAGTGGACGCCCAGGCCCGCCCGGTCAGGGACCTGGGCATTAAGGAGCCCGTTCCCGGCAACAACCTGGTTTTAACCATTGATGCTGAATTGCAAAAGACTGCTGAGGCATCCCTGGAGAGGCAAGTACTGTACATGAGGAAGCTTGGCTATGAATCAAAGGGCGGGGCCACGGTCATGATCGATGTGAGAACCGGGGCCATCCGGGCCATGGCCAGTTATCCTACCTACGAGCCTTCCATTTGGATTAACGGGTTAAGCCAGAAACAATGGGAGGATTTACAAAAAAGCGGTGCTCTGCCGAATCGTGTTTTACAGTTGTACCCCCCTGCGTCCACCTTTAAGATGGTACTTGCCGTAGCAGGGGTAGATACCGGGAAAGTGGACCCCAGTTGGGCGCTCTCTGACCCCGGCTACTATATTTTTGGTAACAGAACGTTTAATGACTGGAAGCCGGGCGGTCATGGCCGGGTAGATATGCGCAAGGCCCTCTCGGAGTCCTGCGATACTTATTTCTGGTATATAGGGCACCGGGTCCTGGGAGTTGATATTATTGGCAAGTATGCCCGCATGTTTGGGTTTGGGGAACGGACGGGTATTGAAATTCCCGGTGAACCTGCCGGCAATGTCCCTACGCCGGAATACAAATATAAGCGTAACAAAGCCTATCTGGATGCCGTCTATGAACCTAAATTTAAAGCCGTAGAAGAAAAATACAAGCCTTTGCTGGCCAGTGCCACAGACCCGGAGGAGAGACAAAAACTGGAGAAAGCCAAGCAAAGGGAACTGCGGGCGGTGCAAAACCAGTACGACCAGTACAAATGGGACCTGAATTGGCAGGTTTATGATACCCTAAACATGTCCCTCGGACAGGGGTACAATGAATATACTCCTTTGCAACTCGTTAATTATGTTGCTGCCATTGCCAACGGGGGAACCCGGTGGAAACCTTACCTGGTAGAAAAGGTCACCAGTCCCGATGGAAAGATTCTTAAGGAATTTAAGCCGCAAAAAATCGGCGAGGTTGGCGTTAAGCCGGAGGCTTTAAAGGTTGCCCAGGAGGGTATGAACATGGTGACCAGTATTGGTACAGCCTCCGGAATATTTAGTGGTTTCCCCATCCAGGTGGCCGGGAAAACCGGTACCGGAGAGGTCTTCGGACGCGACAACCATGCCTTGTTTGTAGCCTATGCCCCCTTTAAAAATCCGGAAGTAGCTGTGGCCACAGTGGTGGACTATGGCGGCAAAGGTGGTGTGGCTGCAGGGCCGGTGGCAAGGGATTTGTTTGCTGCTTACTTTAAGGTACAGAATACACAGCAGCAAACCGGCTACAGTCCGGAATAAACGGTATAATGTCTAATTATCTCATAATATAGGGGCGAAACGCCCCTTTTTTTTTATCCATCTTTAGAAGGATTTGGTACTTAGCGTAGAATTGAAGTATAGGGTAAGCGGGAGGGAGTTATTTTGACCAAAGAGACACTGTCCAATTCCACAACCAGTCATCCATCCCTTGGTAGTTTTCCGGTGGAATTAGCGGAACTGGTGGATGAGAATACCATTTTAGTGCAAAGAACCCTGCGTTCCGGACAAAGTATTTGTCATGACGGAAACGTAGTGGTACTGGGAGATGTAAACCCCGGTGCGGAAGTGGTGCCTCCGGCAATATCATTGTCATGGGCTCGCTGCGGGGGGTTGTACATGCCGGCGTCAAAGGAGACACCAATGCCATTATTCTGGCCTTTCGACTCAGGCCGACGCAGCTGAGAATTGGCAATCACATCACCCGACCGCCGGAGGATGAATCATCCGACCCGGATTACCCGGAACTGGCCCGGATAAAAAACGGTGTCGTGACCATAGAAACCTTTAATTCTGTAATTAAGTAACGGATACCGTTCTTTGTTAACAGGTTTCATTCGGTGTAAAACGCTTGTCATAGTAAGGAGGACCTAAAATATGGGTGAAGTCATCGTAGTCACTTCCGGCAAAGGGGGCGTTGGTAAAACCACCACCACTGCCAACCTGGGGACAGGCCTGGCCTCCTACGGGAAAAAGGTGTGTCTGGTGGATGCCGATATCGGGCTGCGTAACCTGGATGTTGTACTGGGGCTGGAAAATCGCATCGTTTTTGACATTGTGGATGTTACCAGCGGTGTTTGCCGCATTCGTCAGGCCTTGATCAAAGATAAACGGTATGAGGGGCTGCATTTGTTACCCGCAGCCCAGACCAAAGACAAGACAGCGGTAAACCCTGATCAAATGAGGGAACTCTGTGAGGATCTGAGAAAGGAATTTGATTTTGTTATCATCGACTGCCCGGCCGGCATTGAACAGGGTTTTAAAAACGCCATTGCCGGGGCGGATAGAGCTATTGTGGTTACCACCCCGGAAGTGTCTGCGGTGCGGGATGCCGACCGCATTATCGGACTCTTGGAGGCCGCCGACCTGCGGGAGCCAAACTGATCATCAACCGGTACCGTCCCAAGATGGTAAACCGTGGCGATATGATGAGCATTGACGATATGAATGAAATCCTGGCCATTGACCTGCTGGGTGTGGTACCGGAGGATGAGCAGGTTGTTGTAACAACCAACAAAGGGGAGACCGTGGTAAGGGATGACAAATCCCAGAGCGGTCAGGCTTATCGCAACATCACCCGTCGTATCCTGGGTGAAAATGTGCCTTTATTGAACCTCGAAGAACAGGACGGTTTGTTTAGTGCCTTAAAGAAAATGATTGGACTGAAGTAGGAAAGGGGGTACCGGAGTGTTAGAATTTCTAAGCAGGGTTTTTGGTCGTGAGACTACAAGCAGCAAGAATGTGGCAAAAGAAAGATTGAGGCTGGTGCTGGTACACGACCGGGCCAATGTATCACCCGAGCTACTTTCTTCCCTTAAGAACGACTTGATTAAAGTGATTTCAAATTACATGGAGATTGACGAACAGGCACTGGAAGTTAGCCTGGACAGCAACGACAATCAGGTTGCTCTTGTGGCCAACATCCCGGTAAAACGAATGAAACGGGCCAAAAACCTGGCCTAAGAAGAGAGATGCAGAGGCATCTCTTTTTGTCTTTGGGGCATTCCTTTAGGGTTCTGTTGCTAGACTGCGGATATGTTTTTGGGGTCCTGTTGCTAGCCTTTTGGGTATTCCTGAGTGGTCCTGTAAATTGGTACTAACAACAGGCCCCTTAAGTAATACCCAAAAGTCTAACAACTAGACCCAAAAGGAATACCCCTTAGTCTAAAGACAGCCCCTTTTGTTTCAATCAGAAATATTATATAATCTATAAGTTAAAGGATTTATAGGTGGTGATTGTTTTGGTGGACAAGCGGTTTGTAAAAAACCTTGATTATACATTATTAATTGCCGTTTTCTTAATTATTTGCTTCAGCCTGGTGATTATCAGCAGTGCTACCCTTGTAAGCAGCCCGATGGATTTCCGGCAGCAGCAGGAAATCTGGAACAAAGATACACTGGGGCTGAGCAGTGAAGGTACAAGTGAACCCATTGGAATATCAATTGTTAAATACACCAAATTATTTTTTAGTACGTTTGTAAAAAAACAGATCTTTTTCGTAATCCTCAGTCTAATTATTTTGGGGTTTGTTTTATCCGTTCCCTATGAGGACTTCCGGCGTCACCGTAAAACCATTTATATCCTGAATATACTGCTGCTGCTGGTTGTTTTGTCCCCCCTGGGACACAGTGCCAAGGGTGCCACCCGCTGGATTAATTTAGGACCCTTTCTGCTGCAGCCTTCGGAGTTTGCCAAAATTTTTATCATTATCACCTTTGCGGATTTCTTAACCCGGCGGGAAGGGCATTTAAATACCTTAAAGGACCTGATCCCCTGCTTTATCCATATCGGGGTTCCCATGCTGCTTATTCTCAAGCAGCCGGATTTGGGAACATCCCT
>NZ_AWQQ01000072.1 GCF_002607855.1 Desulforamulus profundi
TGGATTTATTGGTATCCTTGTCCATGCGATGTCTCCTTATTTTTGAGATTATGGACAGGACTACCTGTTATACCTCAATTATAAGGAGATTTTAATCATTTTTACAGGATATTGCTGGAAAAACAATGATTTATTGGTTTTTTTCTAGAATTTTAGATATTGACATTTTGGAAATTTATTTATGCAACGCTAGTGATCTCCGGTACCACCTCCGCCAGCTGTCAAAAAAAGCAAATGGTTTACCTACTTGCTGAATTGGCTCGGCAAACTAAAATCATAATAAATTACAAAAAACCCCTGTTAAAAGGGGTTTACTGTTTAAATAAAAAAAAATTGGGGGGTAACTTCCCAACTTACTTACGTTCTTATGCACCTTTCACTCTTCGTAAAGCGGCGTACATTTTATAGACGCAACCCGTCTTAAGCTTCTTTTCTCCTTCACCGATGCGAATCAGCTGGACTTTGCCGTTGATGATTTTAATCTTTCCAATCAGCTTTGACATAGAGGCCACCTCCCTATTTATTTGAGAAAAGTATAGCATTCACAAACTTTGTTAGCAATACTAACAGTTTCAAGTCGAAATAGTAAAATTAGTCATAAAATTTAGAGCGAAAGCTTTTTATTTACTCTTAAATTATTCCTTATTTCACACTGTTCTGGAAATATAAACGGTTAATAAAAAAGTTTGGGTGGTTGCCCAAACTTTTCTGCCTCTGTTATTATGCTTCTTTAACCTGGCGTAAGGCAGCATACATCTTGTAACAGCAGCCCATTTTTATCTTCTTTTCTCCTTCACCGATCCGAACCAGCTCAACCTTGCCGTTCACAATTTTAATTTTCCCGATCAATTTTGCCATTTATAATACCTCCTGGTTAAATTACTTGGGAAAATTATAACAATCACAGTGAACGTCTTCAATACTTCGGACCTTAATCAAAATTGTAAAATAAGTCACTTAATTCGAATACCGAATTGTCTTTATTTTTACCATTTTTGTACTACCTGTTAATGATTGGTAATACACATTAACAAGTGGACAAGGAGGTGTTCCAATGAAAGTTGACAGACAGATTTTTCGATGCTTGGGAAAGGATTTTTCCTGGAGAAAACTGAAGAAAGCGATTTTCCTTGATAAAACCAGCGACAACGAATTTACCCTGGAGGTGCAGATTGAACAGGCAAGACAGGCCTGGCTGATCGCCCAGGAACAGATGCAATGGGCAGACAAAGACCTGCTGGAGGCAGCGATTTTAAAGACCACCGCCTGCGAAAGACGCTACATCGCGTTGCTGCAGAAGGCCAGGAGCATGCATTATACCGCGTGGGAACCCACAGAAATAGCCCCGGTGGTAGCCAACAACCGTTAGCTCCCCCGGGGCTATTATTACAATTGTTTCTCTGGTTGTCCTGTTGGGGCATCCTCCGCATCAAAAACATCCTCCGCTCGGTAAGAACTCCGCACATAGGGGCCGGCTGCCACCTGTTGGAAGCCCATCCTGCGTCCTTCCCGGCGGTAAAAGGTATAGGTGTCCGGGGTAACGTATTCCTTAACCTCCAGGTGGCTGTCCCCCGGTTTCAGGTACTGCCCGATGGTTAACAGGTCACAATGGACCTTTCTTAAATCTCCCATGACTTCCAGGACCTCCTCCCTGCTTTCGCCCAACCCCACCATAAGACCGGATTTTGATAAAATTCGGGGGTCCGTCTCCTTGACCAGTTTCAAAAGTTCCAGGGAACGCCGGTAGTCGGCCTGGGGACGCACTTCCTGGTAAAGCCTGGGCACGGTTTCCACATTGTGGTTGTATACTTCCGGCCTGGCCTGCACCACGTGCAATATGGCTTTCTTATTACCTCCAAAGTCCGGTGTCAGGACTTCCACCGTAGCCTGCGGCACCCTGTACCGGATTTCCCAGATGGTCTGAACAAACTGGTTTGCCCCACCGTCGGGCAGGTCGTCCCGGGTGACCGAGGTAATCACCACATGTTTTAAGCCCAACCGGTAGGCGGCTTCCGCCACCCGTGCCGGTTCCCCTTCATCAACCGACCCCGGAGATCCTTTATGAACTGCGCAAAAACGGCAGCCCCGGGTACAGGTGCCTCCTAAAATCATGAACGTAGCCGTGCGGCGGGAAAAACACTCGGACATATTGGGACAGCGGGCCCCCTGGCAAACCGTATGCAGGGACAAGTCCTTCAACAATTCCCTGGTACGGGCCAGATCCGCCGTATAGGTTACTTTTCGCCGCATCCAGTCCGGAAATTGTCCTGCCATTGTACATCCTCCAAAGATTTTATTCAGTTTAAAAGTAGCGAACCACGTGGTAAAAAACAACCACCTTCTTATTTAGATATGTATAGCCCGCCCATGTACTGCTTCGGCAGCTTCCAGAACGGTTTCCGCCAGGGTGGGATGGGCGTGAATGACCTGTGTAATTTGATCCACCGTAGCCCCCAGTTCTATGGCCAGGGCTGCTTCGGCGATCAAGTCGGTGGCATGGGGGCCGACGATGTGTACACCCAGCACTTTGTCCGTTGCCGGGTCGGCCAGGATTTTGACAAAGCCGTCGGTCTCTCCCATGGTAGCGGCTTTGCCGGAGGCCATAAAGGGGAATTTTCCTACCTTCGGTTTGATGCCCTTTTCCTCGCATTGTTGAATGGTCAGTCCCACGCCGGCCGCTTCAGGCATGGTAAAGATACAGTTGGGCACCACATCGTAGTTCATTTTTCGGGGCTGCCCATGATGTTGCCCACAGCCACCAGTGCCTGGGCGGAGGCCACATGGGCCAGTTGGATCTTGCCTGTAATGTCCCCGATGGCATAGATGCCCGGGACACCGGTGGCCAAATGTTCGTCCACCAGCACTTCGCCCCGCTGCCCCAGCCGGACACCTGCTTCTTCCAACCCCAGGCCGGAGGTGTTCATGCGCGGCCGATGGAAATAAGAATTTTATCTGCGGTAATGGCCTCCCCGCCCTCCAGGATGGCGGTAACTTTCTCCCCGGACTTCTCCACCTTCTCGATCTTCACCTTGGTCTTTATGGTAATGCCCCTGCGCTTGAGAAGAGTTTGCATCTGCCGGGACGCGTCCCGCTCGATCAGAGGTAAAATGCCCGGCATAGCCTCCGCAATGGTCACCCGGCAGCCCATTTCGGCAAAGATACAGGCAAATTCGCAACCAATGACCCCGCCGCCGATGATCAGCATTTCGCCCGGTACTTCTTTGAGGGACAGGGCTTCGTTGGAGGTGATGACCCTCTCACCGTCATAACCGAAAGCTTCAATTAAGGCCGGCCGGGTGCCGGTGGCCAAAATGATATTTTCTGCTGCCAGTTCGGTAACGCCGCCGTCATTTAAGGTTACCGCCACTTTTGACGGACCAGCGAGTTTAGCCGTTCCCCGTATTAATTCAATTTTGTTTTTTTCAACAGGTATAGAACACCGGTAACCATTTTACCCACTACGGCATCCTTGCGCTCCACCAGCCTGGCGTAATTAATGCTGACTTCCCCGACGCGGATGCCAAACTCTTCGGCCCGGCGGACTTTATGCAGGGTCTCCGCGCCGGCCACCAGGGCTTTTGTTGGAATGCAGCCCCAGTTGAGGCAGGTCCCCCCCACCTCGTCCTTTTCCACCAGGGCTACTTTGGCTCCCATTTGGGCCGCCCGGATGGCCGCCACATAGCCACCGGGACCACCGCCGATTACAACCACTTGATAACTCAAGAAAAAACCCTCCTGTTTAGACAATCCTAAACACAGTATTGTTTTAGAATTTGGTGCTGTATGTGCTTTGTATGATATCGCCAAACAACTTGGGGTTGTTGAGATAATCGATAAATATGCACCAARCGGGARCAGGGGCTAAGCGTTGGTGAATATATGCTGCTGGCAGCAATTAACCGGGTTGTTAACCCTGTCAGTAAACACCAAATTGGCGATTGGTACACTAAAACAATGCTTTACAAGCTGTTACCTGCCCAAAAGAATTTGTTATCCAGCCAGCGATTCTGGGATAATATGAGCTTGTTGTCCGAATCCGCCATTAATAATTTTGAAGATGAATTTACCCGGCTCATTGTAAATAAATATAATCTTTCGACGGATTGCCTTATCTATGATACCACCAATTTTTTTACTTATGTTGATATTCTTTCCTCCAGCAAGTTGCCACAGAGAGGCCACAGCAAGGAGAAACGGTCTGACTTGAAAATTGTCGGTCTGGCAATGATGGTTACCCCTGATTTCAATGTTCCTCTTTTTCATGAGGTATACCCGGGTAATGATTATGATTCTGTTCAGTTTAATCCGTTACGACTGAACATCTACGCAAAATGGAAAAAAGCGGGTTTTTGAGAATAGCAAAACTAGCCAACCTCTCTTATTAAGAAAAAAGGATGGCATCCATAATATTGCGCTCTCTATGTAGGTCAGCGCTCAGCACCGCATGGGGTGTAATGAATATAGATCGGGGCGATATCCCCGTATTGGCAAATATGCCATTAAACAACACTCATTTCGACGCGGATAATCAAAAATCCTTTTTTGGTTCCGGCTAGTCCGGGTTAGGGCCGTTATAAGTAAACTTAAGGATCGTTTCATTAAAATTTGTGGTAAACCCAGGAATGTAACCCTTGTTTTTGATAAGGGAAATAATTCCCTGGAAAATATGAAACTTATTAAAGACGGTGACTTACCCTTTAATGTCGTGGGCTCACTTAAACTTTCAGAGCAAAAAGCATTACTGGAAATTCCATCCCGTGAATTTGAGCCGGTTAGCGGAAATGGCCTTGAAAACGTCAAGGTATATCGCACCAAACTTTCCGTTTATGGCCAGGAGATGACCGTTTTAGTTGTTCGCAATCCGGYGCTTTTAGTCGGTCAGATGCAAGGTATAACAAAGAACATTGAAAAATCAACCTTAAAATTGTATRAATTGCAGCAATCCCTGATTAATCGTGCAACTGGCAGGGTTACCAAAGGGCGCAAACCCACTATTGCCTCTGTGCAAAAAWATATTGATAACATACTGCACGGGGAATTTATGTCTGACRTTTTCAAAACAAACGTCTATGAGCGTGAAGGCTTTGCCCATCTTGATTTTTCCTTGGATATCAAGCAATTAGAATATATTCAGGAACATTATCTTGGCAAAACTATTTTATTTACAGACAACCATGGCTGGCCGAATGAAAAAATAATCTCCACGTACCGTTCGCAATACCACATTGAAGATGCCTTTAAACAAATGAAAAACACTACATTTTTAGGCTTTCGTCCAATACATCACTGGACYGACCAAAAAATTAGAGTTCATGCATTTTATTGTGTTCTGGCTCTCAGATTGTGCTGTTTATTAAACCRTATTCTCAGTGATAATGGYATTAAAATCAGTATCAATAAAATGCTGTCAATGTTATCTAATATAAAACAGGTAATTACAATTTACCCCAAGAAAGGCAAGTCAAAAAAGGATCGAGAATGTTTTTCATTAACCAAATTAACGCCTGAGGAAAAAAGGGTTTTAGAGATTTTAGACATCAAAAAGTATGCCCTCGGGGGGTAATACGTTTCTATCCCCTGAAAGTCTTGTGGTTACTGGCTGAGGGGTTATTGTAATCGTTATTTCGTAAACTCACGCTAGGGAGATATGGAAACCTTATTTCCATTTTGCGGCAAAATTATCACAAAAACGTTAAACGGCTGTGCTGTTTTTGTAAAACTTGGTTGTTATGATAAAGCCATAAAGCAAAGGAGGGGATCGTTTTGAACAAAAAACTGCTGGTATCAGGATTATTGATCGTGACACTTTTGTTATCCATACCTGTTCTAACTTCCGCCAATGTCAAGGAGAACTTTGGAGGCTGGGGAATGGGACAGGGACTGCCTGGAATGGGAATGATGGGTTCTTCTATGATGGGCATCCACGGCAACATGATGGGTAGCGGCGGTATTGCCCTGAAGGAGCCGGTAGATTCTGAAAAGGCAGAGGTGTTGGTCAATGACTATTTAAAAACTTCAGGACTAGAGGGCATTTCCTTGGCGGAAGTGATGGAGTTTGATACCCACTTTTATGTGGAGACAAGGGAAGACCAAAGTGGCAAGTATGCCCAAGAGTTTATTTTGGATAAGCGTACCGGCTCCATCAGCCCGGAAATGGGGCCCAATATGATGTGGAATGTCAAGTACGGGCATATGGGCGGTATGATGATGGGTTACAGTTCAGAGACCAGTGATAAGCCATCTGTTTCACCGGAGGATTCTATAAAAATTGCCAACGATTTTTTAAAGGGAAACAATTCCGGTGAGACTGCGGCTGAACCCCATGAATTTTATGGCTACTACACTCTGCACACTCTTAAAGACGGAAAAATCGTTGGCATGCTCAGTGTCAACAGTGCCACCGGTCAAGTCTGGTATCACACTTGGCACGGTAACTTTGTCGGAATGGAAAGCGCCGATGGCCATGCCCATCAGGAAGCATAAAAACAATAAGCAGTAACTACATAGCCCCTGTTATAAAAACAGGGGCTAAACTTACCCAAGATCATTTACAGCATGAAAGGAGGTCTTAGGGTGGAGAACATTACCAATTACCTGCCACTGCTGTTTATTGTTTTAATGATAGCGATGATGTTCCGGGGTGGCGGCTGATGCGGCGGCCACAGTCACCGTAACCACGGGACTACCGGGCAGTTGCCCGGCAAAAAGAACTGTTGTGAGGATAAAGAAAATACTCATGGAGGACGTAATTAGTTTTGTGTAGTGCGGCCGGGTAAGGTCGCTAAGTCTAGTGGGTGTAAGCCCCACCAGGGTAAAGCCTAACCAGCAGCCCTGTAGCCAGTTCTTGGAGGTTTTCAGGTAACTGAAAGCTTTAAGCGTAGAACGGCAAAATAGCGGGCCGAAAGCGAAAGCTGAAGTGATTGAGCTCCGAAATATGAATTGAGAATGGCCGATGTGGTTACACGCACAGAAGG
>NZ_AWQQ01000073.1 GCF_002607855.1 Desulforamulus profundi
TCCTGGGAGACCGTCTTGGGGCTGAAGAATGAAATGGAAAACTGATGCTGACCAGCGAAGGGAGCCGGGGCATCCCTAACAAGCAATCCCTGCCAGGCACCTAACTTATTATAGCCTCCCGGTAGGCCATCCCGCAGGAGTACGGCCCGCGCACTCTGGAAACGGAGAGTGAGTGATTGCCCGTTGCCCCAGCAGTAGAGACAAAAAACGAAACAAACGCCGCCGTAAGAATATGCTCGAGGAAATCCCTGGCAGAAAACCGCTGCCAGGGATTTCCAAAAAGTGCCTGGCACTTCACTAAACTAAAGTGAAGGCGCTTTTTCTTTTCCGGGTCATCCTTTCGGGTCTGGTGGTTTCAATGAAAGGCTACCTAGGCGGTGCCAGGTACCGTCTCGCATGAAAGTTGTATACGAGCACAAAAAGTTACCGCCGGACGGAACCAGGCACCGCCCCCGGTAAATCGGGGAAATTGCACCAAAAACACTTGCATTTTACCACCAGCCACAGGGACGGTTCTGCGGCTGGTGAATAAGAACCACAAAACTGCATAACAACCTGAACTATCATCAAACTGGTAGCTATGGTCGTGCCAAGCGGCCATGGCTTATTGTGTCCAACTTCTATATGCATAAGTGTAAATAATGATTTGTTTATTGGTGGTGGTATGATATGCCAAAGAAGTTAACAAAGCGATGTGATCGCTGTAAAAAAGAAAAGTCATTAGGTGAATTTTATCACAATTCTACCAAGAAAGATTATCATAATGACATATGCTCGAGGAAATCCCTGGCAGAAAACCGCTGCCAGGGATTTCCAAAAAGTGCCTGGCACTTCACTAAACAAGAGAAGCCTTACCCTAAAAGGGTAAGGCCTTTCTCTTTCTATAGAGTCTGTAGTTTTGTTGCTGACCCGGAAGCTGATTGCACATGAGAAGCTGTTACCGTTTCCCGAAGGATTGCTTTTCTCGTCCGTGAAAAACTAACCCTACGAAAAACGGTAACGGCTTTGTATAGGCAATCAACTCCCGGGCCGGCAATAAAACCTTCGTTTCGACAGGAAAAAAACTAACCCCCTCGAAAAGATGGTAACGCTTCGATGTATGCAGCCAGTTTTCGGATTAATAGCACAACTTTTTCCGACAGTTTATTTAATTTATATTCTACTAACTTACCCTTTTGGTAACGGGTATGCTGTAAAAAGCCGGTCAATAAGTTTATTCCACTCGTTTTTCTTTCTTAGCATCCCCTTTTAAGTAACGAATTAATTATATACCCACCCTGGGAGTGGAATAAATGCCAGTTTATTCTATATGTTTATTCTACTAGCAGCCATGGTCGCACCAAGCGGCTATGGCTGCTCATGTATTTATTGGGGGTGGAATAATTCAAGTCAGGGACGGTTCTTGACTTGAATTTGTTTGCAGCCACGGGGACGGTTCTTGAAGGGGGCAATCGGAAGTTTTGCATGCAAAAGGCTCAACTAGCTTATGTCAGCAGCTTGTTGAGCCTTAATAATACTTATGCGCAAGAACTACACGCAAAATTTTTGATTGACCCAGAAGAATGAAGTCGCTCTGCTCCCAGCTATGGGGATTATTCGTTTCTGTACTCTCTGGAAAATATTTTTCTAAAAAGAAGGACTTTTTGGATTTATGTCGAAAAAAACGGGGTTTCAATCAGCACTCTTTTCCTTGCTATATGTTCATTTTAACACACTTGTAAGGGAATTTCACTAGACTTTATATTATGAAAGCCATCGCAAAGCGATTTCGTTCTTCTCTTGAGTCAAAAGGTGCCTGGCTCTTTACCACTAAAGTGCAGGTGCCTTTTCTTTTCCGGGTCATTCTTTACTAGAGGTTATCCCTGAAACGAAGCGATATCTCCCCAAAAAGAAGTACCGCAAAAAGGAAGGTCTCTCACCTGAGAGTCCTTTTCATATATATTTTTGTCCGATTCGCTTATTTATACGCCTCTCTACGATGAAGTATACGCAGTGCGTAGATAACCACTTCACTGCCTTTTATACGCATGATAACTCGATAATTTCCAACTCGCAGCCGCCAAAGGTCAACTTCTCCTTTAAGTTTTTTAATGTCCGCATTTTGCGGTGATAATAACATTCTATCCAGGCTATTTGTACACGCCTTTGAGTTGCCTTGTCTAGTTTAGACAAATCTTTCTGGGCCTGGTTAGTTATGATTAATTTCATAGACCAAGCTCCTTTTTAACTTGTTCCCAGGGCTTTGTTAGGCCAGCCGCTATGTCTTGTTCTGCTTCATTGATAGCTAATTTTTCTTCCTCTGTTAAATGTTCATCAACTTCTGGAGGGCTGGCTAAAAGCTCCTCCCAGGGATTCTCACGGATGATTATTTCAATGATTTGCTTAACTGTTCTAACTTTGTGGTCTGGTAAAGCATCAACCAGTCGGTGTAATTCGCTTCTTATTGGGTTCATATTTAACACCTCCATCAAATTCCTGTCCCTATTATCATCTGTCCTTAAGTACAGTGTCAATGCATTTTATTCGGCAAAATATTTTCCCAGTACCCACCAGCACACCAGTACCCCTACTCCCAAACGAATCTAAACGAATCCAACGAATCAAGGGGACGGTTCTTGAAGGGGGCAATCGGAAGTTTTGCCTGAAAAAAGGCTCAACTATTAGCTCGAGGAAATCCCTGGCAAAAAGTGCCTCCAAAAAGTGCCTGGCACTTCACTAAACTAAAGTGACGGTACTTTTTCTTTTCCGGGTCATCCTTTTGGGTCTGGTGGTTTCAATGAAAGGCTACCTAGGCGGTGCCAGGTACCGCAAAAAGTTACCGACGGACGGAACCAGGCACCGCCCCCGGCAAATCGGGGAAATTGCACCAAAAAACACTTGCATTWTACTAAATTAAAGTGCAAGTTCTTTTCTTTTTTGGGTATTTTTTGGAGTTCGACAGTTTCAATGAATAGCACAACTCGACACCACCGCCGRCAAATTTTAAATTTATTCTATTATCACATGATGTAAAATAGTAAGAAAGACATTGGGGGTTAAACCATGGGCAGGAGACCTCGGGTTTGGTACCCAGGAGCCATATACCATGTGGTCACACACCGGCGGGGGCATTTTCTTTTCACCAACCGCGCGATTCAGTTTCCACCTCAGCCCCGCCCCATGTCAATTTCCCGTCCGATATGGTATAATACAGCCACAGGAGGATTGTGCCGGTGCCAGAAAAAGACAGCCCCACCACACCCACGACAGAGGATACAGAGAGCTTCTCTCCAGCAAGCGGGCCTTTCTGGAGCTGCTCAAGACCTTTGTCCGGGAAGAATGGACAAAAGACATAGACGAAGACAGCTTGGTGCGGGTGGAAAAGTCCTACGTCCTGCAGGACTTCAGCGAGAAAGAAGCAGACATTATCTACAAGCTGAAGACAAAAGGTAGCGAAGTAATATTCTACRTCCTGCTGGAACTGCAGTCCACCGTGGACCACACCATGCCCTTCCGCTTGCTGCAATACATGCTGGAAATATGGCGGGACGTCTACAACAATACCCCGGAGAAAGAGCGGAGGCGCAAGGGCTTCCGGCTGCCGGCCATCGTCCCCGCCGTCATCTACAACGGCGAGAGAGGCTGGACGGCCCGCAGGAGCTTCAGGGAGTACCAGTCGGGGCACGAGCGGTTCCCCGGTCGCCTGCTGGACTTCTCCTACATCCTCTTCGACGTAGTACGCTACAGCGAGGAAGAGCTGCACCGGGCGGCCAACGTGGTGTCCAGCGTGTTCTACCTGGATCAGACCGTRGATCCCCTGGAGCTGGCGCCCCGGCTCAGGAAGCTCGCCGGCGTGCTGGAGGGCATGACCCCAGAGCAGTTCCGGCAGGTGACGGTGTGGCTGAAGAACGTCATCAAGCGCAAATTGCCGGGACCCCTGCAAGAAGAGGTAGAACGCGTGCTGGAGGAAAACGATCCCCGGGAGGTGGAGAAGATGATCACCAACATTGAACGGACGTTAGATGAGATGCAAAGGGCGGCTAGGATCGAGGGCAAAATTGAAGGCAAAGTGGAAGGCAAAGTGGAAGGCAAAGTGGAAGGCAAAGTGGAAGTTGCAAAGGCAGCGTTGAGAAAAGGCTTTTCCGTAGAAGACGTGGCTGAGATAACCGGACTGTCCTGGGAGACCGTCTTGGGGCTGAAGAATGAAATGGAAAACTGATGCTGACCAGCGAAGGGAGCCGGGGCATCCCTAACAAGCAATCCCTGCCAGGCACCTAACTTATTATAGCCTCCCGGTAGGCCATCCCGCAGGAGTACGGCCYGYGCACTCTGGAAACGGAGAGTGAGTGATTGCCCGTTGCCCCAGCAGTAGAGACAAAAACCGAAACAAACGCCGCCGTAAGAATATATTATAATATTGCATATACCCAGGAAGCCTCGGAAGAAAATAATCTCTTKCCGGGGCTTTGTGCATGATCTGAACTGCATCTTCGGAGGTATTAATTCCGGCAGAAGTACGCTGTTCTCCGGTTACTGTGGCATCCACTGCGTCAAAGCAGGATATTAAGTAGTAATTGAGAATCTGGTATAATGTTGGCAAGAGAAACAAAGGGAAAGAGGTGAGAATGATTGGAGTTTAAACCCATCAACAGAATAAACGACTATGCCTTCAAGAGGATACTCGGATCGGAAGAAGGCAAAGAGGCACTCATCAGTTTCCTGAACGCAGTACTGAAGCCGGCACCTGGACGGGAACTGACCGCAGTGGAATTGCTGGACCGGGAACTTGACCCCAAATACCTGCTGGACARAGCRGCCAGGCTKGACATMCTGGCCAGGACAGCYGCMGGAGCRCTGGTAAAYGTGGAAGTCCAGATAGCGAATAAATATAATATCGACAAGCGCACCCTGTTCTACTGGGCMKGRCTCTACCACGGGCAGTKAMGCAGYGGGCARGATTTCATCCACCTCAGAAAAACCATCACCATMAACATCCTGGGCTTTRATYRGTTCAAAGGCAAGACMAARTACCAWCMTACCTTCCRYATCAGGGAAGACGAGACCGGTGAGTTACTGAAYGACGAATTGGAAATYCATTTYYTGGAGTTGGAGAAGTCATCMGGCTRAAACGCAGGCCGAAGGAYGCSCTGGARGARTGGCTGCTATACTTCAATAATATTGTAGGCGAAGAAATGGAGGCGATCGCTATGGGAAACCCGGGCATTCGCAAGGCAATGACCATCGAGCAGATATTCTTCAAAAACCAGAGGGAGCGCAGGCTGTATGAGCTAAGGGAGAAGGCTGTCAGGGATGAAATCTCCATGATTAGCGGAGCAAAGGCGGAGGGTRAAGCAGAAATGGCCCAGGAGGCTATCTGCAAATTCTTGGACACCAGGTTCCCTGAAGATTCCGCTGGTTTACAGAGAGATATCCAGAAAATTAATGACATAGTCATTCTTGATAAAATCATCAACAAAATCTACACTGTTAATAGCCTGGAGGAAGCGGCAGCTATTGTCAGGGAGGCAGCCAAATAAGCAAGATAATGTCAGACATCACATAAATTAGCCCCGGAAGGAGATAGACCCTCTTTCCGGGGCTTCTTGTGTCTAATGCTCGAGGAAATCCCTGGCAGAAAACCGCTGCCAGGGATTTCCAAAAAGTGCCTGGCACTTCACTAAACTAAAGTGACGGTACTTTTTCTTTTCCGGGTCATCCTTTTGGGTCTGGTGGTTTCAATGAAAGGCCACCCAGGCGGTGCCAGGTACCGTCTCGCATGAAAGTTGTATACGAGCACAAAAAGTTACCGGCGGACGGAACCAGGCACCGCCCCCGGYAAATYGGGRAAATTGCACCAAAAACACTTGCATTTTACTAAATTAAAGTGCAAGTTCTTTTCTTTTTTGGGGGAATGGAACCTCCGGGGGCTCCCTCGTTCTCCTGGCCTCGCGCCGGTGCCCCGGCAGGCCGACTCCCGTTGGTGACATTCTTTGCTCGAGGAAATCCCTGGCAGAAAACCGCTGCCAGGGATTTCCAAAAAGTGCCTGCCAAAAAGTGCCTGGCAGTGCGGCTGAGCAATGTCGCTGAATGTAGTGGGTGGGAATCCCACCGGGTAGGGTTTAGCCAGCCGCCCGTAGCTAGTCTTGGAACCGATAGGGTAACCTAAAGGTTTAAGCGTAGACAAGCAAGTTAGCGGGCCGAAAGCACAAGCTGAAGGAACTGAGCCCCGAAATACCTATAAAATTGGGAAGGCTGATGCTGTTGCCAGAGCAGAA
>NZ_AWQQ01000074.1 GCF_002607855.1 Desulforamulus profundi
CAGCTTCAGCAAGGGCATAATAGATGCTGTTTTCAGAAACAAGGGGTCTGTTACTCCATTGCTCTAATACATCAATGTCGGTTATAGATAATTGACGTCCTTTTTGCTTTAACATATTAAATTAGCACTCCCTATCTGATGATAGGTATTTATTTCTACAAATATCTCTATTTTCCTTCCTGTTATGCTAAAAATATCTATTTTTGGTTATTATTGTTTGGAGTTTTTCAACAGTCTCCTAGTAGGTTGATGTTCCTAACTATAGGGCAACCCGTTATGGCACAAGAGGAAAAGAGTAATATAGGTGAAGTAACGCCGATGGCTTACAAATACCTATTTGACTGTTCCAGCCTGTACACACTGAATGGAAGTAGTATAGGTGCATCTGGTACCACCCAAACTTACACCAATGTTAGTAAAATCACCACTACAGTATATCTGGAGAAGAAAACCTCCAGTGGCTGGACCGTAGTTACGAGTTGGACAAGCAGCGTAAACAATAGCTCTTACTCCACTACAAGTGGCAGTTACAAAGGCACTCCTGGGACAACTTATAGGGTAAGATGCTTACATAGGGCAGATAACGGTACCTTAACCGAAACTAATACTTCTTACACTAGTTCTTTTACTATAAATTAACCCGTCTCAATGAGTTGGCTAGAACAAATAAATCTTCCTCGTCCAATGGGCCAGTTATTGTAACAAAGATATCTCTATCAATCCAGCACAACTGTTTTTGCCATCTTTAAAAACCAATAGAGTAGCGTCCTGTCCTTTAACATTAACCTTTTTTAAAACCGCATCCTCTGTATCGTATGAAGTGGCTTGATTAAAGTCGCCAATAATATTAATCTGAGCGATATTTAATGGTTGAGATTTGGCAGTATTAAGGAATAACACAAGCTTTGTAGAATCCCCTACCTTTTGTGTTACAGCTCTTTCAATATTATACTGGCCGGCTAGATCAATAGGTAATAGAGCTTGATAAGGTACATTATTTAAGACCTGTGCAACTTCTGGTTTAAGGGAGTCCACTAGGTCTTTTTCTTTTTTCTGAGTTCCGAATGAAATATGTGCAGTTTGAACCTTGCCGGCAATAAAGGAACGGATAGTCTCAAAAATCTTTAAATTTAAGGCAGTTCCTTCCTTGGGCATAAACCAAAGTCCCACTACTAAAAAGATAATTAATGAACAGGCCACAACAGACCACTTAGATGGGGACTTAGGCTTAGAGTTATATTTGCTGTTATATCTCTCCCAGGCTAAGTCCATATCTAAATCAGTGTCTTTTCGCGCCCGATCCTTTAGTGATTCTTTAATTAGTTCATCAACGGATGTGTATTTATCATCACTCAACTTTCAACCCGCCCTCCTGATTACTAATGACGTAACCTTCTTTAATTAAACGGTTTTTGATATGAGCTCTCGCCCTATGTAAAAGTGTTTTAACAGTACCTTCGGGTTTTTGGATCAATGTTGAGATATCCTTAATCTTCATTTCCTCATAGTAATACAGGTGAATGATTTGCTTCATAACAGGGTTTAGAGAATCTATTGCTTTATTTACCGTAGATATGGTGTCTTGTGAACTGATACATAATCCGGTGAGTTTTCGATAGAGTCGATAATAGGACCCATGATATCAATACTAACTATATTTTTGTACTTATTAAGAATTTTGTTGACGTTATTTATAGTAATTTTCTTTATCCACGCCTCAATCTTATCTGGATCTCTTAGTTGGTCTATATTTTGAATTGCTTTAAATATCGCTTCTTGTGCAGCTTCTTCAGCTATATCAGCATCCCCACAATAAAAATAGGCAGATTTTATGGCCGACTTATAATGAAGTTCGAAAATAAGTTTACTAAAATCCTCATTAACCTGTTTCTTTCTAGTAAAAAGCTTTTTAAATATAGACATAGTAGCCCCCTAAGAGGTTTGGTAAATTTTATGTAATATTTCTACACATTGCGATTAGATTCCTCTCATTAATACAAGTGCAGATAATGTCGCAATAAGGCGATAGATTTTTAAAACCAAAACCACCTTCTTTTTATCTAGTAATTAAAGGAGGTGATTTATGTTTTAGCTAGCTAGAATTCAATATATAAAAAATATTTAAAAATTGGATGGTTTACTATGTTTAAAAAAAGTAAAAAAATCATAAGTATTATCTTAACTATCTGTTTTATTTTTTCTATGTGCATACAATCCACCTATGCTGCATCCCCTCAAAGTGAACCTGAAACCTTGACAATGGATGGAAAAACCATAACCGTACAGACTCTAGTTGACAATGATACTATCAGAAAAGTGATTGCTGTTGAAGATAACAAAAAATCCTATACATCAACATATAACAAGAAAACAACAGACTTAAAAGTAG
>NZ_AWQQ01000075.1 GCF_002607855.1 Desulforamulus profundi
AGAGGATTTAAGACTGTTGAATCTTATCACAAATACCAAGTAGTCGGGTCGCTGGAGTCTTTCATCTCTAACCGGAAGAATGACTTCGTTGACCGGGTTTGCCACAGTTCCTTAGACGWAAGGACYAAGAYAGAYTTACTTTACATCAATAAACACGGGAAATGGTTTAATGACTCAATAAAAATCCCGGTGTTTGGTGATAAAGGCAAGAAAGTAAAGGGTGAGTACAGGGAGATAAGCCCGGAAGTTATTAGACTAGCCCGCAARATATTYAAGCACATTCTTTCTAAACACCGTAAGCCTACGATGGGGCGTATAAATATGGCTTTAGACCAAAAGGTTGCGGTAATTAAAACTAGGAACAATAACGGTGCCAAGAAGTTTGACTATTGGGTTCGGTTATCTACTCTGAATAAAGGCAAGCCGGTTTACATTCCTGTGCAGTCTAACGAATATTTTGAGAGTGTTCCTGGCCAGTTAAAGAATTTCTGTCAGTTTAACTTAACAGATATTGGCGAGATTACAGTGTCCTTTATTAAAGATAMGTCTAAACCTGACAGTTACATTCCCTTAACCCCTAAAATAGCCTTAGACTTAGGCCTAAAGAACATCTTTACCACCAACAAAGGTGATATCTTTGGCCGCAAATTCTACGAAACACTTTCAAAATACGATAAGATTATCACTAACCTGGCCCGCAACCSGCAGAAGCAAGGGCTAAAGGTAAGAAGCCCTCGTTATGATAGGTTGGTGGCGAAACTTCGGGCCTACCTCAAAAATGARATATGCAGGATTATCAATCGCATCATTAAGCTCTATTCCCCAAAGGAAATTGTAGTAGAAAAACTTAACTTTCAAAACCCCAACCTATCCCGCAGGTTAAACCGACTTCTCTCCCGGTTTGGCAAGGCAGTTATAACCGCTAAACTTGATGCGGCAGCAGAAGAATATGGTATCAAAGYAACCTATGTTAACCCTGCCTAYACCTCGCAGGCCTGTAACTCCTGCGGGTATGTAGATAAAGCTAATYGCAGTTCGCAGGCGGAATTCACCTGCCGGTACTGTGGTTATAAAAGCCATGCGGACGTAAATGGAGCCAGAAATATCTGTGTCAGAAGTTCTGACGAGATTGGYTCYGTTTACAAGAGTAAAAAGTTGGTCCTCCGGATACTGGTGGAGCGATTCACCGGTAGGCTGGAGCGAGAMMCATGCCGCTGTAGTACGGCTAAGGACTTAATTCTAAGAAATCCTTATTTTAAGGATTATTGGGATAAGTTCAAAGAAGTTTCGTAGAATTCTGKAATTTCATACTATTTCAATTTAAGAAAAATAAATGTTTCACGTGAAACATGGTGGTACGGA
>NZ_AWQQ01000076.1 GCF_002607855.1 Desulforamulus profundi
CAATTTCCCCGATTTGCCGGGGGCGGTGCCTGGTTCCGTCCGTCGGTAACTTTTTGTGCTCGTATACAACTTTCATGCGAGACGGTACCTGGCACCGCCTGGGTGGCCTTTCATTGAAACCACCAGACCCGAAAGGATGACCCGGAAAAGAAAAAGTACCGTCACTTTAGTTTAGTGAAGTGCCAGGCACTTTTTGGAAATCCCTGGCAGCGGTTTTCTGCCAGGGATTTCCTCGAGCATTAATTTAGTAAAATGCAAGTGTTTTTGGTGCAATTTCCCCGATTTGCCGGGGGCGGTGCCTGGTTCCGTCCGGCGGTAATTTTTTGTGCTCGTATACAACTTTCATGCGAGACGGTACCTGGCACCGCCTGGGTAGCCTTTCATTGAAACCACCAGACCCGAAAGGATGACCCGGAAAAGAAAAAGTACCGTCACTTTAGTTTAGTGAAGTGCCAGGCACTTTTTGGAAATCCCTGGCAGCGGTTTTCTGCCAGGGATTTCCTCGAGCATATTTGCCACTTCCGGCAACCTTCTTTATAACCGAAAAATAGCAAGGGATTTTCTTCGGAAAACAAGCATCCCTTGCTATTTTTAACAAAGGGTTTATATTCCTGTGTAAATATCTTAAGCCTTTGGGAAGTACCTTTTTAAGAGACCGTAGAAAGCCATGCAATGTCTGGCTTCGTCTTTGCAAGCTTCATGAATGGCATCATGGATCGCGTCCTGTCCTTCCTTTTTGGCGCGGACGGCGATTTCCTTTTTCCCRCGGTTGGCACCGGCTTCGCCGTCTACCAGTTTTTTCAGGTTTTCCTCMGTGCTTTCGCTTAATCCTTCCCCCAGAAGTTCAGCAAAGCGAGCTGCGTGGTGAGCTTCCTCCCAGGCTATACGCTTCATTGTTTCTGCTATCTCCGGATAGCCCTCCCGCTCGGCCTGACGGGCCATGGCAATATATAAGCCCACCTCCATGCACTCTCCCTTAAACTGCATGTTCAGATCCTCTTCAAAACCGGAGCCTTTAACCACACCTATTTTATTCCAGTCCACCAGATCCGGACCGGAGGCGGTCAAYAGTTCAAATTTTTCCTGGGGTGCTCCGCAGTTGGGACATTTTTCCACCGGAGACTCCCCTTCGCAGACGTATCCACAAACAATACAGCGCCATCTTTTCATAGATTTAACCTCCTAAACTTAATTTTTTATATAATTCCCTGTTACGGGTTATTTGCYGCTGCTCTTTTCCCAACAYCTTGGCATATCCCATAAAAATAAAGTGTATATTCTTCCACCAAATACCCCTTAATATTAAATGRCGTTTGTATTTCCAGAGGGCCTGCATCCAAATCATAAATAGATTGGCAACTCCGGCATAAAAAATGGCCATGGGGGGCAGGATTRGGATCAAAATGTCTTTTATCCGCCTTTATCCTTATCTCTTGCAATTCCCCTGCTTTAGCCAGTATTTCAAGGGTATTGTATACCGTCGCAAGAGATAATGAAGGGTACTGGGGTTTTAATTGATTGTATATTTCCTCCGCTGACGGGTGTTTTGCATTACCTTCAAGCAAATTTAAAATTGCCAGTCTTTGAGGCGTTAATTTCAGCCCTAAATTTTTAAGCTTATTTATCATCATTTTAAATTTATATCTCCTATTAATTTATAATCATTATAATTTAACATTTTTTCTTTGTCAACATCTTAATGCCAAAATTTTTACTCGGTTACATAAAACTTTTCCTGGCGAACAAGTCAATAAACCAAGCCAGAGCCCCAATCCCCAAAAACTCAGTAACCAATAAGTTGGCTGAACAGCCATTGAACGGCGACCTTACTGCCTGGCACCCTGTCACTGTTGTAATCCCTCCTTTAGACACAAGAAGCCCCGGAAAGAGGGTCTATCTCCTTCCGGGGCTAATTTTTGTGATGTCTGACATTATCTTGCTTATTTGGCTGCCTCCCTGACAATAGCTGCCGCTTCCTCCAGGCTATTAACAGTGTAGATTTTGTTGATGATTTTATCAAGAATGACTATGTCATTAATTTTCTGGATATCTCTCTGTAAACCAGCGGAATCTTCAGGGAACCTGGTGTCCAAGAATTTGCAGATAGCCTCCTGGGCCATTTCTGCTTTACCCTCCGCCTTTGCTCCGCTAATCATGGAGATTTCATCCCTGACAGCCTTCTCCCTTAGCTCATACAGCCTGCGCTCCCTCTGGTTTTTGAAGAATATCTGCTCGATGGTCATTGCCTTGCGAATGCCCGGGTTTCCCATAGCGATCGCCTCCATTTCTTCGCCTACAATATTATTGAAGTATAGCAGCCATTCCTCCAGGGCGTCCTTCGGCCTGCGTTTCAGCCGGATGAACTTCTCCAGCTCCAAAAAGTGTATCTCCAGTTCATCGTTCAGTAACTCACCGGTCTCGTCTTCCCTGATGCGGAATGATGCGGAAGGTGTGTTGGTATTTTGTCTTGCCTTTGAACTGGTTAAAGCCCAGGATGTTGATGGTGATGGTGATGGTTTTTCTGAGGTGGATGAAATCCTGCCCGCTACTTAACTGCCCGTGGTAGAGCCCTGCCCAGTAGAATAAAGTACGTTTGTCAATGTTGTATTTATTGGCTATTTGTAGCTCCACATTTACCAGCGCTCCTGCGGCTGTCCTGGCCAGTATGTCCAGCCTGGCTGCTCTGTCCAGCAGGTATTTGGGGTCCAGCTCCCGGTCCAGTAATTCTACATCATGCAGTTCCTGGCCCGGCGGTGGCTTTAAAACTGC
>NZ_AWQQ01000077.1 GCF_002607855.1 Desulforamulus profundi
TCTGCGTATAGTTCTTGAATCTTGTTCTTTAATGTCTCTTTCTCCTTGTCACTCTTTCTACGACCATCTTCAAGAACTTCTGCCAGAGATCTTATTGCCTCTTTTTTCCATTTAAGCAATTGATTTGGATGAATCCCATACTCTGAAGCAATCTGGGATATGGTTTTCTCTTCCTTGAGAATTTCCAGTACAACCTTGGCTTTGAACTCCCCAGAATATGATTTTCTCACGGCAACGATCCACCTTAAATAAAGCTGTTTTTTTGTCTAGTTTTCTTTATCCATTATACAATGAATGGTGCTGCGTCCATAGTATACTGACTCTTATTAACCATGTATTTGTTCAGGTTAAGGTAAAATACGGCATTGTTGGTTGGAGCAGCAATAGCTGTAACTGTAACACTGAGAACAAGAAAGCCTGCTAGAATTACGGAAATAAGCTTTTTCATTATCTGCCTCCTCAGGAATAGTCGTTAATCTATTAGACGAATATAAAGCATCATAAGTTCAAGACAAATATTTGAAGAAGAGTTTAGGATAAGCACTCAACCGGGGTGCTTTTGTTATTTATTAAAGCAAAGAAGGTAAGGTAGTTGAAAGGAGATAGAAGCACTAGGGGAGAGGGGCCTTTGAGTTCTATAAAAATAAAAGGAAATATCATTAACCGGGAGGGACAATCAACTGAGTATCCCGGAGAAAAAAGGTACTAGTCCCCTGTTTTCAAGGGTTTTGTTATCAGTTAAGAAGGAAACCTTAATCCTTTACCGAATATTGTAAAAAATAGGCTGCTCATAGCTTATGATTTTCCTGGTAATTCACAAGTGTAACAAGGTGTTATATGAAATTATTGAAAATATTATATCGTTAAAATGGGGGAATATTGTGCTAGCTATAATAGATAGCGTAGCTTTGTTAGGGCTGGATGGACAAAAAGTAAGAGTGGAAGTTGATGTATCGAACGGTTTGCCTGCCCTTGATATCGTTGGGTTGCCCGACGCAGCTGTACGGGAAGCCAAGGACAGAGTCCGAACAGCCATTAAAAACTCCGGATTGGACTTTCCGATTCAAAGAATTACAGTCAACCTGGCGCCGGCAGATCTGCGCAAGGAGGGGCCGGCGTTTGATTTGCCGATCGCTGTTGGCATCTTAGCAGCCACCGGTCAGATTAATCCGGAATTGTTCTCCGGTATGCTGTTTATCGGTGAACTGTCCCTGGACGGCTCTGTTCGGGGGGTCCATGGGGTGCTGCCGCTGGCTTTGGCAGCCCGTGAGTTAGGGATCAACAAATTGGTGGTGCCACTGGATAACGCTCCTGAAGCGGCTTTGGTTCAAGATGTGCAGGCATTTGGAGTAGCTTCCCTAGCAGAACTTTCTGCTGCCCTAAAGGGCGAAACGGATTTCCCGCCCTATGAATCAGAAGGTCTGGCTGCCAACAACCTGCCGGAAGAAAAGGCACTGGACTTTGCCGATGTTCGGGGACAGTTGGCTGCCAAGCGTGCTCTGGAAGTGGCAGCGGCAGGAGGCCACAACATTTTGATGCTGGGTAGTCCCGGTTGTGGCAAAACCATGCTGGCCAGAAGATTACCTTCCATTTTACCCGACCTCACCTTCGAGGAAGCCATCGAGGTCACAAAAATCTATAGTCTGGCCGGTCAACTTTCTGTCAAGAATCCGCTGGTAACAAGACGCCCCTTCAGGGCGCCCCACCATACCTCTTCCACAGCCAGTCTGGTGGGCGGCGGAAGAGTCCCCAGACCGGGTGAAATTAGCCTGGCACACCAGGGAGTACTCTTTATGGACGAACTGCCGGAATTTCATAAAGATAGCCTGGAGGCCCTGAGACAGCCGCTGGAAGATGGTTGTGTCAGTGTTTCCAGAGTGGCCGGCAGCTTTACCTTTCCCGCCAACATTATGTTCGTTGGGGCAGCTAACCCTTGCCCCTGCGGGTTTCTTTTAGATAAAGAAAGGGAATGCAACTGCACTCCCTTTCAGGTACAAAGATATATGAATCGTATCTCCGGACCCCTGTTGGATCGCATTGATCTTCACCTGGAAGTTCCCAAAATTTCGTACTCTGAATTAAATGATGCTCCCCCGGGGGAATCATCTCTGCAAATAAAAACAAGAGTTGAACAGGCAAGATTTATCCAACGTGAAAGATTAAAAGATTTACCTATTTCCTGCAACGCAACCATGAGAGCCAGGGAAGTGCGACGGTTTTGCAAACCGGATGCCGCAGCTTCAAAACTGCTGCAGGAAGCCTTTAAACGAATGGCTTTGAGCGCCCGGTCCCATGACAGAATCCTAAAAGTAGCCCGTACCATCGCCGATTTGGACGGCAGTGAAGTAATTTCCATAAACCATGTGGCAGAGGCTATCCAATACAGGGGTCTGGACAGGTTGTTCAGATTTTAATGTAGAATCGAGTTTTTTCATTACGGCCATGAGGCACTGGATAGTTTTGGCCAGAGGTGGGATACATTGATTACATTACAACCAGCCAGTTATAATCACTTAGAATTGGTTTGTCACATTATTAAAGAGTCCTTTCAAAAACAAGCGAAAATCCTTGCTATTACGCAAGAAAAATACCTTAATTTTGTCGCCTTTGAAACGGTTGAACGGGTTCCAAAACGAATGAACAGCGGTGACCAAGTCATTATTTCTTTCATAAATGATGAGCCCATGGGAACCGTCAGTTATAAGGCAGATCATGCTCTACAGAAAGGAATCATCCGGCGGTTGGCGGTTCTGCCAAAGTATCGGGGTTATGGGTATGGCGAGCTATTGATGAGCCAGGCCGAGCAACAATTAAAACAAGAGAACATAAGATACATCGAATTAGCCATCGTGGCTCAATTTCAAGGACTTCAAAGATATTATGAAAGACTGGGTTATATGGCAAAGGAGAAAAATTTTTTCCCACCTTACCCTTTAAGGTTTTATTTATGGAAAAGAAATTGTATTATTTTGAGACAGGGTCAGAATGTAAGAGCAAGTAAACATTTTAGTATATTTAAGGTCTCTTTAAAGGATAAAGGGGCCTGATAAATCATCAGTACCCGCCGAATTTGGTATAAATCTTGTCCTTATAACAGCTTAAAGCCGGGGAGCTTACTTGTCTTTTTTCCATCAGGATATTAAACCGAAGAATCTTCTCATTTAGTTTCTTTGTCAATTGACGTTTTTCGTCCTCGTCATAACAGTAATTAATAAGCTTATGTAAGCTAATAATCTCTTTCTTAATCTCAAGTTCCTCAGGCAGAACTCCGGCGTTTTTTAAAAGTCTGTAGCCCGCTCTAAGTTCATCAGGAATATGGGATAAATCTTCCATTTCCAAAGGTTTTCCACTGCCGGGCAGGTTATTTAATTCACCGTTTTGTATGGACTCACGAATTTTATTCTCCGCAAGTAAAGCGAAAACATCCATTTTCTCACCTTCAAAATATTTTAAAATCACGCTGGCTATGTTGAATAATCAGACTCTATAAATGGTTTTGACACTCTTAGATATATTCCCTTCTACAAAGGGATAATACATAAAAATTTCCACTTGCATGTAGCCACCCTGCATGGTATGATAACAATTGTCGCCGAGAGGTGACGGTTAAAAATGACAACTGTTTACCAAAAAGTCAATAAGTTTTCTGGCGGCGATATCGGAGAGGTTACACCTGTTCCCATCCTACCCATCCGGGCACAAGCGAACACAGCAGTTAAACTTTCCAGGGCCGATGGTTCTCGGGGCTCGCGCCTCTGGGGAGAGACCCAAAAGACATTGCTAACTTTATTCCTGTGCCTAAAAACTGGAATAAAGATTACATAAAAAATTCCACTTGCGTTACGTTGAATGGCGTGATATGATAACAAATGTCGCCGCAAGGTGGTACTTAAAATTACCAGTTGATAATTCGTGTTATCGGTGGTAAGATGAAGTTCCGTCGCCGATGAGGCGGTGTAAAAATTACCAAAAACTTTCACTTGAAATGCAAGTGAGGGTCATGGTAAACTAAGATTCCGGTCGTGAGGCCGGGCTAAAAAATGGTCTTTGAAAACTAAACAGTGGATGATGGATGCAAAACGGTCAAGTCAAAAGTCAGCGTAAGCTGAAACTGTGACGACCACATTTGAATCCTCGTCAAGCGTTAAATAACGCTAGCGAGTAATTCCTGAATAAGTAATAAAGAGCAAATCAACTCTTCACCCTAACGGGTACGCGAAAATATTTTTATATATTTTATGGAGAGTTTGATCCTGGCTCAGGACGAACGCTGGCGGCGTGCTTAACACATGCAAGTCGAACGGAGATTAGAAGGAAGCTTGCGAATTCTAAACTTAGTGGCGCACGGGTGAGTAACGCGTGGATAACCTGCCTGGTAGACCGGGATAACAGCTGGAAACGGCTGCTAATACCGGATACGCTTAAGGGAACGCATGTTCTTTTAAGGAAAGCAATCGTGCTATCAGATGGATCCG
>NZ_AWQQ01000078.1 GCF_002607855.1 Desulforamulus profundi
ACAGATAATCAGACTGGCTACCTGCAACTACATCCAGGAATATCACAATGTAGTCATTCTCGGGGCGACAGGAAGTGGCAAAACCTACCTCTCTAATGCCTTCGGAATGGCGGCCAGCCGTAACTTCTACACCGTGAAATATGTGAGATTACCAGATCTGCTGAGCGAGTTGGCAATCGCCCGCGGCGAAGGAACCTACCGCAAGGTTATCAAGCAGTACAAGCAAGTGAAATTATTGATTTTAGATGAGTGGCTGCTATTTCCTCTCAAAGAGAGTGAAGCGCGGGATCTGCTTGAAATCGTCGAGGCAAGGCATAAAAAAGCCTCCACCATTTTCTGCTCCCAATTTGATGTTGCCGGCTGGCATCTTAAAATCGGTGAGCCGACGCTTGCAGACGCTATCTGCGACAGAATAGTCCACGACTCTTACAGAATTATGATTGAAGGAGACTCCATGCGCAAGAGAAAGGGTATTATGGAATAGATCTGTCTTTTGGGGAACTGGTGTCGGGGCAACCGGCACCAGGATTCCAAATTAAGATACTATCCTCTAGCTACCGTGATCAGTTGTAACGAAACCTATGCCCAAAATCAGCGGAAGGTGTGCACAACGTCAAACGGTTAACGTGCACTCGCGCACCGAAATATTCAGTTATCTAATTAATGTGCTTAAATTCAATGTTTTTAAATTTAAATTGTAATAACAGCATTTTAACACCATTAATTAGGGAAAGTTTAAAAATTATGTCGAACATAATTAAAATACACTGGAATTTGTCCGGTGTATCGCTTGATCACATCATTTATTTATCCATTAAAGAACTAACTGTATTGAACATTTGTACGTTTCAAGGTGTTGTTTAAATATAAAAATAAAAGCCGGCTAGAACTGATTTCTAGTCGGCTTTGAGTTAAGGATTCTCTCTTCCTTGTGGGCTGTAAAACGAATAAGTTAAATGCGGTTTGTTTTAAGCACATTGCCCGGACAGTATCCGGGCATCTGTTGGCTTTACATTATTTCAATCCCTTAAAAACTTCTGCCAGGCTTATTTCCAAACCCGGTAAAAGTGCTGTGGTTAAAACATCCTCCTGATCAAAGGCACCTATCCAAAGCCATTCCTTTTCACCTGCCACATAAACATCAACAAACTTGACATCCGGGTCTACCAGCCAGTATTCCTTTACCCCGTGTTTAAAGTATAACCGGCTTTTTTTCTTTCTATCATAGGTGGCAGTAGACGGGGATAATACCTCAACCACCAGATCCGGTGCCCCCTGGATGTTTAGCTCCCCAATAATTGAAGATTTATCCTTTGAAATATAAAGAATATCTGGTTGAATTACCTGGTTGTCTAACACAACATCCATAGGCGCATCAAAAACTTCCCCAAGTTGCTTTTTTTCCGCAAAATCAGAGAGCAGCCTGTATATTTTCCCGGTAATTCGCTGATGATTAGTGCTTGGCGATGGTACCATAATCAAATTTCCCCCGATTAATTCGTATCGTTGACCGTCATCCAACTTCATATAGTCTTCAACAGTGTAAATCCTGTCCGATAAAACCACTGCCATAAGCTCACCCCTTAAAGGTCTTTAATTTATTATATTTCTTTCCTCAGCCTTAGTCCAGTAATCATCACTAAACGCGCCGGGGGACTGCCCTTACTCATTTTCCTAAGAAATGTCAAATTCATAACTTTCCTGTTCCAATCTTTTTCTATGTCTCAACATAGCTTCCAGAACAGGATACCAATCTTTATTGTTATAATACTCCTCGTCGATGGTGTCATCCCGGTAAACATCCATGACCACGCCCACCACAAAGGACTCCCGCTTTTTCTCGTCGAAGGGGATACCCCGATTGATTAACAGCCTTTGCAGTCAAGCCCTTTATGATGCCAAGCGACGGAACAGTGACGTAATTGAGGAAAGTATGATCGGTAGAATCCTAGCCTGATGCAGAACGCCAACGCGGCACAGTTGGTTAATGTGTGTTAAGTTGGGTATGGGTTGACAAAATGGAATAGGCTGGGAAATAAATCAACCACCCGGGCTTGCCCCAGATGGTTGAGTATCCACAGTGCTCCCCTTATAATGATAGTTACCACACCAACATAATAAGGGGGAACTGCTGTGTATACTCATCCTACCGTATTACGCTGCAGAAGGCAAGCAATGATACTTGATGGCAGGAAAATTTATAGCCGTCGTGA
>NZ_AWQQ01000079.1 GCF_002607855.1 Desulforamulus profundi
CCTTAAAAGAACATGCGTTCCCTTAAGCGTATCCGGTATTAGCAGCCGTTTCCAGCTGTTATCCCGGTCTACCAGGCAGGTTATCCACGCGTTACTCACCCGTGCGCCACTAAGTTTAGAATTCGCAAGCTTCCTTCTAATCTCCGTTCGACTTGCATGTGTTAAGCACGCCGCCAGCGTTCGTCCTGAGCCAGGATCAAACTCTCCATAAAATATATAAAAATATTTTCGCGTACCCGTTAGGGTGAAGAGTTGATTTGCTCTTTATTACTTATTCAGGAATTACTCGCTAGCGTTATTTAACGCTTGACGAGGATTCAAATGTGGTCGTCACAGTTTCAGCTTACGCTGACTTTTGACTTGACCGTTTTGCATCCATCATCCACTGTTTAGTTTTCAAAGACCATTTTTTAGCCCGGCCTCACGACCGGAATCTTAGTTTACCATGACCCTCACTTGCATTTCAAGTGAAAGTTTTTGGTAATTTTTACACCGCCTCATCGGCGACGGAACTTCACTGTAACATACGCTCACATTTTAATGCAAGTGTAAGTTTCTGGTACAAAAACATCGCTGATTGCGACATTTTTTATCTTAACATTGTTTTATTCTTGGGTCAATTCCTTTTTTCAATATCTTGTAGTATGATTAGACATTATTTTTAACAAATGATGTGTAACTTCCCAAAAATAAACACAAGCCTTATCGGCGTAGATTAATATATCATAACAAAATATATTGTGTCAATGTGATTTTAAGCCATTAAAGCCTTATGTACAAACAAAAGACTACCTTTATTTGCTTGAAGGTAGTCTTTGTGTTTATTCCTCTTCGTTTTCTTCAGTAACCACTCTGGCAACGGCCACAATGTGGTCGTTTTCTGCGGTTCTCATTAAAGTGACACCCTGGGTATTGCGACTCATGGAGGAGACGTCCTTGGCAGACAGCCTGATGATGATGCCCTCGGCACTGATCATCATAATTTCATCTTCGTCTTTTACCAACTGTACCCCGACCACAGGTCCGTTTCTCTTAGTTGTTTTTATGTTGATAATTCCTTTGCCGCCTCTGGTTTGGGAACGGTATTCTGTCAGAGGAGTACGCTTGCCGTAGCCATTGGCGGTGACCGTTAGTAAATAGCACCGTCTCTTGCCACATCCATGTTAACAACATAATCATTGTTTGTCAGGGTGATACCCTTTACTCCTCTTGTAACACGACCCATGGGCCTTACATCTTCTTCCGGAAAACGAATGGCAATCCCTTCCTGGTCCCCAGTATAATTTCTTCTTTGCCGTGGGTAAGCTCGACCGCCACCAGTTGATCATCCTGATCGAGGTTTATGGCGATGAGCCCGTCGCGCCGGGATGAATCGTATTCCTTAAGAGGTGTCTTTTTGACAATGCCGTGTTTGGTGGCCATAAACAAAAAGGTTTCTTCTTCAAATTCTTTAATGGGTATTATTGTTGTAACATATTCGTCATTATCTAAATTTAATAAATTAACAATGGGTGTACCCTTAGCGATCCTGGACGCTTCCGGCACCTCATGTACCTTTAAGCGGTAGACCTTCCCTTTATTGGTAAAGAATAACAGGAACTGGTGAGTTGAAGCCACAAACAGGTGCCTCACAAAATCCTCTTCCTTGGTGCCCATGGCTGTTATGCCTTTGCCGCCTCTTTTTTGGCTGCGGTAGGTATCCAGGGAGATACGTTTGATGTAGCCATGGTTGGTCAGTGTAACCACCATGTCTTCTTCTTCAATAAGGTCTTCGATGTCAAACTCACCGGCAGCCTCATTCGTGATGACCGTGCGACGGGGGTCGGCAAACTTTTCTTTAATATTTAACAATTCATCTCGAATAATTCCCAGTACCTTTTTCTCGTCTGCCAGCACGGAACGCAAGTAATCGATTTTTTCCAGCAGTTCTTTATATTCCTTTTCTAGCTTTTCTACTTCCAGTGCGGTGAGGCTGCGCAGGCGCATTTCCACGATGCTTCCGCCTGTACAGCAGTTAAATTAAATTTTTCGACCAGTCCTTTTTTGGCTTCGTCGGTGTTTTTAGATTCCCGGATGGTTTTAATAACCTCATCCAAGTTGGCCAACGCGATGCGCAGGCCCTCCACAATGTGAGCCCGGGCTTCTGCTTTCTTTAGTTCATACCTTGTCCGGCGGGTGATGACGTCCTTCTGGTGTTCCAGGTAATGAAAGATCACCTGGGCCAGGTTTAGTATTTTTGGTTCATTGTTAACCAGCGCAAGCATAATGATGCCAAAGCTTTCCTGCATCTGGGTATGTTTGTACAAAAGATTCAAAATCACATTGGGGTTGGTATCTTTCTTTAATTCAATAACAATTCTCATACCCCTGCGGTCAGACTCATCCCGCAGGTCGGAAATACCTTCAATTTTTTTATCCTTGACCAATTCGGCAATTTTTTCAATAAGCTTGGCTTTGTTAACCTGGTAAGGGATTTCATGAACAAGAATCACAGGTCTGCCGTTGGCCTTTTGCTCAATGGTGGCCTGGGCCCGCATTTTAACGCTGCCTCTGCCTGTACGGTAGGCCTGGCGAATGCCTTCTCTGCCCATAATTTTGGCGCCGGTGGGGAAATCCGGCCCTTTAATGACCTTCATCAATTGATCCGGGGTGACATTGGGGTCTTCAATCATCATGAGAACGCCATCAATCACCTCGCCCAGGTTATGGGGAGGAATGTTGGTGGCCATCCCAACGGCAATCCCTGAGGAACCGTTAATCAAAAGGTTGGGAATTTTAGATGGCAGGATGGTGGGTTCTTCGGTCCGGTTATCGTAGTTGGGAACGAAGTCCACCGTTTCTTTATCGATGTCCGCCAGCATTTCCAGGGTTATCTTGGCCATACGGGCTTCTGTATAACGCATGGCCGCCGGCGGGTCACCGTCAACGGAACCGAAGTTACCATGCCCCTGGATTAAGGGGTAACGACTGGCAAAGTCCTGGGCCAGCCTGACCATGGCATCATAAATGGCTACGTCACCATGGGGGTGAAAATCCTGCATCACTTTACCCACAATACCGGCGCTTTTTCGGTAAGGCTTGTCCGGCGTCAACCCCAGTTCATGGATGGAGTAAAGAATTCGTCTGTGAACAGGTTTCAGGCCGTCCCGCACATCCGGTAAAGCTCTACCTACTATTACACTCATGGCGTAATCCAAATAGGAATTTTTCATTTCGTTGTTAATGTCCAAAGGGATGACCTTACCAGTCTGGGAAGCCATTTTTTATACCTCCGGAAAAAGTTTTAAACATTAGAAAAGCCGGCTCGCACCGTGCTTAACACAGGCGGAGCCATAGCTTTTTTACCTGTAAAGTTAATGAGTGCCATAGGAAAAAATCTGCTTTTAATAACTTGTTAGCGAATATATAACTTATATTACAAGTTTTGCCAAATAAATTATAACAAAATCATTATTAATTCGCAAATATTTGCTGGTATTCCCTATGAGCGGTAATCACTTGCCTGTCACCCAGGGTATAGGTTTCCATTCCGGTGAAGGAGGCCTGGTTTAACCAATCGGTATACTGCTGCAGGGTCCAGGTGCCGCCTGTCTTGGTGTTCACCAGCATGTTGACGCCAAAAAGCTCGGCCCGGGGGCTGATACCCCTTACAAAATCCATAATGGCGATGCGGCCGCCGGGGCCCAGGACGTTATGCACCCGCTTAAACAGCAAAATATTCTCTTCTGGCCCGTAGATATGACAGATATTTCCCAGAAAAGCCAGGTCAAATGGACCTCTGCAACTCTCTCCGTGAAATCGCCGGGAATGAATTTAATTTTTTCACCCGGTAAGACCGTGGATTCCAGTCCAGGCCACAGGGCTTTTCCTGAAGAACATCAAATATCCCGGTTTTTAATACAGCTCCCACCACCAGCAATTCCTGGGGAACCATTGAATTTTTTAAATTCGGCATATTGACCCCTCCCACAAACATTTTTATTTGTTGTAAATGAATGTACCGGACAGGGTAAATTACTGCTTTATTTATATGCCTGTATGGTTTCGCAAGAACGTTACGTTAGAAAAACCGGAGAAATGCTCCGGCTTTTTTTAAACATCTAAATTCCTTACATACCTGGCGTTTTCCTGAATAAAATCCCGTCTTGGCTCCACCCGGTCCCCCATTAGCATGGAGAAGGTGGTATCGGCTTCAATGGCATCCTCCAGAGTCACCTGAAGCATGGTACGGGTATCCGGGTCCATGGTGGTTTCCCAGAGTTGATCCGGGTTCATTTCGCCCAAACCTTTATAGCGCTGAATATTGACCTTGTCGTAGCCAATTCTCTTTAACAATTCTTCCAATTCTTTTTCACTGTAGACGTAGCTGTCATGGTTCCCTTTGCGCACTCTAAACAAGGGAGGCTGCGCCACATAGACATAACCGGCTTCGATGAGGGCCCGCATATGGCGGTAGAAAAAGGTCATGAGCAGCGTGCGAATATGGGCGCCGTCCACATCAGCATCGGTCATGATGACAATTTTATGGTAACGGGCCTTGCTTAAATCAAAATCTTCGCCAATGCCGGTGCCAAGGGCGGTAATCATAGCCCTGATTTCTTCATTGGCCAGAATCTTGTCCATCCGGGCCTTTTCCACGTTAATAATTTTACCCCGCAGGGGTAAGATGGCCTGAAAACGCCTGTCCCGACCCTGCTTGGCGGAACCGCCCGCAGAATCACCCTCCACCAGATACAATTCGGAAATACTGGGGTCCTTTTCCGAGCAATCCGCCAGTTTTCCCGGTAAAGACATGGTTTCCAGGGCGCTTTTTCGCCGGGTCAGTTCCCGGGCTTTGCGGGCAGCTTCCCGGGCCCTGGCGGCGGTAACGCCCTTTTCAATGATTTTCCTGGCCACCGAGGGGTTTTCTTCCAGATAGGTGGAAAATTTTTCGGCAAAAACGGAATCGACGATACCCCTGACCTCACTGTTGCCCAGCTTGGTTTTGGTTTGTCCCTCAAATTGTGGTTCCGGGACCTTAACACTGATGACGATGGTAGCACCTTCCCGGATATCTTCCCCGGTGAGGTTGGCATCGTTATTTTTTAAGATGTTATGGTTGCGCCCGTAATCATTGACAACCCTTGTCAGGGCAGTTTTTAAGCCCACTTCATGGGTACCGCCGTCGATGGTATGAATATTGTTGGCGTAGGAAAGCATGGTTTCCGTATAGCCGTCGTTGTATTGCAGGGCCACCTCAACGATAATTTGTTCCTTTTCCCCGCTGACATAAATGGGTTTGGGATGCAGGACCTGCTTTGTTTTGTTGAGGTGTTTGACAAAGTCCTTAATGCCGCCGTCAAATTGAAAGACTTGTTCTGTGGGCGGGTCTTTTCTTTCGTCCTTCAGGGTAATTTTGACACCCTTGTTTAAATAAGCCAGTTCCCTGATTCTCTGGGTCAAGGTTTCCTGGCTGAAGACCAGTTCTTCAAATATTTCATCGTCCGGTTTAAAGGTTACTTTGGTGCCGGTGGTTTTGCTTTTGCCAATGATTTTGAGTTCAGAGGTGGGTACGCCGCAGGAAAATTCCTGCCTGTAAAGATTGCCGTTGCGTTTAATCTCCACGGAAAGTTCCTTGGACAGGGCATTTACCACCGATACGCCGACCCCGTGCAAACCGCCGGATACTTTGTAACCGCCGCCTCCAAATTTACCGCCGGCATGCAGCATGGTCAATACCACTTCCACCGCAGGCCTGCCGACTTTGGGGTGCAGGTCTACCGGAATCCCCCGGCCGTTGTCCTCAACGGTAACGGAATTATCTTCATGAATGGTGACTTGTATCTTATCGCAATATCCGGCCAGAGCTTCGTCAATACTGTTATCGACAACCTCATAGACCAGGTGGTGCAAGCCTCTGGCACTGGTGCTGCCAATATACATGCCAGGCCGGCGCCTGACCGCCTCCAGTCCTTCGAGGACTTGAATTTGATCGGCACTGTATTTATTAGTCTGCTGCTGTTGGTCCATTGAAATGACCTCCATCTAATTACATTGACTTCACATTATACCATAATTAGTATTGCCAGCTCAAGAGAGATCCTTAACATCTAACGAAAACCTAAATCCATTGTCGCATATTGATGACCTTCTAAGAAGGGTTTTTAAAAATTTTTACATAAAAAAAAAAAACCGTAAAGCACGGTTTTTAACCTAAGACTCATCTTCGGTATTTTCCATAATGTTATCCGATCTCTTTTTCAGCGTGGTGCAGGAAATGGGGGAAACATAAATCTCTTTGCTGGTGATCACAAAGGATTTTTCCTTTTCCTGGTTGGAAATGGGTTGGATAAACCCTTCATCCTTGGCGATCTCGATAAATTCCCTTGTAATGGCTGAATTTTTGATCCGGGCATCCAAAATGGCAATAATATCTTTCTTGAGGACCACCACATCCCCGCCTAAGTGTAAAAACACTAAAATTCCTCCTTTTTCGTGAGGCAGCCGGCATTCACCTGCCAAAGGGTCCCGGCACCCCGGATGGTTTCTTCGATACCGCCCGTAAACTGGTGGTGATAAAGGTTTGTACCCTGTTGAGCACTTTATCCAAAAGCATGGACTGCCGGTTGCGGTCCAGTTCAAACAATACATCATCCAGCAGCAAGACCGGGTAATCGCCATATTCTTTGTTCCATAGTTCCAGTTGGGATAATTTTAAAGACAGGGTGACTGTTCGCTGCTGTCCCTGGGAACCAAAGGTTTTAGCCTCAATGCCGTTGATCGAGAGAGATAAATCGTCCCGGTGGGGACCCAGCAGGGTCTGGCATCTTTGGATTTCCATGCTGCGAACCTTTTTGGAGGCCGCATCAAAGATATGATAAATCTGATCTTCAGTTAAACCGGGTTCCAGCACCAGCGATGAAAGGTATTTGGCCTGCAGTTTCTCATCTCCCCGGGTTAGCTCATGGTGAATTCTGCGGGCAACGGGGATTAATTTTTTTAACACTTGCAGGCGAAGGAAAATGACCCTGGCACCGTGCCGGTAAAGCTGTTCATCCCAAACTTCCAGCATTTCTTGGGCTGCACGCCTGTCCCGGATTTCTTTTAACAGCGTGTTTCTCTGGGTTAAAACCCTGGCATACTGCCGCCAGCTACGGCTGTAGGTGGGGTTCAGCGGTCCCACGTCATAATCCAGAAAGTGCCTTCTCTCCTGAGGTGACCCCTTGATTAAATGCAAATCCTCCGGACAAAACAACACCACACCAAAATGATCCAGTTCAGAACGGGGTGTCTCTACGCCGTTGACCAGTAATTTTTTGTTTCCTTCCCGAATTTTCCACTGGATGACAAAGGTCCTGGAGGCAAATTCCACCTCGGTCTGTAGAACCGTTTGTTCGCTTTGCCAGCAGATAACATCTTTATCTCTTTCGGCCCGAAAGGAGCGGCCCCGCAGACTATAAAAAATGGCTTCCAGCAGGTTTGTTTTTCCCTGGGCATTGGGGCCGGTAATGATATTGATGGACGGATGGGGTTTCATGGACTCTTCTTTGTAGTTGCGGAAATTTCTTAGCGTTACACTGGCTACCCGCAAAATTTCACCTTCACATCACAACCAGAAAACTGCCGGCACCAGCCACTTCCACCCTGTCATTGGCTTTCAGTATTTTGCCGCGCCTGGTTTCTGTGATCCCGTTCACCTTGACCAGTCCTGATTGAATTAAGACCTTGCTTTGTCCTCCGGAACCGGTAACGTTGGCCCATTTTAAAAATTGATCCAACCTGATTGCACTGCCCACTTTTATTTTTTCGGTCAATATGATCTCTCCTTAAATGGTGCGGACCGGTAATACCAGCGAGAGGTAGTCCTCCCCTCCCACAGGGCGTAAAATACCCGGGCTTAAGGGGCCGGACATATCCAGGTAAATATTTTCGCTTCCGTTGGCCCGCAGGGCATCGATCAAATACAGCGCGTTAAAGGCGATTTGCATGGGTTCTCCCTGCAGGTAGACAGGTACTTCCTCATGGATTTTGCCCACTTCGGTATTGGCAGAGATCACTATTTTTTCTTCTTCAATGTTCAAGCGAATGATTTGTGTGCCCACTCTGGCCAGCAGGGAAGCTCTTTCAACGGCTTCCAGGATGTCCTTTGTTTTGACCCGGACCCTGGTTTTATATCCCTGTGGAATGACCTGCCGGTAGTTGGGAAATTGTCCTTCAATAAGTCTGGAAATGAGCAGGGTATCTTCCATGCCGAAGATCACCTGTTTGTCCCCCAGGGAAATGGTGACTTCCTTATCTGCAGCACCAATCACCCGGGCCAGCTCATTTAAAGTTTTTCCAGGGATGATGACATTTATATCAGAAACCTCTGCGGTTGTTTTGACATCCCGTAAAGCCAAACGGTGTGTATCGGTGGCCACAAACCGTATCTGGCCGTCAAAAATTTCCATCAGTACACCGGTAAAGACAGGCCTGTTTTCATCCGGGGAAGTGGCAAAAAGAATTTGACGCAGGTACTCCTTTAATTCCTCTTCCGGTAAGGCCAACGAATTTTTTCCCTGCGGGTTGGGGAAAGAGGGAAATTCTTCGGCTTGAAAGCCGTTGATGGTAATCTCCGATTGGCCGTAGCTAATGACGGCGTTGGTGCTCTGAGTGGTTTCAATTTGTATCGGCGCATCCGGCAGTCTTCTGACGATTTCTCCCAGGTACTTGGCCGGCAGCACGATGGAGCCTTCCTCCTGCACGTTGCAGGGTATAATGCACTGGATCCCCATTTCCAGGTCGGTGGCTTGCAATTCCAGGCGGTTATCCCTGGCAGTTAACAGGATGCCGGAGAGTACCGGCAATGGGTTTTTCGCAGAAACAGCCCTCTGGGCAGTGGATACCCCTTGGATCAGATTCTGCCGGGTACAGATTATTTTCATAGCCTTCCCCCGTTATATTTTTATTTTTAATTTACTATATATATTAGGTTAGTAGTAGTAATAAGGCCTGTTAGTTTGTTTGTACAGGGCTTTAACCCTTGCCACAATTGGTTTTAAGGCTGTAAGAAACCTGTGGAGAAAAATCCTGGAACTTGTTCACAAGGCAAATCCTTAAAAAACGGCCAAGTTTGTTCATCAACGCTGTTAACAAACTTGTCCACAGGCTATTCACATTATTCACCGATACGCTTTTTCAATTCCTTGATGGTTTCTTGCAGGACCGGGTCGCCGGGCATATCGGCAATAATTTTGTCACAGGCGTGCAAAACTGTGGTATGGTCCCGGCCACCGAACTCGTCGCCAATCTTCGGCAGGGACAGATCGGTTAATTCCCTGGCCAGATACATAGCCACCTGCCTGGGAAAAGCCACCGACCTGGTTCTCTTTTTGGCTTTAAGATCTTCGATGCGCAAGCCGTAAAAATTGGCGACGGTTTGCATAATTAAGGCTGCGGTGATGATCTTCGGTTTGCTGGGTGAAATGACATCCTTTAAAACTTCCGCTGCCAACTGGGGAGAGGCGTCTCTCTTTTCTAATGAAGAATAGGCGCTGACCCGGATGAGGGCACCCTCCAGTTCCCGAATGTTGGAATGAATTTTATCGGCGATATAGGCAATGGTTTCATCCGGGATGTTGGTAATACCTTCCAGTTGGGCTTTTTTCCTTAAAATAGCCACCCTTGTTTCATAATCCGGCGACTGGATGTCGGTGATCAGTCCCCACTCGAAACGGGAACGCAGTCTGTCCTCCAGGGTGGCTATTTCCTTGGGCGGGCGGTCACTGGAGATGATAATCTGCTTGTTGGCTTCATATAGGGTATTAAATGTATGGAAAAACTCTTCCTGGGTCCGTTCCTTTTTCTCCAGGAATTGAATGTCGTCAATCAGAAGAATATCCATACTGCGGTATTTGTTGCGGAATTCCACCGTCTGGTCGTCTCGAATGGAGTTAATCAACTCGTTGGTAAATTTTTCGGAGGTAACGTAGGCTACTTTGAGACTGAGGTTGTTTTCCAATATGTAATGCCCGATGGCATGCATCAGGTGTGTTTTTCCCAGACCGACGCCGCCGTAAATAAACAAAGGGTTATAGGCCTTGGCAGGGGATTCCGCCACGGCCAGGGAAGCAGCGTGAGCAAAGCGGTTGCTGTTGCCGATTACAAAGGTATCAAAGGTGTACCTGGGATTCAGAATATTAATATAGGTTTCTTCCGGGGATTTTTCCTTTGGCTTGGGTTGGTCCACTTCCTGACCGGCCAGAATAAATTGAAGGGAAATTTCCTGGTGCATAATTGATTCGTAGGCTTGCTTTATAATGGGCGCGTAGCGATCGGCCAGCCAGCTTTTAGAAAAGTGATCGGGAACTTCTATTATAATGGTATTATCATAGAAGGCCACCGGCTTGCATCTGGCGAGCCAGGTTTCAAAGGAATGTTTGTTGACCTGCTTTTCCAAGCGGATTAAAACCTGCTCCCACCTGGCAAGAATATCATTTTGCATCTTTCTTTAAAAACCCCCTTTCAATAATTCCTAAAAAATCCCTTAGTGTAAAGTAAGGGAATGAGTAGATCAAATGTGATTATGTAGAGTAAAATATTTAACAATTAACATAGTTGTACACAGTTTTATCCACAGCCTGTGTAAAAACTGGATAACAAAAATTATCCACAAGTGTAAATCAATAATACCAAAACTTCCAAAGGTTATCAACAAGTAAATAAATATTCACAGTTGGTATGGATAGTTAATAAACCAAAAAATTTCAAAAAACCATATATCTTGACTACGGGCGGTTATTTTAATATAATTTTCAGTGACTGTCTAGTATTTCCAAACTTTGTTCATATACTTATCCCGTTGAAGGAGGTGTACATAGTTGAAGCGCACATACCAGCCAAAAAAACGCAGACACCAGAAAGTCCATGGATTTCTTAAGAGGATGTCTACTAAATCAGGCCGAAACGTACTAAAGAGAAGACGCTTAAAAGGTAGAAAACGTTTATCCGCATAAGGCCGCTTAGGGTGGCCTTTTCCTAATTTGTATAACCTTTTTCCCATTTGGTTAAGATAACCATAAAAACCGTTATTAGGAAGACCTATGGACAAATTTATTTCTTTAAAGAAGAATTCGGAGTTTCGCGGTGTTTACCGTCACGGAGTATCTGCGGCGAACCGTTACCTGGTATTGTATAAATTTCCTAATAAGGGTTTGGGTCGCAGGTTTGGTTTTTCCATCAGCAAAAAGGTTGGTAAGGCTGTCTGCCGTAACCGTCTGCGGCGCATTTTGAAGGAAATTTGCCGGCTCCATTTGGAGCGTTTTCCGGCAGAACACGATTTTGTGTTTATTGTTCGTCAGCCTTCCTTTGATCAAGACTATCACCAAATGGAAAAACATGTGTGGCATGTTCTGGGTAAACTGAATCATTAGGAGAGGGAATGAATGCGGCAGGTTGTTTTGCTTGGCCTTATGTTTTACCGAAAGTTTATTTCTCCTTTAAAGCCACCCACTTGCCGGTTTTACCCTACATGTTCTGAATATTCGATACAAGCTGTGAAAAAGTATGGTGTGGTGAAGGGGCTATGGTTGACAGTTAAAAGGCTGGCCAAATGTCACCCTTTCCACCCCGGTGGATATGATCCAGTGTAAATGCTGGTAAGGCTTTTAAGGAGGTAACTCTATTGTTTGGATGGTTTGACGCCATTGTAGATGGAATGACTGCTTTAATGAACTGGCTATATAGTTTTACTGTTAATATCGGTGTGCCAAGCTATGCCCTGGCTATCATCATATTAACCGTGCTCATCAAGGTGGTTTTATATCCCCTTTCCAAAAAGCAGATGCGTTCTATGGTCATGATGCAGAAACTGGCGCCGGAAATTAAGGCGATTCAGGATAAGTATAAGAACAAAGATCCTCAGACTATGCAGCAAAAAATTATGGGCCTGTATAAAGAGCACAATGTGAATCCCATGGCCGGCTGTCTGCCTTTACTGGTGCAGATGCCTATCCTGATTGCTCTTTACCGGGCTCTCTTTGAATTTCCGTTTAAAAACCCGGATCATGCACATTTTTTCTGGGTTCCGTCATTAAGTGCCAAAGATCCCTATTTTATCTTACCTCTTCTAGCAGCTGCCACCACTTATTTACAGGCTAAAATGACCACCAATACCCAGGACCAAACCCAAAGAACCATGTTATATATGATGCCTTTGTTAATCGGTTGGATTGCCAGCACCGTGCCGGCCGGTTTGGCGTTATATTGGGTTGTGTTTAATATCGTAGGAGCAATTCAACAGTGGTTTATTAATAAAGAGACCCTGCACCTTAAAGAGGGGGTAACCGGAGTTGAAGGTAGTAGAAAAGGTCGGTAAGACCATCGATGAAGCCATTGAGCTTGGTCTGCAGGAATTTGGCGTGTTAAGGGACGAGGTTATTATTGAAGTTCTGGAAGAGCCTCCAAGGGTTTGTTCGGTTTAATCGGTTCCCGTCCCGCCAAAGTGAAGTTAACTTTGAAAGACAATCCGGCCAGAAGAACGGATCATCTATTGAAAAATATTTTTAAGGCCATGGATATTCCTGTGGACGTGGCCATTAAAGAACACGACCAAATGCTGCAGGTCAGTTTAGAGGGCCCTGATTTGGGCGTACTTATTGGACGCCGGGGTGAAACCCTGGATGCTTTGCAGTATTTGATCAATTTAGCCATTAATAAAAACCAGGAGCAAAGACGGAAAGTCATCCTGGATGTGGAAGGTTATCGTAATCGCCGGGAGGAAACGCTGCAAAAATTGGCCATGCGATTGGCGGACAAAGCAAAGATGCGTGGCAGAAGTGTTGTGCTGGAGCCCATGAATTCTCAGGAAAGACGCATTATCCATACCGCCTTGCAGGGACGGGACGATATTTACACCTTCAGTGAAGGTGAAGAGCCCTTTAGAAAAATCATTATTTCTCCAAAGAAATAACATGAAAGAAAACCCAGCAACTTGGTTGCTGGGTTTTTCCAAATCATTTTCATTGTTAATCAATTCCGTTCGGAGGTTGAAATGTTGGAAGATACCATTGTTGCCATTGCCACTCCTCTTGGGGAAGGAAGCATCGGGGTGGTCAAGATCAGCGGTCCGGAGGCCATTGCCGTGGGACGGCGGGTTTTTCAGCCCAAGGTCAATCAGGACTGGTACATTAAGGAGAATTATAAACTGGTTTATGGCCATGTGGTGGAGCCGGACTCCGGGAAATCATTGATGAGGTGCTGCTCTCGGTGATGCGGGGCCCGCGCAGTTTTACCGCCGAGGATGTGGTGGAAATTAACTGCCACGGGGGGATTGTGCCCCTGCGCAGGGTCCTGGAAGTTGTGCTGCGCCAGGGAGCCCGCCTGGCCGAACCGGGGGAATTCAGCAAACGGGCCTTTATTAACGGTCGCCTGGATTTAGCCCAGGCGGAGTCCATCATTGATATTATTCGGGCCAAGACCGATGCCGGGGCAAAGATTGCCATGTCCCAACTGGGGGGCAAGCTCTCGGAAAAGGTGCATGGTTTACAGAATGAACTATTGGGTTTATTGGCCAAAATCGAAGCTTTTATCGATTTTCCGGAGGACGATATTCCCGAGGCTACCTTGGAGGAAATGGCCCACCGGTGCAATGGTTTATTAATCGTTATTGAACAACTTTTGGAGAGTGCAGATACGGGAAAGGTCTACCGTGAAGGACTCAGAACCGTTATTGTGGGAAAGCCTAATGTAGGAAAATCTTCTTTATTAAATGCTTTGCTTAGAGAACAAAGGGCCATTGTTACGGATATTCCCGGCACCACCAGGGACGTCATTGAAGAAGTCTTAAACATTAAAGGGGTCCCTTTAAAAATCATTGATACGGCAGGGTTGCGGGAAACTCAAGACCTGGTTGAAAAACTGGGAGTAGAAAGATCCAGACAGTTATTAAACCAGGCAGATCTTGTTTTGCTGGTTTTGGATGCATCCACCGGCTTATCAGAAGACGACCTGAATGTAATTAATTTAATTAAAGATAAAAAAGTTCTGGTGTTAATTAATAAAGTTGATATTGCGGACAATGCCATTGAAACAGATCAACTGAAACAGCTCATCGGTTACAGTGATGTGCTGGAAATATCGGCACAAAAGGATATAGGTCTGGACCGATTGGAGCAATCTATTTTGGATTTGGTATTTCAAGGTAAAATCACTGCTGCTGACAATGTACTGGTTTCTAACTCCCGCCATAAGCATGCCCTGGAAAGGGCAAAACAACATCTTCTGGAAGCCGGCCGAGGTATGCAGCAGTCTGTGCCGCCGGACCTGGTGTCCATTGATCTGAAATCAGCCTGGGAAATTTTAGGAGAGATAACCGGTAACACTGTGACAGAAGATTTAATTGACAGGATTTTTGCAGATTTTTGTATAGGTAAATGAGGTGAGAAAATTGCGATACCATGCCGGAGATTATGATGTAATTGTGGTGGGAGCCGGACACGCAGGTTGTGAGGCAGCCCTGGCTTCCGCAGGATGGGATGTAAGACACTGGTTCTCACATTGAACCTTGATAATGTTGCATTAATGCCTTGCAACCCGGCCGTCGGCGGGCCTGCCAAATCACACCTGGTGAAGGAAATTGACGCTCTGGGCGGGCAAATGGGTTTAAATACCGATTTAACAGCCATTCAAATGAGAATGCTGAACACAGGTAAAGGACCGGCCGTTCACGCCCTGAGGGCTCAGGCTGATAAGGTTCGCTATCAGCAGTTAATGAAAAAGACCCTGGAGTCCCAGGAAAATTTAGATATTAAGCAATTGCTGGTGGAAGAAATTCTGGTAAAAAACGGCCGTGTGGCCGGAGTGGCCACCCATATCGGCGCAGCTTTTTCAGCCAGGGCAGTGGTGGTTACCACCGGTACCTATTTAAAGGGTAGAATTATTATCGGCAATGTACATTTTCCCGGCGGGCCCAACAGCCAGTTTCCTTCGATGAATCTCAGTGACAGTTTAAGAAATTTAGGATTGGAATTGGGTAGATTTAAAACCGGCACACCTGCCAGGGTAGACCGCAGAACGGTGGATTTTTCCAAAATGACTATCCAGCCCGGGGATGAGCAATTGCATAATTTTTCTTTTATTTCCCCGGTAACCCACCGGGAACAGGTACCCTGCTGGTTAACCTATACCAGCGAGAAGACCCACCAGATCATCCGGGATAACCTGCACAGGTCTCCTCTGTATTCCGGCATTATTGAAGGAGTGGGCCCCGTTATTGCCCCTCCATTGAAGACAAGGTTGTCCGTTTTGCCGATAAACCACAGCATCAGATTTTCGTCGAGCCCGAGGGTTTAAGTACCTATGAAATGTATGTGCAGGGCATGTCCACCAGTTTACCGCCGGATGTGCAGATGGAGATGCTGCGATCGGTACCAGGTCTCGAACAGGTGGAAATAATGCGTCCCGGTTATGCCATCGAGTACGATTATGTGGTTCCTACGCAATTAAAGGCGACTCTGGAAACAAAGACAATCCCCGGCCTTTACATGGCCGGGCAGATTAACGGTACCTCCGGCTACGAAGAAGCAGCGGCCCAGGGGATCATGGCCGGCATTAACGCGGCTTTGCAGGTGAAAGAACAGGAGCCCTTTACCCTGTCCCGGGCGGAGGCCTATATTGGGGTGCTAATTGATGACCTGGTGACCAAGGGCACCAACGAACCCTACCGTTTAATGACTGCCCGGGCGGAATATCGCCTGTTGCTGCGGCAGGACAATGCGGATCACCGTTTAACCCAAAAAGGTTACGAGATAGGTATGGTCAGCGAGGCCAGGTATGAGCACTACATGAAAAAATGGCAGGCCATCAGCGATGAAATGGATCGTTTAAAAACGGTAGTAATCCCCGCCGGTGAGGAGACCAATGCATTGTTGAGGGAATTAAACTCCAGTGAGATCAGCCAGCCCACCCCGGCCCTCAACCTGTTAAGGCGACCGGAGATCAATTATAAATCTTTAATGAAACTTGCCGATGAGTTTACTCCTCTGCCGGATGAGGTCATAGAAGAAGTGGATATCGAAATCAAATACGAGGGATATATTAAAAAGCAGCTGGCCCAGGTGGAAAGGTTTGAAAAACTGGAAGGCAGGAAGTTGAGAGAAGATATTGATTATCAAAGTATCAAGGGTCTGTCAGTGGAGGCCAGGCAGAAACTGGATAAATTTAAGCCATCCTCCATCGGACAGGCTTCCCGCATTTCAGGTGTCAGTCCAGCGGATATCTCTGTTTTGCTGATTTGGTTGGAACAAGAACGGCGCCAGGCTGCCGGAGGTGAGTAAATTGGGCCAACTCATTACGTATTTAATGAAGGCATCTGAGGAGATGGGTTTTTCCCTGACGAATCAGCAACTTCAACTGTTCCAGAGATATTACGAATTAATACTGGAAGGAAATCAAAAATTTAATCTCACAGCCATAACGGAACCGGCGGATGTGGCTGTGAAGCATTTTGTCGATTCCCTCACCTGTTTATCGGCATTGGCAGTGCCTGAGGGTGCCAGGGTGCTGGATGTAGGCACCGGGGCAGGTTTTCCCGGCGTTCCTCTAAAAATTTACCGTCCTGATTTAAATATTTTCCTTATGGATTCTTCAAAAAAACGAATTACATTCCTAAATGAGACCATTGCTTCCCTCGGATTGGCCAGTATGCAAGCTGTCCACCACAGGGCGGAAGATTTTGGGCAGAGAGGGGAATTCAGAGAAGGATTTGATTTTGTTGTCTCCAGGGCGGTGGCCAGGTTGGCGGTTTTAGCTGAATATTGCTTGCCCTGTGTGAAAGTGGGCGGGTATTTTGTCTCGCAAAAGGGCCCGGAGATTGACAATGAAATTAAAGAGGCCCGTAAAGCTCTGGAGATATTGGGTGGAGAATTGCAGCAAGTAAAAAATTTAAAATTACCAATCATACATGACGGAAGAAGTTTGGTCATTATAAAGAAAACAAAGGCTACTCCTCTAATCTACCCCCGTAAGGCAGGCATGCCGGCCAAAAAACCAATCCAGTAAAAAAATCCAGGCAAAGCTGGATTTTATGACACTATTACCTGGCGGCGATTGATTTCAGGTTTTCGGCGGCAGCAAACATTTCCTGGGACGATGCTGCAATTTGCTGGGCAACAGCTGCCTGTGAGTTTGCCATTTCTTTTACCTGGTCCGATTCTTCGACTAAATTGTTAATCAGTTTATCTAATTCCATTTGAATATTTGCCACATGCTGGGCATATTGATTTACAGATTTAACCTTTTCAAAGGTTTCTATCGAAAGTTTGCCCACTTCTCCCGCCACAACGGCGAAACCCCTGCCGGAATCACCGGCCCGGGCCGCTTCAATCTGGGCATTGAGGCTGAGGAGTTTGGTCTGTTCGGCAATAACGGCGATACTGTCTGCCATATCTTTAAAATAATTAAAAATTTCAATAACCTTGTTAATATTTTCTTGTAAACACTGAATTTCATCCGCTTGCTTTTCTACGTTGGATAACAGCCTGGAAGACATGTCTGCGTTATTTTGATTGGCCTGGACAATTTCGTTCATGGTGGCGACCAGGGCTTCTGTGTTGTCATAAACCAAATGATTCACCTTCACTGCCTGTGCATGCAGTTGTTCTGCCACTTCTTTTTGGTGCACCAGACAACCACCGCGGATATTTTCACCGTTATAACAAGCAACGGCCCTGTCTCTACAGGTAAGGTAACCACATGCCCTGCAGTTTAGTTCATCTTCTTTATTATATTTACCGTCATCAGCCAGAATTGCTTTGAGCTCCGGCTCACTGGGCACCAGTTTCTTGTAATATTTATTATTCCAGGTGCGGTAGAATTTATTTTCATTAACCAGTTTGAAAACGGTATTGATCCATGTTTTAAATTCCGGCGCATTGACAGTATTTTTTACTAAAAACTTATAACCTTGATGGGATTTAAACAGTCCCTTTTGATTTACCTTTGCAAAACGCTCCTGGGTGTATGCAGCAACAATTCTTTTGTGTTCCAGCAAACTGCCCTTTACGCCCATTGCCTTGCCAGCGATACAGCCGTCACAAAAAAGAATGTCAATCAAAACCGGGTATCCTGTCAGGTTTTGGTCCATCTTTTTGTCTTCTGCCATTCTAGTTAAAAATTCAATGCTCCTGTTTTCACCGTCAACAATTAAAATGTCATTGCCAAGGGGATCAAGCTGCAAGCCGGTTGTAAACTCTTCCAGGGTCTTGGTCAAACCGCCGGAAATAGGAAAACCGGCGCCGTATAATGCCTGGATGCCGTCAAATTCTGTTTCCGGCAAGCTGGCGGGCGTGATATTATTCTGATCAATCAAGGTAATCAACTCTTCAAAGGTCAAAACATCATCAAAGAGGTTAAGGTTTGGATCCAGTAACTCTGACTTTTTTGCCGGGCAGGGACTGGCGCCGACGATGGGAGTATCCTCTTTGTTCCAGTGTTTCACCAGGACGGCCTGGGCAGCCATGGGACTCAATATTGGAGCAAAGTGGTCAATCAGTTGAGGGACATGTTTTTCGAGATAATTCATTAAAGACGGGCAGGGGCTGGTTATTACATGGGTATTTTCTTTGCCCTTTTCCTTGATTTGCCGGTCAATATAATCAATATAAACCTTTGTCACAATGTCAGCCCCAAAGGAACTTTCATAAACAAGATCAAAACCTAATTTTTTCAGGGCGCTGCAAAATTGCTGGGGCGTGCAGTTATATTTTTTTTGGCGACAATAATATAGGACGGTGCCAGGATGACAGCTGTTTTTTTAGCCCGGATAAGGTTTTTCACTTTTTCGAGGCTTGACCTGTATTTTCTGGCGCCCCGGGAACAAATTAAAACACAAAGGCCGCAGTTGAGACAGCTTTCATTTATTATATCGGATTTGCCGTCCTGAAAGCTGATTGATTTAGTCTCGCAGACCTGTAAACAGGCCGAACATGCTTTGCATTTTTCTTTTTCCACAAAAATGATACCGTCTAACATAATCTTCACACTCCATAACAAGAAAATAAACTTCATAATTCAACATTATTTGATAAAATACCTTTATTTTCGAGTAATTAGCAAGTTTAAAAAGTTAATTTTGAAAAACACACAATGAGTTTGTATAATTACAATAAGCTTAAAAATTTAAACAATAATATGGTAAATAATTAAACAGCTAAGGAGTGATTGTTTTGGGAGAAGCCATTTTTCGTCAGCAGCGAAACGGGCTTTATGCTGTTAATATTGTTGTTCCGGGAGGCATCCTCACGCCGGAACAGTTTTTGGGCCTGGCTGAAGTAGCCAGGGATGCCGGGGTCTGGAGAATAAAATGTGGCGTGCGCCAGACCCTGATCGCTGTTTTAGAACAAGACAAGATACCGGAACTACTGGAAAAAATAAAGGTATTGGGGTTACAAGTGGCTCCCTTTGGCAACAAGATTCGCAGCGTTAAAGCTTGCCCGGGCGGTGCTGAACTATGCCCCAGATCCTTAGGGCCGGCCCTGGAGTTGGGAATGGAGCTTCAGGCACGTTACCTTGGACAGGATGTCCCAAAGGACTTTAAAATTTCTACCGCCGGTTGTTCCCGGGGTTGCACGGAACCTTACTGCGCAGACCTTGGCTGATTGCCAAGGGAGCTGACAAATTTGACATAGTGATCGGCGGCAGAGGTGCTACCAGTAAGCCCATACATGGCATAAAAGTGGCGACTGATGTTGCTAAAGACAAAGTTTTTGCCGTAATTAACTTTTTGCTTAAACAATATCGTGCCTTGGCCCAACCACATGAACGCCTCTGCAAGACCATTGAGCGGCTGGGCATTGATGCCTTTACGCCGCCCCTGGAGTTATTCGTTTCAGAAAAAGCACAGCAAGATGAATTTGCCGCTTTTCTTTTAGGTTAAACGGAAAGGAGTAACAGTTTATGACGACTGCCCCAACAAGCGATAACAATTTTCAAAATTTATCAGCTACCTTGAATGAATTTTGCCGGGATTGCGATATCAATGCTGCCGGTCAATGCAAAGAGGCCGCTTGCCTGGTGGGTTTTTCTAAAAAAGTGATAAAATTTGCAGAACAAAAGGGTGTTTTGGATATTCCCGGCGCCGGCAGCTTAATCCCGAAAAATGACTTTAAGCATTACTATCAGGAGCAGGTTTCCAAGACCATTGCTGAGAGCTGCAAGTTATGCAAAGAATGCAGAGACAACCACTCTCCCGACTGTGTCATCTCACTGGTGAGAACTGCTTTGGAAAGCGCAGTACTGCAGGAACAAATTGATTATCCCGGAAGTACATTTATGTATTTGGCAAAGGTCAAGCAGCAAAACGATGAACTTTCTTATCAGATTGCATATCACTTGCGGAAATAAAAGCCCGGAACAACCGGGCTTTTATTGTAATGAGTTTTTCAAAAACTTCAGAAGGGCGGCAAAAATTTTTTAGCTGTTTCACGTGAAACATAGTAAATTTATATGTTGCATAGTAAATATAATAATGCAACTGGCGTTGCACATGTCTGTTACTGTGCAGCTTTTAATTGAGACTCCCACCTCTTAATTCTAATCAAATCTAGTAAGGTAGTTACGACCACTCCAAAAAACGAAATTACATTAACACTAATTAGTGCCACCAGATAACTCAAATTACCCGGTAAGCTTGAAAAATTTAGAAGTGTCATTACCGCTAAGATGATAGGTATCATTTTATTCATTGAGGAAATGGGCATCGTATTGGATAATTTAAATAGAGATGCTCCAACAATTACATGTGGTCCTAATATAAAGAGTGGAGTAACCATAGGCAGTACCATCAGTCCCAAAGGGTCATACCATGGCATTATTTTAAATCTTGACGTGCAAATGAACAGTGTGGTTATGATAGCAAATAGTTCTAGAACATTTAATAATAAAAATTTACAAGCGTTTTAGACATCATATTTATCCATCTTGGTATCTTTATTTATTAAACTAAATCATGGCAATCGTTAAAAGTAAGGACTGATTTTTAGAATCATTCGTAACTTAATTAATAAGCACTGTATAATCCTGAATCCGTGAAATAATCTCCTTGTAGTGCCTTGTAATTTGTAGGAATATAAAGGAATATGCAGATATATATAGATAATTGCATTTTCCAATATTCACCTCGGGGGTGCTACATGAAAAAGTTGAAAAACAAAACCAAAAATAAGAACGACGATAAGCAAACTATCTTTGTTATTGAACAAGGTAACGAGGACTGAACCACTCATTACGGTCTGGCTCTCATAGGTGCTTTACTGGCTAACACCAAGTTAAAAACACGCCTAAACAAAACAATGGCTACTGAGCAAAAGAATCCCCATATCTCTAATGGAAGCGTTGCTATTGCTACATTGGCTTGTTGTGCCAGGGTAAGAGTGACTTTGACCATATAGAACCGTTCCGAGAAGATAAATTTTTCTCCATCTCATTAAATATCAAAGAGACTCCATCCAGCCCCACCCTCCGCCAGCGGCTGAATATGGTCGCCAAGGATGGTACTTGGAATAATATCCTGTTAGAAGAATCTGCGGAGTTAATCAAGAAAACTAATGCTCCTTTAACCCGGTGTACCTGGGTCGGGAAAACAGAGCTTATATCCCACTGGATATTGATGTGTCTCCCTTTGATAACTCTAACACCAAAAAGGAAGGGGTCTCCAGAACCTATAAAGGCACCGATGGTTATGCCCCTATCTTTGCATATTTAGGCAGGGAAGGTTACTGCGTAAATACTGAACTACGCCAGGGAAGTGAACACTGCCAGAAAAATACCACAGAGTTCATTGCTGAAAGCATTCGGTATGCCAAAAAAATTACTCAGGAGCCTTTGCTTTTACGGATGGATTCCGGCAACGACAGCACGGATAATATCCGGATTTGCTTAAATGATGACACCAAGGCGGATTTTATTATCAAACGAAACCTTCGTAAGGAGACCCCTGAAGGTTGGTTGCTGTTGGCAAAAAACAATAAGGATATCTACTGCCAAGAACGAGAAGGCAAAAAAGTTTACTACGGTTCCATGATGAAATACAAAAAGAAACTGAACAGAGAAATCAGATTGGTTTACAAAGTTACCGAAAGAGCATCTGATGCAAAGGGCCAGATGTTCCTGGTGCCCCAGGTAGAGGCAGAAACATATTGGACATTGCTTCCTGATTTACCTCATGAAATCGAAAAACTGTACCATGAACATGGTACCAGCGAGCAGTTTCACAGTGAACTTAAGACAGACCTGGATTTAGAGAGATTGCCCTCTGGTAAATTTGACACCAACAACCTGGTGCTGCATTTTGGCGCGGTGGCCTACAACCTATTAAGGATGATAGGACAATCAACCACCCGGATGAAGCATGTGCTGCTGCGTAAGCAAGCAGACCGCCGCCGGATAAGGACAGTAATACAAAACTTAATTACACTGGCATCCCGGTTAGTATCGCACGCCAGAAAGAAGAAACTGCAATTTGGCAGACACAGTCCCTGGTTTGAAACATTTAAGCAGGTATACTCTGTGTGTTTAGCCAGGTAAAAGTTATCAACAAAAACACATTGAAAAAGCGCTTCCAAAATGGGGCTTAGTATGTTATTGCTAATTTTAGGTAATACAATGACAAATAAAATGTTGAACCAACCCAAGAAACGGTAAAAATAGTTAATTTACAATTATTACCACGTGATAACTATGCTGATTGGGTTAATCGATAGGGAACACAGATAATTCACGGATTCAGGTGGCTCCATTTACGTCCGCATGGGTTTTATAACCACAGTACCGACAGACAAATTCTGCCTGGGTACTGCGATTACTCTTATCGACATAGCCACAGGAGTTACAGGTTTGCGACGTGTAGGCAGGATTAACATAGGTTACTTTGATACCATATTCTTCTGCTGCCGCATCAAGTTTAGCGGTTATAACTGCCTTGCCAAACCGGGAGAGAAGTCGGTTTAACCTGCGGGATAGGTTGGGGTTTTGAAAGTTAAGTTTTTCTATAACAATCTCTTTGGGGCAATACAGCTTAACAATTCGGTTTACAATCCGGCATATATCATTTTTAAGGTAAGACCTGAGTTTAGAAACTAATCTGTCATAACGAGGGCTTCTCACTTTGAGTCCCTGCTTCTGCCGGTTACGGGCCAGTTCGGTGATAATGCCGTCATATTTCAGAAGGGTTTCGTAAAACTTACGACCAAATAAGTCGCCGCGGTCAGTAGTAAAAATACTCTTTAAGCCTAAGTCCAGGGCTATCTTAGGTGTCAGGGGTTTATATTCTTTGGATTTAGGTTTGTCCTTAATAAAAAATATAGTAATCTTGCCTTCCTTAGTCAAATTAAACTGACAGAAATTCTTTAATTGACCCGGTATATCCTCAAAATATTCGTTAGACTGCACAGGAATGTAAACCGGCTTGCCTTTATCCAGAGTAGATAACCGAACCCAATAGTCAAACTTCTTGGCACCGTTATTGTTCCTAGTTTTAATTACCGCAACCTTTTGGTCTAAAGCCATATTTATACGCCCCATCGTAGGCTTACGGTGTCTAGAAAGGATATGCTTAAATATCTTACGGGCCAGTTTAATAATTTCCGGCTCAATATCCCTGTACTGATCTTTTATTTTCTTGCCTTTTTCATTAAACACCGGAATTTTAACCGAACTATTAAACCACAGTCCATATTTGTTGATATACAATAGGTCCACCTTGGCTGATTCGTCTAAGGAACTGTGGCAAACTATATCCACAAAGTTATTCTTTCGATTGGAGACAAAAGACTCCAACAAGCCAACAATCTGGTACTGACAGGTTTGCTTATATCGTTCTGATAGTTTAGTGGTAAGATGCTTTATGTATGCATTTTTGTTAAAGCCACCCTTAGTAAAAAACAAATACCATTGTCTTACAGTGATTTTACTCGCCAAGACACGGTATTCATCCAGGACAGCTTTAATTTTAGTTTGTTTACTCTTGTTGGCCTGGTGTTTTAATTGGTAGGTGCGGATCATCTTTATCGGCATCCTTTGTTAAACATTCTATTATTTGCTCGGTCTTCCGTTTACTCCGTCTAAGGCCATACATTCTTGCACTGAACAAATAAATGATAGCGACTAAATCTTGCATCAAGTCTGTTTTATCATCTTCTGCCAGATTAACAACTTCTATCTTTCTACCTTCGTTTTCGAGTAGTGCTTGAATGTAATTAAAGCCAAATCGGGTCAGTCTGTCTTTGTGTTCAACGATGAGCGTTCCCCAATCATTTTGCTGCATTAATTTGAGTAGTTTTTTTCTGTTATCGTTGACCCCACTGCCAACTTCTTTAACGATATGGACAATTTGATAACCTCTGGCTGTTGCATATTGTTTTAGCCTTTCTGCCTGGGATTCCAGATTATCTTTGTTTTCATTACTTGATACTCTGGCGTAAATAGCCACCTTATTCAAGAGTGTTTCCTGATAGGTAGGGATAATTATTTGCCCTGTATGGCCATCTTTGTATGCACCGGGTATTTTACCTAGCTTAAAATGATTCCAGGCAGCTCGGTATGTTATTCCTCTTTGTTTTGCGTAATCACTTAGTTTCATATGAAAATTATACCACTTTTAAATTGAAAATTGCACTATTATTTTCTATGAAGCTCTATGTTTTTGATGACTTGTTATAATACTTCACGAGTAGCAGTAACTTTGGCCAAGCAACGTCTAATGACAGCGAGTTATGATTACTACCAGCTTGCCCATCCAGAAGAGGGGGTAAGCGGAGGCTTCAAATATAAGACAGTCCCGCATGTGACACTAAAATCCATCGCCAATAATGAGCCACCAGCGCAGGAAATTCTCTACGACCAACCACTTGTTGACAGCAAAAAGAAGCGCATCACCGGTCCCTTCACTGTAGAGGCAGTTCCAGCACCCGTGGTGAAATCCGTTGACGACTTGGGCCAGAAAGTGACCGAAGCCGACAATTCTGTGGCCCGCTCCGGAGAAACCCTGCGCCAGTCCCACTGGCGGGATGAACTAATGAAAACCGGTATCCGGGGCAAGGGTGGCCAGACCATTGAATTCTCCCGGTTGGAGCCGCTGCCGGGGACAAGCTGGCTCCATGCCGACGGTGAAGCAAAGGAGGATGAGCCCAAGCGGGTGGTGGTATCCTTTGGGCCGGAGCACGCTCCCCTGGAGCAGCGGCAGGTGGCCCGGGCACTGGAAGAGGCCCAGACCCTGGTACCCAGGCCCAAACTTCTCATCTTTGCTGCCTTCCAGTTTGACCCGGAGGCGGCCAAGGATATTGACGAGCTGAACTGGCCCGGCGTAACCCTCTTAAAGGCCCAAATGAACGCCGACCTTCTGACGGCGGATCTCAAGAAAAAACGGGCCAGTAACCAGTCCTTCTGGCTGATCGGTCAGCCCGACGTAGTGTTGCGCAAGGCAGGCAAGGAATATAAAGGTAAATACGTGGTGGAAGTGCTGGGTTTTGACTACTACAATACTAAAACCGGCGGCATCGAATCCGGTGATACATCTAAAATTGCCATGTGGATGCTGGATACCGATTACGACGGGCGAAGCATGTTCCCCCGCCAGGTTTTCTTCCCGATGGCCGGGGAAAAGGACGGCTGGGGGAAACTGGCCAAAAACCTCAAGGGTGAAATAGATCTGGATTTAATTGAACAATTCCGGGGTACCGTGTCCCTCCCCTTTGTGCCCGGCAAACACCGGCGGGTTGCGGTGAAGATTATTAATGACCGCGGTATTGAATCCCTGAAGATCCTGGAGGTGAAATAGGTGGCAGGCGGCATTGACCATCTCATTATCAACAGCCCCTATGAGGAACCTTCTCGACACTGGAGTTATAACCGGGACAAAAGGCAGTTTCACAAAGCTGAAGGCCGCCGCCCTGCCGGATATGTCATTGCCTCCAGCCATTCTAAATCCTTCGATGATCCGGGTATCTTTGTCGAGTTGCCCCTGGTCAACCAAATCCGCAAGCGGGTAAAAGAATGGCGGCAAAGGGGTTACCCGGGGGTTACCGGCATCACGAAGAAGCTGGAACTGGCCCCCATTGTAGATGGCAAGCCAGATGTTACTAAGCTAACTCAGATCGACCTCGAGGAACTGGGCAAACGGTACCGCAAGCAACGCATTATTTTTGAAGCAACCAGGGATATTTATGAGCAAATGAAGCCAAACTGGCAGGGCAACAAAGAATACCTGCTCTTTCAATTAATTAAGCTGGTGGAGGAATTCATTGATTCGGATAAAATTTGGATACCCAGTCTTTTTGACCGGGACGAGTTTAGAAGTCGCCTGTTAATTACCCTGAACATGAACAAGGTGGTACACCATATCTTCGAGGCCATCCGTTTTGATAACGCCCAGCACATTGAGCCTGTCTTTGATAAGGAGCGACCCATCCGCTCCACCGGTGATATGATGACCTGGTACACCAGCAAGCCCTGCGAAATTACCAGGAAATCCCACATTAGTCATGTAGTATTTGACAGTACCTGGGAAGCCAGTGAGGCCTTTGAACTGGAGCGCAACGAACTGGTGGACTCCTGGGTGAAAAACGACCACCTTGGTTTTGAAATTCTCTATATCTATAAAGGCGTGGTGCGCAAGTACCGGCCCGATTTCTTGATTCGTCTTAGTAATGGTAAAATGCTGGTGCTGGAGGTTAAGGGCCAGGACAATCAGCAAAACAAAGCCAAGCAGGAAGCACTGGATCTATGGGTAAAGGCAGTTAATGCCCACGGTGGTTTTGGTGAATGGTGCTGGGATATTTCTTACCGCATCAGTGACTTAAAGGATATCCTGCTAAAGCGGGGTTGTTTAATAACAGTAGATGGAGGTTTCCATAATGGCAGAATTCAAATATGAAATCATCAAAACCCTTGGCGTTCTATCAGAGAGCAGCAAGGGCTGGCGTAAGGAATTAAACCTTATTAGCTGGAACGACAAACCCCCAAAATACGACATCCGGGAATGGTCCCCGGACCGGGAAAAGATGGGTAAGGGGGTAACCCTTTCTGAAGAAGAATTAAAGGAACTGAAAAAAGTTGCTGTATGAACTGGAGTAAAATCAAATAAACAGCACTGTGTAATAGCCCAAGATAACTGCTGCCTTTCACCATACAGTAAACCGAAAACTGGAGTCGAAAGGCTCCAGTTTTTTATTTAGAGGGTTATTGGATAGAGTTGACAAAGCAAATGCATACATATATAATGATTTTAAAAGCATATTTGGATGTGATATAAAATGCGTATGATTAATGTTACGGATTTGCGTAGGAACGCTAAAGATGTATTGTCTGAGGTTATTGTTTCAAAACAACCTGTTGTCATACTTCAAAGGTCTAAGCCAGTTGCCTATCTTGTTGATGCAGAAAGTTTTGAGTCATTACAGCATGAAGGAAAAAATTTTAACGAAAAACGAAAAAATATTTTGGATAGGGTATTCCAACTTCAGGAGAAGGTTGCTGATCGGGTTGGAATACAAGAAGATTCAACACCTTTAATTAGAGAGTTACGAGAAGGAATACGCCATGAGTAAATATATTTGCATCGATAGCTCGGTTTTAGTCAAGGTTTTTATCAAAGAAGATGACAGTTATAAAGTCAAAATATTGCTAAAAAAAGTGCTGGAAGATGAACAAATAATTGTATTACCGGCTTTTGCTGGGCAGAAATCGGTACTATCCTAAGGAAAAAGGTTAGAAGTGGCATTATCACACCAAGGGAAGCAGATGAAATGTGGTCTGGGTTTCGTCAACTTCCTGGGGTTGAATATTTAGAAGATGATCTGGTTGCAAATCTAGCGTGGAAAATAAGTCGTAACTTTAATTTACCAACACTGTATGATGCGGCTTTTTTGGCAGTTGCAGAAACTGTCACACTAAGAACCGGGGAAGAATGTGAATTTTGGACAGCGGATGAGAAATTAGTTAACTCATTGAACGGCAAAAAAGGATATGTGAATCTTTTGAACGATATGTAAAAGAAGTGAAACTCATTAAGCGGTATCCAAATGTTTATAACTCAACTTTCGCAGCATGAACAGGCAGGTAAACCTTGATATAACTTGGTAGACCTGCAATAGGGCGTGGCTTTGGAGCAACCCGAGCACCTAGGAGGGTGTTGAAAAAACCCCTTTAAAACCCTAATTTTACTTCTTTCAAAAAATAAAATTTACATTAATTAACAGTAGTGACCCACTTTTTTTAGATTTTAAGACGAAAACTAATATTTTTTGAGTATATTACCTCCCATTTTCCAGTATTTGTCATGCAATTGGGCGCACTTATCCTATAATCGCAGGTAATGGCTCTTTGGCAATTTGTT